>CAJUMF010000014.1 GCA_910586965.1 uncultured Dorea sp. | reverse complement strand
GTACAGTGGTGTGGGAGGTCGGCTACTCAATTAATGGGTAGCCTCCTACCCGATTGGAAAGATGAAGCTGCAGGAGGAGAAGAAGATGGATTTGACAGGATTTGCATGGACAAGGGAGCCAAAGAGCTGTGAGATAAAGGGGGAGCGGATAGAGGTTGTCACCAAGCCGCATACGGACTTGTGGCAGAGGACTTATTACCATTTCCGGAATGATAATGCTCCGGTTTTTCAGATGGAAACGGAGGAAAAGTATTTCAGCTTTGTGGTGAAGACGGAATTTGAAGAGAGCTGTCATCGGTTTGACCAGTGCGGGGTTGTCATGTATCTGGACAGCGAGAACTGGCTGAAAGGCTCTGTAGAGTATGAGAATGAGGAATTTCAGCATTTGGGGAGCGTTGTCACCAATCAGGGGTACTCGGACTGGGCGACGACAGTGATAGATTCTTCGGTGAAATCTATGTGGTACAGGCTCAGCCGGAGAGAAGACGACTACTGCATCGAATGTTCGTCAGACGGAAAAGCATTTCAGCAGATGCGTATCTGCCATATGCATAGCGGCAGGGGAAAGGTACGGTTTGGCATCTATGCCTGCTCGCCGGAGGAATCGTCATTTAAGGCGGTGTTTTCCGAGATGGAGCTGATGGAATGTCAGTGGAAAGCGCATGACGGGCAGCAGCCGGATGAAAGTTAGAATAATTAGAGAAAGGAATCTTGACTAGACGCTGAAAGACGACGAAAAGTTCATCAAGAATGTGCTGGAGCAGCTTTAGGTTCATAGCTTGTAAAAAATATTTAAGAAATTTGAGATGGATTTTTTCGGAGAGAATGATATAATAAATAACAGGAAGTCAGTGATTTCCTGAAGAGAACGAGTGGCGGTTCTGACTCGTTGGAAAAATAAAGATGACCGGGCGAAGAGAACGAGTGGCGGTTCTGACTCGTTGGAAAAATAAAGATGACCGGGTGAAGAGTGTACGGGAGGTGAAAAGCACCTCCCGTTTTAAACAAAGGAGGAATGTGATTGGATGTACCTGTATATGATTATCAGGTGTTGCGCCTGACAGAAAAATTTTTTGACAGCTACCCTGCATCAGAGTATCCTGAGATGATGGGAAAAAAGAGACGCGGGTATAGCTGTCTGCTAATTGAAACGCATTACGATTTTTTTATATGTATTCCGTATCGCACGGAAATTCGGCATAAGTATGCATATCATTTTAAAAATTCTAAAAGATCAAAAGAACACCGTTCGGGGCTCGACTTTACCAAGATGATTATAATTAAAGATGAGGGTTATATTTTTGGAAGATTATATTATGCACTGTATTGGAAAAGCGGTATTGAACCCAAGGGAGTATGACAGAAGATACAAGTTTAGTACTCTCAAATATTTTCATGCGGAATTGGGACTTGTGAGATAAAATGCTCTACATTAAAATGAAAGTGACAAGAACTGGTTAAGATGGTACAATCATTTTGTACAGATGGCATTTTTGATGAAAGAGGGCAGAATATGAAGAGAAAAATAATAATTGCATGTTGTTTTGCTGTGGCGCTGTCGGTAGCTGCGGGTTGTGCGAAAGAGGATGGGAACGGGAAGAATGCCGAAACAGCCACAGAACAGGAAGAAAAAAGTGATGAGCGCAGTGCAGCGGCAGATTTTATAGGGGACGAAACAAAATCTTATTTGTCAATACCGGATGATGATACGACTGCGGTGGCATCTATGATGGAGCTTAATGGGGCTGACTCTGCATTTGTCTTTGTGAACGATATGCTGTCATCGTTGGCATCTGCCCATACGGAGGGCAGCTTTAGCATTGAGGGCGGCGTTTTGACGGCTGTTTCCGCAGACGGGGAGAAAAAACTGCTGTTTGAGATTGAAGATAAAGATACGCTGAGATTTATGCAGGACGGTTCTTCCGAGATTGTGCTGTCAGGCGCGGATGATTACAAAAAGGTTCTGGCTGACCGGACGGTTTTTAAGATGGAAGAGATGACAGCGCCCTCGAAGGAAGAAGTGCTTGCCATGCGGGAGAAAGCCTTAGCGGGCATGACGGATGCTGAGAAGAAAGATTTGACGGATAAGGTGAAAGCGGCCAATGAGTGCCTGGAGAGGGAATGGGTGAACGGTAATCTCTTTGACAGACTGTCTGACCCGGAGGACTTGTATTGGAACCTTCTGGAGCAAAAAGGCGAGATCCAGACCGGGTGGGCATTTTCGGACGGAAAGGAATATGACGAGTCTTCCGGCATGTCTTTTGAAGAATACGCAGAAAAATACGGGGAGCGTGTCGTAGTGGACAACGAGTATGACGCGGAGGATTTGATAAAGCTGATAAAAGAGCTGGAAGGAACTCTTAAAAATGACCTGCTGAAATCGGATTTTGAGAATCTGGCTGAAAATATCCGCCAGGCAAAGGAAACCCATGATGCGGCATATGTAAAACAGGCATATTTTATCCTTCATGATATGGACTATTTTCTGTTGCGGTATGGCATAGAGGATGTTGGGAAGAAGGTACAGGATATGTCTATGGTGTCCATCTACCGCGGGGCGCTGGAAATTTATGACAAATGATACGCGGCAATAGATATTTGCAACGGCTGTATAGCATTGTGTGACAGAAGGGAGTATAAGATGATCAGAAGGCAGCAGAAAGAGGATGCAGACAAGGTGGCGGACATCTGGCTTTGCGCCAATCTGGAGGCGCATGGATTTATTCGGGCCGGGTATTGGAAAGATAATTTCGAGACCGTAAGGGAGCAGCTCGGGCAGGCGGAAGTGTATGTTTACAAGACAGGAGAAGAGATACAGGGGTTTGTCGGTCTGAATGGCGATTATATTGCTGGAATCTTTGTGAAGAGCGGCATGCGTTCCTGCGGCATCGGAAAGTGTCTTTTGGATTATGTGAAAGGCATAAGGCCGCAGCTTTGCCTGAACGTATATCAGAAGAATGAGCGGGCGGTACGGTTTTACCGGAGGGAGGATTTTGTGATTCAGGGCGAGGGTATAGATGAGGATACGGGGGAGAAGGAATATTCTATGATATGGAGGAGCAGTCGTGAGTAAATACAATGCTTTGTGGGAATATGTGAGAAAGGACGGGCGCCAGTCTTTTAAGCTTACTTTTGACGAGATACAGGATATTGTGGGAATCCCGATAGACCATTCGTTCCTAAAGTATAAAAAGGAACTTGCGGAGTACGGCTATCAGGTGGGGAAAATCTCTATGAAAGAGAAAACAGTTATATTTAATAAGATTGGCTGATGGTATCGGGCAATTGATGGAGGTGTAAAAATGTTAGTCAGAGAGTACAGAGAAAACGATTTGAAAGATATGGTAAATATATGGAATGAAATTGTGGAGGAAGGCATTGCATTTCCATATGAAGAGCCGCTGGAACAGTCAAGCGCAGCGGATTTTTTCAGCACGCAGAGTTATTGCGGAGTCGCGGAAGAAAATGGAGCGATTGTGGGCCTGTATACCTTGCACCCCAACAATATAGGACGGTGCGGGCATATCTGCAACGCAAGCTATGCAGTAACCGCAGAGTGCAGAGGCAGGCATATTGGCGAGCAGCTAGTAAAAGACTGCATGTTCCATGCGAAAAGGATTGGCTTTCGATTGATTCAATTTAATGCGGTTGTTGAAAGCAACATCCATGCGAGGCATTTGTATGAGCGGTTAGGGTTTATACAGCTTGGGACAATACCGAATGGGTTCAAGATGAAAGACGGCCATTACGAAAATATCTGCCCGTACTATCGGGAACTGTAAACAGCCGGAAGTTACCCTCAGTGTACAAAGGAGCGATTACATAATGAGAGAATATATAGAAAAGCGGGTACATGAACTGTACTGGAACGATGATATCAATTGTGCCAGGACGACGCTCGTCTGTCTGGGTGAATTGTTTGAAACAGCTATCGAGCCGCAGACAATCTGGTCTGCAGCCGGGCTGCACGGCGCGGGCGGGTATCGGGCGCAGTGCGGTATCGTGGAAGGCTCGCTTATGTTTATTGGGATTTATCTTCATGCCCTTGGGAAGGCGGAGGAGGAGATTGTGTCTGCCTGTTATGATTTTGCGGCCGCCTTTGACAAGACATTCGGTTCGCTGAGATGTTTGGAACTGCGCCCTTCTGGTTTTTCGGAGGATGACTCTCCGCATATGTGTGAAAGGCTCACTTGCGACGGGATTGAATTTGCGTACCGATATCTTTTACGAATAGCCGAGGGGAAGTAGCGATGAATTACATTATGTGGGGCTTGTTTTATTTAGAGCATGCAATCGTAGCGGGTATTTTTGTCTATGCTATATTTTTTATAGTGATGTATGCCGCTAAAAAGCGTAAGAAAATTTCAGGGAAATGTGTGCCGGAGCTGCTTTTTTGTATTTACGCGATACTGCTGATAAAAATAGTCGGTATCTTTTCTTTGCATTTTAGCCTTACAGGCGCAATGAATTACAATATCGTTCCTTTTGTTGGAAGTTCTTTTGTTCCGGTATTGCTGAATTTTGTTCTGTTTGTTCCATATGGATTTTTGCTGCCGCTCGTTTTTGTTTCATATAGATGGGATTGGAAGAAGATTCTGTGTGTTGGTGCGCTGACATCGCTTGGCATAGAACTTCTTCAGATGGTCGGCGGAAGATACGCAGAAATTGATGATTTTCTGATTAATACGTCAGGAGCGCTTACAGGTTATATCCTCTATGTCTGCCTGAGGGATTTCAGGGGAAAAAGAAAAAAGGCTCTTCGCACTTTTTTGGCGCTGGCTGCTGTCCTTGCGGCGTGCTTTCCCGGAATTTATATTGCTGGTGACAATGAAGAAGAGCGGCCGGATGGTTTCGTTGCTGTCGAAAAGAATATCTCGGAAGTCCGTATATATTTTAATGGAAAGAGTCAGGCGGTGGAGGCGGAGTCTGAGGTATACCATATGTTTAGCATTCAGATGTCCAACTGCGGAGGGCATTTGCTTGAAACGAAAAGCAACCCGGACCGTGAAGTGATGAATGATACAGATTGCTTTATTGAAGTCGTGTTCACGCAGGCCCAGGATATTTCCTTTGAAAATGCAGAAAACTTTTCGATTTCCGATGTTGATAGAGTGATATATAATTGTAATGAAAATATTCTTTATTGGGGAAATTCCAATTATGAGTATTATGTGGATTTTATGGAGCTGGACGGTGAATTGGAGGATTACAGAGCGGATATATCAGCCGAGTACCAGGAATTACAGAAAATGGTTCTCCATTATTTTGAATGATTCAAACCAGATTCTTTCAATTGTACGGTGTCCTCTTGTGTCTGATGGAGACTGTTGTTACAATATATTTGAATAATTTCCCATAAAAGCATTTTTGTACCTTTTAGGCAAAGCAGAGGCAGATGGACAAAATGGGAAAATGTAGATATAGTTTTGCGGATGCCGGTCTGCGGGTATCTGGTTAGAAGGAGAAATCGGCATTTGTGTAACGGGGGGTGGAATGCTGTGAACATTTTGATACATGATCTG
This sequence comes from uncultured Dorea sp., assembly GCA_910586965.1. Lineage (GTDB taxonomy): Bacteria > Bacillota > Clostridia > Lachnospirales > Lachnospiraceae > MD308. The sequence continues at coordinate 87,524 of CAJUMF010000014.1, read as the reverse complement.
GGAGGATATCCTTTTCGGGATTTGGAGAATGATTTTAAAATCGTTGATACCAATGTTAAAGCAGCGCCGTGTCAGGGCTGCTTTCAGTGCTGGACAAAAAACGCAGGGTATTGTGTGTACGCGGATGTATTCCAACACAGCGGGGCTTTAGCTGGAAACAGCAAAAATGTTGTGATTGTCAGCAAGATTTGTTACGGCGGCTACAGTCCGTCAGTCAAACGTTTTCTGGACAGGGGCATATCCGAATGTCTGCCGTTTTTAACATTTCGCAAAGGCAAAACATATCATATCAACCGCTATAAAACAAGACGGAATTTGATTGTGTATTTCTACGGTGAATGCAGCGGATTTGAACGGGAAACCGCCGAGGAATATGTGGCCAGCCATGCTGTCAACATGGGGGCTGATACATACAAAGTAACTTTTGCAGAATGTTTTGAGGATCTGGGGGAAATCAAGCTATGAAAGTTTTAATTTTGAACGGAAGTCCCAAAAAGAAGAGCAGCACTTCAAAATTTCTTGGCAGAATGGCAGGTTTGCTGCTAACGGGCTGCAAGGTATGGCATGCCTCGCTGCGTACAAAAAGCGAATACCCTGAAATAATGCAGCGGCTGAAAGAGATCGATGCCCTTATAGTGGCAGCACCTTTGTACGTGGACGGCACACCCTCCCATGTTCTGGAGTTTTTGCAGCAGGCAGAGGAATTTTGCGTGGACAATGGCTGTCATTTTTCCGTATATGCAATATCAAATAACGGATTTATCGAAGGTATACATAATAAGTCCCATTTGAGGATGTATGAGTGCTGGTGCAGACGGGCAGGCCTTACATGGGGCGGGGGTGTCGGCATCGGCGGCGGTGAGATGTTCCATTGTCTGGTAATTTATTATCCTGTCGCTTTTGCTGTGCTGATCACAGTCAATCTTATAAAATATGTACTGGGGATAGAAATCACATTTTCTTCCTGGCTGCCTCTCGCAGAAAACATCGGGATATACCTGTTTTTTAACTGCGGTGTGTTTTATTGTGTGATGAGGCTGTCTGCAAGTGTACGGAGCCTTCGCCAGACCAAAAACCGTTATACGCGGGTTATGGTTCCTGCGTTCCTGTTTATACCGATGGCGGATATCTTTATGACTTTTATATCATTATTTAACGGGAAAATAATTTTTACATTGTTAAAAAAAGATTATGATATCCGCAGCTTGGAGTCAGAACAGGCAAATAAAAGTTGAGCGCATTTCATACATGTCATCATGTTAATAAAAAAGCGTAAATAACAATGCTAAGTCATCACAAACGTATTGACTTGTCAGTATTTGTTTGCTGTTTTTATAGTAATAATAAAATAGATATAGGAGAAGATGCAAATGGCAAGTACGATTCAAGTGAGAGTAGATGATGATTTAAAAACAAAGTCAGATGCTTTGTTTAAAGATTTAGGAACAGACACCACAACGGCAATCCGTATGTTTTTAACACAGGCCCTGGCAGTAAACGGCTTTCCGTTTGAGATAAAAAGGGCAAATGTAAATCCATATACAGCGTTAACAGAACATGAAATAATAGATAAGCTTGGAAGAGCGCGTGAGCATGCAGCACAGGGAATGTATAAAGATGCGGCAGAAGTTTCCCGTGATATGAGGGCAAAGTATAGATTATAAAGCAGTGGTTACATCAGATGCAGAAGAGGACTTAGAAAGTTTTATTAAATATCTTATTTGAAATTGTGTGACGACCCAAGACTGCGTCAGTTGGAATACCGCCGCATTAATTTTTTGAATCACAGATATTTTATGCTATATCGTATCGTGGATAATACAGTATTTGTGGATAATATTTTTCATGAACTGCAGGATTATGAAAATAAGATGTGTTAGCCGCAGTACAGAGAGACACTTTTCATTTATGGCAAAGTTGGTAAAAACTATAATTTACAGGTAATAAGATGGACGATAAATATATATTCAGAGAAATAAAAAAAGAAGAGATTCCCCAAATGTTCAATCTGATTCCTGAGCGTATGAAGTAGATGGATGAAAAAGGCATCAAGCGGCACTTTATCTCCATAATATTGTGACGAAAGTGGATGAGAAGGGTGTGGGGAATATTTTTATTAAGAAAGCTGAAAAATATGCGCGGCGGAAAGGCAAAAAATATTATAAATACCGGAAGGCTTATTCTGGATTATTGGACATATGGAAATAACAGATGAAAAGATGTTTGTAGCTACAAGGCGATAGAAGGGAGATAAGCTGTGTCAGCAACGAGTACATCCTAAAGTATTAGCCTGATTAAGGAGTGACAGAATATATGATTGATTTACAGGATAAGGGCGTCTGCCCGGCACTTGAGGAGATAAGCGAATATGTGAGGAATCCTGTTTTTATGGAGTTTTGTTCGGAAATCAAGGACACATATAAGTGCAAGGAAAAAATAGAATACAGCTCGTGCAGCCTGGAAAGGGGCTGGAACATCAAATTTAAAAAGGCGGGGAAGACGCTATGCACCGTGTACCCAAGGGAAGGCTATTTTACGGTGCTGGTTGTTGTGGGCGCAAAGGAGAAGGCGCATGTGGAGGCGATACTGCCGGAATGCACCGCCGAGTTGCAAAATATATATGCTCAGACGAAGGAAGGCAACGCTCAGAGATGGCTGATGGTCGATATAGAGGATAAGGACGGGCTGTATGCGGATTTGCAGCAGCTTATCCAAATCCGCAGAAAGTGCTAATTACTTAATATTCGTTGTACTGGGGTCAGGCTTATGAAAAAATATACTTTGTTCTTTTTGACGTACACTTCTGTTTTGGTTTTCTTTGTCATTTTGATGGGATTGATTTTTATCCCTGCCAGTGACTGGTCATTTGCTTTGGGATGGCTTTTCTGGCTTTCTTTCTGCGCTCCTACATTGATTATTACAGCATATTTTCTGAGGGTAAATCCCGCGCTCATCGAGAGGAGGATTCTTCCGAGAGAAAGCCGCCCGAAACAGATTGCCGGGCAAAGCATCGCGGCGATTCTGTTCGGAGCATTGATTGCCGTTCCTTCTGCCGGCCATAGGTTGGGGTGGGCGGCGGTTCCCGCAGGTCTTTCTGCTCTGGCTGATATTTGCATCGTAACGGGATTTGCTGTTGTGTTTGCAGTGTTTCGGGAAAATACTTTTGCCTCCCGCGCCATCGAGCTCATGTCGGAACAAAAAGTGATAAAAACGGGATTGTATTCAAAAGTACGCCATCCTATGTACAGCGGCGCGGTTTTGATCATATTGGCAACGCCTTTTGCGCTCGGTTCATGGGCCGGGCTTGCAGTCGCGCCGGTGCTGGTCGGCGTGGTCATTTTCAGGATTTTGGATGAAGAAAAACTGCTGGCTGACGGGCTGAAAGGCTACCGGGAATATTGTGAGGAGACAAAGTACAGGCTGATTCCGTATATCTGGTAAATGCGGCGGATGTAACGACAAGGCAAAATGTATGAAGGAGAGCATTATGTTTAATGAGATATGCATATATGAGGCAAAATTAACTAAGTTAGATGAAATTGAAGAGCTAATGAAAGAAGTAGCTGAATTTTACTTGAAACAAGACGGCGTTATTGAAGTACATTACATAAAACGTACCCACAGGCAAAAAGATTTTAATGCAGTTAAAGAGGGGGAATTGCCTGTCCGCCTCACAAGAAATGTAGGCAAGGTGACATATGTTTTATATTGGGTGCTGGAAGATGAGAAAGCCCATGCAAGAGTATCTAAGCTTGGCATAGAGAAATTTTACAAACGCTGGAACCGCTGCTTAATCACAATGCCTAAAATAATTCTTGGTGAGAATGTAATTTAACTCATTTTCATTAAGGTATTGTAATTCCTTAAAGCAAAAAAAATGACAATAAATCGAAAGGATATCTGTTTTCATGGAGTTTTGTCCGGAGATTAGGGAAGGCTACCGGGAATATTGTGAGGAGACAAAGTACAGGCTGATTCCGTATATCTGGTGAATGCGGCGGATGTAACGACAAGGCAAAATGTATGAAGGAGGGAATACATCATGGAATTTGTAAGGCTGACACATGAAAATATTGAGAAGGAGCACATTTGCTGCGCCATATCCAACAATAAAGACATCCAGGTCGTATCAAAAAAGAACTGGCTGAAAGACAGGCTTGATGAGGGGCTTGTATTTTTAAAGGGGGATGTCCGTGGGAAATGCTTTATTGAGTATATCCCTGCGGAATATGCGTGGGCGCCGGTTCGGGCGGACGGCTATATGTATATCGACTGCCTGTGGGTGTCCGGGCAGTTCAAAGGGCATGGGTACTCGAACATTTTGCTTGAACAATGCATGGAGGACAGCAAGGCAAAGGGAAAGAAGGGTCTTGTCATCCTGTCCTCGAAAAAGAAAGCGGGATTTCTTGCTGACCCGAAATATTTGCGGTATAAAGGGTTTGAGACAGCCGACAGTGCAAAGCCTTATTTTGAGCTGATGTATCTTCCTTTTGGGGAAGGCGGGGATAAGCCTTGCTTTTGTCATACGGTGCATGAGCATGGGGGTATGCCGGGAGGATTTGCATTATATTATACAAGCCAATGCCCTTTTACGGCGAAATATGTACCGCTGCTTGAGAATATGGCGAAGGAGCGGGGCGTAGAGTTTCAGGCAGTACATATCCGGTCGGGGGAGGAGGCGCAGAGTGCGCCGTGTCCGTTTACGACGTTCTCCCTGTTTTATAATGGGGAGTTTGTGACCCATGAAATATTGTCGGAGAAGAAGTTTGAGAAAATCCTTGCAGGTAAGGGAGTGTAAAGAAAAGAGCTTATGAAAACATTATATCTTATCGGCGGCACGATGGGGGTTGGGAAAAGTACCGTGTGCCGGAGTTTTTGGTGTTTTAGCGGTATCAACGGATGTTCTTATGCATTATGTGAATATTTAGAATGTAATGTTGGGGATATTATGAGTTTCCTTTATTTTCAAGGGTTCTGTAATATTTTTGTTGATTTTTGTGATATAATTGCATATAATAAAAACAGATAGGAAACTATCTTTGGAGAGTTCCTGCCAGATAGTGGAAGATTTTAAACTCGGGAGAGTTCCTGCCAGATAGTGGAAGATTTTAAACTCGTAGGGAGCAGTAATGCTCCCTCATTTTTTAGAAAGGGATAGAATGGAAGAATTTAAACTGTATAGTGTGTCAGACGAATATATCGATTATTTGCGGGCTATATTTCCGAATGTATATTCAAACAAAGAAACAACGAGAGTTCATACCCGAAAGTATGTTGGTATAGTGTTACGTTTGGAAAACTACCATTATTATATACCGATGTCTTCGCCAAAAGAATCGGACTATCAAATTGCCGGTGAGAAAAAAGTAATTAAAAAGAGTATTATCCCGATTATACGCATCGTGGTGAAAAATTCAAAGGGACAAAGGGAATTAAAGGGAACTCTGCGAATCAGTCATATGATACCAGTTCCACCATCAGAGCTGCATCTTTATGATATTGAAAATGAGAAAGACGATACATATAAAGATTTGGTGCTGAATGAAATTATATTTATTCGTAAAAACCAGGGTAAAATTCTTGCAAATGCAAAATTGTTATATAAGCAAAAAACAGAAAATGACTTATCGGCAGGATATGTAAAAGCTGCATTAGATTATAAAGCTTTAGAGAAACTATGCGGAGATTTTATAAATGAAAAGTTACGCCTAAATTAATAAAGGGTTTGAAAATAATCCCATAGAGGGTTGACAAAATTTATATCCAATCTGAATTTTTTATATGATTCCAGATTCCGCATTTAAGTTATCCTGTGATTCTGCGGATTGATGCCATGATTCCACCGCCGGCTGCAAAGATGTACAGTGTCTTATATGGAAGGCAGCCGGAGTTTCTGGTATCTTAACGGTATCAAAACAAGGAGGATTAAAACATGATGGATTTTTCAGAAAAATTATTGACACTGCGTAAGGCGAAAGGGCTGACACAGGAGCAGCTTGCGGAAATGCTGGAAAAACAGCAGAAGGAGATGCTTGTCCGGGAGCAGAAGATGCGGGCGGTTTTTGGATGCGGGATGTATGCTGCTGCTATATATCTGATTTTCATTGCTGTGTATGCTGTAGGACATTTTTACTTTGAAGTGTGGAATCCGTCGATAGTTTTTGCAGAATTTCTAGTTGCAACTGCTATTGTGATAATCGTATGTGTTAAAAAACTCAGTAAAAGATTGTAGATTAAGAGGAATGTTTAGGATTAGTAAATCATAAATTAGTAAATCATAATTGACTAAAATCACTTAACGTGATACAGTATAGCTATACAGAACGGGAGGTAGGAGTATGTTTATCGGCAGAGAACGTGAGCTGGAATCCCTTGACAGGCTATATGCATCCGGGAAATTTGAGTTTGCGGTCATCTATGGCCGCCGCCGTGTGGGGAAGACCGCGCTCATCAACCAATTTATAGGCGATAAAAAGGCAATCTACTTTATGGGTGTAGAGAGCAATGATAAGCAGAATTTGGAAAATTTCAGCAAAAGTATTATGGAGTTTGGAACGGGCATTCAGGCGGAGACGGCGTTTGCCTCGTTTCAGGCTGCACTGGAATATGTTTTTAAGCTGGCAAAAAAAGAACGTCTGGTTCTGGTGATTGACGAGTATCCGTATGTGGCGCGTTCTTCGAAAAGTCTTGCCTCTACGCTGCAGCTTTTGATTGACAAATATAAAGATGATTCGAAACTGATGCTGATTCTCTGCGGCTCGTCCATGTCTTATATGGAAGACCATGTGCTGGCTTACAAAGCGCCGCTTTATGGCAGACGGACATCCCAGATGAAGGTGCAGCCATTTGATTTTGCAGATGTATGCCGGTATTTCAGGCATTTTTCGGACGAGGAAAGGGCGGTTGTCTATGGAATGGTGGGCGGTACGCCCCAGTATCTCTTACAGATGGACGACAGGTTGAGCATTGAGGATAACATTAAAAATACATTTTTGAATCCTACTTCGTCACTTTTTGAGGAGCCGGAAAATCTTCTGAAACAGGAAGTGCGGGAACCCGCGCTTTACAATGCCATTATCACGGCGATTGCTGCCGGCGCGTCGCGGATGGCGGAAATCTCTGTAAAGGTGGGAGAAGATACCAGTGTTTGCGCTGCCTATCTGAAAAATCTGCTGTCACTTGGGCTGGTTCGGAAAGAAAAGCCTTACGGCGAAAAATCTTCCCGGAAATCAATTTATTTCCTGGGTGATAATATGTTCCGTTTCTGGTATCGGTTTGTGCCGGAGAATCATTCAATCATCAACCGTGGGGCGGCTAATCTGGCTTACCAGCGGATTGAGCCGCACCTGTCAGATTATATGGGGAAAGTTTTTGAGGAAATCTGTAAGCAGTATCTCTGGAAATTGCTGTTAGACGGGGAATCGCCCGTAGAGTTCAGGGAACTGGGGCGCTGGTGGGGAACAGACCCCTCCTTACGCAGCCAGGCGGAGATTGATATTATGGGTGAGCAGGATAAGGACACCGCATTGTTCGGCGAGTGCAAATGGACAAATGAAAAGGTGGATACAGGTGTTTTAGAGACATTGGCAAGGCGGAGCCATATATTCCATTATCGGGATACGAGGCTGTATCTGTTTGCGAAAAGCGGGTTTACGAAGGGCTGTGAGGAAACGGCAGGTAAGATGGGGAATGTCGCATTGGTGGCGTATGAGGAGATGATAAGGAAAATGATGGAATGATTTGAAACAATCCGGATATTGGCAGATAAAGGAGAATGGATGAATACAAAAATCAAAAGTAAAATAGAAAACATGTTAACGGATGAATTTTCCTGCACACTTGAAGATTTAAACGGAAAAGATACGGTACACACCGTCAAACCCGATACCTCAAAGCCGCACCTCAAGATGCTGGCATACAGAAACTGCGTAATTATCTGCACCTCAGAGGGCATTTCTGAAAGAATGCAAAAGCTTTTAAAAGGCAAGAGCAGGGATGAGATATTTGAGTGTCCGTTTGTGTACGGGCAGACTATCCATTATGTTCCCGGCGATGGTATTCCGAACCGGTCAACCATGCCGAGTGGTTACCGGTGTGAAGTCCTTTTCGGGGAAGAAATCTTATCGCTGAGAGGCTTGGATGGATTTGATAATTCTCTGGCATTTGATGAAAACGGCGCGACATCTGCAAAAGCAGTATGCATAGCGAGAGAGGGCGGACAGGACGGGGAAATTATCGGAGCCGCGGGCGCGGCGGAAACCTCCCCGGACGGTGTGTGGGAGGTCGGCGTGGATGTCAGGGAAGGACATCGCAATGCCGGGCTTGCGACTTATCTGGTAAGCAGGCTTACGGAAGAATTGTTGCGGCGGGGGATTGTTCCTTTTTATTCGGCATCTGTCACAAATGTCGGCTCCCAGATGGTGGCGGCAAGGTGCGGATATGTGCCGTGCTGGGTGGATACATTCGGAACGACCCTTGACGGGAGTTCGGAGTATGGGGATATTTCGTTATTAGACAGGAATTTTAAGATTCGTCCTGCGGACAAAGAGGATTTGCCGCGTATTTTACAGATTTACGAATATGCCAGAAAGTTTATGAAGGAGACGGGAAATGCCAGCCAGTGGAGAGACAGTTTCCCGCCGGAACGTTTGCTTGCGGAGGATATCGACGCCGGACAGTTATACACGGTGCGGGATAGAAAAGAAGGTAAGATACATGGCGCGTTTGCATTTATCATCGGGGAGGAACCGACATATGCAAGGATTGAGGGGGGAAAATGGCTTTCCGATACGCAGTACGGAACGCTCCACCGTGTTGCCGGAGACGGGAACGCACACGGTATTTTTGATGCGATTGTAAAGTTTGTTGAACGCAAGAACAGTCATCTGCGGGTGGACACCCATGCGGACAATGAGGTAATGCAGCATTTGATAGAGAAAAATGGGTTTCAAAAATGCGGCATTATCTATGTGGAGGACGGCTCGCCGCGGATTGCGTATGAAAAGATGGCGGGAGAAAAATAGATAATCAGCATAAATTATGCATTATTGGCACATAATTTAATCGGAAAGTCCTATTGACTTTCCATTTGGTGCTTGTTAAAATAGAGACACAAAGAAAGTTTACCACTGACCGATATGTGGTATATAAATGGTCGGGTTGTAAGTTTACCGCTGACCAATATGCGGTATATAAGTGGTTGGGTTGAAAGTTTAGTCCTTCGCCGTAAGGTGAAGGACTTTTTACAGTATGAGGACAAGCGAATGAGGAAAACAGGGTTTTACATTATAAAGGATAAATTTTTTGAAGATATGTCAGATCCGTATCTTAAAGGAAATAAGTCGGAGAACAGACCGCACTATTATTGCCTTGAAGATAAAAGTACAGGAATTTACTGGATGATACCTTTGTCCAGTCGGATTGACAAATATAAGCGAATCGTGGAGAAGAAAGAAAAAGTAGGAAAGCCTTGTGACATTATCCATATTGTAAAATTGGATGATGACAGGCGGAGTGCATTTCTGATACAAGATATGTTTCCGATAACAGATGAATATATAGAAAGAGAATACACCATAGCAGGAAATCATTTGATGCTGACAAGTGAGCATGTGGTTAAAGAGATTGAACGGAAGGCGAAGAAAGTTATGGGTATGCTGAAACGTGGTGTGAGATTTATTCCAACCCAACCAGATGTTATCTCTATATTAAAGAAGTTGAAACAGGGGAAATAGTTTTAAGTTAAAGGAGAAAAAAGATATGTCCATATTGACAGAAAAAGACAATGAACTAATCGCAAAGGCGCAGGAGGCAATCCGTTCTAATTACGACGGAGTCAATTTCAATCACACTGTCGGCGCGGCAGTCCGGTGCGGCAGCGGGAAAATCTATACGGGCGTAAATGTCTACTCCCTCCACGGGGCCTGCGGCGAGCAGGTTGCCATAGGAACGGCGGTAACCCAGGGGGAGAGGGAGTTTGAGGCGATTGTGGCAGTCCGGGGGAAGGACGGGGAGGAGATTGTCCCGCCCTGCGGAAACTGCCGGCAGATGCTTTTTGATTATATGCCGGAGTGTGAAGTAATCCTCATGGCAGACGGGGAGAAGAGAAAGGTTAAGGCGAAGGAATTATTGCCCTTTGCGTATCGTGTAGAATGAATTCATTAGCCATATGCGAGGACGACAGCTTTATGCTGGAAAAATTAGAGGAGATGGCGCAGTGTTACGTTAGGAGCAGAGGGCTTAACACTGCCATACGGACATTTGCATCGGGCGAGGAATTGATGCAGGAGCCGGGGGAATTTGATGTGCTCCTGCTGGATGTGGAACTTCCGGGCATAAACGGCGTGGAGCTGGCGAAAAAGCTTGGCGGAAGGAGCCAGGTTATCTATGTGACTGCCTACAGGGAGTATGCGGTGGATGCCTTTGACGTGGGGGCAGTCCATTATCTGGTAAAGCCGGTCGTAAAGGAACAGCTTTTCCCTGCCCTCGACAGGGCGAGGGAGCGGCTGGGGCAGAGGTCGCGGGAGATTCTTGGGATATTGAAAAACGGAGCATATGAGAGAGTGCAGCTTTCGGATATCCTGTACTGCGAGGTGTTTGACCATGAGCTTATTATCCATACGAAAAACGGCTGTTATGAATATTCCGGGACCTTGGATGTATTGGAGGGGAAACTTGACGGGCGGTTCTTTCGATGCCACAGAAGTTTTCTGGTAAATATGGAGCATGTCGTCCAGCAGGAGAAGGGGGCGGCACTTCTTACCAGCGGGGAGAATGTGATGGTGTCCAGGAGAAGGCAGCAGGAATTCCGGAGAAAGCTGTTGGAGTTTCTAAGAGATACGCTTGTCTGAAAGAAGAGAGGATTTTTAAGGGCTTGATGTCCGGAAAAAAGAGATAAACGGAAAGGCAGGATAATAGGATGGGCGGAGGGGAGAATCTTCATGCCGGGCTGTTTTATGCCTGGTGGATATTTCTCAATGGTTTTCTTTCATTTTTTGAGATTCGGTTTTTACAGAGCCTTACAGGAATCCGGAGACGGCTTTCTGCGATTGCCTGTCTTTTTGTGAGCTGCGGGCTTACATTCCTGGTGATGTACCTGCAAAGTTCGCAGATGTGCAGGCTGCTTTTACATACAGGGGTCATTTTCTGCTTTTGCGTATTTGCCATGAAAGTAAAAGTCCTTGAGGCTGTTGTGCCTATGGCGGTCATTCTGACTGCGTATATGTTTATGGAAGGGTTTCAGAATGTTTTAATGAGCCGTCTTGTGCAAATGAGCGTGAGTGAGCGCATGGGCATCGCGGTGCAGTTTGCGGTATCCGGTGTTTTGGCGGTGGTGACGGCGGGGAGCCTTTGCTTTATGGCGAAGAGATTCGGGCATATGAGAAAGGAGCAGGAATCTTCTTATCGGCAAGCGGTGGACTGCCTGAACGAGGCGAAAGACCGAAATGAAAGATATCTTGCATTTCAGCACGACATCGACAATCATCTCCTGGTGCTGGCGGGGCTTGTGCGGGAAAAAAAGTATGCACAGGCAGAGGATTATACCAGGAATTTAAAAGCTTATTCAGACAGCCTGGCAGCCGGAATCCGTACAGGAAATCTGGCGGCGGATGTGCTTTTTTCTGAAAAGCTCATATGGGCGGAGGCGAGAGGAATAAAGGTAAGCCTGGACATCCATTTTTCTAAAAAGTATTTCATCGAGGATGCAGACCTTTGCACTCTGCTGGCAAATGGGCTGGACAACTGCCTTAATGCATGTGAAAAAGAACCGCGGGAGAAACGGGAAATTACAGTCAGGGCGGGGATGCGGCACCAATTCTTGCTCATCAATATGACAAATACCATTCATTGTCCGGAATCTCCGGCGGCGGGCGGCACTGCCGGAAATGACGGGGGTCTGCTGCGTGAGAAGGATTACGGCGTCGGCTTGAAAAATATAAAACGGACGGTTGAGAAATATGGAGGTACGATGCGGGCAGAGAGAAAAGAAGGGCAGTTCTGCCTGGGCATGATGCTGTGCCTTGAGCCGTCTGCAAAAGGAAATCGCCTGTCTGGTGAGGGGAAATGACCGCTTGCGAAAGGAGAACGCCCGTCTGCGTGAAACGGCTTGTTGCGTGAAACACATTTTCCGATATATCTTTATACCGATATAAGCGGTGCGAAAAGATAGAAAAGGAGATGTGTAAAATGATGAATGTATTGAGGACAGAGTATGTGAACCCCCAGGCGGCAGCGAGCCGGAGCAGCCAGATGAATCCGGCGAATACGCCAGCGGACAGCGAGAAGAGACAGAGGACGCTTGAGGAAGAAAAAAAGGCGGTACAGAATTCGCTGCTGCTGATGAAGACGACATCCGGCGACAGCGTCGGCTCTGAGGAGAGTATTGAGCTTTTGGAGAAGAAACTGGAGGAGCTCGAGAGCCGGATTAAGGCGGGAGAAAAGAAAGCGGCTGAGATTCCGGACGAGGCAGGAGAGAGCGGAGCGGAAAGCGGCGGAATTAGGATAAAGAATAATTTTGATGTGTACTGTAAGGGGGAGTGACGGCAGTCATATGCGGGTATTCGATTGAAAAACAGAGATAATTATGGTATAATCTGCCCATATTAGAGAGGGGGCAGGAGAATGCCGCAGATTATTCCAATAAAAGAACTGAAGAATACTTCTGAGATTTCTGAAATGTGCCATAAAACGGATGAGCCTATTTATATTACTAAAAATGGGTATGGCGATATGGTAATTATGAGTATGGAGAATTATGAAAGAACTATGCATAATCAAACGCTATACAGGGATATCCAGGTGTCGGAACAGCAGATAGGGAACGGACAGGTGAAAGATGCCAGGGTGTCTTTGGCGGAAATGAGAGCAAAGTATGGTTTATAAATTAGTTGTGACAGAGCATGCCGATAAATTGCTCGATAATCTTGTATATCATTTGCTGTATCGTCTAAAAAACGAACAGGCAGCTATGCATTTGTTGGATGGGATAGAAGATATATACAGTCGTTTGGAGAAGAATCCCTTTCAATTTCCAATAAGTAAGGATACGGTGTTGTCGCTCCGGGGATATCGAGAGGCAGTTGTACATCGGATGAATTATACGGTGATATTTAACAGAGACATTTTTGTCTCTGTTTTGCGCTATGTCCAGAAAGCGATTGATTAAAGGCAAAGGGGGGGGATATGATGCTGAATTGTCTCTGTGTTGGAATCGGCGGCTTTGCCGGTGCAGTCCTCAGATATCTGATAGGGCTGATTCCGGTGAAGGAGACGATGATTTTTCCGATAAAAACATTTGCTGTAAATATACTCGGATGTTTCTTGATAGGGTGTATTTCAGCGGCAGCAGTAAGGAACGCGGAAACGCCGCTGAACCCACGCCTCATCTTGTTGCTGAAGACGGGAGTATGCGGCGGATTTACTACATTTTCTTCATTTGCCCTCGAGACAACGGGGCTGATGCGAGACGGGCATTGGAAAACCGCACTGTTTTATGCAGTGCTGAGTGTGATAGCCGGCGTGGGCGCAGCTTTTGCGCCGGAAATGCTGACGGGAAGATAAGCGTAGGAGACGGCATTTTGATGAAAAGAGGAAGGTCAGATGGGATTTTTTGATAAACTGAGGAAAAGAAAAAGTACGGATGTGTGCAGATATATCTGGAAAAATTATGTTCCGAAGAGCGGCCAGGCAGACAATCTGCAGGGGGAGCTTTTAAGGGAGATTGAAGGGCTCCGCTGGGAGGCGCAGGAGAACGGGAATATCAATTGGGATGAAGATTTTGCGTATTTCTGTGATTTTATAAGCGCTGCATTGGCAGGACAGCCCATATTTTCCGACGGGGAAAAAGAAGAGATACGGTTTGTTATGGGCAGGATAAAGGAATATGGCACATATGCCCGGAAAGCGAATGACGGGGAAATCCCGTATGACGATATAGATATGGAAAAAATCGCCTATGTGGAGGACGATTTGTATGATATAATATGCGATAAGATTGCCCGGCTGCATATAGAATATCCGGAGCCGATTCCCTATGAGAAAAATAAGTCGGTGTGCAGGTGAAAGAAACGAAAAGCGGCAATCGCAAGCGGAGGAGGTTTTGATATGGAAGAGCGCATGAAAAAACAGATGGCATTTGCCCTGGAGATTGACAAGGTGAAAAATATATTCCGGCAGACCCACCTGTCTTCCCACGGAAGAAATGAAAATGACGCGGAGCATTCCTGGCACATGGCGGTCATGGCGTATTTGCTGAAAGAATACGCAAATGAGGAAGTGGACATTGCAAAGGTAATGCTCATGTGCCTGATTCATGACATTGTTGAAATTGATGCGGGAGATACTTATGCCTATGACACGGAAGGCTTAAAAACGCAGAAAGCCAGGGAAGACGCTGCCAAGGAGCGCATATTTTCCATTCTCCCCGAGGAGCAGAAAGAAGAATTTACGGCGCTGTTTGACGAGTTTGAGGCGTATGAGACTGCCGAGTCAAGATTTGTACATGCCATAGATAACCTCCAGCCCCTTATGTTAAATAACAACAACAACGGCGGCGACTGGCGCGAGCATGATGTCACTGCCGAACAGGTCTATAGCAGGCAGAGAAAGACAAAATTAGGCTCCGAGCAGCTGTTTGAAATCACGGACAGGATTATTAAGGACAACATTCAAAAGGGGAACCTGAAAAAATGATTATTCTGATAACAGGCGCATCCCACACCGGAAAGACGCTCCTTGCCCAGAAACTGCTGGAAAAATATCACTATCCGTATTTATCAATAGACCATTTGAAAATGGGTCTGATACGCAGCGGCAAAACGGCACTTACGCCTGTGAGCAGGGATGAGGATCTGACAGAATATCTCTGGCCGATTGTCCGTGAAATGATTAAAACAGCGATTGAAAACAGACAGAACCTGATTGTGGAGGGATGCTATATTCCCTTTGGCTGGAAAAAGGATTTTGCGGAAGAATATCTCAGCGATATAAGATACTATTGCCTTGTTATGAGCGAGAAATATATCAAAGGGCATTTTGACGATATAAAAAAATATGCCAATGCTATTGAAAGCCGGGGGGATGATGCGGGCTGTACTCTGGAAAATGTACTTAAGGACAATGCGCGGGTCTTAGAGCTTGCCCGAAAAAATAATGCGGACTATATTCTTATTGAGGATGAGTACAGGATTGCGGTTGATTTGTAGGCGGCTTTTGAAAGGGAATGTAATATTAGAAATTTTGCAGAAAAACATGAGAAAGAAGTGAAGGAGAAAAAATATGGCGGTTTCGAATTTAAAAGCAGTTTTCAAAAGTGACGTGCAAACGGTGTGGAATTTGGTCACTTCGCTGGATAAATACCAATGGCGCAGTGATTTGGGCAAGGTAGAGGTCATCGACGAAAAACGGTTTGTTGAATATACGAAAGATGGGTATGCGACCGCCTTTACAACAACTGTTTTTGAACCTTTTAAACGCTGGGAATTCGATATGGATAACAGCAACATGCGGGGGCATTGGACAGGCGTTTTCACGCAGGGAGACGGACAGACGGAAGTTGATTTTACGGAAGAGGTAACTGCAAAGAAAGTAATCATGAAACCATTTGTGAAAGGATATCTGAAAAAGCAGCAGGAGCAGTATGTATCTGATTTGAGAAAGGCGCTGCAGTAAATATTTGCAAAATAACCGGAAAGAAAAATCGGAACTTTGGAGGATGTGGCATTGGAACTTATTATATCAAGCATAACAACAATGATTGTAAATTTGATTGTATTTTCATTAATACCAGTTGTCTGGTGGTTTTTCAGGCATAGAAAAGAAGAAGGATTTTTTAAGTGGATAGGATTTTACAGACCTGAGTTAAAAAGTAAATGGTGGGTATTGTTTGTTTTCGCAATTTTGTACTACTTTTTTTATAATTTCGATTTTACACAATTTGTTGATCCAAAAACATTAGAATACATAGAAAATAGTTCTTCTGTATCTGCTAATGCATTTGCGGGAATTGGTGCGGCGGTCATTTTGCCGGCTTTGATTGAAAATTTTATCGCCAATGGAGTAGCGGAAGAAATTTTGTACAGGGGTTTTCTGTGTAAAAGGCTTTGTAAGAAAATAGGAGTTGTTAAAGGAATTATCTTACAGGCAGCTTTATTTGGGCTAATGCACAATATTCTTTATCTTTTAGCAGGGCTTGATGTGGGATTGTGGTATCATACATTGACTTTTATATTTACCGGAACGGGGGCATTATTATTGGGATGGCTAAATGAGAAAATATTTAATGGCTCAATTATCCCAAGTATATTGCTGCATGGTGCTGGTAATTTTATTGTTTCGATGTTAGTTGCTTTTGCATAAACTCCGGTTTGGAATGTGTTACACAAATGTATTTGGTTTGCCATCCCTGCGCCAAACGATATACTAAGGACGAAATCAATCACTGAAACTGTTGATACGGTAGGTTCTGTATGTCAAATATTGATGATTGCCGCTTTATGTGCTCTCAGAAACAGAAAGAGCAAAAAGCTGTATATAAGTCCATTCATTATGATGACGGCAGTTTGCTGTTTCATGTATGCGGCGAGCTGGATAGTCTACTATAATGGCATGGTAAACAAGATTGTAATATTAGGGTTGACGCTCCCGCCTTGTTTGGCATTTTTATTCTTTGCGATTGACAGAAAGAATATAATAGCGGTTATTCCGATTTTAATTTTTACAATGTGTCATTTGGTATACGGAATTGTTAATTTTATTATTTAGCAACTTCCAGTTAGAAATAGTGGAAAGCCAGGGGTTAAGAAAGGAGAAAAAATGAACTGTAAAATTAAAAAATGGGAATTGACAAACGCAGGCGATTTGGCAAGGGCTCTTTCTAATACAAAAGTACAAGACAATCTTCGGGATGGATTGCCTTATCCATATACCGAAAAAGATGGAACGGATTATATTTCTGCAATGCTTTCCGCAGATGAAAATGAAACGTTTGCTTTTGCCATTGTGTCAGACAAAAAAGTCATTGGAAGTATCGGAGCTTTTCGGCAAGAAAACATACACAGGCAAACTGCTGAGCTGGGATACTGTATTGCGGAAGAATACTGGGGAAAGGGAATAATGACCGATGCTGTAAAACAAATATGCAAGTATGTATTTGACAAAAGCGATATTATCCGTATCTATGCGGAACCGTTTGCGTACAATACGGCATCTTGCAGAGTGCTTGAAAAGGCGGGGTTTCAATATGAGGGAACATTAAGAAGTAATGCGGTAAAGAAGGGTAAAATTATCGACATGAAGATGTATTCCTTATTGAAAACGGAGATATAAATTCCAGTTGAAAATGTATGTAGAGTTTTGTTGAGGGCGGCTGCTTATCATTTAAGATTCAGAAAGATGATGAAGGGTATTTCGGATGAACAGGATAGATACAAAAGGACTTATATTACGAATTTTTACACCTACAATAGCTTTAAGCCTTAGCTATTTGATATTGGGAAATTTTTGCAATATACCTCATATACTGCTGTTTTGCATTTTGGGAACTGTTATATTGCTGCCAATGGAGCTGGGCGTAATTTTATGTGCAAGTAAAAAGGAAAACGGGGTGTATTCACTTAAAAGCGCATTTGCCGGGCAAGAAAAATTGCCGCTATGGAAAATACTGATAACTGCATTTGTCTTTTTTGGAATAGCAGGATTACTTTCGGCATTTGTTGCGCCTATAGAAAATCACATTTTTGCTGAAATGAGAGCTATGATACTTAAGAATTTACCGGCAGGTTTTGACTGGACAAATTTTGAATATTTGAAATCATTTTCAAGACCAATGCTGATTTTGACCTGCATATATTATGGCATTTTTAATGCACTGATTGCCCCCGTAACAGAAGAATTATTTTTTAGAGGGTATTTGACTTCACATTATAAAAGGCAAAGCTCGTTTCTTCCGATTTTTATAGCTGTTTTGTTTTCGCTCTATCATTTCTGGCTGCCTTTTCATAATGTATTTCGCATATTAGTATTTGCGCCGGTTGCATATGTGGCATATCAGAAAAAGAATCTGTATATAAGTATATGTTTTCATTGTTTATGCAACCTGTTCTCGGTAGTTAGCTTTGCACTGCAGACATTGTGATGGATTTCCGGGGAGGAAAGAACGGATGACAGGCAATTATCAAAAAGTAAAACGTATTGTCTTAAACTTATATCAAGACGAGCTTTTAAAAGATAAGATTATTGTCGTTGGCGGCACCGTGCCTTATCTTATCAGCAAAAAAGAATCTGTTAGAGAACACTCTGACATTGATATTATCGTGAGACAGGAACATATGCCTTTTGTACGGGAATATCTGAGAAGAAAAGATTTGCCTGTAATTGATTCATTAAATCTATCTTATAACAAACAGCGTTCTGATTATGGAATCGATGCAGTAATCGAAGGTGTCACTGTGAATTTTGCTCCTTATGAACTCGCTGGAAACAGGATGATACAAAGAAATTTCCTCACAAAACAAAGCAGCGGCATAGACGCTTTGGCGGCTGTTGCTATGAAAAATATTGATGTGGACAAGGTATTCGCTGAAACAGTCATTAGCGGAATAACAATACATACTTACAGCCTGGAAATGGTCAGGCTCATGAAAAAGAAGTCCAGGAAGAAAAAAGATGCAGTTGATATTAAAGTGATTGATGACTTTGGGTATGATGAAAGCTGTTATTCTGTTTTGAAAAAACAATTGAAAGATATGGAATTTACAATTAAGCCTAAAAATAAAATACTTGGCCTGTTTTTTCATTAAAGCCGGGCCTGATAACTTAAAGAGATAAATATTAAATTGGCAGGAGGTACAAAACGATGAGGAAAATGATTGGATACTGCGGACTGGATTGTGAAAAATGCGACGCATATCTTGCAACGCTCCATGATGACCAGGAGCTGCGTGAAAGAACCGCAAAACTATGGGCAGAGTTGAATGATGCGCCTATTTTACCGGAACATATCAATTGCGAGGGCTGCCGTGCGGATGGAGTTAAAACGGTATACTGCGAGAGCCTTTGCCATATTCGCCAGTGCGCGCTGAAAAAGGGCATGGCGACATGCGGGGATTGTCCGGATATAGAAACATGTCAGGAGCTTGAGGAGGTTGTTTCGAACAGTCCGGAGGCTTTGGAAAATCTGAAATAATTTGCTTTGAATATTGATACATAAAACACCCCGTAAATGAAAAAGCCCCACCGGGTTGCGCGTGAAAATCAGAGACGTGGTGGGTTCTGTTAATATTATTATACAATTTTTATTGCAACTGTCAAAATTTTTTTCCCAAACTTCAGAGCAAACACATGAACAAGCTGCAAGCAGTCGAAAATTAACCGGATGGATATATTTCCTTGAGTTCCCTGCAATGACACACCGCCTTATACATTACGCTGTAAACGGCATACCCCAAAACCGAACCGCAGATATTGATAAAGATATCGTCGATATCCATATATCTTCCGGAAAAATATTCCAGTATTTCTACTGCCGGTACGGCTATCAATGGTACAATGACAATTTTCTTCAGCCGCCATCTGTAATTCGGAAAAGAAATTATGGTCAAAAAGCAAAACGGAATTCGTCCGGATGCCGTCCAGCCCGTCCATATTGACATCTAAATAAACGGTATGAAACTGGTTTACAGAACTTTTAAGGGATAAAAGATCATCTCCGGATACAAGCAAATCCACTTGAAATTCTATATTTTTCTTAGTACAATATTCACAGATTATTTTTCTGATATTTTCACAATATCGTTTTTCATCATCACAAATTGCTATTTTAACATATCAATTCCGTCCTCAAACAGATATGGATTTCCAGATTCACAAGAAAACATTTTACTTTATAATTATACACAAGAATGAGGACATGGCAAGTTTTTTGAATTTTTATAAAAACAGAGTGTGATGAACAGGAAAAGGAAGAAAAGGTAAGCGACAGGAGGAGATTAGATGATGGAGAAGATAAATATACGCCGTGCGGCGGAGCCGGACATAAGCGCTATAAGCAAATTGCTTTATGAGGTTCAAAAAGTCCACAGTGACGCGCGTCCTGATTTATTCAGGGCAGGGGGCAAAAAGTATGATGATGAAGAATTGAAGATGATTCTTGCAGACAACGACAGGCCCATTTTTGTTGCGGAAAAAGCAGGGAACATTTTAGGCTATATTTTCTGTGTGCATCAACAGCATATGAACAATAATTCTCTGACGGATATAAAAACACTCTATATTGACGACCTGTGTGTTGACGAAACGGCGCGCAATGAGCACATTGGCAGTCTGCTGTACGAGTATGTATTAGAATATGCGGCGCAGAAAGGCTGCTATAATGTGACGCTTAATGTATGGGCGGATAATGTCAATGCGATGAAATTTTATGAAAAGCTGGGGCTTAAAGTCCAGAAGATTGGGATGGAAAAAATATTGTAGATGTGAGGGGTGCCGTGCATACGGAGCTAAAACGGTAAAATGAAAGTGGGGAAATAAAGGAAATGAAAATCTATCTGGATAATTGCTGTTATAACAGACCATTTGATGATCAGACCCAGGAAAGAATTCATTTGGAAAGCGAAGTTTTGGGGCCTGTAGGAATGGTACGGTTTATGCAGCAATTTGATTTGGGGCATGGCGATTATACAAAGGATAAGCAAAATGAGCCAGATGAAGATTTTGATGAAATTGATGCTTTGCTAAAAAGGTGAAGTGATTTGAGGAGGTAATATTCATTTATGTGGTTTATATTTGCGTTGCTGTCGGCAATCTTTGCGGCGCTTACTTCCATACTGGCAAAGATTGGCATAGAGGGGGTCAATTCGAATCTTGCGACGGCGATTCGGACGGTTGTGGTCGTGGTGATGGCATGGGGGATGGTTTTCCTCACGGACACACAGAGCGGCATCACGGAAATCAGCAGGAAAAGCTGGTGGTTTTTGATTCTGTCCGGGCTGGCGACGGGCGCGTCATGGCTGTGTTATTATAAAGCGCTGCAGACCGGTGAGGCGACGAAGGTCGTTCCGGTTGATAAGCTGAGTGTTGTGATTACGCTGGTTTTGGCATTTGTATTCCTGCATGAGAAGGTGACGGTAAAGGCATTTATTGGATGTGTCCTGATTGGCGCGGGAACATTGGTGATGGTTCTGTAAATCCGGGAGGAATTGCCTGGGCTGGCGGAGGCCTGGGTTTCAGGAAAAGTTAATATGGAAAACAGCGGCATGCCACGCAAAGTAGCAGAAAAAAAGGAAATGCCACCTCTGCTTGCTTGTAATGTAAAATAGAACTGTCTATACTTGGCATATCAAAACAAGGAGGCAAAAAAATGACATTTGCAGAAAAGCTTAAATCCATCCGCAGGCAGGCGGATATGTCGCAGGAGCAGCTGGCGGAAAAACTTGGCGTGTCAAGGCAGGCGGTTACTAAATGGGAGACAGATACGGGTATCCCCGATATTGAGAATATTATGGCAATCTCCGCTCTGTTTGACATTTCCATCGACAGGCTGCTCTCAGACGAAAAAGGAATGAAAAGAACAGAAGAGTATCTATTTGAGAGTGTTATGGAATATGACATTGACGCGCAGAAACGCTTTGATATGAAGTTTGGAGGGGCAAAGCAGTTTGTACTGTCCGGTTATGAGGGCGAAAAAATCCGTGTCCGCCTTGCATCCAACACGTTTTCCACGCTCCAGAAAGATTTTAAGGTCAGGATTGACGATACCCGGAAAAGGATTGATGTGGATGTGAACCGAAGGAACGGCGTGTCTGAGGCAACGGCAAAAGAAACGGTAAGCATTTTTGTCCAAATCCCGCTGCGGTATATCGGAAAAATCGAGTGTGCGGTCAATGCGGGGGCAGTAGAGCTGCGTTCGCTGAAATGTGACAGTATAGAGCTTGACATAAAGACGCCGAGCATCGTCCTTGAGGACGTTTCCGGCATGGTTGAGATAAACTGCAATCTCGATATGGAGGTGGTCTGCCGTTCCTTAGACGGCGAACTGGCAGTCAATCAGGTATCGGCAACCTCGAAACTTTATATCCCGGAGGGTACACTGTTTACTGCGGTTACGAAGGGCATCGGAACAAGTATTTCCTATGAGAAGGATGGGAAACAGACAGAAAGATTTGACACGCCTGATGCGGGTAATGTGATTGAACTGAACGGTTTAAAGAGTGAGCTTGTCATCAGCGTGGATAAAGGAAAGACAAAGAAGTAAATTATGGCGATTGCTGCAGGAACGGCTGGGAAGTCCTGTTATGACACGTTAAGGTAACTGAGATGGTGAAAAGTTACAAATAATTCACTTTTTATATTGACGTTCCGTCTCCAAAGTGATATATTTATAACATGAAAGTTAAAAATATATCACATGGAGGAGCGGAATATGAAATCAAATATGAAATCAAAGGTGACTTTAAGGGAACTGGTAGGAACAAAAATTATCTATGCATTGATGCTTGGATGCTATTATTGGATGTGGGCGAGACGGGATTGGCACGGATACTATACGACGATTCAGAATATTGTTTTCATATTCACTATCGTATTTTTTCTGTTGCAGGCAGACCGCATCTATAAGTACAGCAAAGAAGAAAAGGACGAGCTGGCAATCCAGAATTTACGCAGAACAGATGCAATCGGATTGAAAATCATGACAAGTGCGGCGATTGTGGTTGCCTTTGCGTGTGCGGTCGGATTTTTAGACGGAAAGATGGCGGGCTATGCACTTGTGGGGATGATATTCGCATTGGCTGTGATACGGTATATTATTTTTTGTGTGATGGACAGTAAGGGGATTTGATATGGCTCTTAGAACAAGGGTGAAGGAATACAGGGAAAAAGCGGGGATAAAGCAGAATGAGCTTGCGGAGCTGGTGAAGGTAAGGCGTGAGACAATCGTTCATCTGGAAAACGGACGCTACAATCCGTCTCTAAAGCTGGCGATGGATATCGCGAAGGTGTTCCATGTAAGCGTGGAGGAATTGTTTGAGTTTACCGATGACTGAGATTGGGGAGGACGGAAAGGTGAAAATCAGAGAGGTAAGAGACAGACCGATGTCATTGACAGAGCAATTGTTAAAGGTGTGGGAAAGCTCAGTGAGAGCGACGCATCTTTTTTTGTCAGAGGACGAGATTGAAAATATTAAAAAGTATGTGCCGCAGGCATTAAAAGAAATCCCCTGCCTGACTGTCGCGGAAAATGAAGAACAGATACCGGTCGGTTTTATGGGAATTGCAGGGCAGCATCTGGAAATGCTCTTTATTTCTAACGAAGAGAGGGGAAAAGGACTGGGCAGGGAGCTGCTTGAATATGGAATGGAAAAATATTCGGTGAACGACCTGGCTGTGAATGAGCAGAATCCTCTTGCAAAAGGGTTCTATGAGCATATGGGATTTGAAGTTTATAAAAGAACCGAGTGTGATGAACAAGGCAACCCATATCCGCTGTTATATATGAGATTGGGCAGATGACTTCCCAATTGCGGCAGATTGGATGGAAAGGAGAAAATATGTTCAGATATGTACATACAAATATTATTGCGAAAGATTGTCAAAGGCTGATTGAATTTTATAAAGAGGTATTCCATTGCAAGAGCATAGGCGAGACAAGAGATTTACGCGGAGAATGGCTCGACCGGCTGACCGGAATCCCAAACGCACATCTGTTAGGGGAGCATCTTGTCTTGCCGGGTTATGAGAGCAGCCATCCCACTCTTGAAATCTTTTCCTATGACACGGCAGAACCTTCCTGCAATGCCATAAACAGATGCGGAATCGCACATCTTGCGTTTGAAGTGGATGACGTAGAAAAGACTTTGCAGCTCTTACTTCAAAAAGGCGGCAGTCAGGTTGGGGAGCTGGTGCGGACAACGTATGATGATGGAAGGAAAGCCGTTTTTGTCTATGCGGCGGATTGTGAGGGGAATATTATCGAACTGCAGAGCTGGTCATAGGTGAAGAGCATCTGCAGAGCAGAACAGAAAGGAGAACACTCAAAATGAAAAGGATTCCCATGCTGCTGCTTTTAGCAGCGCCATATATTTTTATCGCGGCATGTGCGGCAAAAGGAACGATTGCTTTTCTCACATGGATTTTGCTGTGCGTACTGATTTACCTGCCCAATATGATATATGCGTTTATCCTTCCCAGGATGGGTTATGGGGGCAGGCAGCTTTTATTCTGGAGCCTTTTGCTAAAGGTGATGAATATCCCTGTGTTTGCGATGATAATCTTTTTTGTGCTGCTGTTCAATATTTTTGTCCTGCCGATGGCCCCGTTTCTTATCCTGTTTGACTACACGCTGCTGCTCCCGTCGTCCATGTATGGGGTAAGCGGGCTCATAGCATGTTGCAGGGAGGGGAAACTGTCGAAAAAAGGGCTTGTCATAAATATTATTATGCAGTTTACGTTCTGCCTGGATGTGTTCAGCGCAGTGTACGGCTATGTCAAGGCACGGAAGAAACAGAGTGTTTTGTGAGTATATCAGGCAATTGCGAAACTCTGATTTGCCGGTATCGAATTGTGCAATTTGTATATTCCATAAGCAGACCTTAGTTTACCGTCGGTACTTAGCTGCCGTATTTTGGCAGCTTATGTACCGCTACGGTAAACTTGGAGCAAAAGCGTGTCTGTGTTGGAATATACAAATTGCACAATGTTCTCGGTTAATAATCAAGTTTCGCAATCGCCTGTGAGCATATAGCGGAAAGGAGTTTGCCGATATGATTCGGATCAGAAATGAGGAAGAGAAAGATTACCGTGCGGTCGAGGAGCTGACCAGAAAAGCATTTTACAATATGTATATGCCGGGGTGCGTGGAGCATTATCTGGTCCGCATTATGCGGGGGCATGAGGATTTTATCCCGGAGCTTGATTTTGTGGCGGAACTGGACGGAAAGGTTATCGGGAATATCATGTATACGAAGTCAAGGCTGGTGGACGGGCAGGGTGAAGAAAAAAGGATTCTTACCTTTGGCCCGGTAAGCATCCTCCCCGAATATCAGAGGCGCGGATACGGGAAAATGCTTATGGAGCATTCTTTCCGGCGGGCGAAGGAGCTTGGCTATGATGTTATCGTTATTTTTGGAAGTCCGGCGAATTATGTGGGGCTGGGCTTTGTGAGCTGCCGCAAATACAATATCTGTACGGAGCCGGGGAAGTATCCGGCGACAATGATGGTAAAAGAGCTTACTCCCGGCGCGCTTGACATGCGGGCGCGGACATACTATGACAGCCCGGTGATGGCTGTGGACGAGAAAGAGGCGCAAAGGTACGATGACGGTTTGGAGAAGATGGAGAAAAAGCATCAGCCCAGCCAGGAGGAATTTTATATAATGAGCCATTCATTTGTGGAGTAGGCGGCGGGGTCAGAAAACCGTGCGGAAATGTAAAATGCAGTTGGTGGATTTCCCGAATAGTTATCGGTATACTTGTTCTATCAAAACAAGTGAGGTGATATGAATGAGATTGGGCAACAGTTTATTTCATGCGAGGAAAAGGTGCGGTCTTTCCCAGGAAGAGGTGGCGGAAAAGCTGGGGGTCAGCAGACAGACCATCTCCAAATGGGAGACGGATGAAACGCTCCCCGATATCCGCCAATCAAAGAGGATGGCGGTTCTATACCATGTGTCGCTGGATGAGCTGATTGATTTTGACATTGATATGAAAGAAATCGAGCAGGCGATTGAGAAGTCGAGCGTGGAGAAGGATGAAAAGGTGGATTGGACAAAAGCGTGGGGAAAGAAGTATCCGATCCTGCTCCGATACCAGAGCGAGGTCAACATTCCCAATTATGGGGTGAGGCTCAGGGCGATGCTTGACGAATTGAAAGCGGAGTACGGATATGGAGAGCTGGACGCATTTTTGGTGCTGAAGGATATCCTGGGGCAGGAGTGGAAGAACAGGAAAGGGAAATAAAATATCTTTACAAACACATATAAAACAAATACAATATATATGTGAGGAGGTATTGTTATGGCAGAGCAGACTTTGATTCAATTTAGGGCAGACAAGGCGTTAAAGCAGGAAGTGGCAGAGATATATGAGAAACTTGGGATGGATTTGCCGACGGCGTTCCGCATGTTTATGGTCAAGAGTAAGATGGTAAGAGGCCTGCCTTTTGAGGCGACGCTCCCTGAGCATAAAATTACCAGGGCAGAGGCGAAAAACGCATTTTATGAATTGAGGAGGCAGGCGGCTGATGTTCCGGAAATGTCATTTGAAGAAATTAATGCTGAAATTTCAGCAGCCAGGGCAGAAAGAAACAGGTGATTTTACATGGAATATTATGCAGTAATCGATACAAATGTATTGATTTCGGCGCTGCTTTCTAAAAATGAGAGCGCAGCTACAGTAAGGGTATTAGATGCAGTTTTTGAAGGAAAAATTATTCCATTGTATCATAAGGATATTCTAAATGAATATGCTGAAGTGCTCCATAGAAAGAAATTCCGTTTGCAGGAAGAGGTCATACAGGTGGTTCTCGGAGCAATCCGGGAATACGGTATTGAAGTGTTTCCTCAGCCTACGGGGGCAATATTGATTGATATGGACGATTTGATATTTTATGAAGTGGCTATGGAAAAGAGGGATGATGATGCGTACCTTGTGACAGGGAACCAAAAACATTATCCCTTTACAGATTTTATCGTAACCCCAGCAGAGATGATGGAGATTATTGGAATGAACAAATAGTGTCATATATCAGAAAGAAGGGGAAAGCATGTCAGAATTAACATCAATGTTGAATATCGGCAAAGAAATGGACAGAAAGCTTAGGTCCGTCGGTATTGATTCTGCCGAAAAGCTTATAGAGACAGGCGCGAAACAGGCATTCGTAAAGCTGAAAGAGAGATATCCCGGGATGTGCCTGGTACACCTGTACGCGCTGGAAGGCGCGGCAGAGGGTGTCGAGTTCAACAATCTTTCAAAAGAGAAGAAAAAAGAATTAAAAGAATTCAGCGATTTCTTAAAAGGATAGACATTCAGACATTCTTAATAAATTTTAAGAGAAAACCGCGTTGAGTGCATAATCAGATAAGCTTATAATAGCATCATTAAATAAAAGGAGCTGATCTGATGAAAGAAAAGAGAACTGCAGGTTCAAAAAATGTAACATCGGGATTGCTGATCATATATTTGGTCGTTCTGACGTGGATTATCCTGTTCAAAATGGAGTTCAACTTAAAACTCCTTCTTGGCATGAATCTCAGAAGTATAAACCTGATTCCATTTGCAGGTTCTGCGATTGTAAACGGAAAAGCCGAAGTATCTGAGATTGTTTCGAATATTGCCGTCTTCATTCCGTTCGGGATGTATCTTTCGATGCTTTATCGGACGAAGTCCGCCCGCACCGAAGGTGCATGTGTTAGGGGATGCCCTGAGGGCATACCTTGCCGGACAACTGGTTTCCTCATGAAAGTTCTCCCTATATTTGCGGTGAGCCTGATGTACGAGGTGCTGCAGTATTGTTTTGCCATCGGCGCAAGCGACATCACGGACTTGCTTGGCAATACCTTTGGCGGGATTATCGGCATCGGACTGTTTGCCGTTTGTTCGAAAATCATGGGGGAACGGACGGTCAAAATCTTAAATATACTTGCGGCGGCTGGTACGGTCATTGTCGTTGCATTTCTTGCACTGCTTGTCGTTGCGAATATGTAATGACGCAAGAGTTGTTACGGTATAATGACGTCAAAATTTAATGAATCGCATGGTTAATGTAGTGCAAAAATCAACATATATTTGAGATAATTCCTCAAATATATGTTGATTTTTTGGTGATTTTGCGTATAATGGAAACAGGAGGTAATGCGTCATGTTGATACAATTTCGTTTTAAAAATTTTAAATCTTTTAGAGATGATACTATTTTAGACCTTTCAGCCACTAAAATTACAGAACATTCTGACAGGGTTATTTCTGCCGGATATGAAAAAATATTGCCTACAGCGGCTATTTTTGGTGCAAATGCAAGTGGAAAATCAAATGTGATAGAGTCTTTTCGTTATATGATGACTTATGTGATAGAGTCTTTTTCATATGGCGGTGACCCGGATGACAAAAAAACGAAAAGCAAAAAATGGAAATATACTCCTTTTTTGTTTGATAGTGCCAGCAGGGATGCTGAATCCTCTTTCGAAGTCTACTTTATGGATACGGAAGAACGCGGGTATAAATCATACAACTACGGATTTACATTGAATCAAGATGGTGTTATTGAAGAATGGTTAAATTCAAAAGCCAAGACTGCCCGGGAGTATAAACAAATTTTTTATCGCAACGGAGATGAACTGGATTTGTCAGGACTTCCCGCTAAGAGCCGGGAACTTATTCGAATTTCTTTGAACAAAGAATCTCTTATAGTTTCTTTAGGTGCAAAACTGAAGGTTGCGAAATTGAAATCCATTCGAGACTGGTTTTGTAATATAAATTTTACTAATTTCGGAAATCCTTATGAAAACGTTTTCCTTTCCTCTCTCATTCCAGATGGTTTTGCGGAAAATAAATTTGTTCAGGATAAGGTTGTTGCTTATTTTTCATCTTTTGACCCTTCTATTATTGGATTTCAGGCTGAAGTTATGAAAGGCGAAGATGAAGAACGCAGGCATGTTAAAATAGACGCAATTCATCGTATGGTTAACGGCGGAACATCTTCTATACCATTGGAGGAGGAATCCGATGGAACCTTGAAAATGTTTGCGCTTTACCCTGCATTGCAGGACACTTTGGAAAATGGCGGAGTGCTTTTTGTTGATGAACTGAATGCCAGACTGCATCCTTTGTTGGTCAGGAGCTTTTTAATTACTTTTTTGAATCCGGAAATCAACTCGAAACATGCCCAATTAGTATTTACAACCCATGATTCCTGGCAGCTTTCTAATAATCTTCTTCGAAGAGATGAAATTTGGTTTACTGAAAAAGATAGATGCGGCGTTTCTGCACTTTATTCCCTGGCGGATTTTGTGGATGAGGATGGTATAAAAATCCGCAAAGACGAAAGCTATGAGAAAAACTATCTGCTCGGAAAATACGGTGCGATTCCTACATTGAGACATTTTGATATGTTCAGGGAGGGATAATATGACAAAGGCAGATAGAAAAGGAAAACGTAAAGGGAGAGACAATTTTCGCACGAGGGTTCCGGATTTGGGCTATTATTTTATAGTAACTGATACAAGAGAAACCGAAGAGAATTATATGTATGGTATCCGGGATTCTCTCCCTAAAGATTTACAAGGACGAATTGTAATTAAAGTTTCCAAGGCTAAAACAGATGAACTTGTTACTGTGTGTAAAGAGCAAGCTGCCATGGAACCTCAATATGGAGAACCTTGGGTTGTATTTGACCGTGACCGGGTTATTCATTTTGATCAAATTATAGAAAACGCCAAACAGGAAGGGGTTAATGTTGGCTGGTCAAATCCTTGCATTGAGATTTGGTTCGATGCCTACTTTGGAAGAATGCATGGCTATCAGGACTCTGTTACATGCTGTCGTGAGTTTGCTAATACTTTTGAAAAGAAAACCGGACAGGAATATAAAAAGTCCAGCAGTCAAATTTATACTATTTTGAATCGTTATGGTGATGAGACAAAAGCCATTAAAATAGCAGAATCTCGTTTCATGCAGTATTTGAGAGACGGGATAAACAAGCCGTCAGAAATGTGTCCATGTACGACAATATATAAATTGATTAGCGAAATACGAGAAAAAGCGGCAATCTCATGTAATGTACATCAGGAAAGATGACTTGCGTGTCCTTTCACCCGCTACAGGTAAGGAGGCGATAGATAAATGCATAAGGAATGTTTTGACTGCGACATCAGCCAGATGAAAAAAATATGTGCATTTCAGCAGTTGGGAAAAGAAAAGGAGAACCAGCTTATAAAGCTCGCCCGGGAGTATTTGAAAACCTGCGATATGGCAAAGACGAATCCGGAAATCATGGGCGAGATATGGGCGCTGGCAAAAGACATTATCGGAACAGATAATCCATATAAAGAAATTAAAAGTTACTACAATCAGCTTGTGCTGTCCATGTCGGATGCCATTCAAAATCTTATCGCTCAAAGCGGCGGGTGGCTGGAGTGCGGCTTAAAGCTTGCCATAGCAGGGAATCTTATTGATTTTGCGGCAAGGCACAGGTTTGACGAGAAGATGTTTAAAGAGATGATACGGGATATTTCCGGGAGCAAACTGGCAATCGACCATTCCCGGCAGATGTTTCAGGCGGTAAAAAACAGCCGGGTTCTTTTGTATCTCGGGGATAATTGCGGTGAAATCGTGCTGGACAAACAATTTATCAAGCTGCTTAAGGAGTACAATCCAAAGCTTTCCGTATATTACGGGGTGCGCGGGAAACCGATTGTGAATGATGTGACGGCGGATGATGCCGCAGAGGTCAGGATGCAGGAGGCTGCAAAAGTGCTCCCAAACGGCGACGGCTCGCTGGGAACAGTCCTGCACCGGACATCTCCGGAGTTTCAGAAAATATTCAAAAAGGCAGACGTGGTAATCTGCAAAGGACAGGGAAACTATGAGGGATTGGCGGATTGCGGGAAGGAGAACCTGTTCTTTCTGTTTATGGCAAAATGTGATATCGTAGCAGAGCCGCTGGGAGTAAAAAAGATGTCGGTTGTCTGTATGAAGAAAGAATGAAGGGTGAGCGTATGATTCTTGAAACGGAAAGGCTGTTTCTGAGGGAAATGTCACAGTCGGATTTTGACGCAATCTGCAAGATGCTTAAGGACAAGGAGACAATGTATGCCTATGAAGGCGCGTTCAGCGATGCAGAAGTGCGGGAGTGGATTGGCAGGCAGATTTCCCGTTACGAAAAATGGGGCTACGGGCTGTGGGCAGCCTGCCTGAAAGAGTCCGGGGAGCTGATCGGGCAGTGCGGGCTGACTATGCAGCCGTGGAAAGATGAAGAAGTGCTGGAAATCGGATATTTATTCCGAAGGAAATACTGGCATCAGGGATATGCTGCAGAGTCTGCCAGGGCATGCAAAAAGTATGCCTTTGAGGTGCTTGACGCAAAAGAGGTGTGCTCGATTATCCGGGATACTAATACAGCCTCCCAGAAGGTTGCCCTTAGAAACGGCATGGCTGCGTCAGACACATGGATAAAGCACTACCGCGGCGTGGATATGCCCCACTGGCGTTATGTGGCGCTCCGGGAATAGACGGAATACGGCGCTCCATAAATTGTAATCCCTTCTTTTATTATATTTTGATAAAATGGTAAAAAATCGAGATTTTCTTCAAAATGTTTTCTGTCGCGCAACAGAATCGAAAGAAAAACTCCTTGTTCAAGCTCAGATTCATCTGTATTGTCACCACGGGCATACGAACCATAAAGAATAATTCTGTTAAGCATTGTTCCGTATAACTGCTCTGATACAGTTTTAACATCCCTGAGTACAGTCTGTAATTCGGATTTCGTGCACATGGCTGTAATCTCCTTTCGTCTGTGTGGACGTAACTTTTTTATAGTATACCATGTTTCGCTCTTTTGTATCATAAAAAGGATTACATTTTTCGGGTTCACAGCTTGTGTTTTTGTCTATGTCAGTGATAGAATGTAATCTGTAAATAATTTGGCGACGAACGAAGGATGCCGAACTTGGGAGACAAATATTATGTGTTGTGCAAAAATGTATAAAATTGTTTTCAGCGATGTGGACGGCACATTGTTAAATTCAGAGCATAAGATTACGCCGCTGACGGAAAGGGCCATTAAGGATTTGAAAAACCGTGGGATTCCGTTTGTCATCATATCTGCCAGAAGTCCTTCCGGCATTTATCCGATACTGGAGGAATACAGGCTTAGATGTCCGATAATGATGCGGAGATGCTGGAGGCGGTAGGATACGGCGTCCTTATGGAAAATGCGCCGGAGGAGCTGAAGGAGCGGATTCCGGTACATACAGAGAGCAATGACCATGACGGGATTTACCATGCGTTAATGAGGATGAGTGATGAAGGATATTAAAAATTATGTTGCATTGTTTTTCGGAGTTTTGGCGCTGTCGACTTCGGCAATATTTGTGAAACTATCAGATGCGCCGTCGCCGGTGACGGCATTTTACCGATTGCTGTTCACCGCGCTTGCGTTGTTGCCGTTTCTTGTTTTCAGTGAAAAAAACCGGAGGGAGTTTGCGGCTCTTGGCCGCAGGCAGGTGACGAACATTATTTTAACCGGGTTTCTTTTGGCGGTCCACTATACAATGTGGTTTGAATCGCTGCGTTTTACATCAGTGTCAAGCTCGACGGTGCTGGTGTCCATGCAGCCGCTGTTTTCCATGCTTTGGGGTTTCTTATTTTTAAAGGAGCGGGTGAGGCCGGGAGCGGTTGCAGGATGCCTGATTGCCATTGCCGGGAGTGCGGTGATCGGATGGGGAGATTTTACAGTGAGCAGCGCGGCGCTGTTCGGAGATTTTTTGGCGCTTTCATCTGCCGGGGTGATCAGCCTGTATTTTCTGATCGGACAGGTGACAAGGAAGAATACGGGGGTGATTACCTACTCGGTGCTCAGCTATTTCAGCAGCGCGGCATTTTTGCTTGTATATACATTGGTGAGCAAAAATCCCCTTTCCGGGTATCCCGCGATGACCTGGTATTCATTTTTGGGGCTGGCGTTTATCTCTACGATTGGCGGGCAGTTTGTATTTAACCTGCTTTTAAAGGATATTTCTGCGACGATGGTTTCCATGGGGATTCTCGGGGAGCCGGTGGGAACGTGTATTTTGGCGTTCCTTATACTAAAAGAGACAATCGCGCCGAGGCAGCTTGCGGGGATTGTCGTTATTATGGCTGGGCTGTCGGTGTATTTTTTCTACCCGCTGCTGAAGGAGCGGGAAGTAAGGATGCGCCGTTTGGAGGGTGAAGAGCAATGATAGAAGTTTTATTTGGAGAGAGTGAGGCCGGTTCCATGAAAGTGGCGAAGAATAAGGCCGTCATCAGGAAGACAGATGAAGTCGTCTGCCTCGGGTTCCTTTTGGATATCGGTGATATCAGGGAGGAATTGGACGGCGATTACCGCAGGGAGCTTATCTATTCCCTGTATGCACAGGGGCAATGGGGAGCAGACGAGGAGATTGACGAGGAGCTGCGGAATGTGAACGATTTCTATTGTAATGAGCTTGACAGGCTTAAGGATTTTCTCGAGGATGGTCAGGCAGTGAGGGTGTGGTACAGCGGCGCGCCCTATTCTCTGTGTGGCTTTTGTCATCTGTGCGGTATTTTGAAAGAATATGAGAATGAGGTGCGGGCTGTGCGGCTGCCGGAATACATTCTGGGAGCATCTGACGGGGATGCGTCTCACGGAAAAAAGATTCGTATCTGCCACAATTGGGGAGAGGTTGCGGCAGAGGAATTTGCCGGGTTCCTGACGGAGGAAAGGACGCTTGCCAGGGAAGAAATCAGGATGTATGCCTGGCTTTGGAGTGAGCTTAAACAGGATAACAGCCCTCTGCGCGCGGTCATAAATGGCAGGGTAACAGGCGTGCCGGAGTATTTTTATGATTTCCTCATCTTTAAAAGGCTTACGGAGGAACCGGTGAAAGAGGCGAGGCTGATTGGCGATATCCTCGGGAGCTGTCCGCTCGGTGTCGGGGATTGGTGGTATGCGAAGAGGATAGAGGAGTTTATCAGGGAAGGCAGGATTAAAGTTATTGAGGATTCGGAAAATAAGTATGCGAGGGTGATTTCTTTAGAACAGCCGGAGTTCTGCCAATGCTGATGGACTTTGAGACTGGGAAATCTATGGAGGAAATACAATGGACAATATTGAAATTCACGGGAGAGCACAAATGTTAAGGGCAATGGTTATCGGGTGTCCGGGCGCGGGAAAGAGTACATTTGCGAAGAAACTGCATGAAAAGACGGGCCTGCCGTTATATTATCTGGACATGCTGTGGCATAAGCCCGACCGGACGAATATTCCGAAAGAAGAGTTTGACGAATGCCTTGGGGAGATTGTAAAAAGGGACAGGTGGATTATCGACGGGAACTACCAGCGTACCCTTGAGATGCGCTTGAAGGCGTGTGATACGGTTTTCCTGCTTGACTATCCGCTGGAAATCTGCCTTGCGGGGGCTAAGGAGCGCATCGGAAAAACGCGGGAGGATCTGCCGTGGCTGGAGACGGAGTTTGACGAGGAGTTTAAGCAGTGGATCATGGGGTTTCCGGAGAACGAGCTGCCGCAGATTTACGAACTGCTGGGGAAATATAAAGGGGAGAAGGAGATTGTCATTTTCAAATCCAGGGAAGAGACGGAAGAGTATTTTCATGGGATAAAATCGCTGACCGATGTCAAGGATATCTAAATCAAGGAGGGGTAATTGTGCGTAAAAATCAAAAGATATTCGTTTGTGTGCTTGCGCTGCTGTTCAGCTTATGCGCCGTGGGAATTGGGTATGGACTTGTGGGGGATAGCAATCTTTCCAGATGGGAGAGATTTGTTTGCGATTTTATATTCATTATGCAGTTTTTGGCAACTATGTGGACTGTGGCGGCAGTGTTCAGGACTACAAAGAAACAAGAAAAAATGTGAAGGACATAGAAAGAAATTAGATGCAGGATGAATAGGAGTGTTTCGGAAAAGATTGGAGGCAGGATGTTTAAGAATATTTATAAACTGACTATCCTTATATTTGCTTTCCTGCTGTGCATACTTAGCGGGTGCAAAGCAGAAGATGCCGGGGATAAATCACAAAAGGCACAGAAAGAGGAAGAGGACCCGCAGGGAGCAGGTCTTATAGTTTCGGATGGGATGACTCTTGAATCCCGGATTAAAGCTCCGGAAGGGTATGCCCGCAGGGAGGCTGATAAAGACAGCCTGTGCGCCTTTTTGAGGGAGTATCAAAAATCGGCTTTCATTTTGTCAGCGGTTTTTATGCGGAGTATTCCAAATGGAGGGAAGGATACCGCATTAAAGTAGATGGAAATGATGTCTCATGGGAAAAACCTGCGGGGTATGACGATTCTTATGAGAGTTTTCAGAAATATCTGCGGGTGGTGTTCAGCTATGCAGGAACGCTCTCCATGGAGGGGGAATCGGAGGAGATTTTGCCGGCTGACATCGCCTGCGGGGATGTGTTTTTAAAGGGCGGGAGTCCGGGGCATGTCGTCCTTGTGGCAGATGTCTGTGAAAATGAAGAAGGGCAGAAAGCCTTTCTGCTGGCGCAGGGGTTCATGCCCGCCCAGGAATTCCATCTGCTTAAAAATCCGCTGCATGACGGCGATCCGTGGTATTATGAGAAGGAGACAAAAGGGGCGTTTGCGACGCCGGAATATAAATTTCCTGAGGGGAGCCTTAAGAGGCTGAATTACTTGAAATAGGAAATGTATATAGCGGAAAAATGTGAAAAACAGGGAGGAAAAATATGCAGTATAGAAATGACAGGTATGGGAAGCCAATCTCCATTCTCGGCTACGGTTGTATGCGTTTTACGAAAAAAGGCGGTCATTTTGATGAGGAAAAGGCGGAGCAGGAATTGATGGAGGCAATAGAAAACGGTGTTAACTATCTTGACACTGCTTACATCTATTCGGGCAGTGAGGTGCTTTTAGGCAAAATTCTTGAAAAGAATCATTGCCGCAAAAAAGTCAATCTTGCTACAAAGCTGCCCCAATACCTGATCAAGTCGGAAGCTGCGCTGGAAAGATATTTTAACGAACAGCTATCCCGGTTGAAGACAGATTACATCGATTATTACCTGATGCATATGCTGACAGATATCGCCGCATGGGAAAAATTAAAGCGGCTCGGCATCGAGGAATGGATTGAAAAGAAGAAAGCGGAAGGAAGGATACACAATATCGGCTTTTCCTTTCATGGGAATACGGAGATGTTTCTTAAGATTTTAGACGCGTACGACTGGGATTTCTGCCAGATTCAGTATAATTACATAGACGAGCACACTCAGGCAGGAAGACGGGGACTTAAGGCAGCAGCAGAGAAAGGAATCCCGGTGATCATCATGGAGCCGCTCCGGGGAGGGAAGCTTGTGGACCTCTTGCCGGAACGGGCAAAACGGCGGATTGCAGAAGACAGAAAGAAACGTACCCCGGCGGAGCTGGCGTTTCGGTGGCTCTGGGATCAACCGGAGGTGACATGCGTACTGTCCGGGATGAATTCTCTTGAGATGGTTCGGGAGAATATAAAAGTTGCATCCGAAGTGCAGACGGGAGAATTTACCGAGGAAGACGTTGCATTGGTTGCATCTGTCCGGGACGAGATACAAAAAACTATGAAGGTGGGATGTACCGGATGCGGGTATTGTATGCCATGTCCGAAAGGCATCGATATCCCGGCTGCCTTCCGGTGCTACAACCGGATGTATGCCGAGGAAAAAGGTTCCGGGCGGCATGAATACCTCCAGGTCACTGCATTTCAGAAGGAGATGAACCTGCCGGGAACATGTGTAAAGTGCGGGAAGTGTGAGAGCCGTTGCCCGCAGCATATAGAGATCAGAAACGAACTTAAAAACGCAGAAAAGGCATTGCTGCCCTGGTATTATAAGGTTGGAGTGAAAATGGTAAGATTGTTTAAGTTCTGGTAGCGGCAGTATGCATCATTATTGACCGGTAATCGTCAGCACGTTCCCGTCTAAATCTTTCCAGAGGAAACCGTTATTATAGACCATATATCCGTGGACCGAGCCATTTTTCGGAATAGATACGGAACCCGGATTCATATAAGTGTATGTGCCCATGTTCTCATTTGCGGGAATATGGGTGTGTCCGTTTAAGAGGATATCCCCGTTTTTTAAAGGCGGCAGCTTCTGCGGATTGTGGTGATGTCCGTGGGCGGCGAAGATGGTATAACCGTCAAGCGCGAGGAGGCAGTAGTCAGCAAGAATCGGGAAGTCTAAAACCATTTGGTCAACCTCAGTATCGCAGTTTCCGCGGACGCAGAAGAGTACCTCCTTTAAAGGGTTCAGCATGGCGATGACCTCCTTGGGATTATAGTCTCTTGGTAGGTCATTTCTGGGACCGTGATACAGGATGTCGCCCAAGAGGAGTAAGCGGTCAGCGCTTTCCCTTTTAAATGCGTCAATCATCTTCCGACAGTAATAGGAAGAGCCATGTATGTCGGATGCAATCATTAACTTCATGTGTAGAACCTCCGGATTATAGTATGGAAATTTTAACATATCATGGATGTTCATTCAACAGTCTGGCGGTGAAAAATTAACTGTCAAGCCGAATTACGCTTTACACCGCGGACGCCCTTCTGATATAATGAGCCTGTCAAATAAGAGGAATAACATCGGTTAAGGGGAGTTATTATATATGTGGATTGCAGATAATTGGAAGGACTATGAGATTATAGATTGCAGCGGCGGAGAAAAGCTGGAGCGTTGGGGCGATTATATCCTGGTGCGTCCGGACCCCCAGGTGATCTGGGATACGCCGAGGACAGACAAAGGGTGGAGACGGCCCAACGGTCATTACCACCGGAGCAAAAAGGGCGGCGGTGAATGGGAATTTTTCTCTCTGCCGGAACAGTGGCAGATCCATTACAAGGAGCTTACCTTTAATCTAAAGCCATTCAGTTTCAAGCATACGGGGCTTTTTCCGGAGCAGGCGGCGAACTGGGACTGGTTTTCTGAAAAGATAAAAACTGCGGGCCGTCCGGTGAGAGTCTTGAATCTGTTTGCTTATACGGGAGGAGCGACTTTAGCAGCGGCAGCGGCGGGGGCAAGTGTTACCCATGTGGATGCCTCGAAGGGCATGGTGAACTGGGCGAAGGAGAATGCTGCGTCGTCAGGGCTTTCAGACAGGCCTGTCCGGTGGCTTGTGGATGACTGCGTGAAGTTTGTGGAGCGGGAAATCCGCAGGGGCAATCAATATGACGGAATCATTATGGATCCGCCGTCCTACGGCAGAGGACCCAGAGGCGAGATATGGAAGATTGAAGATTCCATCCATCCGTTTATCAAACTATGCACAAAGCTTTTGTCGGACAATCCTTTGTTTTTCCTTGTGAACTCTTATACGACGGGGCTTGCGCCGGCTGTATTGACATACATGCTTTCCGTCGAGTTAAAGAGATGGAAAGGACATGTGGATGCTCAGGAGATTGGGATACCAGTCGCCAGAACGGGACTTATACTTCCTTGCGGTGCGTCGGGACGCTGGGAAGCGGAGTAAAAGATCAAGAAAAAATCAGGAAAAATTTATAGAAATTTTCTTTCATTTTCTTAGGGAATACTTTATAATTTGTTATGGATTAAGCAATACTATGGTACAAGCGCAGGGTAATCTGCAAGTGTCATAGGATGTATGATATCATACAGTGAATGGAGGATTGTCAAGATGAAAAAATATGTATGTGAACCATGTGGATATGTATATGACCCGGAGGTTGGAGATCCAGACGGCGGGATTGCTCCGGGAACAGCATTTGAGGATATTCCGGATGATTGGGTATGCCCTGTCTGCGGAATGGGTAAAGATGTATTTGTAGAAGAATAGGCTTTCGCCTATTCTTCTTTTAAGTTCTTTATCAAAACTCAATCCCCCGTCCGAGAGCATCCTTTAAGTAGGAGGATACATCTTCAAGCTTGTGTACAATCTCCATCTTTTCTTCCCATTCTTCGCCTTCCATCTCCTTGTCGATCAGGCATTGCTGGATATGCTTAACTTCTTTGATCAATTCTTTTGTCATGTCAATTACCCCCTTCTTAAAACCAGTTTATATAAAAATAGTATACCACGTTCCGGACATTTGTGGAATGGATAATATTTATATCTCGGTGATATCTTTGACGGAATCCCGGTCTACAAGCTGCACATCCAATACAACACTTTCACTTGGCTTCTGTGGATTGCCGATATGTTCAAACAGAATCCGGCAGGCTTCTGCTGCCTTGCCTTCTATGTTCTGACGGATGGTAGTCAGAGCAGACGGAAGTGAGCAGCCGACGGGGAGGTCATCGAAGCCGATCACGGACAGTCTGTCAGGGATAAAAAGTCCTTTCTTGCCGGCAGCGCTGTATAACTCCATGGCAAATTCATCAGAAAAGGCGAATACCCCTGTCGGCGGTTTGGGGTCATTGAGAATAGAATCAATGATGTCTTCCGGCCTCATTGTTTCAAGGTCATAAATGTGGTTCGGAGTGACAGGAACCTCCATGCTCGTCAACGTATCACAAAATCCCTGGCAGCGTCTGGAAATCACACCGCCGGTTTTTGTGAATGGCCCGGCGAAAGCAAGCCTCCGATGTCCCTTCTTATAGAAGTGCTCTGCGGCAAGCTCCCCTCCTTTATAGTCATCAATTCCTACATTGATCAATTGCCGTACATTGCTATAGCTGTCAGTAAAGACAAGCGGAATGTGGTTGCTGTGCTGGATGTGGCGGATCTCGTCGTCGAATACCCCTAAGAATACTGCCCCTGCCGCATTCCAGGAGCGGAGGTTGAAGGTGATATTTGAAAAGTCCTGCACCAGATGGATCATCACGTAGTATCCGCGTTTTTGTACTTCTTTGGTGATATACCCGAGAAGTGTGGAAGAATATGGATCGGCCAGCGGATTATAGATGGAAGAGTCTCTGAGGATAACCGCGATGATTTTCGAAGATTTCGCTGCCAGGCTTCTGGCGGATGAATTGGGGATATAGTTCATCTCCTCCGCGAGAGAGCGGATTTTTGCTGCGGTTTTTTCAGAGACTTTCCCCTGGTTTCCGTTCATGACGCGAGAGACAGTCATCATACTAACGCCTGCTCGTTCCGCTATATCTTTTAATGTTACCATAATTGTTCTCCTAAGATAAAATGTTAACGTTAATCTTGATTTTTATTATAGCAGAGATAGGAAGTATCTTGTGAAAAATTTTTCAAAAAAAATATAACTATGAGATTTGCACAAAATATGCATATAAAAATTGGTAAAAAAAGAGAAATAGAAGGAGAGAATGTATTCGCATTGACTTCATGCAAAAACTGTGATAAATTCTAATTAAGGTTAGCGCTAACAGTAAATGAAAAACATACTGTTTCGTTGGTGTGAAGGAGGAGAGAAAATGTTTAGGAAAACAATGGCAATGCTTGTGATTATTTCTGTGATAGCGCTCACATGCGCATGTGGAAAATCAGAGACAACTGCCTACAAGGGTGAAACGGATACGAATCCTGATAAAGGGCTTCCGGTGATGGGGGAGAATGTGACCTATGACCCGAACCACCTGATCAATGACGGGAAAACGGTAGAGTTAGAGTGGTGGTTGTGGGATGCTCCGGATTTATTCGGGAGTATTGCTGAAGAATTTGAAAAGATCCATCCGAATGTTACGATTCATGTGGTGAATAATCCATGGGACGGATTCTGGACGAAATTGCCCCTTGCACTTCAGAAAGGTACGGACGGGCCGACACTTTTTAATGTACATAACAGCTACCAGCATTTGCTGCTCACTTACATGGCTCCATACGATATTGATGTTAAGGATCTGGAGACGGACTTTTTTACCGCCAAATCCCATGAGATTGACGGAAAGAATTATTACGTAGATTTTGGAATTATGACCGGCGCGATGTATTACAATAAGGAAATGTGGAAGGCGGCGGGACTTACAGAAGAAGATATTCCTGCAACATGGGAAGAGTTCAGAGAGGTTGCAAAGAAGCTTACGGTAGAAGAAGACGGAAAGCTTGTGCAGGCCGGTTTCAACTACAACGGGGATTTTGAGAATCTGATGCAGGGTGTTCCTTATCAGTATGGGAATACAATCTTCGATGAGAGCGGCAAAGTGCCGTCCCTGACTCAGGAAGGTCAGCTCAAAGCGGCGCAGATGTTCCTTGACATGTATGAAAAGGATCATGTGGGTGATAAAGACTTTGGTACGGACGCAGCCCAGAGCTTTGGTCAGGGCCAATCCGCTATGGTATATAAGTGGGGACATTTCTACGGATATATGAACACGAATTACCCGCAGATCGAATACGGAACCTTTGAGGTGCCGGCTGCAACGAAAGATCCGTTTGCCTACGACCGGTATAACGGCGAGGCGACACCAGGGATCAATAAAAATGCAGCACCGGAGCAGATAGAGGCGGCACAGGATTTTATCCGGTTCTATCTGGCGAATACGGAGAAACAAAAAGAGCTTTGTATGAATTACAGCCTGTTTCCGGCCAACAACACACTTAGAGAAGATACAGAACTTCAGGATAATCCGGCGATCCAGGCGGTCTCCGCCCATATCGATAATTATATCTGGCCGGGGCCTATGCCGGCAACGCTTGCAGATAATTTAAAAATCGCCTGTCAGGATATGATGTATAATGACACACCGATTGAAAAGGCGTTAAAGACGGCAGAAGATATCGTGAAGGTGGATTTGTCCAACCAGGAGTTTGTATCATCGGAAAATCTGTATCACAGATACAGCGAGCATAAATAGGAGGAAAACGAGATGTTGAGAAAAAGAAGACCTCTGCAGAGTAAAAGTGAAGTTGTACTCAGAAGTATCGTCGTCACATTTCTTGTGGTGTATATGCTGATATTTTTAATCATTCCGGTCATCATCGCATTTGCCGGAAGCTTCCATATCTGGAATCCCCTTAACGGGACTTACAAGTGGACGGGGCTTGACAATTATATCCGGATGTTCCAGTACCCTACTTTCTGGCTGTCCATGAAAAATACAGTTGTATTTTGTGCGGTTGTTGTATTTTTTCGGGTACTTTTAGGGCTGGCTCTTGCTTATGCCATCACAAGCAGGCTGATCCGGCATAAGACATTTTTCCGGACGATCTTCTATATGCCGACGGTCACTCCGCTGGTAGCGGTGGCATATGTGTGGAAGATCATGTACAATCCCCAGTTCGGTCTTGTCAATAATCTGTTCGGCTTTGACATCAACTGGCTGTTCAGCAGTGATTTTGCATTGCCGGCAGTTATGGTGATGACGATCTGGAAAGATTTCGGCTACGCAGTCATCCTGTTTATGTCGGGGCTGATGTCGATTCCTTCGGATTATTATGAGGCGTCCAATATCGACGGTGCCAATGCATGGCAGACCTTCAAATATATAACATTGCCTCTGCTTAAGCCGACGATGGTATTTGTTGTGATCACATCGCTGATTTCTTACCTGCAGGCTTATGTGCCGGTGATGGTCATGACAAAGGGAGGACCGGGAACTTCTACCTTCTTAAGCTCCTACCTTGTATACGATCAGGCATTTGTAAAATATAACTTCGGATATGCATCTGCAATTGCATTTTTCATC
The DNA here is from genome assembly GCA_910586965.1 of uncultured Dorea sp. Classification (GTDB taxonomy): domain Bacteria; phylum Bacillota; class Clostridia; order Lachnospirales; family Lachnospiraceae; genus MD308. Next base: position 45,247 of record CAJUMF010000014.1, on the reverse strand, counting down.
TTGATTTTTACTGCTGTATTAACCGTGTTCTCGTTCAAACTTACGGGCGAGAATTCTTAAGGAAAGAAGGTGTCGATATGAAAAAACAAACATTAAGAGCAGCTTTATATATCGTACTGGCTGTTGTGGGAATCATAACGGTTCTCCCATTTGTCTGGATGATTCTGTCTTCCTTTAAGACGAACGAAGAAATCAGTGCATTGCACCAGACTTTGCTTCCCCAGAACTTTACTTTGGAAAACTATACATCCTTGCAATCAAATTTTAATTTCTTACAATACTTTGGAAACAGTGTTATGATCGCAGTGATCGTGACCGTATTAGTTGTATATATAAGCTGTCTGTGCGGGTTTGTGCTGAGCAAATACGAGTTTAAAGGCAAGAACCTGATCTTCGGTTTTGTGATGATGACCATGATGATTCCGTGGTCAGTGACGATTATCTCGCGTTATACGATGTTCATGAAATCAGGGCTTTTGGACAGCTATCTGTCACTGGTCCTCCCGGTTATGGTGAGTGGGTTCGGCATCTTTATGATGAAGCAGGATATCTCATCGATGCCGGATGAGCTTTTGGAGGCGGCAAGGATTGACGGGGCCAATGAGTTTCGTATCTTTCATCAGATCGTACTTCCTATGAGCAAGAATTCCATATCCGCCATTGCGATTTTCCAGTTTTTATGGGTGTGGGAGGATTACCTGTGGCCGTACCTGATGATCGACAGTGATAAAAAGCAGCTTCTGGCAGTAGGACTTACGATGTTTAATGGAAGATATTCCACAGATTACGGCGGATTGTTCGCAGCTACAGTTATTTCTATTGTGCCGGTGATCATTGTCTACACGATATTCCAGAAACGGTTTGTGGCAGGCGTTGCAGCAGGTTCCGTAAAAGGATAATGTAAAAATATATAACAGGAAAGGAACGATAAGGCATGAAAGGAAGATATCAGATAGATACGAGAGGAAAAAGCAGGAAGGAAGCTGTGATCCAGGGAGAAAAATACAGAATTACGATTCTGACGGATGCGTTGGTGCGTTTGGAGTACAGTGAAGACGGAACGTTTGAGGATCGTGCATCCCAAAGTGTCATTAACCGTGACTTTCCTGTGCCAAAGTTTCAGGTGTACGAGAGAGCGGATTCCCTGGAAATCTTAACCGGGCGGATACATCTTATTTACAATAAACAGGAATTTACCGATTATGGATTGTCCATTCAGGTGCGGGGAGATATCAGCGCGTATCACAGCATATGGCATTACGGAGAAGAGGTAAAGGATCTTGGAGGGACAGCGAGGACTCTTGATGAGGCAAATGGAGCGATTCCATTAGAGCAAGGGCTGATGTCCAGGTTTGGGTATACGGTTTTTGACGACAGCCGCTCCTTGCTTCTTACGGAGGATGGCTGGGTAGAACCCAGAAAGCCAGCAATCCTGGATCTGTATTTCTTCGGCTACGGACACAGCTATGAGGAATGCCTTAAAGATTTTTACCGGCTGACCGGCAACACACCGCTGATTCCAAGGTATGCTCTCGGGAACTGGTGGAGCAGATTTTATCAGTATTCTGAGCAGGAGTATAAGAACCTGATGTCCCGTTTTGAGACAGAGAAGATACCGTTTTCCGTTTCGGTTATTGATATGGACTGGCATCTTGTGGATATCGATCCGAAGTATGGGAGCGGATGGACCGGATATACATGGAACCGGGAACTTTTCCCGGAGCCGGAGAAGTTCTTGGGCTGGCTTCACGAACATGGACTTAAGGCCACACTGAATGTACATCCGGCCGGCGGAGTGCAGGCTCATGAGGAGCAGTACCGGCAGATGGCGGAAGCTCTGGGTAAGGATTGGGAGAAGGAAGAGCCGGTGAATTTTGATATCACGGACCCGGAATTTCTAGATGCTTATTTTGAATATCTCCATCACCCCCAGGAGAAAGCGGGTGTGGACTTCTGGTGGATTGACTGGCAGCAGGGGGGATTGTGCAAGATACCGGGACTCGACCCGCTGTGGATGCTGAACCATTATCACTATCTGGACAGTGCGGGGAGAGGAAGACGGCCGCTGACGTTTTCCAGATATGCAGGGATAGGGAGTCACAGATATCCGGTGGGATTTTCCGGGGACACGATCATAAGCTGGGAATCCCTTGATTTTCAGCCTTATTTTACCGCTAACGCAAGCAATGTGGGATATGGCTGGTGGAGTCATGACATCGGCGGGCATATGATGGGATATAAGGATGACGAACTGGCGGCAAGATGGGTGCAGTTTGGCGTATTTTCTCCGATACTGCGGCTTCACAGCTCCAACAGTGCATTTACAGGAAAGGAGCCGTGGCGCTATAACCGCATTGCGGAGGCAGTGATGAAGCGCTATTTGAAACTCCGCCACGAGATGCTTCCTTATCTTTATACAATGAACTATTATGCGAACAAAGAGGGACAGCCGTTGATCCGGCCGATGTATTATCTGGAGCCGGAACAGGAGGAAGCGTACCACGTACCCAACGAATATTACTTTGGTACGGAGCTTATCGCCTGTCCCATCACGAAGCCCATGGACAAAAGGGCCGGGGCGGCATCCTTTAAAGCGTGGCTTCCGGAAGGATTGTGGTTTGATTTCTTTAACGGCAGGAGGTATCGCGGAGGAAGAGAGCTTACGCTCTACCGGGAGCTTGAAGATATGCCTGTGCTTGCGAAAGCCGGAGGCATCGTGCCGATGGCAGATCTGGAGGAGTACACCAACAGCGTGGAGAATCCGAAGGCACTGACGGTGAAGATTTTCCCCGGGGCGGATAATTGTTTCCGATTGTGTGAGGATGAGGGGGATACTTGCATAGATGCACCGGAGAACTGGGCGTATACGCTCCTTGAACTGACGAATCAGGGGCAGACCGTATTCCGAATCCACGGGGCGCAGGGGAATACTGCAATTATCCCGGAAAAGAGAAGCTGGCGGCTGGAAGTATACGGTATGGAAAAGGAGAGCTGTCCGAAAGTATATGCAGACGGCCGGGAAATCGAAGCACTGACGGCTTATGACGCGGGCAGACATATCCTTACGGTGAAGATACCGGAGATGCCGGCGGATGCCGAGATACGGGCGGAGTTTGGAGAAGTCGTGGAAACGGTTGAGAATGATATCGAAGCCGGTATCTATCATTGCCTTGACCGCGCGGAGATTGAATATGTAGTGAAAGAGAGAATCTACGGGTATGTGAAGGAAGGAAAGACGTCGGCAGAGCTTACAGGGATTCTGTTAGGAATGGAGCTTCCGGAAGCAGTGCTGGGAGCACTGTGCGAGATATTGCTGGCATAAACAAAAAGTGTTCTGCGAAGGGACTTAGGAACTTTGCAGAGCACTTTTCTTATGCTGAAAAAAGCGGAGACGGTGCGATTTATAGAAAATATCTATAAATAACGTTATATATAATAATTCCCTATTTGAAGAGTTTGCCTGCTGATTATATAATATAGATAGATTTAACAAAAGCGGGGAATGGTAAATGTTTATAGATGTACATATGCATGAGATGACATACTCAAAGGACAGCTTTTTGAAACTGGATGAAATTGTGAAAATTGCGAAGAATAAAGGTCTTGGGGCAGTATGTGTCACGGACCATGACAGTATGGGATTCAAAGAGCTTGCAAAGGAGTATACGAGGAAAACGGGTTACCCTGTATTTGTGGGAATTGAATTTTTTTCCTTGCAGGGGGATATTATTGCCTTCGGAATAGACAATTATCCAAAGGAGCGGGTTTCGGCGCAAGAGTTTATCGATATGGTGAAGGCGCAGGGCGGTGTATGCTTTGCGGCTCACCCGTTCCGCAGCAATCGCCGGGGATTAGAAGAACATCTCCGGGAAGTAAAAGGGCTTGACGGCCTGGAGGTTTTGAACGGGAGCACATCAGAAGAAGCGTGTAAAAAAGCTGCGGAGTATGCGAAAGAGCTGGGACTTTTTACTCTTGGAGCCAGTGACTGCCATGTGCCGGAAAAGGTCGGGGTATGCGTCACGTATTTCCCTGAAGAAATTAAGACATTCGAGGAGTTTCTTGCTGCTTTCCGCAAAGGAGATATGAAACCGGCTTATTACGAAGACGGGGAATATAAGATATTACGCTAAGACCAGAGGACATTCCAGGGTGGAGGTCTTTTAGGTATAAATTTTTTAAATTCCCATTTACCTTTTGTATATTCAGTGATAGAATGTCTCTATGTATGAGAATCTGAGAAGAGGAAGAGACTGCCGGTATCACGGGGTCTGGGAAATGGGTGGAAAGGTGGTAGCATTATGATTACAGTCAACGCAATGGGAGATAATTGCCCGATCCCGGTTATCAAGACCAAAAAGGCAATGCAGGCACTTACCGGTCCGGAGACCATAGAGGTGCTTGTGGACAATGAGATTGCCGTCCAGAATGTGACAAAGATGGCATCAGCTTCCGGCGGACAAGTGTCTTCCGAGAAGGTTTCCGACGGAGAATTCAAGATTACCGTTCAGATGGAGGGAGCGCCGGCATTGGCAGAGGAAGAAGAAACAAGCTGTGTGCCGGATGCAAGAGATCATACGGTAGTAGTCGTATCTTCAGACCGTATGGGCGAGGGAAATGACGAGCTTGGCAAGGTGCTGATCAAAGGCTTTATCTTTGCAGTAACACAGCTTGATACCCTGCCGAAGACTATGCTTTTCTATAACGGCGGAGCAACACTTACCGCAGAAGGGTCAGATTCTCTTGAGGATCTTAAGTCTCTTGAGGCACAGGGCGTGGAGATCATGACTTGTGGGACATGCCTTGATTATTATGGGCTGAAAGAGAAGCTTAAAGTAGGTACAGTGACGAATATGTATAGTATTGTAGAGACGATGGCGAAAGCCGGAAGAATCGTTAAACCATAAGTAAATTGTAATATTTTGCAGGAAAAAGAGCCATACTTCAAAAGCAGAGGCATGGCTCTTATTTTCAATAAATAACAGGAGGATTGTTGACGTATGAAATCAGATGTCAGATTAACAAGTTTAAGTAAGACCGCAGGCTGAGCGGCCAAGATTGGTCCGGAGACCCTTGCCCAGGTTCTGGGTAAGCTGCCGAAATTCCAGGATGATAATCTGCTCGTTGGAATTGAGACATCCGATGATGCGGCTATATACAAGGTTACCGATGAGATTGCCATGATTCAGACTGTCGATTTCTTCACACCGATCGTCGATGATCCTTATATGTTTGGACAGATTGCGGCTGCCAACTCCTTAAGCGATGTGTGGGCTATGGGAGGCGAACCGGCGGTGGCACTTAACATAGTCGGATTTCCGAATTGTCTGGATCCGGCGATTTTGGGCGACATCCTTGCGGGTGGCGCGGCGAAGGTGAAAGAAGCAGGTGCGGTACTGGTGGGCGGACACTCTGTACAGGACGATGAGCCGAAGTATGGATTATGTGTGTCTGGTTTTGTACACCCTGATAAGATATTTAAAAATTATGGCTGCAGGCCGGGAGATATACTCGTCCTGACAAAGCAGATCGGAAGCGGGATTGTCAATACTGCAATAAAAGCGGAGATGGCATCGCCCGCAGCGATCCGGGAGGCGCAGACGGTTATGGCGTCTCTCAATAAGCTTGGGAAACAGGTCGTTGAGAGATATGATGTATCTGCATGTACGGATATCACGGGCTTTGGGCTTTTGGGACACTGTGTAGAGATGGCCTCTGCCAGTGAGGTTACCTTTGAGCTTAAGGTAAAGGATATAGCGTATCTGGAAGATGCCGTTGATTATGCAAAGATGGGACTTGTCCCGGCAGGAGCATATAAAAACCGCGGATATTCGATGAAGCATGTAGAGACCGGAGGGATCCCGGAGCATTTCCTGGATCTGCTCTATGATCCGCAGACATCCGGCGGGCTTTTGATCAGTGTATGTCCGGACAATCTTAAAGAGATGATGGCGGACTTTGAGGCTGCGCATATGGATACAAAGGTATCGGTTATCGGAAAAGTGGCAGAAAAAAGCGATAAGCTGATCCGGCTGTTTTAAAAAGACGAAGGATCAAGGGAAAATCGTACGCAGGAGAAAGCATATCTGAGCAGATATGTAAGAAGAAGGGGAATGAGATGAACAAGAATCTTTTATACAGGAGTATTCCAAAGGTGGATGTGCTTTTGGAGGACGAGGCGATTCAGGGAATGATAGACGGCTACAGTAGGGATACGGTTATGGAGGCAATCCATACAGAGCTTGATAAGCTGCGTAAGGTTATCGCGTCAGCTTCTGACGAAGAAGAGGTAAAACGCCAGATCGATCTTTTAGTGCCTCATATTGACCGTGCAGTCGCTGACATGCATACACCGAATATGCGGATGGTGGTGAATGGCACGGGAACAATCCTTCACACCAATCTGGGTCGTGCGCCTGTAAGCGGTGAGCATATGAAACGGGTGCTGACCCTTGTGTCAGGCTACTCGAATCTAGAGTATAATCTTGAGACGGGAAAGCGGGGAGAGCGTTATTCCCATTTTGAAAAGCTGCTCTGTAAGCTCACGGGAGCGGAGGCGGCTATGGCGGTGAATAACAATGCGTCTTCTGTCCTGCTGATCTTAAGTTCTTTGGCAAAGGGCGGGGAGGTAGTCGTATCCCGCGGAGAGCTTATTGAGATTGGAGGAAAGTTTCGAATCCCGGATGTAATGGAACAGAGCGGGGCTGCTCTTGTAGAGGTGGGAACGACCAATAAGACCCACTATGATGATTATGAGGCGGCTATCACAGAGAATACAAAGGCACTTCTTAAAGTCCATACGAGTAATTACCGGATTGTCGGATTTACAGATTCGGTAACCATTGATGAGCTGATTCCTCTGGCGAAAGCTTACGACCTGCCGGTAGTGGAAGATCTGGGCAGCGGGGTGCTTATCGACCTTGAAAAATACGGACTGACCCATGAGCCGACAGTACAGGAGTCCATCGCGAAAGGTGCGGATGTGGTATGTTTCAGCGGCGACAAGCTTCTGGGAGGCCCCCAGGCGGGGATTATCATCGGCAAGAAAAAATATATTGATATGATGAAAAAGAATCAATTAACCCGTGCTCTCCGGATTGATAAATTTACGGCGGCGACATTGGAACTGGTACTTCAGGAATATCTTTCTGAAGAAAAGGCGGTAAAAAATATTCCCGTGCTCCAGATGATCACAGAACCGATCGCGGAGGTGGAGAAGCGGGCACGGCTGCTTGCCAGAAGAATGCGGGCTGCGCATCTTCCGGCACAGATTGTCGTAAAGCCTTGTGAATCGCAGATTGGCGGAGGGTCTCTTCCCTTGGAACGGATTCCAAGCATGGCGGTGATGATCCGGCCGGAGAAGATCAGTGTGGCGGAGATGGAAGAGCGTATGCGGAGTCTCCCCTTTCCGATTATTCCAAGGACAGCTAACGATACAATTATTCTGGATGCAAGGACCATAAAGCAGAGCGATATCAGGTTGGTGGCAGAGCAGTTAAAGGAATATGAGGTGCTGGAGAAGAGATGAAGAACGTAATTATAGGAACAGCAGGGCATATTGACCATGGGAAGACAACTTTGATCAAAGCCCTGACTGGAAGGAATACAGACCGCTGGGAGGAAGAGCAGAGAAGAGGGATCACGATTGACCTCGGCTTTACTTATTTTGACCTGCCGGGCGGTGATCGGGCCGGGATCATCGATGTTCCCGGACATGAGAAATTTATCAACAATATGGTCGCAGGTGTTGTGGGGATGGACCTGGTGCTCCTTGTGGTTGCTGCGGACGAAGGAATCATGCCGCAGACAAGGGAGCATGTGGATATTCTTCATTTGCTTGGGATTGAAAAAAGCATTATCGTGCTGAATAAATGTGACCTGGTGGACGAGGAATGGCTCGAGCTTGTGGAGGAAGAGATCAAGGAAGAGCTTGCGGGGACATTCCTTGAGAAGTCACCGGTTGTCAAAGTGTCTGCCGCTACAGGCGAAGGACTTCCGGCGCTTGTGGAGCTTATCGGCCGTATGACAAGTGACGAGTTGGTGCAGAAGGACATCCATACCATACCGCGCCTTCCCATCGACCGGGCATTTTCGTTGTCAGGATTTGGGACAGTGATCACCGGAACCCTTGTCTCCGGAACGATCCGCAAGGAAGATACTCTTGAGATGTATCCGATTGGGAAGGAAAGCAAGATACGGAGTATACAAGTGCACGGGGAGGATCGGTCTGCCTGCTATGCCGGACAGCGTGTGGCCATTAATTTATCGAATATTAAGAAAAAAGAGATACAGAGAGGGTGCGTCCTTGCTTCTCCTGGAAGCATGAAGACGGCGGACCTTTTAGATGTGCGCCTCAATGTCCTTGAAAGCTCCATGCGTGTACTGACCAATCACAGCAGGCTTCATTTTTTTACCGGGACCAGCGAGATCCTCTGCCGTGCAGTCCTTCTTGATAAAGATGAGATTGGGCCGGGAGAAAGCGGGCTTGTGCAGCTTCGGTTAGAAGAGAGTATTGCTGTGCGTCGCGGGGATAAGTTTATCGTTCGTTTCTACTCTCCCATGGAGACCATTGGCGGCGGTGTTGTCTTAGAGCCGAATCCGTCGATCAAGAAGAGATTCCGGGAGGATGCGATCGAGGAGCTGAAGCGGAAAGAGTCCGGTTCCAGTGCAGATGTTATTGAGCTGCATGTGAAAGGGCACAGGGAGACGATGATCACAGTGTCGGAGCTTGCGCGTCTTACGGCGCTCTCCGTAGAAGAAGTGATAGAAGATGTAGGCGAGCTTGAGGAGCAGAAGAAGATCCTTACCTTTGCGATGCGCAAAGATACTTATGTCTGGCATGTCGAGGCGGCAGATGAGGCAGCAAAGGTGATCTGGGGGGCACTGTATACCTATGAGAAGAAATATCCATACCGGTCTGGTATGAAGAAGGCAGAAGTACAGGCGGCGTATTTTTCCAAGATGAAGCCGAATGTGTTTGACCGCATGATAGAGATGATGACAGAGGGCGGGCAGATGAAAAAGACAGATGAATATTTATGTACGGCTGACTATGAAATACGCAGGGATAAAACATATAACACAGTATCAGGAATACTTCTTGATACGTTTGAAAAGAGCCGCTTTGATTTTACACGTTACTCAGAGATCAACTGTAAAGGAGTCTCGCAGGAGATACAGGATGATATATTGAATATACTGCTTCAGGAAGAGAAGGCAGTAAAAGTTGCTGAAGATATGTATACGCTAAAGAACTATATGGAGGAAGCAAAAAAAGTGATCTTAGAAAAGCTTGCCGAAAATCCGGTGATCACCATTGCCGAAGTGCGCGATTTGTTTTCCACAAGCCGGAAGAGTGCGAAACCAATCCTGGAATACATGGACAGTATCAAGGTGACGAAAAAGACGGGCGGAGAAAGTGAAAGGGTAGCATATAGATGAATTTGAAACAATTGGAGGCTTTTGTGAAGGTAGTCGAGACCGGAAGCTTTTCAAAGGCTGCAAAAGAGTTGTATCTGACACAGCCGACGGTCAGTGCGCATATCTCTGCCCTTGAGAGAGAGCTTAAGACGAGGCTGTTTATCCGCAATACAAAAGAAGTAACTATGTCAGATGCGGGGCAGGACTTATATAAATATGCGAGACAGATGTTCGAGCTGGAATGTCAGATTGCGGAGCATTTTAATATACGGAAAAAGGATACTGCTAATCACTGCATTACAATTGCGGCATCTACGATTCCGGCGCAGTATTTGCTTCCGGATGTGCTGATGGTATTTAAGAAACGGTATCCGGAAGAACAGTTCAAGTTGATAGAAGCGGACAGCAGCGAGGTGGTGTCCCAGATTGTAGAAGGTATGGCGGATGTCGGTTTTACCGGAACAGTATTGGAGAAAAAGTATTGCAGGTATATTCCGTTCTACAAGGACAAGCTATCGATTATTACACCGAATACAGAGAGGTATCGGGCTTTCAAGGAAGAAGGAAAGGATGATATCTCGTGGCTTAAAGACGAGCATGTCATCCTGCGCGAGGAGGGCTCCGGTACACGCAAGGAGGCGCAGAAGCAGCTTCGAAAGGCCGGGATTGACATGGGAACTCTGGATATTATCGCGAGTATCGATAATCAAGAGACGATCAAGCGGTCGGTAAGACAGGGAATGGGTGTATCCATATTGTCCCGGCTGGCGACAAAGGAAGAGGTGAAGGACGGACATATATTGGAGTTTTTGATTCCTGAATCGGACGAAGGACGGGATATTAACTTTGTCTACAACAAAAACACACCGCTGACGGCGAATGTGGACCGATTTATTAAAGTAATTAAAGAGATATACAGTACTTAGGAAATATTGGGGGGTGGATATATGATATATCTGGATAATGCGGCAACGACGATGCATAAGCCGCAATGTGTGATCAATGCGGTTGCCGCTGCTATGGGCTCCATGGGAAATGCCGGAAGAGGGGCGAATGAGGCGTCTCTTAGTGCTTCCAGGATTATATATGATACAAGGGAGAGGCTTTGCCGTCTTTTTGGAGGGACGAATCCGAAGCAGGTGGCATTCACCTGTAATTCCACAGAGAGTCTCAATATCGCAATCAGAGGACTTGCAAAGCCGGGAGACCATGTGATCACTACGATGTTAGAGCATAATTCTGTGCTGCGTCCGTTATATGACTTGGAAGAGCAGGGCGTGAGACTTGCAATCATTGAGAGTGACAGTAAGGGCAGACTTGATATTTCGCGGATTGAAGATGCAATCTGCGATGAGACACGGATGATCATATGTACGAACGGCTCGAACCTGACAGGGAATTATGTGGACGTGGAGGCTGTGGGAAAGATTGCGAAAGCACACGGTGTACTGTTTGTTGTTGATGCCTCCCAGACCGCCGGGGTATTTCCTATCGATGTGGAACGGATGAACATCGATGTGCTCTGCTTCACAGGCCATAAAGGGCTACTGGGTCCTCAGGGAACCGGCGGCTTGTACGTGAGGGAGGGAGTCTTTGTGCATCCTTTAAAATGCGGCGGAACCGGCGTGCAGACTTACAATAAGTCACAGCCGAAGGAGATGCCGACAAGGCTTGAGGCCGGGACTCTTAACGGACACGGGATTGCAGGACTTTACGCGGCGCTCGGGTATCTGGAGGAGACAGGGATCGATCATATCCGTGCCAGGGAACAGGAATTGATGTGGAAGTTCTATGAAGGAGTAAAGGATATTCCCGAAGTCACGGTGTACGGGGATTTTTCAGTTAAGGAGAGATGCCCGATCGTCACGCTTAATATCGGTGATTATGATTCCGGAGAGGTGAGCGATGCACTACTTACAGATTATGGAATCTCCACAAGGCCGGGCGGACACTGTGCGCCGCTTATGCACGAAGCCCTTGGGACAGTAGAGCAGGGAGCAGTCAGGTTTAGTTTCTGTCATTACAATACTGACGAGGAAGTAGAGACAGCCATTCGGGCTGTGAGAGAGCTTGCGCAGGAGGATGATTAGTAGATGAAGAAAAAAGAGCTTAAGCTTGTAGTCACATTCCACACGACGGCGGATGCCATGGCGATGGAGAAAGCGTGCAAGGAGCAGTCGATTCCGGGAAGGATCATACCGGTTCCCCGGGCAATCTCTGCGGGCTGCGGCCTGTCCTGGTGTGCGGAACTTTCGGACAGAGAGCAGATTGTGGCTATGATGAAGAAAACAGGGATTGAAGAAGAAGAAATCCATGAATGTATGGTGTGACAACCAGGGCATATATGAAACAAAGATAAAAGAGCAATGAAAAAGGGTACTTTATTCGGCGGGAAAGTCTGCCGGATGAAAGTACCCTTTCCGGGCCCATCAGAAATCTTCATAACTATACTCCTTTTATAAAAGTATCTAGTACGTGCGGGAGCAGCTTGTTACTGTATTCAGATAGAGAGAAACTGCCTTTGAACAGCGCCCAGTCGTATAGGAGTGCCCGCTCATACATGGCGTAGATATCCATGAGCTCTTCGGCAGTGCTCGTATTCCTGAACTCGCCTCGTTCTAAACCATCAGATATAATCTCAGTAATCCATTTGAAATAAAAACGCTTTTTGTCGGACAGGGATTTCTTGTCCTTTGTTATAAGTTGTGAGGAATAAAGATAAGCTAAAAGATGAATATCGACACATTCTTCAATCATACTAAACAGCTCGCGGTTTAAAAGCAGCAGCTTGTCATAGCTGGATAAACCGCGGTCCATCGTGTTGTAAAGCTCCTCATACTTTTCATCAAACAGGTAGGACAGGCTGTTGAGAAGAGCTTCCTTACCTTTAAAATAGTGATAAAATGTTCCTTTAGAAGTTTTAGAGGCTGCAATAATATCCTCAATTGTGGTGTGGTCGTAACCATTTTTATAAAACAGATTCCATGCGGCTTTCACGATGCGGGTCTTCGTTGGTTGTCGTTTCCTCGGCATCGAATGTACCTTTCCTTTCTGATTTTTATAAAAAGAGAAGCGGATTGTCCTTAATCCGCTTCTGCAATTCTATACTTGCTGACTTAAGGCTTTGAGATTAACCTACCTGGAAACCATATTTAAGCGGATCTGTCGGGTCGATTAAATATGTAGCAACGCCTGTCAGGTAGCAGCTTCCTGTAATCATCGGGATGACAGCGTCAAAGTCTCCAACTTTGGTGGTTTCTTTAATAACACCTTTGAACAGGCTGCCGATAAAGCTTTCGTAGATAAATTCTTCGCCTACGCCAATCTCTCCCCAGTGGTGAAGAGTTGCAAGTTTCGCGCTTGTTCCGGTTCCGCATGGTGAGCGGTCAGCCATATGCTCGCCGAAGATAACAACGTTTCGCATGTTAGCTTTTTCCGAATTCGGTGTCGGTCCGTAGAATTCAACCAGGTCAACGCTTGTAATGTCAAGCTCTGGGTGCTGTATCGGAATCTCTTTGTTGATGATCTCTAACATCTTCATGCCCAGGTCTGCGTATGCAGGAACGGACTTCGCATTAATCTCGCCGATGTCAAGCTTTGTTGTGTCAACCAGCGCGAAGAAACTTCCGCCGAAAGAAATCGTGAATTCGATTTCCTTGCCGTCAATCGTAACTTTCTGGTTTTCTTTGTAAACAAACGCCGGAACATTGGTCAGGGTAACACTCTCAACCTTGCCGTCTTTTACGATAGCCTTTGTGCGGATCAGTCCTGCAGGAGCTTCAAGAATCACGTCGTTTTCCCCTTCTTTGGATTCTACAAGGCCTGCCTCAACTGCAACGGTAACTGCGCCGATGGTGCAGTGGCCGCACATGTTCAGGTATCCGCCTGTGTCCATGAACATAACGCCGAACTGTGCCTCTGGGTTAACCGGCTTGCAGAGGAACGCGCCAAACATGTCGTGATGTCCTCTTGGCTCAAACATAAGAGCTGTACGAACATGATCGTAATTGTCCTCCATCCATTTTTTCTTCTCGATCATCGTGTTGCCTTCCGGCTCCGGGAATCCGCCGATAACGATACGGCAGAACTCGCCGACGGTGTGAGAATCTACTACCTGGAGAGCACTCTCAAACCGGTCGAAGTTTACATTAGCTTTCAACTCCATAATGATTACCTCCTTAAACATACTCATAGATAAAATCTATAGTTTCTTTTATATAAAAACATGGCGAAAAGGATATTTGGCCATGCCTTTTTCCGAAAAATATATATCGCAGCACATAAAAAATGACAGAAAAATAACAAATAGACTACGTTCTAGTATGTGGTTCAATTATTTGATTCTATTATGAGGGAAAAACCTTGAAAAGTCAACGGTTTTTTGGTATTATAAAAACTAAATAAAAACTGTTGAAATATATTGTAGAATATGATAAAGTTATTTCGCATGAACAATGGAATATGGGGGTAGATGGGTGACTGGTGTGCCTCCTGGTCTTCAAAACCAGTGTGGGGCGTTAAGAGCGTCCCGGGTGGGTTCGATTCCCACATGCCCTCGCCAAAAAGTGCAGTTTTAAGCGGTTTTTAGCTGTTAAGAATTTGATGGCATGTTATTATAGAAAATACTTATAAATGAAAAGACGCTTTTGGGGAATATTAAATACGTCAGAAGAAACTTAAGATGTGTGTTATTGAGAGGTAATGAAACGGATGGATAGGTTCGTTTTTTACTAATATAAACAAAGAAAAGGAGATGTTTGACATGGGAAATGTACAGATGTTATTACGTCAGCATGTTGGGGCACCATGTGCAGCAATCGTTAAGGCCGGAGACGAGGTAAAAAAAGGTACATTGATTGCAACGCCTACGGGGCTTGGCGCTAACATTTTTTCCAGTGTGTACGGGAAAGTGGCTGAGGTTACGGACGACAGGATCATCATCGAGCCTTCCGAGGAGCAGCCGGATGAGTTTGTGCCGATTGATGTGCCTGAGGATGCAAGCAAGCTTGACATGGTGAAGGCGGCAGGAGTCGTAGGGCTTGGAGGCGCAGGATTCCCGACAGGAATCAAGCTTAATATCAATCTGGCGGAGACGCCGATGGGCGAGCTTGACCCGGAGATCAACCCGGAGCTGCCGGCTGACTTTAAGCTGGATTGCGAGAAGGGCTACATCCTGATCAACGCGGCTGAGTGCGAGCCTGGATTAGAACATAATATCAAGCAGATTGAGGAGCAGTGCGACAAGGTAATCCGCGGCGTGAAATACTGCATGGAGATTACCAATGCCGATAAGGCGATCTTTGCTATTAAGAAGAAAAACCAGAAGGCGATCAAGACGCTGCAGAAAGCGTTAGAGGGCGAATCTGCAATTTCCATGCATCTTCTTCCAGATATCTACCCGATGGGCGAGGAGCGTGCGGTAGTAAGAGAGTGCCTTGGCGTGAACCTTACGACGATGCAGCTTCCGTCTGCGGCAAAGTCTGTTGTTGTCAATCTTGAGACGGCAGCAAAGGTTGCAGAGGCGATTGACGAGAAGAAACCTTGCATTACAAAGAATCTGACTGTCCGCGGCAAACTCAACGGCGGAAACGGCGCACACGTTTTCATGGACGTTCCGGTTGGAACCAGTGTTGGGGAATTGATTGAAAGAGCCGGCGGTATCGACGGAAAGTACGGCGAGATCGTTATGGGCGGAGCGTTTACGGGAAAGTCTACAGACTTTGACGCGCCGATCACAAAGACGACAGGAGGAATTCTTGTTACGGTTGAGTTCCCGGATCTTCACGGGGCGAACGTGGGCCTTCTTGTATGTGCATGCGGAGGCAATGAAGAGCGCATGCGTGAGATCTGTGAGAAGATGAACGGCAAGGTCGTGTCTGTGGCAAGATGCAAGCAGGCTATCGAGAATAAGCCGGGCGCACCGCTTAAGTGCTTAAGGCCTGGCAACTGTCCCGGACAGGTTAAGAACAACATGCAGTTCAAGAAAGATAAGTGTGAGTACATCATCATCGGCAACTGCTCTGACTGTTCCAATACTGTTATGGCATCCGGTCCGAAGATGGGTCTTAAGGTGTTCCACCAGACAGACCATGTGATGAGGTCTGTTGGCCATGCTCTGTACAGGACGCTCAAAGTATCCAAACAGGTAAGCCAGGATATCGATTTTTAGAAAACGCACATGATTTTAAAGGTATTACTGCTGCTTGCGGCGCGTAAAAAAGGTTCCCCGATTCCTTTTTGCGTGACGGCGAAGTGAGAGGTTTTCGCCTGCCGGAAGCGGCTGTATATATAATTAAGAAATCCAAACAAGGAGGGAAAACAATATGTCTATCACAGCTGAAACAGCTAAAGCACATGCTCATGATCCTGCGGTTTTATGTTGTAGAGCCGAGGCCGGCATTACAATCGAGCCTGCGAATCTGGAAGATCCGGCAATTTTTGACGATTTGGTAGATTCAGGATTATTAAACCTTGACGGTTGCCTGACCATCGAGGAAGTATTAGGAGCAAAACTTACAAAAACCTGTGATTCTCTTGCCCCGCTTACCGCAGATGTTCTTGACGGAGCTAAGGCTCCTAGCGCACCGGTGGCAGCAGCAGAAGAAGAGGTCGCAGAGGCAGCGCCGGTTGCGGCACCAGTAGCACCAGCAGCACCGGTGGCAGGCGGCATGCTTAAGATCCACATCGGAGAGGGTAAGGATATCGACCTTGAGATTCCTGTTGGAGCACTTGGCGGCGGCGCAGCAGTTGCACCGGTTCCGGCAGCAGCAGCTGCAGCAGTAGACGCGGCAGCACCGGCAGCGGTTGGAGAAGAGAAAATCGTAGGAACTCTTACAAGAAAGCACTTCAATATCACAGAAGTTAAGAGAGGGCCTGAGACAAAGATTGAGGGAACGACTCTTTACATCCGTGAAGGAATCGAAGCAGACGTTATCGCAGATCAGGAATTAGTGAAAGATTTCAAACTTGAGATCATCACTCCTGAGTTATATCACACATATTCTGAGACAGTTATGGACGTACAGCCAATCGCTACAAAAGAGGGCGATGATGAACTCGGAAGCGGCGTGACAAGAGTACTTGACGGCGTTGTTATGATGCTGACAGGTGTTGACGAAGGCGGAGTTCAGATCGGTGAGTTCGGTTCTTCCGAAGGATACCTTGACGAGAACATTATGTGGGGGCGTCCGGGATGTCCGGATAAAGGCGAGATCTTCATCAAAGGTAACATTGTTATCCAAGAGAAGACAAACATGGAGCGCCGCGGGCCTATGGCTGCTCATACAGCATTTGATATCATCACGCAGGAGATCCGTGAGGTTATGAAGAAACTTGACGAGAGCCTTGTAGTTGATACTCAGGAGCTGAAATCTATCCGTCGTCCAGGTAAGAAGAAAGTTGTAATCGTTAAAGAGATCATGGGACAGGGAGCTATGCATGATAACTTCATCCTTCCTGTAGAGCCGGTTGGTATCCTTGGCGCAAGAGCTAACGTAGACTTAGGAAACGTTCCTGTTTGCGTATCTCCGCTTGAGGTTCTTGACGGATGTATCCATGCTTTGACATGTATCGGACCTGCATCGAAAGAGATGTCCAGACATTACTGGAGAGAGCCGCTTGTTCTCGAGGCTCTTCATGATGAAGAAGTTGACCTTTGCGGTGTTGTATTCGTTGGATCTCCTCAGATCAACGCTGAGAAATTCTACGTATCCCGCCGTGTAGGACACACAGTAGAGATGATGGATGCTGATGGTGCATTCGTTACGACTGAAGGATTTGGAAACAACCATATTGACTTCGCAAGCCATATCGAGCAGATTGGTATGAGAGGAGTTCCGACAGTAGGTATGTCTTACTGTGCAGTACAGGGCGCTCTCGTTGTTGGTAATAAGTACATGCAGTACATGGTTGATAACAACAAATCTGAAGCAGGTATCGAGAATGAGATTCTTGGTAACAACACACTTTGTCAGGAAGACGCTATCCGCGCACTTGCTATGCTGAAAGCAGCTATGGCCGGAGAAGACGTTAAGGCTGCTGAGAAGAAGTGGAATCCAAACGTTAAGTCTACAAACGTAGAGTTAATTGAGGGCGCATGCGGCACAAAGATCGATCTTGTTGGAAATGAGCAGGAGCTCCCGATGAGTGAGAAGCGTAGATTAAAATACAGCTAAGCCAAAGGTGTGCTGAATGAATAATGAACGTTTGAATTACGGCGACAGGATCATTTATATGGAGGGCGTTGTAGTAGAAGTCGATGACTGCAGCATCAGCGTTGACCTGAAAGGGCGCCTGGGGTTTTTCAAAGCTCCCAAGAGAATGTTTATCTGTGACACTGAACCGAAAGTGGGGCAGGAATTCGGATGGAACATGAGTTTCCCGGAGCAGCTTGGACCGGAGATAAATGAACACTACGTCAGCAACATTGAAAAAGAAAGACGCAAACAACAAGAAATGAGTAAACGTTTGGATAATAAGGAGGTCTAAAAATGAGTTTAACGGTTGTTAAAGGTTTACAATCAGAAATATTCGTTCCTATTACTCCGCCGTCTGTATGGACTCCTGTAACAAAAGAGCTTAAAGACATGTCTATCGCTCTTGCAACAGCAGCAGGCGTTCACAAGAAAGATCAGGAAAGATTTAATCTTGCCGGTGACTTCACATGGAGAAAGATAGAGAACACAACTCCGTCAGATGATCTGATGGTATCCCACGGCGGATATGATAACAGTGATGTTAACAAAGACATTAACTGCATGTTCCCGATTGACAGAATTCACGAATTGGCTGCAGAAGGCTTTATCAGAGCTTGTGCTCCGGTACATGCCGGATTCATGGGCGGCGGTGGAAACCAGGAGAAGTTCAAAGGCGAGACTGGTCCGGCTATCGCTCAGATGTTCAAAGAAGAGGATGTTGATGCAGTTGTCCTCACCGCTGGCTGAGGTACTTGCCACCGCTCTGCAGTATTGGTGCAGAGAGCGATTGAAGAAGCTGGAATTCCTACAATTATTATTGCAGCTCTTCCGCCGGTTGTTCGTCAGACCGGTACTCCTCGTGCAGTTGCTCCGTTGGTACCTATGGGTGCTAATGCAGGTGGACCGCACAATGTTGAACAGCAGACACAGATCGTTAAAGCAACTCTTGAGCAGTTAATGGAAATCCAGACACCTGGAAAGATTGTTCCGCTGCCATTTGAGTATGTAGCTAAGATCTAAAGGAAACCCGGCGGATGAGAGGCGGTTGGCCCTAAAAAAGGTTTTGCCGTAGGGCATCCGCAGGATATAGGATGTTAAAGAGCAGATGAAAAACATCTGCTCTTTTTTTCAAATGAAGTGTTGGAAAAAAGACAGGATTATTTTATAATTAAGATACAAATAAAAACAGCACGAAGACGGAGGTGAAAGTAAATTGGCTGATGAAGTAAAGGACTTAAGAAGGCTGGTCATCAAAGCGTTTCACATGAATGAGGTGGAATGGGGCGAACACAATGATATCACAACGGATGGTCATATGACAGTCAGCAAAGAGATGCTTGATGAACTTACAGCGGCGGAAGAGCATATAGAAAAGATTGACATTCAGCTTATAAAGCCGGGCGACCATGACCGCTGGACGAATACCATGATGGATATCGTGCCTATTTCCACAAAGGTACTTGGAAAGCTGGGAGAGGGAATTACACATACGATTACGGGTGTATATGTCATCCTTACAGGTGTGGATGTGAACGGCAAGCAGTGCCATGAATTCGGCTCATCAGAGGGAAACTTAAAGGAACAGTTATACCTGAACCGTGCGGGTACGCCAGGGGATAATGATTATATCATTTCCTTTGATGTGACCCTTGCGGCGGGTATGGGGCAGGAGCGTCCGGGGCCGACGGCAGCCCACAGGGCATGTGATAAGTTCATTCAGAGCTATCGTGACAAATTAAAGAAATTCAAAGGCGAAAAATGCACGGAACGTCATGAGTATCACGACATCGTAAGGCCGGGAAAGAAGAAAGTTCTGATTATCAAGCAGGTTGCAGGGCAGGGAGCGATGTATGACACGCACTTGTTTGCGAAGGAACCTTCTGGCGTGGAAGGCGGAAAATCAATTATTGACATGGGTAATATGCCAATTATCGTATCTCCAAATGAGTACCGTGACGGCATTATCCGTTCTATGCAGTAGGAGGTGAAAGAGTATGGGAATTGGTCCTTCAACAAAGGAAACATCGCTGCATCATTTCAGGGATCCTCTTCTGGAGGTTGTGGCGGAAGACACTGACCTTGACCTGATGGGAGTTATGCTTGTAGGCTCTCCGGATGGAAATGAGGATAAGATGCTTGTCGGGACTCGGGCTGCCGTATGGGCGGAGTGTATGCGCGCGGACGGAGTTATCCTCTCCTGCGACGGATGGGGAAACAGCCATGTGGACTATACGAACACGATTGAGCAGATTGGCATAAGGGGCATACCGGTTACGGGAATCACATTTAACGGTACAGTTGCACAGTTTGTAGTCGTCAATGATTATCTGGATGCGATTGTTGATATCAACAAGAGCGAGAGCGGGGAAGAGACGGATGTCGTGGGGGAAAATAATATGGACCGCATCGACTGTCTGAAAGCAAAAGCACTGCTGAAACTTAAGATGAGGAAAAAAGAGCAGGAGAGCAGGTAAGGGTTAGAATTGAGGGGTAATTCAATAATTTGATGTGGTAAAGTGTTCAATTATGACAAAAAAATCGTTAAATTTTTGTTAAGGTGCATAAAGATATACTTTTGTTGTATAAAGTATTGACGCGGCAATTAAGAAGTGGTATATTAATAACGCTTAATCAATGGTTGTTATTGCAGTTACGCTTCCGCCGACTGTTTCCCCCAAGAACAGTCTTGCGGCAGTGAACTTCAATTAATATATACTTTCCTCTTTACAGAGGAGCATTCCCCAGCTTTGTATATACAAAACTGCAATGCAACGAGGAAAAACCTCTCAATGACATACCAAAAGGAAGGGCGCGGCATTTCGAAAATGCTGCGCTCTTTCTATTCCTATAAATGCAGTATTCTATTCATGGATAAACTTTTTCTCCCAGCCCATGCACCATTTGGTGAGGGGACCCAGGACAAGCATTCCGCCGATTGTTCCCTCGCGGACTTTAAAGGAAAGACCGAACACAAGGGAGAGGGTCAGAGAAGTGATGATAAGAAGCGCGTCGCAAGTGATGTGAAGCTTTGCAAAATCAATCCCGAATTTGCTGCTTGCTGTGTAGTAAGTGCTCTCTACAGGAATCTGGACAGCGCCTAAGAGATTCAGTCCGCCGATAAAGACTGCCAGACCCAAATAGGACACGGCCCAGAACAGGACACGCACCGGATAGCTGTGAAGATCGAATAAAAGCACTTGATAATAGACGAAATTCACGACTACACCGAAAATAATCGCTACTGGAATCTGTAAAAGACGGATAGGGTGAAAATCCTTTCTAAGCATTAAAATCTGAATCAATATACAGATAAAATTGCCAATGATGCTGAATGTGCCGGCTTTTAATCCGGTAATCTGCCAGACATTCAAACTTACGGAATCCCAGCAGGCACAAAGACCGATATCTGCTTTCATGCAAAGCGTCTGGGATACAGCCATCATGACAACAAAAAAAGTAACAAGGATATATTTTTTGATCAATTTTCCAGTATTCATGTGCGCAATCCTCTTATCATTTGTTAAATGGCGGAGCTACAGGACCGTATTTAATCTCGGGATGGTTATCCAACATCCACTGCTTGAAACTGTCGGCGTCACCCTCGGTGAAACATGATTTGTCCAGCATGACACCTTCGTTATATTCATCTGTCGCAAGCTTGAAAAAGGTCTTGGCTTCCTCAAAGCTCAGGATATCTTTCCATTCAACCTTGTTGTTTGCTTTTCCATTGATATACAAAGAGATGTTCTTTTCACCGACGATAGTCTTGCATGTCCAGTTCTTGCCATTAAAATAATTTACCCGTGTGAGCCGGAAAGTCTTATCGGCGTGCATCCATCGGAAGAACACACCTCTGTAGACTGCGACAAAGGTGAGGAAAGCGCCAATCGACTGCCATCTTGCCGAGGCTCCTACTCTCTGAAAATAAATCCATCCAAACACACCGAAAACAAAAATGAAGCACCATACATAAAAAATAGGTAACTTCCAAAACTTGGGAGTTGCCCACTTGTCATAACGTCTTCGATCCATTACGTATTCGTTTACAAACATAGTATTATCTCCGTCTTTTCAGTACAAATTTTGCGAAAACATAAAACTGGAATCTTGAAATATATAGATGGCTACCCTTTTGGACAGCCATCTACACAATCTAAGTATATGATAAATCAATCTAAGCTATTCCAGCTTTTTTATCCTTATTAGCTGCGCTGATCAATGTGTAAGAAGTCCACAGAAGAACTACACAAACAAGATTGATCAACCAGAACAATGAAAGGTTCGTAACGAACTTCCATGCGATAAATACACCGATACATCCGCCAAGTGCGTTACCGATCGTATGTGACACATCGTATCTGTGTGTCTTGATGAACTCAATAGAGCAAGCAGGCATCAGAACGGCACAAGATCCCATGAATACCGGGAAACATGCCTGACCGTCAACGCCGAGCAGAAGACAGGTAGCCATACATGGTGCATACAGACCAAATCCGATATCCATCAAAGCTCCCCATAAAATGTTAAGTCCGGCAGCTACAATCAGTTTCCAGCCATGAAGACCGAGAGCTGTACCAACAGTACCGAATGGTCCGACACCTGTATTCTTGCAGAGCATGATCAATGCAAGAGGAATCATAACGCCGCCCAGAGCGTACCTGATCTTATTACGCGGCCACTTTGTTACGATGGTAGCAAATCCGAATGAACCTACAGCAGCGCATATGTACATGATCCAAAGGAACATCGGCTCACAGTTTACAGAAGCGGTGAAGATAAATGCCTCGAAGATAACCGGGAAAGTATCCCCTACATTCAGTGTACCAGGAATGTCGATATCGTCCATCTGATTGAACAATTTGTACATGAATGTCGATGGTGCGTAAGAGCCGCATCCGAGAGTGTCAAGGAAATTCGCGATAATACCTACCGTAAATCCTGCTGCCCACTGCTTTCCGGTCGCTTTCCGAAGATCATCCATACGATTCTTGGCTACGTCAACAATGAGGCCAAGGCCGGTTCCTGCTGCCAGGACACCAAATAAAACCTGAAGTGCTAATAACATATTTTTTCCTCCAATCCCTAGATATAAAAATACTATAATGTTTTCGAAGACAGCACCCCGATTTGCTGTCTTTGATACATATAAATATACCATAAACATAGAGGAAAGGTCAATCATTTATTGTGGGAAAATGGATAAAATGATTATTTTTTTTGCCTCTTTATAAAAAATATAGTGCACATTGAATAAAATGGATTTGGCATAAGAAAATATTATGCCGTAATTACAAAAATTAATGTTTGTATTGACTTTGAAGCCCCGCTATAGTAAAATAGTTGAAAACGGACATAATAATTGATTTATTTTGTTCATTTTATATATCAGAAGAATGGGGGCTTTTTTTATGGAACAGAAGCAACAAGGATTTAGTACCATAGGTTATATTGCGGCTGCGCTTGGTATGTGTATCGGTACAGGTAACGTATGGCGTTTCCCGCGAATTTGTGCGGCAAATGGCGGAGGGGCATTTATATTGGCATGGACAATTGCTATGTTGATCTATGCAGTTCCGCTTCTCTCGGCAGAGATGGCTATCGGTAAGAAGACAAGGCTTGGAACTGTAGGTGCATTCCGGGATATGGGCGGAAAGAAATATACATGGATGGGATTTTTCGTTGCAGCAGTATGTTTCTTCCTTATGAGTTATTATTGCGTACTGCAGGGATATTGTATGAAGTATGCGGTCAATTCACTGACTTCTTTCCAGTCGAACATGACGACAGAGACGACATCGGCTATGTGGACGGCATTTACGGACTCACCGATGCAGGTTATCATTTTCCATGCGATTGGATTTGCGGCAGCTTGTTTTATTGTGTATAAAGGAGTTGCAGATGGTATCGAGAAGTTTTGTAAGGTTGCCATTCCGTTATTATTCCTTATACTTTTAGCATTGGCGGTTTATGCGATTGCATTACCGGGAGCGAATCAGGGACTTCAGTATCTCTTTACGATCAAGAGCGAATACCTTTTCAGTCCGAATACATGGATTCAGGCATTCATCCAGGCAGCATGGTCAACCGGCGCCGGCTGGGGATTCATCATTACATATGCGAACTACGTGAAAAAAGATGAAGATATCCCGACGAGCTGTATGATCATGGGTCTTGGAGACAACCTTGGAGCGATTCTTTCCGGACTCGTTGTAATCCCGGCTATCTGCGCTCTGTCCGCTACACCGGAAGCTGCAAATGAAGCGCTTGGACAGGGTAACTTCGGAATTACGTTTATTTACATTTACCAGTTGTTCTCGACAATTCCTGGAGGAAGGATTATTTCATTTATCTTCTTCATTGTACTCGCAATTGCCGCTATCACATCTTTGTTCTCTATGATAGAGGTTGGTGTAAAAGTACTTGTTGACCTGGGTATTGTCCGCAAGAAAGCAGTTGTCTATGTCTGCCTTGCAGGATTTTTAGTAGGATGTTTCTCAGCATGGTCATTGAACAACATCGACAATCAGGACTGGGTATGGGGTGTAGGACTCCTTGTCAGCGGAGCTTTGATCGCTCTTGCGGCAATCAAGTATGGTGTTGAGAAGATCAGAAATGAAGAAGTCAATGCGGAAGGTGCAGGTATGCATTTCCCGAAAGCTTACTTCAACGTATGCATGTATATCATGCCGGTTCTCGTTGCTGTTATGGTCATCTACTGGCTCATCCAGACAAAGGACTGGTTCCCGGATACATGGCTGAATCCATTTATCATACAGGACAATACAGGAACGATCATCTTACAGTTTGCGGTTGTTATCGTTGCCGGTCTTGCCCTTGCAAAGTTCTTTAATAAGAAGACAGAAAAGGGACCGATCACGAAAGACGAGAACTGCCAATAAGAATAGAAAGAAGGTAATGTATTATGACGATGGATGCAATTATTATGATGGTAATCACTCTCGTAGGATATGTCGGCGGATTTACTTACTTTATGATGAAAGTATTTAAAAAGGAAAAAGGGAAATCTTCCGATAAGTAATTGAATAAAAAACTATAAAATGAATCGTGTGACGCAAAGGACCGGCTGAGTTTAATAACCAGCCGGTCTTTTTGGGGCAGATTGTATTTGAAAAAATACAAAAAATCCATAAAAGGGCTTGAAATCATCCCTTTCTTCATATATACTGAAAAAGCTGTGACATGATAGCTATGAAGCGTGAGGTTGCTGTCGAAACTTCTCAAGTAACAGCAAATTGAGAAGAGATCTGACAGGTTTTCCGTGGAGCGAATGTCAAGTTAGGAAACTGGCGACAAGTCACTGTATCACATATGGTCCGTGTAAGGTTCTCACGACACACACGGCAGAGTGTACAGTCACCGCTTGTCGTACTGAAGTTTATAGTACGAAAAGGAGGCGACTTTTTTTATGGCAAGTCAAGTAATGAGAATCACTTTGAAAGCGTATGATCATCAGCTGGTTGATGCATCCGCGAAGAAAATCATCGAAACTGTTAAGAAGAATGGGGCGAAGGTGAGCGGCCCGGTACCTCTTCCGACGAAGAAGGAAGTAGTGACGATCTTAAGAGCTGTTCACAAGTATAAAGATTCCAGAGAGCAGTTCGAGCAAAGGACTCATAAGAGACTGATCGATATCATTACACCAACGCAGAAGACGGTCGATGCATTATCAAGATTAGAGATGCCCGCTGGCGTGTATATCGATATCAAAATGAAAAGCAAACAGTAGTTCCTAAAGTTTAGGATGAGCGCGAATTTGCGTTCCGCTGTAAATCACAGGAGGTAATTATAATGAAGAAAGCTATTTTGGCTACAAAGGTCGGCATGACCCAGATCTTCAGCGAAGACGGCACACTGACACCGGTAACAGTCCTTCAGGCTGGCCCTTGTGTGGTAACACAGGTAAAGACGATTGAGAATGACGGATATGAGGCGGTTCAGGTCGGATACGTTGACAAGAAAGACAAGATCGTGAATAAGGATAAGAGCGGAAAGAAAGAGATCGTTCACCGTCACGGTGTAACGAAAGCTGAGCAGGGACATTTTGCGAAGGCAGGCGTTTCCGGGAAGAGATTTGTCAGAGAGTTTAAATTAGAGAATGCAAGTGAGTATCAGCTTGCACAGGAGATCAAGGTTGACATCTTTGAGGCTGGCGATAAGATTGATGCTACCGCGATTTCCAAAGGTAAAGGGTTCCAGGGTGCGATCAAGAGACACAATCAGCACAGAGGACCTATGACACATGGTTCTAAATATCACCGTCATGCTGGTTCTAATGGTGCGGCTTCCGATCCGAGCAAGGTATTCAAGGGCAAGAAGATGCCTGGGCATATGGGAAGCGAGAAGGTTACAGTTCAGAATCTTGAGGTTGTACGTGTTGATGCGGAGAACAATCTGCTTCTGGTAAAGGGTTCTGTTCCGGGACCGAAGAAATCTTTGGTAACTATTAAAGAAGCAGTAAAATCTATTTAGGATTTGACGGGAAGGAGGAAGACTTAAGATGGCAAACGTATCTGTTTATAATATCGAAGGTAAAGAAGTTGGCACGATCGATCTTAGCGATGCGGTATTTGGTGTTGAGGTTAACGAGCATCTTTTACACATGGCAGTTGTGAACCAGCTTGCAAATAACCGTCAGGGAACGCAGAAGGCTAAGACACGTTCTGAAGTGTCCGGCGGCGGAAGAAAACCGTGGAGACAGAAAGGAACAGGCCACGCAAGACAGGGTTCTACGAGAGCTCCACAGTGGACGGGCGGCGGAGTTGTATTTGCTCCGGTACCGAGAGATTATTCCTTTAAGATGAATAAGAAAGAGAAGAGGGCGGCGCTGAAATCCGCACTTACTTCCAGAGTAGAGGAAAAGAAGTTTATAGTTGTTGATGAGATGGCATTCGGCGAGATCAAGACAAAGAATTTTGCTAATATGCTTAAGAATCTGGACGTTGCTAAAGCACTTGTAGTATTAGAGGACGGCAATGTGAATGCGGAACTGTCTGCAAGGAATATTGCTGATATCAAGACAGCTAAGGCTGGCACGATCAATGTATTTGATGTTATGAAATACAACACCGTGATCGCTACAAAGGCTGCAGTTCAGAATATCGAGGAGGTGTACGCATAATGGCTGATATTAAATATTATGATGTAATCCTTAAACCGGTTGTTACTGAGAAGAGCATGGAGCTTATGGGCGAAAAGAAATATACATTTTTAATTCACCCGCAGGCTACAAAGTCTCAGGTAAAAGAAGCTGTTGAGAAGATGTTCGAGGGAACAAAAGTTGCAGGTGTTAATACGATGAACTGCGAAGGAAAGAAGAGAAGAGTCCGCGGAACGATGCAGTTTGGAACGACAGCCAAGACAAAAAAAGCAATCGTCCAGTTGACAGAGGACAGTGCAGATATTGAAATATTTGAAGGCCTGTAAGGCTTGCTGAGACCGAGCCGTAAGGCGAAGGCCGAAGCTTAGCCGGGGCCTGTTCGGAGAGCTTAGCGAGGTTCTTTCGAGCTTAGCGAACCGAACCTGTAAAGCATGATAGTGTGTAGTGAAAAACGAGCATATCAAAATCATACGGACAGAAACCGTGATAATAAACAGTATTGAAAGGAGAAGTAATCATGGGAATTAAAACCTATAACCCATATACGCCTTCCAGAAGACAGATGACTGGTTCTGACTTTGCAGAGATTACAAAGACAACACCGGAGAAGTCACTGTTAGCTTCAAAGAGCAGACAGGCAGGACGTAACAATCAGGGAAAGATCACAGTTAGACACCGCGGAGGCGGAGCTAAGAAAAAATACAGAATTATCGATTTCAAGAGAAATAAAGACGGCGTAGCTGCTAAAGTAATCGGTATCGAGTATGATCCGAACAGAACAGCAAATATCGCTCTGATCTGCTATGAAGACGGTGCGAAAGCATACATCCTTGCTCCGGAAGGACTTAAGGTTGGTATGAAGATCATGAACGGACCGGAAGCAGAGGTAAGAATCGGTAACTGCCTTCCTCTTTCAGAGATTCCGGTAGGTACACAGATTCATAACATCGAGCTGTATCCGGGCAGAGGCGGACAGTTGGTTCGTTCCGCAGGAAACAGTGCGCAGTTGATGGCTAAAGAAGGAAAATATGCAACATTAAGACTTCCATCAGGAGAGATGAGAATGGTTCCGATCATCTGCAGAGCTTCTGTAGGAGTTGTTGGGAACGGCGACCACAGCCTGATCAATATCGGTAAGGCAGGGCGTAAGCGCCATATGGGATTCAGACCGACAGTCCGCGGTTCTGTTATGAACCCGAATGACCATCCGCATGGTGGTGGTGAAGGTAAGACCGGAATCGGACGCCCGGGTCCGTGTACACCGTGGGGCAAACCGGCACTTGGACTTAAGACAAGAAAGAAAAACAAAGCTTCTAACAAGTTGATCGTAAGAAGAAGAGACGGTAGAGCAATCAAATAATTTTCATAAGGAGGTTAGAACCTATGGCACGTTCAATTAAAAAAGGACCATTTGCAGACGCAAGCCTGCTTAAGAAGGTTGATGCTATGAACGAATCGGGCAGCAAGTCTGTGATCAAGACATGGTCCCGCCGTTCTACGATCTTTCCGAGCATGATTGGGCATACAATTGCTGTTCATGACGGAAGAAAGCATGTTCCGGTATATGTTACAGAAGATATGGTTGGACACAAGCTCGGTGAGTTCGTTGCAACCAGAACATACAGAGGGCATGGAAAAGACGAGAAGAAATCAAAAGTAAGATAATTAATGGTGAAAGGAGGGTTCATCCATGGCAAAAGGACATAGATCCCAAATTAAAAGAGAAAGAAATGCTAATAAAGATACAAGACCTTCTGCTAAGCTGTCTTATGCAAGAGTTTCTGTTCAGAAAGCATGTTTCGTATTAGATGCCATCAGAGGCAAGGACGTAACTACAGCACTTGGTATTTTGACCTACAGTCCGAGATACGCATCAAGCTTGATAAAGAAGTTACTGGAGTCTGCGATTGCTAACGCTGAGAACAATAATGGTATGAATGCTGAAAACCTTTATATAGCTGAGGCATATGCAAACAAAGGACCAACAATGAAGAGAATCAGACCGAGGGCACAGGGCAGGGCTTATAGAATAGAGAAGAGAATGAGCCATATTACACTTGTGCTTGATGAAAGATAAGGAGGGCAGACATGGGACAGAAAGTTAATCCTCATGGTTTAAGAGTCGGCATAATCAAAGACTGGGATTCCAAGTGGTACGCAGAGAAAGATTTCGCTGACAATTTAGTGGAAGACCATGAAATCAGAACGTATCTTAAGAAAAGATTATACAGCGCCGGTATTTCCAGAATCGAGATTGAGAGAGCATCTGACCGCGCGAAGATCATTATCTATACAGCAAAGCCTGGTGTTGTAATCGGCAAGGGCGGAGCTGAGATTGAAAAGGTAAAAGGTGAGCTTGCAAAGTTCACGGATAAGAAGTTAATTGTTGATATCAAGGAAATCAAGAGACCGGATAAAGATGCTCAGTTAGTGGCAGAGAACATCGCTCTGCAGCTTGAGAACCGTATCTCCTTCAGAAGGGCTATGAAGTCCTGTATGTCCAGAACGATGAAAGCAGGAGCGCTCGGAGTTAAGACTTCTGTATCAGGACGTCTTGGCGGAGCAGATATGGCTCGTACAGAGTTCTACAGCGAGGGTACAATCCCGCTTCAGACACTTAGAGCAGACATTGACTACGGATTCGCTGAGGCCAATACAACTTACGGAAAAGTTGGCGTTAAGGTATGGGTTTACAAGGGCGAAATTCTTCCGGAAAAAGCAGTTAAGGAAGGGAGAGATTAATCATGTTAATGCCAAAGAGAGTAAAACGTCGTAAACAGTTCCGCGGTTCCATGAAGGGAAAAGCACTTCGCGGAAATCAGATTACAAACGGTGAATATGGTATCATTGCAATGGAGCCATGCTGGATCCGCTCCAATCAGATTGAGGCTGCCCGTATCGCTATGACACGTTATATCAAGCGTGGCGGTAAAGTCTGGATCAAGATATTCCCGGATAAACCTGTAACTACAAAACCAGCAGAGACACGTATGGGTTCCGGTAAAGGAACTTTGGAATACTGGGTAGCAGTTGTTAAGCCGGGCCGCGTTATGTTCGAGATTGCCGGCGTACCGGAGGAAGTAGCAAGAGAAGCGCTTCGTCTTGCAACACACAAGCTGCCGTGTAAATGTAAAGTAGTTTCTCGCGCAGACTTAGAAGGCGGTGATAACAGTGAAAATTAATGCATTTGTAGAAGATTTAAAAACAAAATCAGCTGCAGAGCTGAATGAAGAATTAGTAGCTGCTAAAAAGGAACTTTTTAATTTAAGATTCCAGAACGCAACAAACCAGTTAGATAATACAAGCAGAATTAAAGAAGTAAGAAGAAACATTGCCAGAATCCAGACAGTGTTGACGCAGACCAAAAGAGCTTAGCGAGGTTCTGTCGAGCTTTAGCTCTTTGGCCGTTCTCTGAACGAAGTGAAGAGAACTTCCTTATGAGCAAAGCGAAAAGAACATCTTCTTATTTAATATAATATTCCCGAAAGGAGACAGACTGTGGAAAGAAATCTTAGAAAAACCCGTGTTGGTAAGGTTATCAGTGATAAAATGGATAAGACCATAGTAGTTGCAGTCGAGGATCATGTAAAACATCCGCTTTACAAGAAGATTGTAAAGAGAACTTATAAGCTGAAAGCACATGACGAAGCAAATGAGTGCAACATTGGCGACAAAGTAAAAGTTATGGAGACAAGGCCGTTATCCAAGGATAAGAGATGGAGACTTGTCGAGATTATGGAAAAAGCAAAATAGTATAAGGAGGGAAACCTGCATGATACAGCAAGAAAGCAGACTGAGAGTGGCAGACAACACAGGTGCAAAAGAGTTGTTATGTATCCGTGTACTTGGCGGTTCTACAAGAAGATATGCAAGTATCGGTGACATTATCGTTGCGACTGTTAAAGATGCAACACCAGGCGGCGTTGTTAAAAAAGGTGATGTAGTAAAGGCTGTAGTTGTCCGTACGGTAAACAGCACCCGCCGCAAAGACGGTTCTTATATCCGTTTTGATGAAAATGCTGCCGTAATAATAAAAGAAGATAAGACACCAAGAGGAACCCGTATTTTTGGACCAGTAGCGAGAGAACTTCGTGATAAACAGTTCATGAGAATCGTTTCTCTGGCTCCGGAAGTTCTTTAAGGAGGTGCAAGAGGATGTCAATGTTAAAGATTAAAAAAGGTGATACTGTAAAGGTGATTGCCGGCAAAGATAAAGACAAAGAAGGCAAAGTAATCGCTGTGAACCAGAAGGATGGTAAAGTGGTTGTTGAAGGTGTGAACATGATCACAAAACATGCAAAGCCGAACGCTGCTAATCCAAATGGCGGAATCATCCATCAGGAAGCACCTATTGATGTTTCAAACGTAATGTATATCCACAAAGGGAAAGTTACGAGAGTGGGCATCAAGGTGGACGGAGATAAGAAGGTACGTTACGCAAAATCAACAGGCGATGTTATCGATTAATTTGAGGAAGGAGGTTCAAGGCTTTGAGTAGACTGAAAGAACAGTACCAGAATGAAATCGTTGACGCTTTGACGAAGAAGTTCGGTTATAAGAATATTATGGAAGTGCCGAAGCTTGATAAGGTTGTTATCAATATGGGCGTCGGCGAAGCAAAAGACAATGCAAAGATCTTAGATTCAGCAGTTGCTGATCTGGAGAAGATTACAGGACAGAAAGCAGTTATATGTAAAGCTAAGAAGTCAGTTGCCAACTTCAAGTTAAGAGAAGGTATGGCAATCGGATGCAAGGTTACGCTGAGAGGCGAGAGGATGTATGAATTTGTCGATCGTCTGATCAATCTTGCACTGCCTCGTGTACGTGACTTCAGAGGTGTTAACCCGAATGCATTTGACGGAAGAGGTAACTATGCCCTTGGTATCAAAGAGCAGCTTATCTTCCCGGAGATTGAGTATGATAAGGTTGACAAAGTAAGAGGTATGGATGTTATCTTTGTTACAACTGCAAAAACTGACGAAGAGGCAAGGGAACTGCTTACACAGTTCAATATGCCGTTTACAAAGTAGGAGGTAAATTATGGCTAAGACAGCAATGAAGATCAAACAGCAGCGTCCGAAAAAATTCTCCACAAGAGAATACAGCCGCTGCAGAATTTGTGGACGTCCGCATGCATATTTGAGAAAATATGGCATCTGCCGTGTTTGCTTCCGCGAACTGGCATACAAAGGACAGATTCCAGGTGTGAAAAAGGCAAGTTGGTAAAGGAGGAAATTATTCATGACTATGAGCGATCCAATTGCAGATATGCTTACAAGAATCCGTAATGCAAATACTGCAAAACATGATACAGTAGATGTACCGTCATCCAAGATGAAACTTGCTATCGCAAACATTTTACTGGATGAAGGATATATTGAGAAATATGACATGGTTGAAGACGGAGTATTCAAGACAATCCGCATCACATTAAAATATGGTGCTGATAAGAACGAAAAGGTCATCACAGGACTTAAGAGAATCTCCAAGCCAGGTCTCCGTGTATACGCAAGCAGCGACAAAGTGCCGAAAGTATTCGGAGGACTGGGAACAGCGATCATTTCAACAAATGAAGGCGTGATCACCGATAAGCAGGCGAGAAAGCTTGGTATCGGCGGAGAGGTTTTGTGCTTTATTTGGTAAAGCGAAAGGACTGAAAACAGAACAAACATAGATTTGTTCCGAAAATTTAAGTTAAGGAGGAAAAGGCAATGTCACGTATAGGCAGACTGCCAGTAAAGATTCCAGCAGGTGTTACTGTTGAAATCACAGAGAATAATAAAGTGACTGTAACAGGTCCAAAGGGGACTCTTTCCAGAGAACTTCCTACAGAGATGGAGATTAAAAAAGAAGGCGAAGAGATCATCGTAACAAGACCAAACGACTTGAAGAAGATGAAATCACTTCACGGCCTTACCAGAACACTGATCAACAACATGGTTGTAGGTGTTACTGACGGATATCAAAAGGTTCTTGAAGTTAACGGTGTCGGATACAGAGCAGCAAAATCCGGCAACAAGTTGACTTTGAGTTTAGGATATTCTCATCCGGTAGAGATGATCGACCCGGAAGGTGTTGAGACTGTTCTGGAAGGACAGAACAAGATCATCGTTAAAGGCATCAATAAAGAAAAAGTCGGACAGTATGCGGCTGAGATCAGAGATAAGAGAAGACCGGAGCCATATAAGGGCAAGGGTATCAAGTATGCTGATGAAATAATCAGACGTAAAGTCGGCAAGACAGGTAAGAAATAAGAAAGGAGAGTGTGAAAATGGTCAGCAAAAAATCAAGAAGTGTTGTTCGTGCAAATAAGCACAGAAAATTACGTAACCGTTTGAGCGGTACGGCGCAGTGCCCGCGTCTGGCAGTGTTCAGAAGCAATAATCACATGTATGCACAGATTATCGATGACACAGCTCATCATACACTGGTTTCCGCTTCCACTCTTCAGAAAGATGTGAAAGCAAACCTGGAAAAAACAAATAATGTCGAAGCAGCGGCATATTTGGGCAAGGTAATTGCTGAGAAGGCAATTGAAAAGGGTATTAAGGATGTTGTCTTTGACAGAGGCGGCTTCATATATCACGGTAAGATTCAGGCATTAGCAGATGCAGCTAGAGAAGCTGGATTGAATTTCTAGAAGGAGGAGCACACATGAAACAGGAACGTATTGATGCTAGTTCATTAGAATTAACAGAAAAAGTGGTATCAATCAAGCGTGTAACCAAGGTTGTTAAGGGTGGCCGTAATATGAGATTCACAGCTTTAGTTGTTGTTGGTGATGGAAATGGCCATGTTGGTGCAGGCTTGGGAAAAGCTACTGAGATTCCGGAAGCAATCCGCAAAGGAAAAGAGGATGCAACAAAGCACCTCATCACAGTAGCATTAGATGATAATGAGAGTATTACACATGACTTTACCGGTAAGTTCGGAGGAGCCTCTGTATTGCTCAAAAAGGCACCGGAAGGTACAGGAGTTATCGCCGGAGGTCCGGCGCGTGCCGTTATTGAGATGGCAGGAATCAAGAATATCCGTACAAAATCTCTTGGATCAAACAATAAGCAGAATGTTGTACTTGCTACTATTGACGGGTTGAGTCAGGTTAAGACACCGGAAGAGGTGGCAAGACTTCGCGGTAAGTCGGTAGAAGAAATCTTAGGCTAAGGAGGTAGATTAAGATGGCAAATTTAAAAGTTACATTGGTAAAATCTACAATTGGAGCTGTACCGAAGCATAAGAAAACTGTAGAAGCATTAGGGCTTCGCAAAGTAAACAAGACAGTTGAACTGCCGGATAACGCAGCAACAAGAGGTATGGTTAAACAGGTTGAGCATCTTGTAAAGGTGGAAGAAGCATAGAAAATATTCAGATAAGGAGGTGTCACAATGGATTTATCAAATTTAAGACCTGCTGATGGTTCAAAGCACAATGATAATTTCAGAAGAGGACGTGGACACGGTTCTGGAAATGGTA
The DNA here is from genome assembly GCA_910586965.1 of uncultured Dorea sp. GTDB lineage: Bacteria > Bacillota > Clostridia > Lachnospirales > Lachnospiraceae > MD308. The sequence continues at coordinate 11,044 of CAJUMF010000014.1, read as the reverse complement.
AGACTGCTGGTAAAGGACATAAAGGTCAGAGAGCTCGTTCCGGAGGCACAAGACCAGGTTTTGAAGGCGGACAGATGCCATTATATAGAAGAATACCGAAAAGAGGATTCACAAACAGGAATACCAAAGAGATTGTTGGTATTAATGTAAGTGTCCTTGAAGTATTTGATAATGATGCAGTAGTTTCTGTAGAGACATTATTAGAGCAGGGAATTATTAAAAATGCAAGAGACGGCGTTAAGATTCTCGGTAACGGCGAACTTACAAAGAAACTGACCGTGAAAGCAAATGCGTTCAGCGCAGGCGCAATAGCTAAAATTGAGGCTGTAGGTGGAAAAGCAGAGGTGATCTAATGTTAGAAACTTTCCGAAGAGCATTTCAAATTAAAGATATTCGCAGAAAAATCGGATATACGTTTTTGATGTTAATCGTAATAAGGATTGGTTCGGGACTTCCAACTCCTGGGGTAGATCCAACATATATTCAAAACTTCTTTGCTCAGAATACTGGTGAAGCGTTTAACTTGTTTAACGCTTTCACCGGTGGTTCTTTTGAAAGAATGTCGGTATTTGCACTCAGTATTACTCCATATATCACATCTTCAATTATTATGCAGCTTCTTACAATTGCGATTCCGGCACTTGAAGAGATGCAGAAAGATGGTGAGGATGGCAGGAAAAAGATTGTAGCAATGACACGTTACCTGACAGTAGCACTTGCGCTTCTTGAGTCTACTGCTATGGCGGTCGGATTTGGGCGCCAGGGACTTCTCGTAGACTATAATTTTGTAAATGCTGCAAGTGTAGTTCTGACGCTGACAGCGGGTTCTGCTTTCCTTATGTGGATTGGAGAGAGAATTACGGAAAAGGGTATTGGGAATGGTATTTCTATGGTATTGGTAATAAATATTATTTCTCGTATCCCGAATGATATGGCAACTTTATTTGAACAGTTCGTGAAAGATAAGAGTATCGCCAAAGGAGGACTGGCAGTGATCATTATCGTTGCAATTATTATTGCATTGGTGGTATTCGTTGTTATTCTCCAGGATGGTGAGAGAAGGATTGCCGTTCAGTATTCACAAAAAACCACAGGCAGAAGAACCTTTGGCGGACAATCAACTCATATTCCGTTAAGAATCAACACCGCGGGTGTTATCCCGATTATCTTTTCTTCCTCATTGATGCAGTTCCCAATTGTTATTGCCTCTTTTCTTGGAAAGGACAATGGAAAAGGGATTGGCGGAGAGATTCTCAGAGGGATGAATCAGGGAAACTGGTGTAACCCGGAACAGTTGAAATATTCATGGGGATTACTGGTTTATATATTGCTTACCGTATTTTTTGCTTATTTTTATACTTCCATTACGTTTAATCCGTTGGAAATCGCCAATAACATGAAAAAGAGCGGCGGATTTATTCCAGGGATACGTCCTGGAAAACCAACGGTTGAATATTTGACGAAGATATTGAATTATATTATCTTTATTGGAGCTTGTGGACTTGTGATTGTGCAGATTATCCCAATCTTTTTCAACGGCTGGCTTGGAGCTCAGGTTTCTTTCGGAGGAACATCGCTTATCATTATTGTCAGTGTTGTATTGGAGACGATCAAGCAGGTTGAATCACAGATGCTTGTACGCAATTACAAGGGATTTTTAAATAACTAACGGACATTTTCAACTCGCGGAATTTATAATTTCGCGGGTTAAAATGCTATAAGGAGGAACATATATGAAATTAATCATGTTGGGCGCACCAGGTGCGGGTAAAGGGACTCAGGCTAAGAAAATTGCAGCTAAGTATGACATTCCTCATATTTCAACAGGCGATATCTTCCGCGCAAATATTAAGAACGGTACAGAATTGGGAAAGAAGGCAAAGACATATATGGATCAAGGACTTCTTGTGCCGGATGAGTTAGTAGTTGACCTGGTCGTGGACCGTGTAAATCAGGAGGACTGCTCCAATGGTTACGTGCTGGATGGATTCCCGAGGACGATTCCTCAGGCGGAAGCTCTTGATAAAGCATTGGCAGAGATGGGCCAGAAGATGGATTATGCGATTGACGTTGATGTGCCGGATGAAAATATCGTAGAGCGTATGGGCGGAAGACGTGCATGTGTAGGATGCGGCGCTACATACCACCTGGTCTATGCACCGACGAAGGCAGAGGGAATCTGTGACGTATGCGGGAAAGAGCTGATCCTTCGCGATGATGATAAGCCGGAGACGGTACAGAAGCGTCTGAATGTCTATCATGAACAGACACAGCCTTTAATTGACTATTATACGAAGGCGGGAATTTTAAAATCTGTTGACGGTACGGTTGATATGAATGATGTATTTAAAGCGATTGTTGATATTTTAGGAGAGTAGTGATATGCCAATAGAAATTAAGTCGGCAAGAGAAGTCGAACTGATGACTGAGGCCGGAAGGATTTTGGAGATTGTGCATAACGAGCTTGGAAAAGCATTGCATCCGGGAATGAGTACGTTAGAGATCGATCGGTTGGGAGAAGAGATTATTCGCAGCTACGGCTGCACTCCATCTTTTTTGAACTATAACGGATACCCTGCTTCTATCTGTGTATCTGTCAATGAAGAAGTGGTACATGGGATTCCGAGCAGTAAACGCATCCTCAAAGAAGGGGATATCGTAAGCCTGGATGCAGGTGTGATCTATAAAGGATATCACTCCGATGCCGCGAGGACACACGGCATCGGAGAAATCAGCAAGGAAGCAGAGCAGCTTATCAGAGTTACAAGGGAATGTTTCTTTGAAGGTATAAAATATGCAAGAGAAGGCAATCATCTATTTGATATTTCCAGGGCAATAGGGACATATGCGGAGAGTTTTGGGTACGGAGTTGTCCGTGATCTATGCGGTCATGGGATAGGTACAAAGCTTCATGAATCACCGCAGATTCCCAATTATGTAATGAAGCGGCGCGGTGTTATGCTGAAAGCGGGTATGACATTGGCCATCGAACCGATGATCAACCTGGGTACATGGGAGGTTGAGTGGCTTGATGACGATTGGACGGTTGTGAGCCGTGACAAGTCTATTTCAGCACATTATGAGAATACGGTATTGATCACGGATGGTGAGCCTGAGCTTTTAACATTGACTGAGAGCGGAGGACAGGCATAGGATTATGGGAGAAAATTATACAGGGATGCTTGCAAGGTCAACGGCAGGTCATGATAAAGGGAAAGTTTATGTGATATTTACTGCGGATGATGCATATGTATATTTAGTGGACGGAAAAGTGCGGACACTCGGTAAACCAAAAAAGAAAAAATATAGACACATTCAAATAATTAAAACTAAGAATGATATCCGCGATATCAATGATGCAGGAATCAGGCGGATACTGAAAGAGTGGAAAAAGGAAGAGGTAAAACAGGAGGATTAATATATGTCAAAGGCTGACGTAATCGAGATTGAAGGAACAGTAGTAGAAAAGCTGCCGAATGCCATGTTTCAGGTAGAGCTGGAAAATGGCCATCAGGTACTTGCACACATCAGCGGAAAACTTCGTATGAATTTTATAAAAATCCTTCCGGGGGATAAAGTAACTCTGGAGTTATCTCCTTATGATCTTTCCAAAGGGAGAATTATCTGGAGAGACAAATAAAAGATAAAAATCTGTTGACTTTGTTGCATACGGGTGATATACTATATAAGCGCGTTTTCTAGCTTTTTGTATGTAAATATTGATTTTTATGATATTTACAAGGGAAGATGCGCTGGTAAACCGTTGGCAGAGCAATGGATGAAAGGAGGATTTGACGTGAAGGTTAGATCATCAGTTAAACCAATTTGCGAAAAATGCAAAGTGATTAAAAGAAAAGGAAGCGTTCGCATTATTTGCGTAAACCCAAAGCATAAGCAGCGTCAGGGATGATTATGCAACAAATCAGGCGGCTGATAGTCTGACACACCAGGATGTGTGTAGACTATTTCAAATATACAAGGACACACCTTAAGCCGGTGGTTTCCTCGTATATTGCTTCTAATGCCGGCCCGTCATTACCGTCATATTACAATATGCGGTGGCCGGAAAGGATACGGGTATACCGAACCGTATCTGGACGAAATCAGTAGTCCCTATTAAAGTCAGTATGAAAAACAAAGAAAACGGAGGAAAATTACATGGCTCGTATAGCAGGTGTAGACTTACCAAGAGACAAACGTGTTGAAATCGGATTAACTTATATCTACGGAATCGGCAGAACAAGTTCAAACCGTATTTTAGCAGAGGCAGGAGTAGATCCTGACATCCGTTGCAGAGATCTCACGGATGATGATGTAAAGAAGATCAGCACAGTAATCGACGAGACACAGATGGTAGAAGGTGATCTCCGCAGAGAGATTGCTCTTAACATCAAGAGATTACAGGAGATCGGATGCTACAGAGGTATCCGTCACAGAAAAGGCCTTCCGGTTCGCGGTCAGAAGACAAAGACCAACGCAAGAACCAGAAAAGGTCCGAAGAGAACAGTAGCAAACAAGAAGAAATAGAACAATTATAGGAAAGTGTAGGTTAGTTTTATTATGGCAAAGAAAGTTACAAAGAAAGTGACAAAGAAACGTGTCAAGAAAAACGTTGAACGGGGACAAGCACACATCCAGTCATCTTTTAATAACACGATCGTTACATTAACAGATGCGCAGGGCAATGCTCTTTCATGGGCAAGTGCAGGCGGTCTTGGTTTTAGAGGTTCAAGGAAATCTACCCCCTATGCAGCTCAGATGGCGGCTGAAACAGCAGCTAAAGCAGCATTGGTGCATGGTTTGAAATCCGTTGATGTATTCGTTAAAGGACCTGGTTCAGGAAGAGAAGCAGCAATCCGTGCCCTTCAGGCATGTGGCATTGATGTGACAAGTATCAGAGATGTGACACCAGTACCGCACAATGGCTGCCGTCCGCCGAAGCGCAGAAGAGTCTAGTGAAGATAGGAGGGAGATAAGACATGGCAGTGAATAGAGTTCCGGTTCTCAAAAGATGCAGATCATTGGGTATGGATCCCGTTTATTTGGGAATTGATAAAAAGTCTAACAGACAGTTAAAGAGATCCAGCAGAAAGATGAGTGAGTATGGCCTTCAGTTACGTGAAAAGCAGAAAGCCAAATTTATCTATGGTGTATTAGAGAAGCCTTTCAGAAATTATTATAAGAAAGCAAAACAGATGAGTGGTATGACAGGTGAAAACCTGATGGTGCTTCTTGAGTCCAGACTGGATAATGTTGTGTTCCGTATGGGATTTGCAAGAACTCGCCGTGAGGCAAGACAAATTGTTGACCACAAACATGTTCTTGTAAACGGAAAACAGGTTAACATTCCTTCTTACTTGATTAAAGCAGGAGATGTAATCGAGATTAAAGAAAAACACAAAAGCTCACCAAGATACAAAGAGATTGTAGAAGTAACAGGCGGACGTATGGTTCCGGATTGGCTTGAGGTTGATGCAGAGAACTTAAAGGGGACTGTAAAAGAGCTTCCGAACAGAGACGCAATCGACGTTCCGGTTGATGAGATGCTGATTGTCGAGTTGTATTCTAAATAATAACCCGTAACACCACAGGAGGTGGACTTAGTGTTTGATTTTAATAAACCAAATATTGAAATTACAGAGATTTCAGAAGATAAGAAATATGGAAGATTTGTTGTTGAACCGTTGGAAAGAGGTTATGGTACAACATTAGGTAACTCCCTTAGAAGAATCATGCTCTCGTCTTTGCCGGGTACAGCAATCAGTCAGGTAAAGATTGATGGTGTTTTGCATGAGTTCAGTTCCATCCCAGGGGTGAAAGAAGATGTTACTGAGATTGTCATGAATTTGAAATCGCTGGCTATTAAAAATACATCTGAGACAGATGAGCCGAAGACAGCTTATATCGAATTTGAAGGTGAAGGTGTTGTAACAGCCGCAGATATTCAAGTGGATCCAGATATTGAGATCATGAATCCGGAGACAGTCATCGCAACATTGAACGGCGGGGCAGACAGTAAGCTTTACATGGAAATTACCATTACCAATGGCAGGGGCTATGTGAGTGCTGACAAGAACAAAAATGAAGATTTACCGATTGCTGTCATTCCGATTGACTCGATCTACACACCAATCGAACGGGTGAATTTAACCGTAGAGAATACGCGTGTAGGACAGATTACAGACTTTGATAAGCTCACATTGGATGTATACACGAATGGAACATTGCTTCCGGATGAGGCAATTAGTTTGGCGGCGAAAGTACTTAGCGAACATCTGAAACTCTTCATTGATCTTTCCGAAGTGGCGCAGGCAGCAGAGGTTATGATTGAAAAAGAGGATGACGAAAAAGAAAAAGTCCTTGAAATGAGTATTGATGAACTGGAATTGTCAGTTCGTTCTTATAACTGTCTTAAGAGAGCGGGTATCAATACGGTAGAAGAATTGACGAACAGAACACCGGAAGATATGATGAAGGTGCGTAACCTTGGACGGAAGTCTTTGGAGGAAGTGCTCGCAAAGTTGGATGAATTAGGTCTGAGCCTGAGCAAGGGTGAAGAATAAGACGTTCTATAGTAATAATAATTTCTGTCAATAAGTCCGAAGAGCTTGGCAGAGCATTTGGAAACTGGATAAAAAAAGGGACCAGATGTAAATAATGGAGGATTAGAAAGATGGCAAAGTATAGAAAACTTGGCAGAACATCAAGCCAGAGAAAAGCGTTATTAAGAAATCAGGTAACAGCGTTGCTTAATAATGGCAAGATTGTTACGACAGAGACGAAGGCAAAGGAGATACGCAAGATTGCAGAGCATCTGATTGCCTTGGCTGTAAAAGAGAGAGATAACTTTGAAGAGGTTACTGTGAAAGCCAAAGTTGCCCGCAAGGACAAGGATGGAAAGAGAGTAAAAGAGGTTGTAGACGGAAAGAAAGTTACTGTATACGATGAAGTTGACAAGAAGATTAAGAAAGATCTTCCGGGCAGACTTCATGCGCGCCGTCAGATGCTCAAGGTTCTCTATCCGGTAAAAGAAGTTCCGGCAGCACAGGCAGGAAGAAAGAAAAATACAAAGCAGGTAGACCTTGTCGCTAAGTTATTTGACGAGATTGCACCGAAGTATGAGAATCGTCACGGCGGTTATACAAGAATTATCAAGATTGGTCAGCGTAAGGGTGACGCTGCGATGATGGTTCAGATTGAGCTTGTATAGTTGAATAAAGATGATGAAGGCATTCTGAGAAATCAGGGTGCCTTTTACATTGCTATTATTCCGTATGTAAGATATAATAATCGCATGAATACGGTTCGGACCGCAGGGTGGATTGAATATTGGTGAGGTGCAAGGAATGCATATTAGTGTAAAAGAGACTGCAGAAAAATGGAATTTATCAGATTGAAGAGTTCGTGTGTTATGTTCCGAAGGAAAAAGAGCGGGCGTAATCATGGAGAAATTGTTTGCAGGATATCTGGTCATGTTGTCAGAACATGAGTCTGGAAAAGAGTAATCAATTGATTTTGTACAATGGACGAAAGAGAGGGAAAATATGGCTTCGGGTAATAATGCTAATATTGGATTTGAAAAACAAATATGGGATGCTGCATGTGTTTTATGGGGACATATTCCCGCAGCAGAATATAGGAAGGTAATTGTGGGTCTTATTTTCTTGCGTTATATTTCAAGTGCTTTTGAAAAACGTTATCAACAGCTTATTGATGAGGGCGATGGATTTGAAGATGATAAGGACGCATACGCAGAAGATAATATCTTTTTTGTGCCGGAGGACGCCCGTTGGGACAAGATTAGAGACGCAGCCCATACCCCTGAGATTGGCATGGTTATCGACGATGCTATGAGAGCAATCGAAAAGGAAAACACCTCTCTTAAAAATGTTTTGCCTAAGAACTATGCAAGTCCTGATTTGGATAAGCGTGTGTTGGGCGACGTTGTCGATCTGTTCACCAATATGGATATGGGTGACACCGAAGAAAGCAAAGACCTTCTAGGTAGGACTTATGAGTATTGTATCCAGCAGTTTGCCGCTTATGAAGGTGTTAAAGGCGGTGAGTTCTATACACCGGCAAGTATTGTTAAAACAATCGTTGCAATATTAAAGCCGTTTAAGAATTGCCGTGTTTATGATCCTTGCTGTGGTTCAGGCGGTATGTTTGTACAGAGTGCAAAGTTCATTCAGGCACATAGTGGAAAGCGTGGAGAAATCGCCGTTTATGGTCAGGAATCCAATGCCGATACTTGGAAAATGGCAAAAATGAATATGGCTATTCGCGGTATTGATGCAGACTTTGGCTCATATCAGGCTGATACATTCTTCAATGATTTGCATAAAACTATGAAAGCAGATTTCATAATGGCGAATCCGCCATTTAATCTTTCAAACTGGGGACAGGAAAAGCTTAAAGATGATGTCCGTTGGAAATACGGAACTCCGCCTGCAGGCAATGCCAACTATGCTTGGATACAGCATATGATACATCACCTTGCTCCGAATGGAAAGATTGGTCTTGTGCTTGCGAATGGTGCGTTATCTTCTCAGTCAAGCGGTGAAGGAGAAATCAGAAAGAATATCGTTCAGGCTGATCTCGTGGAAGGTATTGTTGCACTGCCGACACAGCTTTTTTACAGCGTTACGATTCCGGTTACTCTTTGGTTTATTTCCAAGAATAAGAAACAGAAGGGTAAAACTCTGTTTATTGACGCACGTAAGATGGGGTATATGGTTGACCGTAAACACAGAGATTTTACTGATGAAGATATTCAGAAGCTGGCAGATACATTTACACAGTTTCAAGAGGGTATACTTGAAAATGTAAAAGGATTCTGTGCAGTTGCCGATCTTCAAGGGGTTGAAAAGCAAGACTTTATTCTGACACCGGGCAGATATGTTGGAATTGAAGAAGTGGAAGATGACGGAGAACCGTTTGAAGAAAAGATGACTCGACTGACTTCCGAGTTGTCGGAGATGTTTGCAAAGTCGCATGAGTTAGAAGATGAAATCCGCAAGAAGCTGGGGGCAATTGGGTATGAAATGTAATAAGTATGTCCTTTCTGATTTAGCAACGATCAAATACGGAAAAAATCAGAAAAAGGTTCTTTCTGAGACTGGCGATATTCCTATTTTCGGAACAGGAGGATTAATGGGATATGCAACAACAGCTCTTTATGACAAGCCATCTGTTTTAATTGGAAGAAAAGGTACAATAGGAAAAGTGAAATATGTGGAACAACCATTTTGGACAGTTGATACACTTTTCTATACTATTGTTAATACTGAGCTTGTGATACCAAAATACTTGTACTATATTATGTCGTTGATTGACTTAAATATCTATAATGAAGGAACAACAATTCCAAGTTTGAGAACAGAGACTCTCAATAGACTCGAATTTGAAATTCCTTCATTGGAAGAACAGGGGAAAATACTGTCTTGTCTTAATCCAATAGATGAAAAAATTGAACTGAACAATGCGATAAACAATAATTTAATGTATGCAATGAGCTTGACGAAACATCGGCGATGTCAGCCACCGTGAGCTTGCTCATGTAAGGCTGCATATCGTCAATGGTTCATCGGGCGAATGCCCGATAGCTCCCGGCTTAGCCGAGAGCGTAGCTTGGCGGCATAAAAAATTTATTTTCCAAACAAATCCGCATGACTGCCAGTTGCAGTAGCTGAAAGGATAAGAGTATCTTGATAGATTTGATACATAAGCAGCCAATCAGGTTCTAGGTGGCATTCCCTAAAATCACGCAGGTACCGGACAGAGAATGATCTCTATATTGAACAGGTAATGGTTCACCGCTTGCAAGCAATGAAAGTACATTTGTAAGTTTTCCGATATCTTTGCCTCGTTTTTTCATTAATTTGACATCTTTCTTCATGCGATTGGTGTAAACAATTTTATACATAGGCTAATCCTCTAGCATAGAAGCGACAGCATCTTCTGCGCTCTCAAAAGGACCATTCAGATTTTTACGGAATCTGCTATCGTAAACGGCTTCTTGAAGGGAGGATGGAATTGAATTATGTCTTACATTAAAAGGAATTCCGTTATTTTCAATAGACGCATTCAAAAAAATGCGTATTGCCGTTGAAGTGTCCAGTCCAAGGCTGGAAAATAGTGTGTCAGCTTGCTTTTTTAATGTATCATCAATACGAATTTGTAATGTTGCCATATTGCACCTCCATTGATTTTGTAATATGATTGTATCATAACTGCAATATTGATACAATGTTAATTTACTGTGCACCGCGAATGGGAAGATGCTGAAAAAATAGATTGCTGCGGTAACGCGGAAACGGAAAAGCCATTTTCGAGTCTACAGGCGGTTTAGAGGTCGATATCAGAGACATCAAGTTCGCCGGACATTAGCCGAGGAAGTAATGTATCCCGCATAACAGCTAACCTGCAGTTTTCATGAAGGTTGTTCTCAACAGCTTTGACGATAGGCCACGCATAATCAGAAAATCGCCGTATTTGCGTAATATTTGCTTTTGGAATGCTTAACGAGCCTATTATTTTTGTTGTTAGGCTTCCTCGAATGCTATTGGAGTTTGAGATTACCCGAAGCTCTTCATAGCGATTTGCAATATTACAAAACAGGTATGGCAAGTAATCTAAGTCCGCATGTACGACAATAATTGATTGGTTAACATATGTGTCGGTTAAAAGCATAGATGTCTGACCTCTCGTGTGTCCCTGGCCAGCTGATGCAATTACGATATCATATTTGTTCGCTTTTTTGGTTGAAGAATTATTTACACCCGCATCAGTTATTGTTTTTATAGTTGACACAATAAAGCGCTCAGATGTCTCTCCGGAAGAAAGCCAGTAGTGATGTCCGTTCCAATATGCCTCGTTGCTCGTGGATGGAGTGCCGCCACTGAAAATACTACCGACGAGCTCACCTAATGATGTGGAAGGGATAATGGCTGAGAATAAATGTTTATAATAAACGGTCAATTGCTCATATAAATTATTGTTTATAATATTAAATGCTGATATATGTTGAGAAAGGAGAAAAATA
>CAJUMF010000013.1 GCA_910586965.1 uncultured Dorea sp. | reverse complement strand
AAAAAGCAGCATAATCTTTCGACTTTTTTTGTCCAAAGTATTGACATAGATCCATCTCATCCGCACTCTGACCGGCACTTCCAAAATAATGCTTGTACAGGAGCATCAATCCCATGCGGGATGCCGGAAGAAACAATACATTTGAAGATACCGGGGAGTCTCCTCCCATGATATCCCCTAATATATTTCCAATTTCTATGCCTTTCGCAACATTAACAGGAAAATTTTTTATGAAATTATTCTTTTCTGACATAAGTTTGCCATTTTTTAAAACATGCACACGGTAAAAATATTTATTATTTAAAACCATTTCTTTCAATGATTCCTGCTCAATCATATTCTTACTCAACAGGTATTCTATCGTCCTGTCTGTCTGGAAATACATCTCATACTCGGCATCTATATCTCTGAATTCAACCGTTATTTCCTCAATCGGCACAGACGCGTTAAACGTCTCGTCAATCATTTCATGTATGTGCTCCGCCAGGTATTTATTTACCCGTTCATTCAAATCTGTTATTTCCTCTTTCCCCATCCGAAAAGCATCTACATCATTAATCTGCGGAAGATCCATATCAGGCGTCAATGCCGACACATGCTTGATGACAGCATAGATCAGCTCCATAAGCTGCGTCTTCCCGCTGTTATTATTTCCCACAAAAACAGTAAAATTGCTGATATTCACCCTTGCCGAACTGATCTTCCCAAAATTTTTAACGTTGATATATACTTCCATCTCTGTTCTTTCGCTCACTTTCATAATACCTAATATTTCCGCCACAACCACATTATAAATGCAAATCCTTCATAAATCAAACCCAAATACCATAGATTAACCCCCGCACTTATGGTACAATAGACACACAACGCAAAACACAAATCAAATATAATGATGCCAGGGTCAAAAGATATTTTGACCCTGGCATCATTACATCGGTATAAAAGGATTACACTACCATCAAATCAGGTTCAGGAATCGTCTGACCGTCTTCCAATGCCGTTTCAATCCATAATTCTTTTGCTATCTCAATTTCTTTTAATGCCTGTTCCTTAGTCCTGCCATGTGCCATACATCCAGGTAATTCAGGAACACTTGCTACATAAATTTCATCAATCGGATCATACTTTATAAAAATAGAATATTCTGCCATTCTGACTTACTCCTTTGTATGCCATCATTATATCAAAATCCGAAAAATATTCAATCTTTAATTATTTCTTGATTTTTCATAATGTTTGATTTATTCTATTTACTACATAGCTCAGCTTTCCCGGCTGAAAAAACGGCTGCAACACTTAATCAAAGCAAGGTTCAGGCAAATCTTTTCGGCACATATAATGAAAATCCATAACCAATCACAGGAGGACACAAAAATGTTAGAATTCAGATACGACACACAGTTATTGATTGAGGGGGAAAATCTCGACGAAGACCTCATCAGCGGCCATATCACCGAAAACTTCCGCGGCGACTGTCTTCTCGCAGTAGGCGATGAAGAACTGATAAAAATCCATTTTCACACCAATGAGCCATGGAAAATCTTAGAATACTGCGCCTCCCTCGGAGAAATCCATGATATCGTGATTGAGGACATGGACAGGCAGTCAAGAGGATTAAAAGGATAGGAGGGTAAAATGACTTACACATACCACTACATCTCTCCCTTAGGCGGCATCACCCTTGCAGGCAGCGCCCAGGGCTTGACCGGACTTTGGTTTGACGGGCAGAAATACTTTGGCAGCACCTTAGGGGAGCGCCGCGAGACGAAAGACATCCCCGTCTTCACACAGACAGCCCAGTGGCTTGACATTTATTTCAGCGGCAAAGAACCCTCGTTCACGCCCCCGCTGTCTCTAAATGCCACGCCTTTCCGAAGAGCCGTGTGGGAAATCCTTCTCTCCATCCCCTACGGCCAGACCATGACCTACAAAGAGATTGCCGGAAAAATCGCCGAAAAAAACGGGCTTTCCTCCATGTCCGCACAGGCAGTGGGCGGCGCCGTCGGGCATAACCCCATCTCCCTTGTCATCCCCTGTCACCGGGTTGTCGGAGCAGACGGGAGCCTCACCGGATATGCCGGGGGAATTGACAAAAAAGAAAAGCTGCTGAAAATGGAAAAAGGCGTTTAGATGACACAGAGGATGCGGATACATATTTTACGCATCCGCACCCTCCGTATTTTCCGGCGCTTTACACCCTGAAACCTTACAGTTTACAAGCCGCCTCATCCAAATACTGATTGTCGACTTCGGCAAACTTCTCCATCTCTACCGCCTCGGCAAGCGCCGCGTCTACAGGCATCTTACCCAGCACCGGAATGTCAAGCTCCGCCGCAATCTCCTCCACATGGCTCTCTCCGAACACAGAAATCTTCTTCCCGCAGTCCGGGCATACAAGGTAGCTATAGTTCTCCACGATGCCAAGCACCGGAATATTCATCTGCCGCGCCATGCCATACGCCTTTTTCACAATCATCTTCACCAAGTCCTGAGGTGAGGACACAATCACCACGCCGTCAACCGGGAGAGACTGGAATACCGTCAGCGGCACGTCTCCCGTTCCCGGCGGCATGTCCACGAACAGATAGTCAAGCTCGCCCCACATCACGTCCGTCCAGAACTGGGTCACCACATTTGCAATGACCGGGCCTCTCCAGATGACCGGGTCCGACTCATTTTCCAGGAGGAGGTTGATGGACATGATCTTCGTGCCGTCCGCCGCCTCCCGGGGGAAGATACCGCTCTCATCACCAAGCGCCTTCTCGTGGACTCCGTACATCTTCGGGATGGACGGCCCCGTGATATCCGCATCCAAAATCCCAACCTTATATCCTTTCTTACGCATCATCCTTGCAAGAGATGCCGTCACCATCGACTTTCCGACGCCGCCCTTGCCGCTGACCACGCCGATTACCTTCTTGATATCGGAAAACTGGTTCATCGGTTTCCGAAAATCCACCGGCTTGCTGCTGCATGTATCTGCATGGGCGCACCCCGCGCAGTCAGACGGCGAGCAGCCGTTTTGCTGTTGTTCCTCAGCCATAATATCCACCTTCCCTTTCAAAAGAACTTGAGGGGCAGACATGCTGCCCCCGTACTTATCTACTCAACCGCCGCGATGACCTCAATCTCGCACAGCACGTTCTTCGGCAGCGTCTTCACTGCCACGCAGCTCCTTGCCGGCTTGGAAGTAAAATACTTCGCATACACCTCATTGAACGCCGCAAAATCACCCATATCCGCCAAAAAGCATGTGGTCTTAAGAACCTTGTCAAAAGAAGTTCCCGCCTCTTTAAGCACCTCGCCCATATTTTTGCAGGCCTGCTCTGTCTGCTCCGCAATCGTCTCCGCCTCAACCGTATCCGTAGCCGGATTGATTGGAATCTGCCCCGCAGAATAGAATATACCATTGTGTACATACCCCTGCGAATACGGTCCCAATGCCTTCGGCGCCTTATCTGTCGCTACAACTTTCATAATAACCTCTCCTTTTCTTCATCGTAAATAGCTGTTGCTGTCTCCTATTGTACTACCTTTTCGGGTGATTTATCAACAACAAATTATTTCTCTATATTGTAACAAAAGTTCAGGCAAATTACACGGTTATTTTCAGACATTCCCAAACTTTTATCCCAAACAGCCATAAAACACTTTATCCAATAGAAAAAATAGTTTATAATCAGAAACAGGCGATTGCGATACCCGGTTACGATACCATGTCATTGTGCAACTTATATATTCCAACACAGACACGCTCTCGCTCCAAGTTTACCGCAGCGGTACATAAGCTGCCAAAATACGGCAGCTAAGAACCGGCGGTAACCTAAGGTCTGCTTATGGAATATACAAGTTGCACAATTCGGTACCGAAAAGCCAGGGTTTTGCAGCCGCCTGCCATCAGAAATCAAGAAAGGAGCACAAAACATGGCAAACAAACGATTTGTAGAAACCTATTCCCAGGGAATGACCAACGTCCGAAAAATCATCGTAGACACAGAAACAGGAGTAAATTACTTACTGCTGTCATCAGACATGACAAGCGGCTGCGGAGTAACCGTCTTAGTAGACCAGGACGGCAAACCCATCATCACCCCCGTCAGCTCCTGCAAATAATCAAATATCCCGCGGCAGCCGCCAAACACGCATACACACAACCATGCCCGTTTGGCTCACTCCCCGCGGGAACAAACCACCATCCCATCAATCAGATTTCGTTCCACACCCTCTCCCATCACACAACCCTCCCCCGGCATATACAATCTCTCGCCGCACATCTCTCTCAATACGCACACCCCTCTCGCCAACGCACAGCCCCTCCGGCAGTATCATCCGAAGGAATCCCGTAAAAAAGCGCCGGTACTTAGCGAGGTTTCCCACGAGCTTAGTACCGCTGCGCTTTTTTCAGAACGAAAGCGAGGTGACGAGGATGATACTGCCGGAGGGGCGTCCTGCATCCTGTCAAGATGTGTCCTGACGAGAGATATCCACACTCTACATCTCCCGCGTCACATCCCTAAGCCACTTATATTTCCGATACCGCCACCAGCAAATCGGCATCTTAATTATCTCATCACTCATCAATATCACATACACCACCGGCACGCTTGCATGGAAATAAAACGCCGCCGCAGCGCCCAGCAGGATGGAGCACCCCCACATGGTAGATACATCCATCACAAGCCCGAACCGCGTATCGCCTCCGGAGCGGAAGATTCCGCACACCATCGTCGTATTGAATGCCTGCCCCACCACAAAATAGGACATGACAAAAAACATGAACCCCAAGTATCTCCTGGACACCGCCGACAGCGTAAGCACGCTGCTCACCAGCGGTCCTAAAAGCAGGATAAGCACCCCGCCCATGATGCCGAGCACCAGCGAAAGGACCGTGAATTTCCGCGCATAAGCCCTGGCATACTCAAGTTTCCCCTCTCCCAGCGTCTTGCCAAGCCAGATTGCCGTAGCTCCAGAAATGCCGAACACCACCACCTGGGCAAGCTGCCTCGCCACCTGCGCCACCGAGTTAGCCGCTACCGCCTCGCTCCCCAGATGCCCGATGATTGCCGTATTTGCGGAAGTCCCAAGCCCCCACATCAATTCATTTATCACCACCGGCATCGCGTAGCGGATATAATCCGACAAAAGCAGCGGGTCAATGTGGAGCAAGTTCCTCATGCGGATTTTCACAATCTTATTCTTATACCTGGCATACAAAAGCACCATCGCCGTCTCCGTGATGCGGGCGCACAGCGTTCCGATGGCAGCCCCCGCAATCTCCAGCCTGGGTGCCCCGAAAAGCCCGAAGATCAGCACCGCATTGATAACGATATTCACAAGGAGCGACACAAAATAAACCACCGTCGCCACCACAACCCGCTCAATGCTCCGCATAATATTTAAGTAAACCTGGGTCACCGCCATAAACACATAAGAAAGCCCCACGATTCGCAGATACTTTGCGCCCTCAAAGATTACCTCCCCGTCCGAGGTAAAGATGCCTACAAGCTGCTCCGGCATAAGAAGAGCCAGCACCGTGAACGCCGCCGCGATGACGATGCCGCCGCTAAGCCCCATCCCCAGGATTTTCTCGATAGTCGCCGTATCCCGCTTGCCCCAGTACTGGGCAGTCAGCACCGTAGACCCCGCCGTGATGCCGAAAAACACAAGCATCATGATAAATTGTATCTGCCCCGCTAAGGAAGAGCCGGACAGCACCTTTTCCCCCACTCTCCCCAGCATAAATACATCCGTCGCCGTAACCCCCACATTGATGAGGTTCTGGATTGCCATAGGAAAGACAAGGGCAAATACGCTCCGGTAAAACCCTTTCCAGTTAATATTCAGATCATTCGTGGTTTGCCGCTTTATATATCTCATACATTTCCTGCGCGCCCAGCTTTTTAAAGCAGCCAAGTTTCACCGTATCGCCCTTCGTCGCGCTGTCCGCCATCTTCCTTAAAGCATCGTCGGAAAGCACGCCGATCTTCATCTCCCCGATACAAGTCGGCATATGTAAGAAACGGAAAAACTCCTCCGTCGCCTCTATCGCTAAGACCGCAGTCTCCTCCTCTCCTTTATCCTCAATCTTCCACACGTTCCTTCCGAAACGCGCAAATCTCGCCGCGTCAAGCTTGTACACATATCTCGCCCAGCTCCCCCACACTGCGGAAAGGGTCGCCCCGTGGGCCTCGTCAAACATGCCGCCAATCTCATGCCCCAGCTTGTGGCAGGCAAAATCCTTCGGGCGGCCAAGCCCCGTAAGATTATTGTGGGACAGGCTCCCGCACCACATAATCTCACTCATGGCATCGTAATCTTCCTGGTTCTCATAGGCAATCTTTCCGTTCTTGATAACGGTACGCATCAATCCCTCCGCTATCTCGTCCGTGAGCTGATTTCCCGAGATAGGCGTAAAATACCGCTCCAGCGTATGCATCAGGATATCCACGATGCCGCAGGAAAGCTGGTATTTTGGCAGTGTATAGGTAAGCTCCGGGTTCATCAGCGCAAATTTCGGGCGAACGATGTCCGAGTTAAAGCCCGCTTTCTTCCCCGTCTCCGCGTTGGTCAGCACCGCAGAATCACTCATCTCGCTGCCCGCCGCAGATATGGTCAGCACCGCGCCCACAGGTTTCGCCTCCGTTACAGATGCCTTTCCCATCCACACATCCCAGATGTCCGTCTCCGGGTTCGCCGCGCCAACGGCAACCGCCTTCGCCGTATCAATGACGCTGCCGCCGCCCACGGCCAGGATAAGCTCCGCCTGAAAATCAATGGCCCTCTTAACGCCCTCCCTTGCCAGGGAAAGGCGCGGGTTCGGCTGTACGCCCGAAAGCTCCTGAATCACAATCCCTTCCCCGTCAAGAGACGCTTTAATCCTGCCAAGCAGCCCGCTCCTTACCACGCTGCCGCCGCCGTATACAAGCAGCACCCGGGAAACCCCGAATTCCTTCGCAAGCTTTCCCGCCTCTTTTTCAGCGTCCTTGCCAAACACGATTTTCGTCGGCATGTATTGTACAAATTTCTGCATATATTTCCCTCCATTCTTAAAAACAGTTCCGTTCGTTTCCGCGGAACTTTTATACAGTCTGATTCTGATTGTATCACAAAAAAACTCCCGCGAGTAGAGGGAATTTAAAAAAGCCTCCATTGTTTTTCTGAGGCTTAATGAAAGAGATTTCAATTGGCTAGATTGGGGGAGTGATGTTCCCAGGACGGCGGTTCGGAGATTCCCTTCCTCTAAGCAGACTGGGCAACGCTCCGGCGAACTAACCCCTTACGGAGACTAAGAAATTCAGGAGCGCCTTCATTTCTAAGTCTCCGTAGGGGGTGGATTTCGCCTTCGCTAAAAGCGCCCTGAAAGGCCTGCTTAGAGGAAGGGAATCTCCGAACCGCCTGTTTACTGGAAATGGCGCTCCAGCCGCATATCCAAAGATTTTCCTGCAGAAAAGCATTTAGGAGAACTGCTTTTCAAGATTCTTTAGGGCAAATTCTACATTTTTCCTTGGACACGCAAGGTTGAACCGGACGAATCCTTTTCCTGCCTGTCCGAAAAATTCACCGTCATTTACAAGGACATGACAGTTTTCGCTGAGATATTCCTTGATATCTCCCTGCCCAATCTCTGTTTCAGAAAAGTCCACCCACACGAGGTATGTTCCCTCGGGTTTTCGCACCTTTAACGCCGGAATGTGTTCATGGATGTAATTCACAAAGTAATCCAGGTTGTCCTCCACATAGGCGTTCATCTGCGCCAGCCATTCTGCCGACTCCTCGTAGGCCCCGATCAGCGCCTCCTCCGCAAAGGCATTGCACTCGCTTACATGATGTATGGCAAGGAATTTTTTAAAACGCTCCCGAATCGTTTCGTCCTCGATGATGCAGTTGGCAACATGGACGCTTGCTAGGTTAAAGGGCTTAGAAGGCGACGTGCAGGTAATGCACTTTACGCCCATCTTACGGCAGATAGGCGCAATCATCTGATGCCTGTGTCCCCTCGTCACGATGTCGCTGTGGATGTCATCGGAAATAATGGCAATCTTATGCTGCGCGCAGATGGAGACGAGCCGCTTTAGCTCCTCTTCCTTCCACACCCTCCCCGACGGGTTGTGGGGATTGCAGATAAGCATCGCCTTCGTCCTGTCTGTTATCTTTTTCTCCAAGTCCTCAAAGTCCATCGTATAATAGCCGTCCTCATTTTTAAGCTCACTCTCCTTAAGGACACGCCCGCTGTCACGGATTACCTTAAAAAACGGCCCGTATACCGGAGTCTGGATAATGACCTCATCTCCCTCCTTAGTCACCGCCTGTAGACCTGCAAACAGCCCCAATACCACATTGGGAACATAGCAGATCCAGTCCTTTTCTATCGGATAATCATGCCGCTCCTTCATAAAATGAATCACCGCGTCATAATAATGCTCCGATAAAAACTGATACCCGAAAGCACCCTTCCTGGCGGCGCGCACAAGCCGCTCCGTGATGGCAGGAGCCACCTCAAAGTCCATGTCCGCAACCCACATAGGCACAACGCCCTCCTTCACAAAAGGTGCATCCCACTTGTCACAATTTGTATTTCTTCTTTCAATTCCCTGTTCAAAACGATTCATCATCTCAACCATCCTTTATAACTCCAGCCGCATAATCTCCGAGTCGCACCCATTGTGGAACTGCGGGCAGGACGCACAGTCCGAGATTGGCGGCGCATCCTCCCGCGGAATCACCGCGAACCCCAGCTTTTTGTAAAAGCCCGGCACTTTCGCCGTAAGCAGGAGCCGCCTGGCGTCCCACGCCTTTGCCTCCTCAATCATATACTCCACAAGTTTCCTCCCAAGACCCTTTCCCTGATACGCCTTCTCAACAGCCACCGAGCGGATTAAAAACTCGCCGTATGCCTTAGCAAGAGAGCCTCCGCCGATACGCTTTCCGCTTTTTTTATCAATCAGCTCAAAGCAGACCAAAAGCCCCTCCGGGTCCGGGTCATCCGGCTTGAATTCAAGCCCCGCCTCGATAAACATGGGCAGCATGTCCTTAAAGTTCATAGATTTTTTTATCTCCACCGAATCCTCATCCGCCGCATCTTTCCCGGAGAGCTTAAGAAACTCCTTCGTCCTCTCCTGTCTCGGATGTTCAAGAACCTCCTTTGCAGACCCTTCCTCAACAATTTTTCCACCGTCCATAAACACCACCCTGTCAGCCACCTCCTTTGCAAACTGCATCTCGTGGGTCACGATAAGCATGGTAAAATGCGCCCTGGCAAGCTTTCGTATCACTTCCAGCACCTCCTGCACCCACTCCGGGTCAAGGGCAGACGTAGGCTCGTCAAAAAGCAGCACATTCGGCTCCGTCGCCATAGAGCGGGCAATGGCCACCCGCTGCTGCTGCCCGCCGGAAAGGGTGATGGGGAACTGCCCCATCTTCTCCTTCATGCCCACCTTTTCCAGATAGCTGACCGCCGTCCTTTCCGCCTTTTCCTTTTTCATCTTCTTTGCCGTAATCAGCGGCTCCATCACATTATGGAGCACATCCTTGTGGGAAAAGAGATTGTAATTCTGAAAGATCATGGCAGAATGTTTCCGCAGCTCATGGATTTCCTTCTTGGATGCCTTCCCTGCCGTAACCGTGATATCCCCTATGGTGATGGAGCCCGTATCCGGCGTCTCCAGGTAATTCATGCACCGAAGGAGCGTAGATTTCCCTGTGCCGGAAGAACCGATGACCGCCACCACTTCTCCCTTCTTTATCTCAAGGTCAATGCCCTTGAGCACCTCAAGGCTCCCGAAAGTTTTATGTAAATTCTGTATCTTTATCATCTGTCCGCCCCTTTGCCTTATCTATTATACCCGACTGCCAGCCGTTTTTCAACTGCCGCCTCGACACGTTCCAATATCAAAATGATTACCCAGTACAAAAGCATCAGCACCATATATGCCTCAAAGTAATTAAAGGTCACCGATGCCCTGAGGCTCGCCGTCGCCGTAATCTCGATGACCCCGATGGTAAATGCCATGGATGTTCCCTTCACGATATCCACCAGATTGTTAAAAAGCGACGGGACCGCCACCCGGGTAGCCTGGGGCAGCACAATCCGGAACATCGTCTGCACCGGCGTCATGCCGTGGGCAAGCGCCGCCTCCTTCTGCCCGTCAGGCACGGAGAGCAACGCGCCCCTCACCACTTCCTTCATATATGCCGCCGAGTTTAACGTAAGCCCCGCCACGCACACCGTAAACGCCGGAACATCCCGCAGCGATGCCACAAAGGTCGGAATGCCGAAATACAGCAAAAAAAGCTGCGGAATCAAAGGCGTTCCCCGGAAAAATGACACATACACGGCAAAAATCTGCCTGAGCACCGGCACCCGGAAATAGTCAATCACCGCAATGATGATTGCCAGCACCAGCGATGCCGCAAAGGACAGCGCCGTCAGTGACAGCGTCACCGGCAGCACCCTGACCATCGCCCCTAAAGTATTAAAAGAAAATTCCAAACTCAATGTTCAGGCCTCCTGCAAATTACTGTGCGTCCGCCGGTTTCTCGGAAATGTCGATGTCAAACCATTTCTCGGACAATGCCTTAAGCGTTCCGTCCTCCCTCATCTCGTCAAGCGCGCCGGAAACCACCTTTGCCAGCTCCTCCCCCCGCTCCGTCTTTGCAAACGGATACGCATTCGTCTCTAAGATGTTCGTCTTCCCGAGAATCTTTAAGTTGTCCACTTCTTTCACCGTCGTATTGCAAGAAGTCTCCGCTCTCGGCCAGAGGTCGCACCTTCCCAGGGCAACATCCTGCACCGACATGCCGTCATAATAGGTAGGCTTAAGCTCAATCCCGTACTCCTTGTTGATGGCATTTACGATAATCTCGTCGCTGGTATTCGTCTCACAGGAAATGGTCATCCCCGTCTCAAGGTCGTCCATCGTCTTAAGCTTGTCATTGTCCTTTGCCGCCAGCAGACAGTAAACATTGTACGCATAGGGCGCAGAGAACGTATACTTCTTCTCCCGCTCCTCCGTCACGGAAATCTGCTCCCCTACAGAATCCAGGCGGTCAGACTCCAGCATGGGCCACATAGCATCCCAATCCATCACCTGATAGTCAATCTCATAGCCCGTGCGCTTTCCAATCTCCTGCCACACGTCAAAATCATACCCGGTAAGATTCCCGTCGTCGCCCGTCTGAATCCATCCCGGCGTCGTCGCCTCGCATCCGATACGGATAACCTTATCACTCTCTGACCCATCATCCGAACCCCCGGCAGACTCCTCAGCCGCCGTCTCTTCCTTCGCCTCTCCGCCGCTCTCAGCCGTCTCCTTGGCACCGCACCCCACAAGCGCCGTCAAAGCCACACACAAAAGTATCCCTAAAATTCTTCCTCTCATTTTCATTTGTCTTACGTCCTTTCATAAATAAAAAATATTGCTACAGATTTCATTTTACAAGACAAAAGCCAAATACGCTAATCGTTTTATCATATATCCATATAGATATCATCTATATATCCCGCCCATACATTTTCCAACATATCCCGCCAACAAGGCAAAAGCCCCTGATGATCACTCATCAAAGGCCTCTTTCATCTTCCCCATAAATCCTTTTCTTTTCTTCCCGGTCCCGGTACTCGTACCGTTTCCCGTTCCTGCCGAGTTCAGCGAATTTCCTGAAAGCTCGTCAAACCTCCTAAGTGCCTCCTTCGCCTCGGCGCTTAATTTCTCCGGTGTCTGGATGACCAGCGTCACATAATGGTCGCCCCGCACCTGTGAATTTCTCACCGACGGAACTCCCTTGCCCTTAAGGCGCACCTTCGTATCCGTCTTTGTTCCTGGTTTCACCGTATACAGCACCTCGCCGTCCACCGTCTTGATCTTCACGTCCGCGCCAAGCGCCGCCTGTGCAAAAGAAATCGGCACAGTGGAGAAGATATGCATATCCTGCCGCTGGAAGATCGGATGTCTGGACACGCTCACCTCCACAAGAAGATCGCCTCTCGGCCCGCCGTTGGTTCCCGGCTCGCCCTTCTCCCGGATGCGGATGCTCTGCCCGTTGTCAATGCCCGCCGGAATGGTAACGGCAATCTTCTTCCGGTTGGACACATAACCTGTTCCCTGGCAGTCCGAACATTTCTCACGGATAATCTTCCCGGTACCGCCGCACTGGGGGCAAGTCTGCACATTCTGCACCGTGCCGAAAAACGACTGCTGGGTATAGACAACCTGTCCCTTGCCGCCGCACTTCGGACAAGTCTCCGGGGAAGTTCCCGGCTTTGCGCCGGTTCCGTTACATTTCGGGCAAGGGTCTTTAAGCACTACGTCAAGCTCCTTCTCGCACCCGAACACAGCCTCCTCGAAAGTCACCCGAACGCTCTTCCGCACATTCATGCCCTTCATCGGCCCCTGGCTGCGCCCTCTCCTCGCGCCGCCGCCAAATAAATCTCCAAATATATCTCCGAAAATATCACTGAAATCCGCGCCGCTGAAGTCAAAGCC
Source organism: uncultured Dorea sp. (assembly GCA_910586965.1). Taxonomy (GTDB): domain Bacteria; phylum Bacillota; class Clostridia; order Lachnospirales; family Lachnospiraceae; genus MD308. Next base: position 82,733 of record CAJUMF010000013.1, on the reverse strand, counting down.
TCCAAAGCCTCCTGCGCCGCCGGCCCCGCCCTCAAACGCCGCATGGCCGAACTGGTCATACTGACGGCGTTTCTCCGGGTCGCTAAGTACCGCGTAAGCCTCCGATGCCTCTTTGAACTTTTTCTCCGCCTCCGCATCCCCCGGGTTCATATCCGGATGGTACTTCTTGGCAACCTGCCGGTAGGCTTTCTTAAGCGCCGCGTCGTCTGCGTCCTTTCCGACGCCCAGCACCTCATAATAATCTCTTTTTGATTCTGCCATGATCTATCCCTTTCTTCATCTTCAGCCTTTGAGTAACGCAAGGAAGTTCCGGGATGCCAAATTTTAAAATCCAGCCCTCCCGGAACGATTCCCCATTTAATTCCGCTCAAGCCGCAAAGGCTCAAAAGCTTATACTTCCTTGTAATCTCCGTCTACCACATCGTCGCCCTGGAAACCTTCCGGCGCCGGGCCTGCCTGCGGACCTGCTCCTGCTCCCGGATTCGGGCCTGCGCCCTGCGCTCCTGCTGCTCCTGCCGCCGCGCCGGCCTGCTCATACATCTTTGTAAATACCTTCTGCGCGCTTGCCGTAAGTTTCTCGGTTCCCGCTTTAATCTCCGCAACCTGAGCGTCCGTGATGTCTTCCATATTAATCTTCTCAAGGACATCCTTAAGCGCCTTGCAGTCTGCCTCAACCTCTGCCTTGTCAGCCGCATCTAACTTATCCGCAACTTCTCCCAAAGCCTTCTCGGTCTGGAATACAAGAGCGTCCGCGTCATTCTTTGCGTCAATGCCCTCTTTGCGTTTCTTGTCCTGGGCCTCAAACGCCGCCGCCTCTTTCACCGCCTTGTCGATATCCTCGTCAGACATATTGGAACCTGCGGTGATGGTGATGTGCTGCTCTTTTCCTGTGCCAAGGTCCTTTGCGGATACATTTACGATACCGTTTGCATCAATATCAAAAGTAACCTCAATCTGCGGTACTCCTCTCGGAGCCGGCGCGATGCCGTCAAGACGGAACTGCCCCAGAGACTTATTGTCTCTTGCGAACTGCCTCTCGCCCTGTACCACGTTGATGTCAACTGCCGTCTGGTTGTCGGCAGCCGTAGAGAATACCTGGCTCTTCTTTGTCGGTATCGTCGTATTTCTCTCAATCAGCCTTGTCGCCACGCCGCCCATAGTCTCGATGGAAAGTGACAGCGGAGTTACATCCAGAAGAAGGATGTCGCCTGCGCCTGCGTCTCCCGCAAGCTTGCCGCCCTGTACGGATGCGCCCAGAGCCACGCACTCATCCGGGTTCAGGGATTTGCTCGGCTCCTTGCCGGTCAGGCGTTTTACCTCTTCCTGGACTGCCGGGATACGGGTGGAACCGCCCACAAGCAATACCTGGCCAAGCTCGGACGCTGAGATGCCCGCGTCGGAAAGGGCTCTTGTCACCGGCTCGGAAGTCTTCTGCACAAGGTCATTTGTCAGCTCGTCGAATTTTGCCCTTGTCAGCGTCATATCAAAATGGAGCGGCCCGCTCTCGTTCATGCTGATAAACGGAAGGTTGATGTTGGTGGTCGTTGCGGAAGAAAGCTCCTTTTTCGCCTTCTCAGCCGCCTCTTTAATCCTCTGCATCGCCATCTTGTCAGCGGAAAGGTCAACACCCTGCTCCCTCTTAAACTCAGCAATCATATAATCCGCAACCTTCTGGTCGAAATCATCGCCGCCGAGCCTGTTATTTCCGGCAGTGGAAAGCACCTCGATAACGCCGTCGCCAATCTCGATAATGGATACATCAAACGTACCGCCGCCCAGGTCATATACCATGATCTTCTGCTCTTTCTCATTGTCAAGGCCGTAAGCGAGAGCCGCCGCCGTAGGCTCGTTGATGATACGCTTTACATCAAGGCCTGCAATCTTACCCGCATCCTTGGTCGCCTGACGCTGCGCGTCATTAAAGTAAGCCGGAACCGTGATGACCGCCTCCGTCACCTTATCGCCAAGGTATCCTTCCGCGTCCGCTTTAAGTTTCTGAAGGATCATCGCGGAAATCTCCTGAGGAGAATACTTCTTATCATCAATCGTCACTCTGTAATCAGAACCCATCTCCCTCTTAATGGAAGAAATGGTCCGCTCTGCGTTGGTAACCGCCTGACGCTTTGCCGGCTCGCCTACCAGACGCTCCCCTGCCTTTGTAAATGCCACTACAGACGGCGTCGTCCTTGCGCCCTCCGTATTCGCAATAACCGTCGGCTGTCCGCCCTCCATAACGGCTACGCAGCTGTTTGTCGTACCTAAGTCAATACCAATTATTTTTCCCATGATTCGATTCCTCCTGATTTTTAAATCTGTTTTTATATGCTGAAAAATTTGTTGATTAGTTCGCCACCTTCACCATGCTGTAGCGCACGACGCTGTCCCGGTAAAGGTACCCTTTCTGCAATTCTTCCACAACTACATTCTCGCCAAGCTCCGCGTCGTCCACATGCATCACCGCATTATGGAATTCCGGGTCAAACTCCTTTCCCACCGCCTCGATGGGTTTCACTCCGATGCCCTCAAGCGCCGTCATAAGCTGCTTATACACCATCTCCATGCCCTGGACGAATGGGTCGTCCTGCGGGCTGTCCTTTGCCGTATTAAGCCCTCTCTCGAAGTTATCCACAACGGGGAGTATCTTCTCAATGACATCCTTCGCCCCAATCTCGTACATCTGTGATTTTTCCTTATCCGTGCGCTTGCGGAAATTATCGAACTCCGCCATCTGCCGGGTAAGACGGTCTGTCAGCTCTTCAATCTTTTCGTCTTTCTTATCCTTTTTATTCTTCTTGCCAAAAAGCTTTTTCCCGCGCTTTTCTTCTTCGCCGCCTTCCTCGCCTCCGCTTTCTCCGGAATCCGCTCCGCAGGCATCCTCCGTTTCATCCTCCGCGTATCCCGCGCTCTCTGTATCTTCTGCGTCCTCTGTGTCTCCTCCGCAGGCATCCGAATTATTATCTTCTCCCTGCGTTTCTTTAGCCGCAGCCTTTTTCGCCTCTTCAACCGCTTCCTTTACCATATCTTCCTGGCTTTTCTCCTGCTGATTCTCCAAGGGTTATTCCACCTTTCCTACTTTTTTTCCGGCAGTTTCCCCGCCGCCGTGAAACATCTGGTCCAGCTCGCTCTGGAGACGTTTCATTGATTTTAACACATGCTCATAATCCATTCTCTTCGGCCCGATAATCCCTATCGTGCCTTTCATGCCCTCGCCCAGCTCATAAGTCGCCGTCACAACACTGCAGTCCTTCATCGTCTGTACCGGCGTCTCGTCACCGATATACACCTGGATTCCTGTGTTGTCCTCCTGCGACAGCGTCTGGTTCACCAGCTCCGTAAGCTGCTGCTTTTCCTCAAAAGCGCTGATGATTTCCTGCGCGCTCTGCTTATCGGAAAGCTCCGGGTATTTAAAAATATTAGTCGCGCCGCTGGTGTAGATCTGCATACCGTCATCCACCTGTATCACATCTGCAACGGCATCCAGCACATTGCCGACCACCTCGCCGTGGATACCTGCCTGTTCCTTAAGCCTTGCGATAAGCCCCAGGTTGATTTCCTCGATCGCCATGCCGTTAAGCGTCGTGTTGAGCAGCATGTTAAGCTTTAGCAGATTCTCGTTGCTAAGAGGCTCCTCAACCCGTATGATCTTATTCTTGATGACATTCCCTCCAAGAACAATCACCGCGATGATCTGCTCGTTATCCACCATGGTAAGCTGTATGAACTTAATCTTGTTGCCGCCCCCCATAGGGGTTGACACCATAGTCGCGTAATTGGTGCTGCTGGCAAGGACTTTTGCCGCCTGCTTAAGGAGATGCTCCATCCGGTCTGCCTTCTCAAGCATCCGATCCTCCTTCTCCATAAGCTCCTGCTCCTTCTTTGCCATCAGCATATCCACATACAGCCGGTAGCCTTTATCTGAAGGGATGCGTCCTGCGGACGTGTGAGGCTGCATGATGAATCCTAGCTCTTCTAAGTCTGCCATCTCATTACGGATGGTGGCGGAACTTAAGTTCATGTCCGTATATTTGGAAATCGTCCTAGAGCCGACAGGCTCACCGGTTTCCAGATATGTCTTGATAATCGCATGAAGAATCTTAAGCTTCCTGTCACTCAGTCCATGCTCTGCTGTCATCCATCCTCCCCCTTTCAGATTTTTCCTGTTAGCACTCGAATTTGAAGAGTGCTAACATCTTTCGAGTATTAATTTAACACTATGATTTGCGTTTGTCAACATACTTTATGCATTTTTTAGAAAAACTCTCAGGAAATCCAGAAAGGCAGCAAAAACAGGCTGCCACCCCATATAACAACAGCCTGCATAAAAATTTCCACTTCACTTTTCTTAATATTTCTTCCATTTTAATTTTGAAAAATATCTTGCTTTATCTCCCTTGAGGAGTTTTTTAATATATGTATTGTACTTTTTCTTTGTAGTCTTTTTTCCATTCACATAATATTTACACTTACTTTCTGTCTCTCCGCCTTTGTATATAGTGGTTTCTAACATATGTGCCTTGCGAACAAGTTTTCCGCCTTTTAATTTGAAATATTCGTGATAAGTCGAATTATAATTGCGCATATTAGTTCGGGAACCGTACAGGATTTTATTCTTTCTATAGAACTTTTCAAAATCTCCCATACCAACACCTGCAACCTGCTTTACTTTTCCATTTCTATATATGTAAATGTTTTCTGTAGCATGGTCGAAACCAGGATAGGTGATTAATTCGTCGACACCATTACCATCCAAATCTTTATAAGCATAATCCAACTTGTTCAGCCCGAAATCTTCTTTGTCTTTTTTAAGTTGCTGTGCATATGCCTGATGAGCCCTTTTATTCTTTGTTCCAGAGGCCTCAACTGAAACAGATAAAGAAACCACACATATCAGCAAAATAATGATACCAAACACCTTTTTGTTAACCTTTGAATGAAACATTTTAATTCCCCCTCTGCCTGTATAAATAATTTCATTTCTTCTTATTTGGGTAAGCTTGCATCAGACTGTCTTTCTATAATCTCCTGAACCATTTTCAAAAAATCTTCCTGTTCGGAATTCTCATAACCCCGATAAACAATATCCATGATGTCTTCATGGTTAAAATTAAATAAAACTTTATTGCTTATGTAACCCTCCGGATATAACACACCTACATAATCGTATGTCGTATGATTCTCTTGATTCCTCTGTTTAATACCTATAATCATAACTTTTTTCGCTGCTGATTGCAAGAAAACCACACTTCCAATCGGTAACAAATCTTTAATCTCTGCCGCCATATTCAGACACCTCTTTCCCGCTATTTTCTAATTCTTTTATCTGTTTCATAATAACTGATTAATCTTTTCACCGATTCCATAACCCAAATCTACAAACACCTCGCCCATTGACCATACCGCGACAACCGGAGTTGCAATAATTCCGAGTACTGCCTGCCCTCCTGTTCCCATATTTGTTTTTGAGATTGCATCTGTAGTAGCTGCTATGTTCTTATTAAAAATATTTAGACTGTTCTCTGTATCAAACTCAATTGCCCCATGCGTATAATGAGATAACAACCCATTAGCTCCGGAAAGACCTGTTCCCATGAACGCATCCGCAATACTCTGCCCACTATAATCTCCATTTTTAACTATATCTGCAACATCCCCCGCCGCGTATGAACCCATAGACAGTATAGACGATATTGGTGCCGCTTTTTCCATACCCACTTTATTGCCGCCCAACTCTTCAATATCCTTCCACCACGAAACACCGCTGCTTATAACTTTTCCGTCTGATTTAAAAAAATCCGCCATACTTTCACTTTCATTATAAGTATCTAAAAAATCATTTGCAAATCCAAGCCCGTCGGCTCCGATTCCTGCTATATCCATTGCTGGTGCATATTTCTTCAAAAAATTCTTCCACTTATCCGAACCAATTTTAGACAATCCATCGTATCCTTCTTTTATTACGTCCAGTCCATCTCCAGACGCACCCAACACTTTCGAATACAGCTCTGCAGCACTTTCACTTTCACCGACCTCATATCCCGACTTGGATAAGCTCAAAAGAGAAGCCAGAACAGCAAGTGCCGAGTTATCATCTGCATTTTTCATGATTTTAGACACTTGGGACATTAAATCCGCCAGAGCATCGCCTTTATTTACTTCCTCATGTTTAACAGTTGTTCCTTTAATCTCATTTTCTGTATCTTTATATGCTTCAGAGATGCTCTTTAATATTGAAGACATGTTCTTAACAGTTCCGGCACACTTCTCTGTCTCCCGGCTGACTGATTGTAGATATTTCTGAATTGAATTGTAGCTTCTGATCTCCATACAGGATTTCAACTGATTGCTGCAAGTTCTTATCTGGTCATCTAGTTTATTAAGACGTGTGCCTATTTTTTCCTGCACTTCAGCCTGTTGTTTTATTTTAGATGGATTTGCTTCAAACACAGCCATAATTAAGTCCTCCTACAGTCTATTTTATCTTCACTCGTTTTATTTTACTCCACGCTCCATAATATACTTTTCCCTTTAGCTTTTTAAAGGCACGGATTTTTACATAATATGTTTTTTTGCTCTTCCATCCGCTAATAATCCTTGAAGCTGTATTCTTCTTATAAATCTGTCTTCTAGTTTTGCTGCTAAAATCTTTTTTCGGCGATGCATAAGCTTCATAACCTGTCACCGATTTATCTTTTTTCCAGGATATCTTCATCTTTTTCTTTGACGGTGATTTCAATGCTTTTAATAACATTTTCTTCGGCACAACCTCTATAGTGATTTTTTTTGTTGCAGACTTATAATTCTGTGTTCCTGATGCATTGATTGTAATCGTTGCAGAACCATATGACTTTACAGACACTTTCCCGGCAGCCGTAACTGCAGCCACTTTTTTATTTGATGACGTATAGGTGAGCTTTCCGCCACCGTCTGCCCTCGCACTGAGTGAAAATGCTTTTGAACCAATAGCTTTTGTATAAGATGGCGCTGATGTAATAATACTCTGTTCTTTCTTTACTGTTCCGGAAGCGCTTGATGGATTACTTACTGAGCCGCCATTGCTGTCCGTAACATCATTATTACCTGCACCTGTATTTTCTGAATCTCCATCATTATCTGTATCAGATGTATTTTCCTTCCAAACTGCATATAAGATTATGTCCTTATTCTCTGTATATTCTCCTCCGGCGCTGTAGGATGCACTTGCAGCGCTGCTATCTGCTGACCACCCTAAAAACGTATATCCTGCTTTAGAAGGTCTTGTACTGCTCAGTGTTAAAGCTTCTCCGTGAACCTTTTTCTGTGACGACGGCCCGCCGCTTCCTCCATTGGCATCGTAATTTACTATATAAGTATTTTTTCTCCAGACAGCATATAGTGTCGCCGAGCTGTTATCCTTGTACTCCCCTCCGGCAGTATAAGTTACGCTGGAAGCGGCACTGTCTGTAGACCATCCTAAAAATGTGTAGCCTTCTCTGGCTGGTTTTTCAGCGCTTAATGTCAATGTAGTTCCATGATATTTTGTTTGAGCATCCGGCGCTCCGTAGCCTCCATTTGCATCATACTTTATCGTATATGCAGAAGCAGGAAAACTGACTGTAAAATTCTTATCAAATAAGCTTGCCCCGGTAGTAAAATTATCAACCGGGAAAACCGATGCAGTAAACAAAAGATATCGCTCATTATAATAATCTTTATAATCTGAGGAATCCAATGTAAATGTATACTTGACAACACCTCCATCAATATACCAGGAAGTAATCTGCTGCCACCCGTTTTTTAAAAAAGCCAGATACCCAATATATTTATGAGAGCCTTCCTCATATCTTTCTTCCGTTCTCACAATGATCTCGACCTTGAATTTCTGACCTTGTACGCATTGATAACTTGAAGCATCTGTCTCCACACTAACATTCGTTGAGTACGGATTATCAGCACGCTCAGACAAGCCAGAATCAATCTCGTATGGCTCGTCTGCTTTCACTTCTATGGAATCAGAAAAAGTCAGAATACATATGAAACTTATCATAAATGCCCATTTCAGCCTATTTAAACATATTCTCCCTTTAAACATCTTCAATCCCTCACTTCAAACCTGATTATTACATCCTCTTGAATTTATTTGACTTTTACTTTCTTAACACTACTCCATGCTCCATAATATTTAACTTTCCCTATTTTTTTATATCCACGGATTTTTACATAATATGTTCTTTTGCTCTTCCATCCGCTGATGGTCTTCGAGACCGTATTCTTTTTGTAATTCCGTTTGATGGTTTCTCTGCTGAAATCTTTTTTCGGCGACACATATATCTCATAGCCAGTCACTTTTTTATCCTTCTTCCAGGATATCTTCATCTTTTTCTTTGACGGTGATTTTACTGCTTTTAATGAACCTTTTTTCGGCACCACCTTTATAGATACCTTTTTTGTTGCAGCATTATAATTCTGTGTTGCCGATGCATTGATTGTAATCGTTGCCATCCCATATGACTTAACAGATACTTGACCGGTGGAAGATACCGTTGCCACTTTCTTATTTGATGATGTGTAAGTAAGTTTTCCACCTCCGCTTGCCTTTGCCCCGAGAGAGAAGGCCTTCGAACCTATCGCTTTTGTATAAGTTGAGGCTGATGTATTAATACTTTGATTCTGCTTTGCTGATCCCGTATTTCCTGCCGGCTTATTTGTCGGATTATTCCCGGCATCCACTTCTATCTCTGCTGATTGACTAACCGTACTGTCACTTACTGCTGTACACTGAACCATACATTTTCCTGATGCTTTTGCTGTCACCGTACCATTACTGTCTATCTCTGCAATCGAATTATCAGAAGAACTCCAATCCATTCTTTTATCTGTCGCATTCTCTGGAAAGACAGATGCCATAATCTGCTCTCTGTCTCCGACTTTCATCTGATACTTATTCTTTAACAGCCTAATCTCTGTAACAGGAATATTCTCTTTCTCAATTGAATTCACTGTTTTTGCATAAGTATGGAGGTTAGATGATAAATTAAGATTCAATGCAACCCGCACACTATCACTGCCATTTTGGACAAGGTAAACATCATGATAGACAGCTCCATCATGATAGACTTTTACAGCATTACCAATATCAACGCCCGGTGAGCGTAACCACCAACTACAGCTACCCTTGTATGTACCACTCATATAGCTATATATTCCCATTGCCTTCGCATAAATACTGCTTTTGTTCCTACGCGCTTCATCCTGAGAACTTCCTAATAAAACGAATCCATACTGCGCTGCGCTGTCCCCATAAACTTCTGATTCTGACAAGAGGAATATCTTGTCTGTCGTATCGTTTCCTCCATCGGTTCCATAACTGATATTATCAGCATTTACTACATAAGTATTTATGATTGCTGACCTTTCGTTTAAAGAAAATGCACTCCCGATAAAATTTTTACTACTATAATCATTGCCTTGTTTATTAAATGACGCACCATAACCATTCAGCCAGCTTCGGATTGTACTGGTTTCCCATGTTATATTCCCAGAAACTGTATTATATTCCTGGTCATCCAGTGCTATATCTGACAAAAGCAACGCCTGATTCCCCTCTACCTTCAGCACCCGCCATTTAATTGGCTCGTATTTGAAATAATGATATGTATCAGAATCTGGCCAACTATAATAATTACTTTCAGAACTTGTATAAGTTGCATCACTCTTTTTTGCTCTGCGATATTTATTCCCATCCACCGTAATATCATTATTACTACTCCACCCAGATGCACTTTGCAGCTTACTATATAGGTTGCTATCTTCTATGATATCACCGTTTTTCAGTATACTTTTATCCATAGCAGTATAATCATCCGCCGAAGATACTACTTCCGCCTGCGGATAGCTACCAAACCAGACACAATCCCATGTCACATTCTGTCCTGCCGTCATACTAGAATCTATTTCAATTGTTGGGTTTCTCAGCTTAGGTTCTGCTGTTTCTTCTCTTTCCTGTTTGACATGCTCTGTTTGTTCTACCTGCTGTGATGTACCACCATCAGTTGCATTAGTAGTAAAATCTATGCATAAGCTTACACACATAACTATCACAAGCAGAAAAGATGTCAACTTACCTATTATTTTCTTCTTCATTTTCTCTCTCCTCTGTCTTAATAAAGTCAATGCTACTTCGAATTCAAGCTTTTTGTTATCTATCTGATTTTCACCTTCTTAACATTACTCCATGCACCATAATATTTTTTCTTTCTGATGGTCTTATATGCCCGAATTTTAACATAATATGTTTTTTTGCTTTTCCATCCAACGATTGTCTTTGAAACGGTGTTTTTCTTATAACTCCTCTCTATTGTCTCCCTGCTGAAATCTTTTTTCGGTGATACGTATATCTCATATCCTGTTGCAGTTTTATCTTTTTTCCAAGATATCTTCATCTTTTTCTTTGATGGTGATTTTGCTGATTTTAATAATGCTTTCTTCGGCACAACCTTTACAGTAACCTTTTTTATTGTAGAATAGTAACTCTCCGTTTCGGATGCTTTAATCGTAACAGTTGACTCTCCATATGCTTTTACCGTTACACGCCCGGAGGAAGTTACTGTCGCTACTTTCTTATTGGATGAATCATAAGTAAGTTTTCCATCTCCATCCGCTTTTACGCCAAGGGAGAATACTTTTGAACCAATTGCTTTTATATAAGATGGAGATGGCGTACTAATGTTCTGCTTCTTTTTTATTTCCTCCGAACCTCCTGTTGAACTATTTGTAGGATTGCTTTCAGAACTGCTCCCCGAGCTAGGCATATTCTTCTCCCAGACTGCATATAAAGTTATATCGCTGTTTTCTGCATATTCCCCACCTGCACTATAGGAAATGTTGTTCACTTCACTGCTCGTAGACCACCCTAAAAATGCATATCCCTCTCTGGATGGTTTGCTGTCACTTAATGTCAATATACTTTCATTATATTTTGTCTGTGAAGTCGGTGCGCCGTATCCGCCATTCGCATTATAATTTACTGTATACTCTCCCAATAAATTAACAAATATAACATCTGTTGGAGCATCACCAGCCATAATAATCTGTCCATTTGCCAATATTATCTCAATATCTATTTTAATTGTTCCTTGTTCTTTATTTAATAACGATGAAACAGGAAAGTACAAACTGTAACTTTTCCAGTCATAATACATATTTTCAACTTTTCCGGTAGTGTGATCATAATATGTGTCATCCCCTCTAAGGTCTGCTAACCTGGAGGTGACTGTATCGCCATTTCTTATTATATTTAATTTCAATTTACTTCCCTGATACAATTCACAATCAATAGGAATCAACAGATAAAATTGTGAATCACGTCTTATATCTACAGGATTTGTGTTTCCACGGGTATTGACTGTATAATAACTCTCTCCCACTTTATGTACTAATCTTACACTTATATTATTTCCAGCATGGACATCAATTTTTTTAGTATCTAAAAGGATTAATAGAAAGAAAAGGAAAACAATTTTTCTTGATATTATGTTAAATCTTCTTTTATCAATCTTTGACACAAGCACTTAAATCACCCTCCTGAATCTATTTGACCTTCACCTTCTTTGCATTGCTCCATGCTCCATAATATTTGGCTTTCCCTATTTTTTTATATCCGCGGATTTTTACATAATATGTTCTTTTGCTCTTCCATCCACTGATTGTCTTCGAAACCGTGTTTTTCTTATAATTTCGCTTGATGGTTTCTCTGCTGAAATCTTTTTTCGGCGACACATATATCTCATAGCCGGTCACTTTTTTATCCTTCTTCCAGGATATCTTCACCTTTTTCTTTGACGGTGATTTTACTGCTTTTAAGGAAGCTTTTTTCGGCACTACCTTTATAGAAACTTTTTTTGTTGCGGCATTATAATTCTGCGTTGCCGATGCATTGATTGTAATCGCTGCCGCCCCATATGACTTAACAGATACTTGACCAGAAGAAGATACCGTTGCCACTTTTTTATTTGATGAAGTGTAAGTAAGTTTTCCGTCTCCGCTTGCCTTTGCCCCGAGAGAGAAGGCTTTCGAACCTATCGCTTTTGTATAAGTTGAGGCCGATGTATTAATGCTTTGATTCTGCTTTGCTGATCCCGTATTTCCTGCCGGATTATTTGCCGGATTATTCCCGGCAACCACTTCTATCTCTGCCGACTGACTGATCGTACTGTCACTTACTGCTGTACACTGAACCATACACTTTCCTGATGCTTTTGCTGTCACCATACCATTACTATCTATCTCCGCAATCGAATTATCAGAAGAACTCCAATCTACTCTTTTATCTGTCGCACTCTCTGGAAAGACAGATGCGGTAATCTGCTCTCTGTCTCCGACTTTCATCTGATATTTATTCTTTGTCAGCGTAATCCCTGTAACAGGGATATTCTCTTCCCCATTAGAACTCATCGTCCCCGCATAGGTATGGAGATTGGATGACAGATCAAGATTCAAAGCAGCACGCACACCGTTATAGTGGTCGACATTACCATAATTGCGGACGTCGCCGCCGTGACTGACAATTGCGGCAAAATCCGTACCGCCACCAGGCGAGCGCAGCCACCACATGCAATTGCCTTTATACGCATCACTCTCATAGCTGCTATACATCCCCATCGCTTTTGCATATGTGCTGCTCTTGCTTCTGCGAGCCGCATCATAAGTACCTTTTGATGACACAAATCCTTGCGCCACTGCGCTGTCCCCATATGTTTCCGATTCTGACAGCAGGAATATCTTGTCTGTCGTATTATTTCCTCCTTCAGTTCCATTATTGATATTATCATCATTTACTACAGAAGTATTTACAATTGCTGATCTTTCATTTGAAGAAAATGCGCTTCCAATAAAATTTTTACCGCTGTAATTCTTCCCCTGTTTATTCGACGATGCATCATAGCCATTCAGCCAGCTCCGTATAGTACTGATTTCCCATGTTATACTTTCATTAACTGTATTATACTGTTGGTCATCCAACGATATATCCGACAAAAGGAACGCCTGATTCCCATCTACTCTCAACACCCGCCATTTGATAGGTTCATACTTGAAATAATGCCAGGTATCAGAATCTGGCCAGTTATAATAATTACTTTCAGGGCTTGTACTTGTATAAGTAGCATCACTCTTTTTGATTCTGCGGTATTTATTCCCATCTGTTGTAATATCATTATTGGCATCCCACCCGGATGCATTCTTAAGCTTATTGTACAGATTGCTATCTTCTATGATATCGCCGCTTCTCAGCATACTTTTATCTACAGCAGTATAATCATCTGCCGAAGGTACTATCTCCGCCTGCGGGTAACTTCCGAACCAGACACAATCCCATGTTACCTTCTGTCCTGCCGTCATGCTGTCATCTTTTTCAATCCTTGGATTACTCAGATTAGGGGCTGACCGTAACGCTGACTCCTGCATTGGCTTAATCTGTCCGGTTTCTTCTTCCTGCTGTGATATACCATTATCCGTTTCTTCCGCATTGACAGAGAATCCTGTACATAAGCTCATACTCATAGCCATCGCAAGCAGGAAAACTACCAACTTACATGCCGCTTTATTTTTCATCTCTTCTCTCTCCTTCTGTGTCAATTTTGATAAATTCAAACCTTTCATCCGCTACCATTATTTCATCCTTATCAGCTAATAGCCTTCCTGCTCCTTCCAGCCTTTCTCCATTCACAAAGGTTCCATTGGCCGACTCCAAATCATATATCCTATATCCTTCCGTCGTCCATCGGATCACTGCATGTCTCCTGCTGACCGCTTTATTATCTGTAATTGCCAGATTAACCAGCTCCGGATTCTGCCCAATCCTATACTCTGTACTTGTTATAAAGCTCTTCTGTCCATCCCTTTTTCGAACCAGTCCGGCTCTTGTCATTTTCTTCTGGACATTGTTATCATACGATGACAGTATTATCGTTTTACCATCATCTTCTATTTCTATCGGTAATTCTGTCTCTATACGTTCATCTTCTTTTTTATCTTCACCCACATCTCTCGAATAAGATATACTGTCCTTTTTCGACACATCAGTTTTATCAGGTTCTTCCTTGTCTGCACTCAAAGACATCTCTCCGTTTTGGCTTATCTTCTTATGATTTCTGTTCCAAATCAAAAGCTGGACAAGCCAAACAAGAAGCACCGCTAAGACAGCAGCCAAAATGTAACTTATCATCCGCATTTTAGTTGTCTTCTTGACCAGTTTTTCTTCTGCGTTTTTTAATGATTGCTCCGCTGATTTTATCTTTTCAATGTCATAAGTATTTTCTTCGATAACAGATGCCGCACTCTGCATTGCCTGCTGTAAGATTTCTAAAGAAGAAGCTTTATAGTCTTTCTTTTTTATCAGACCAGCACACTTTTTATATTCCACCACTAACAATCCCAATGCTGTATCCCTATCTTTGCTTTCATATGCAATCCCGTAATTATTCAATATTGCTTTTATATCATCAATTGGCAGTGAATAATAAACCTGCTCATTCGCATTAGATAATGCCGCATTATTCATCCCCACAACATAACCCTTCTCATCAATCAATGCTCCTCCGGAATTTCCGGGCATGACAACAGCCGAATGTTGCAAGTAGGCCGTTTCCGAAGCTTTCGCTGCCGGATCCTGTATTTTCCCTTCATGGATTTCAACCTCCGGAGCGCTGAACTTTGCATAGGGATTTTCTATTGCATTTTCGGGAAACCCAAATGTATAGACCACCTTTCCGGTTGACAGTTCCGAACTATTGCCCAGCTTCAAGACACTCTTTTCTTTTAATATATCGTCCGTTTGAAGTATGCAGAAATCCTGTGTCTCACTCTTTGCCACTACTGCCATCTCTGCCAACACATCATTTTTTACAACTGCACGGATTGATTGGCTGTAATTTTGACTGTCCTTTTGGATTTTATTGTCGAAATAAAACTTTTTTTCCTCTTTTTTTGAAATAGTAATACTATGGCAAGTTGTAATAATACAGGTATTATCCTCCTGATTGCTTATCAGCACTCCGCTGGTATTCTTTATGCGGTGGAACGTTCCATTCTGATCTGTCAGACCGGAATATATTTCTACGATTCCATTTTTAGCTGTTTCAATTGCATCCTCCTCTTTGGCAAAGGACTCTTCCGGACAGAAAAAAATAATTATCAGCATAAATAATCCGAACATCCTTGCTTTTACTCTCTGGCGATTTTTCATAATCTTACCTTTCACTCTCTACCAATTAAAATCACATATCCTTATTTTATTTGATTTTAATTGTTATTGATTTTTTCTTACCACTGCCATCCGTTGCCGCAACAGTGATTTTGACTTTCTTTCCTTTTCCTGCCTTAAATGCTTTTACTTTACCTGAAGCATTTACTGTCGCATATTTTTTATTACTGCTTGTCCATTTCAACTTCTTATTGGCATTCTTTGTAGCTTTGACTTTAGCTTTCAGTTTCAGCGCCTTGCCTGCTCTCATGGATTTCTTTCCAGAGATAGTTACTTTCTTTACCACGCCTTTCATGGACTTTATCTTATAAGTTGCCCTTACTCCGCTGCCATCCTGAGCTGTTGCTGTAATCGTCACAGTCTTTCCACCGGATTTTTTCTTCATGGTGACGACTCCTTTGCTGTTCACCATGGCAATTTTCTTGTTACTTGATTTCCATGTGAGCTTCTTATTAGAAGCATTGGAAGGTTCAACAACAGCAGTTAATTTTACTTTCTTTCCTGCTGCTATTTTTTTTGAAATACCGGAAAGTGCAATCTTAGTGACTTTTACCGGTGTTTTTGAATTCAAAGCTGCTGACGGGTTCTTTAATCCGCCATTATCCTGTTTTTCCATTACAAGGCTATTGTTCCATAATTCATATTCATCCGCGTCTTGTGTAACTTTGCAGTACATATATTTCGTTATTTTTTTCCAGTCTTCCTTTATGGAAACTATTTTTGACTCTCCGGAGTTCAAGTTTCCTACAGGTATCTTTCGGATTTCCGCGCCGTTTTCATCCTGATTCCGTAAGATAACCGTCACATTGGATGCAACTGTATGGGAATTATTCTTTACTGCAATTTCATCAACACTACTCTCTGTCACTTCGATATCAGCGTCGCAATATTCAAGCTCATATTTTTCCGTTGTCTCTTTCTTGAATTGCTGATCTGCCGTCAATGTAAATGACAAATCCGCCTTTGAAAAATCTTCCGGTATCTGTACGGGAATCTCACATTCCTTGCTTTCTCCTGCCTTTAAGGATTCTAAAGCCTTGCCACTATAGAGAACCTTATCTCCATCTGAAATTACAAGCTGTATCTGACTTAAGTCTTCTGTACCTGTGTTACAGATTGTCACATAAACCGGATTTTCTTTCCCCGGCACAAATGACAGGATATCATACGCTACATTCGTAACTTCTGCTTGGTATCTGGTTATGTCTTCCGTACATTTTAAGATCGTCGCACTATACGGATTCCCCTCTGCATCTTCATTGACCGGCTGATAGGTGTATGCAAATACAGGCTTTCCTCCTGCATTCTGAACCATTGTAAACCCGCCTACATAACCGCCCTCATCTGTGACTGCAACCGGAGCTGCTTTACTGTCCAACGACTGGCTTAAGACTTCGCTTTTGAAATTATTTTGCTGAATCCAGTATACGGTATTTCCATAAACCTGATAGGAAGCGGTACATTCGACATTTTTCGCCTTTAGCTGTTCCCCGTCGTATGTGCATAACATCCCGTCAATCCTTGCGTACAGCACATCATCCTGAATCCGCAGGCTGTCCGCCTTTTCCCCCGCACTGTTGATATCCAGCAATTGATCTTCGACATATATCTGACCGTCTTTGATGTATGCAGTAACAAATGTGCCTCCTACTGTCCCGGATACTGCCTCTGTTAATACTTGTCCTATGTTAGAAATCCGAGAAGGTTCTTGCCATGTGCCGTTCAGTCTGCTTTCATATACAACCGTCTCTCCTGATTGGAGCATAATGTCATTCTCAGAGTTTTCCGCCCAGACCGCACATAAATTACCGTCGTGTTCTACAAGCTGATATGCGTATTTCCATGTACCGCTCCTTCCCAACTTTACAGGCTCTTCAAATCCATCTCCTGTAAGCTTTGCCGCATAAAGCTCCATAGCGCCTGCAATCTGCTCTGCGGTCATGTCTTCTGTTATTTTCCGGCTGCTGCTCTCAAAGATTACATATGCAGAGTCGTTATGTTGGTACAGATATCCGACCGTGTCCAGATTCCCGCCGTTCCATACCGTTTTTGACCCGGACCATTGTCCGCCGTCATAAAAACGGTACGACAGTTTCGCCTGCCCGCTCGTATCATCCAGATAAGTCATTAAAATCCGCCCATCAGAAAGTCCTGTCATCTCCGGTTTCGCATTTTCATATACAAGCGATTCTCTTGTCGTATCTATTGCATTTCTGCTGTTTTTCGACATCTTCTTTACCATCTGGCTGCTGACCGGTTCCGGGGCGCTGTATTGCAGTGCCGAAAAATCTCTTGTCACATTTCCAAGATTGGGGTACAACTCCATCTTCGGGAAATTATAAGGGAATTCCCCGCTTAATCCGGGAATTGGAGTTTCTAATTTTATGAAAAGCTTTCCTGTCAGGTATGCTTCTACAGATTTGTCAAACTGTTTCCATGGGAATGTCGCTTTTCCTGCAATTTTCCCTTCCAATCCACCTTTTACATCAACAATCACCATATCTGCACCAAGAGCTATTGAAGGCTTTATTGCCAGCTCAACCTCTCCTTTTGGTGTAATTACTTTTTCATTCGCGGAAGTCAGGTACATTTTCCCATCAATAGAGCCACTTATCCCAAACTCCGAGTATACAATCCACCAAAGGGGAACTTTTACACTTGCACCCGCGCTAAAACCCATGGCTATCCCGCCTTCTAAAATGCTTTGTACACTTCCGTCATCATTCATTTTAAGTTTCATATAGCCGGCAGCATTCCCTTTTGCCTTAAATACCGCATTTGCATCAAATTCTTTCAATTTTCCACGCAGTTTCGAAAAACGGTTCCAAAGCTTTGGTGTATCTACAGTTCCTCCGCACGCTTGTACCAGAGATTTTACTTCTTTATATGTTTCGGACCAGTATGTGTTGTTTCCCTCGGTGCTGAGTTCTTTTTTATTTATCCCCAATAATACCTCTACCGTTTTTTCGTCCTTATCTGTCTTAATCTCAACACCTTGCCAAAGCGGAAGCGACATCTTCATATCTGTCTGGAACAGATTAAACTTATTCCCGACAATTGATATCTCTGGACCTTTTAAGGTTGCAGAACCAAGATCATCCATATTGGGGAGAGCTTTGAGAATATTCTCTTTATATTTTTTCTCTGTTGGATATGTCGGAGACTCTGGCTCTGTACTACCGCTGCCTGTCTCACTCTGTTTTCCATTAGAACTCACTGTCCCTGCATATGCATGAAGATTAGATGACAGATTAAGATTTAAAGCAGCACGCACGCCGCGGTCATCGCGGCTGACATAGTAACCATCATTAATAACATAGCCGTCATAATCAACATATGCGGCATTGTCAGATGAACTGCCCGGTGAACGCATCCACCATTCGCAGTTTCCTTTATATGCATCACTCGTGCCGCTCCATGTTCCTTTCGCTTTTGCATAAGTACTGCTCGTACATTTACGTGCTTCATCACAGGTATTATTTAGCGTCACAAATCCATGAAGCGCTGCGTTAACTCCATAGGTTTCTGATTCTGACATAAGGAATATCTTATCAGTTGTATTATTTCCTCCCCCGGTTTTATATGTAATATTATCAGCCTTTTTCACAGAAGTATCTGTGATCGCCGACCTCTCTTCAAGAGTAAAAGCGCTCCCAATAAAATTCTCGTTACTGTAATCCTTCCCCTGTTTATTGACAGATGTTCCATAACCATTCAGCCAGCTTCGGAGCGTGCTTGTTTCCCATGTTATATTTTCATATTCTGTATTATATTTCTGGTCGTCCAGTGCGATGTCAGATAGAAGAAATGCCTGATTCCCATTTACTTCCAGCACCCTCCATTTGATTGGCTCATATTTAAAATAATGGTATGTATCCGGATCTGACCATTGATAGTAGCTGCTGTCTGAATCCGTGTACGTAGCATCATTCATTTTCATCCGGCGATATTTTTCCCCATCTATTGTAACATCATTATTGGAATTCCATCTGGATATATTCTGCAACTTGTTATACAGACTGCTGTTTTCTATAACATCGCCTTTTTTCAACATGCTTTTTTCTACTGCTGAAAAATCATTTGCTGAAGGTACAACCTCTGCCTGAGGGTAACTCCCGAACCAGACACAATCCCATGTAACTTTCTGTCCCGCCTCCATGTTGGAATCCTTTTCAATTCTAGGATTACTCAGATTAGAACCATTCTCTGCATTAGCAGCAAAGTCTGCACATAAGCTTGTACACATTACCATCATAAGCAGCAGCGCTGTCACTTTAGTAGTTAAACATTTTTTCATCTTTTTCCCCACATTAAAGTATGGGCATCTTCGGTTCAGATGCCCATACATACAGTAAATTAAACAATGACATCCGAAGAAAGCGCATTTGCAGCAGATACATTCGTATTTTCTGCCGCTTCATATTCTCTTGCCATTTCCTGGAGATCGGTTACATGTTCATTGATCATTTTAATTATCTTGCTGATGTCATCCTGCATCCCGTCAAATTTCTTAATGTATGCACTGGCGGCTTCACCGCTCCATATTTGCCCGGAAAGACTTTTTACGATTGTCGTCATTTGTGTGGTAAGATTTTTCACCTGATTTCCAGTAGACTGAAAAGATGACGCTGTCGATGTCAACTTGGATGTAGTTACTTTTAATGTTCCATTCATAATTTTATTTCCCTTTCTGTTTTGATGTTAATATGCTCTTTTTGTAGCAGTACTTACATTTTTTTGTTCTGCTGCATCATACTTTTTTGCAATCTCTTGTAATGTCTGGACATATTTCTCAATAGCATTATAAAAATTATTCATCTGCGTAATGTCTTTGGTAAATGCTTTGTGAAATGCATCATTTGCCTCGCCATCCCACATGGAATTTAATGAACTTTCCACAGACTTCAGGTTGTTAATCTGCGATCTGAAATTATTATTCAAGGATTTCAGTTCACTTGCTTTCGAATTTAATGTTGTCGTAGTTACAGTAATTGTTTTTGCCATGCTTTATCTCCTCCTTGGCTCATTTGTATTAGCTAAATGTGTCGCTATGTACACATTTATCCCTTTCATTTATAGCTTCTTACCTTAGCAATCTCCAAAGCTCTTTTTTCCGAATTATATGTTTTCTGAGCTATTTCCCGGATTGTTTTAGCTACCTTTTGCAATTTTTCCGCCTCGCCTGACAGTTTCTCTTCTAATCTTGTCAATTTACTCATATAAGAGGATGCACCCTCTCCCTTCCAGTTCATCTGCAATATTCTTTTGCTCTCGCTTACTTTGTTTTTTTCTGTCAAAATTTCTCCGGCTATTTTGACAAGTTTATCCGCCTGCTGATTCGCCTTATTAAAATTTACCGCTATAGAATATGCATTTTTCGCCATACTTTACTCCTTCCCTGCACCTTGTTTATGAGCAATCTGGTTATACTAGACAATCACATCATCCGGCAGTACGTTTGCGAATTGTACGGCCTCACTTTCCGCTTTTATGTATACTCCCGCCATCTCAAGCAGGTCAGTCGGATGTTCATTAAGACGCCGGATTACCTTCTCAACTTCCATTTTAACCTTGTGATAAGATTTCTGATGGATATTACTTGCTTCTCCCTGCCAATAATATTTGCTTCGAGTGATAACCTCCTCCATCTTTTTCCACTCTGTTTCAATTTTCCTGATTTCGCCTGTTATTGCTTTCGCCTGATTCTTCATAACATCCGGTGAAACTTTTAACTGCCCATATCCTGCCATGACGCATCTCCTTATATATGTATTCCTTCCGTCAGACTGACCGCCCTGTTTTCACATTTTTCATATTTCTGCTTTGCACTCATTTCATAGTCATAGATATGCCGGAAGTTTAAAAGCAGGGAACTTAAGGCTGCCATATCATTATTGAATGCATGTTTAAACGCTTCGCTGCCTGGGCCATCCCACATCCGGTCCAATTGTGCTACATCTGATTTCAGATTTGACATAGCAGCTTCTATCTGCCTGATACTACTCTGGATTTGGTTCGCATCCGAATTTAATCGGTTAGTATCTACTTTAATCGCATCCATATTCTCATTTCCTCCTATACCAGCATCAGTCTGCTGCCGTCAATAACCCCGCTTGCATACAGCGTACTTAACTTTTCCAATTTTTCTTCCTTATCTATGGAATATAAGAAAAAATCTTCGGCACATTTTTCAGTGCTGCCTTTCGTTTTTTTTGTGATCATTTCTATAATTTCAAGAATTACCTTTTCGATAAGCGTATTTTCATCCAGCAAAAAATCAAAGCTCTCATCCACTGCCGGGATATAAATATCCACTAATATCATAGTAACCTCCTATTTCCGGGCTAATGGCACAACCACTCTCTGCGTCTCCCCTTCTTCCAATACATTCGGCAAAATTCCAATACCTGCCCGCTCTGGTTTTGCTTGTTCGGCATACGACATATACTCAAATGAAAGTATGGGATTATCAGATACTTTCCCTCCGAAATGCATGCCTGTCCCATATTTCACAAACAATTCATATATCCTGTACCCCGCCGCAAGAGACTGTTTACCAAGCTCCAGCTCTCCGAAGAAATAAATATTATGCAGACTGCCCTTTTCAATAATGTTTTCCAAAAATCCTTTCATATCTTTCTCTGTATTGTAAATATATGGTGCAAACCATGCCATATCGGATATAAAGATAAAATACGGCTGCTCTTTACTCATTAATTCAAAGATATCCTCTTCACGTCCTTCTCCTATCAGTTGATTCTTCAACATGTTTCTCTCTTTAAAAACAGGCAGAAGTTCACTGAAATAATGAAACATCCCTTCTTCGTCCGATACATAAGAAACTTTTTTCTCTTTACTGTATATAGAGAAATTTCCATCCGGTCCGTCAATCACACATACATGGGCATTTTTCTCTAATGCAGACTGTATACATATCTTCATAAAATTCGATTTCCCGGTATGTCCCGCTCCGCATACCAAATAGCAATATATATCTTGAAGCGGGATATTATAAACTTCCGCATTTGCAGCATCATAGCCCACCGGAAGCAATGCCGGGCCAGGTACACTCCGACGATATTGATCTAACTGTGCAAATTCTGACCATACCGGCTTTTCTGGTATCTCAGGTATTCTCCTTGCCGTCTTTCCTTTCCATGCCAGAGCCATCTCTCTACAGATATCCTGGATTTTTGCAATCCTGGCATAATCATTTTCCGCCTTAACTGCCAATGCCGTCTGATACTCCAAAATACGCTTCCCGTAATACGCCAGTCCTCTTCCTTTCACATCTTTTTCCGGCAACACGTCAATCTGCATACTATGAAGCAGATCCCCATACGCATACCGATCCTGAAGGGACAGGCAAAGAACTGTTTTTATATTGTCTGCTACCCTTGTCGTTATATCACTCATGCCAAATCCTGCCCCGGATACTATAAGGTAAATACCATGGTTAATCCCCTCTCTGGAAAGCTGTATGATCCGTTCCTCATATATTTCTTCTGTCTTTTCCTTAAAGGCGCTGTAATTATCTATAAAAACAATAATTGTCGGAAGGATTGTACCATGTACCTGAACATACTGTTTATAATTCCCGCCCCTGAACAGGCGTTTCCGTTCTGCAAGTATATGGCTCATCATATTGAAAAACTTTTCAATCTTATCCGTGTCATTTTCATATATAACGCCGCCAATATGAGGCGCCTCTTCAAATGCCGACATCATCTTGCTACTAAAATCAATGACATACAGATTGATATCCTCCGGCGAATATTTTTGAATCAGTGCATATGCCATTGTCTGCATCATCGTACTCTTCCCGCATACAACACTTCCGCATACCGCAATATTCCCATCTTCTTCCAAATCAATAATCATAGGCATCTGATTCTGATTTTCCGGGTCATCCATTTGTCCAATCACAAATCTTATTTCCCAATCTTTGGACTGCTTTTTCCAGCCAGTATTTTTAAAACAGCTTTTTTGATACTCGTCAAATTGACTAAGATAAATCTGTGTCTTTAGAACCGGCATCCACAATTGAAGTTTTCGGTCGTACCCGTTATTTATGGCCTGCTCCGCCAAATATTCAATCACTGCATCAAGCTGCGTTTTTTCTTTTGCTTGCGGAAGCTTCCTGCCCATTTTTAAAGCCTGAGCAATAATTTTCTCAGGGGTAAAATTATCACCGTCCTCTTTAGCTGTTTCATAATAGGAAGACACAAAATCCTTTAACCGCGCTGTATTATATCTGTTTTCTGCATAATCTATACCTTCCTTATCAAGCTGCCAGTAAAATGCTGAAATTAATTCTTTCATCATGATATCCTGCCCTACACATTCTGCGGCTTTCAATCCCAAAGATTTTTGAGCCTGAACAAGACAATTTGATAAATTATCAATCCACGCTGCCTCAGCCCGTTTCTTTTGGGATGCCCTGACTGTATTTCCGGTCATCTCTACCTTGCCGGTCAAATCAATCAATTTAGCGATTTCTGTACTTTCTTCCAACAGACTCTCCTCATAAACCGCTCCGCTAAAACCGGATTGAAACAACTCGTATATCTCATCATTTCCAACTTGAAGATAACAGCGTCCAGCCTGTGTAATGTACGCCGCATCCGGTTTATGCAGCATATCTTTACTATCCTGCTGATCCTGCACCCGAAGACACAGCCTGAATTTTGAATTGCTCCAGATATTGTCATCCACTGTCCCGCTTGGTTTTTGTGTTGCAAGAATCAGATGCACTCCCAGACTGCGTCCCACCTGTGCAACGCTGATCAGCTCTTTCATAAATTCCGGCTCTTCTCTTTTTAACTCCGCGAACTCATCGATAATGATAAATAAATGCGGTACAGGATTTGAGGCCTCTCCATTTTTGTACAATTTTGTGTAAGCATTAATATTGTTAACTCCATGTTCCCCAAACACACGCTGTCTCCTGCGATTCTCACTTTTAATGGATGTCATCGCCCGTCTCACTTGATTCCCTGACAAATTGGATATCTGCCCAATCATATGAGGCAATTCCTTAAAAAGATTGGCCATTCCCCCGCCCTTATAATCGATAATAAAGAATCCGATATCATCTGGACTGTAATTAATTGCCAGAGAGAGAATATACGTCTGCAATGTCTCACTTTTCCCCGACCCTGTTGTGCCTGCAACCAGTCCATGGGGACCGTGGTATTTTTCATGCACATCAAGATAACAGGGCATATTTCCGGCTCTCTTTCCAATCATTCCTTTTATATTTTCATATGTTCGGTTCTTTGCCCAAAGCTCACGGACTGGTAAATCCTCCAACCGATTGATTCCCAGCATCTCAAAAAATGTAAGAGAATTTGGTATCTCCCCACCTTCTTCTATTTCTAAAACTTGTAAGGAAGACAGATACCGGGCAAATCTTTCAAGTTCTTTATCTCCCAAGGTATCAAAAGTTATCTTCTGCTTCTCCTCCTCGCTTTCGGACACTTCATACATACCACGAAATAGCTCCGTATTTTCAATGATGAAATCGCAGTCATTCGGCAATTCTTCATATCTTTCTACAAGTAAAAATGTCGTTAATCCACATTCTTTGCTATGGTCAAATACATATTTTGAAAAAGGTTCTCCTGTCAAAACAGAAATATCCGAAACAAATACAACATAATATGGTTTGGGTATCTCCTCCTTGGATGCGCATTCAGACTGCTCCAAACGTGTACGGAATATTTTCGTCAGCTCATAAAATACATCGCTGGATTCTTCTTTTCCAGAAGCTACAAATCGTATCTTTTTATCTTCAGACCAGACATGGGGAAGCCATTTTGCAAACCCCCACCTGCTGAAATCTGATGAATTTGAACCGTCGTATATATATACAAGCTTTAAATCTGTATAGCAATTATTAGCGGCAAGCTGGGCGCTTAATAGCTTTGCCACTTCAATGGCGCCCTCCTTATTTTTTCCGCCGATAATACCGACCATATTTTTTTTAAGCAGATCAAGCATGATTGGAACATTATATAGCATACTATAATTATCTTTAATAAATGCCGGCTTTTCGGATAAGCTGTCCTTATATAACTTAAATCTTTTTTTCGGAATCTCAATTTTTATTTGGAACGGAGTATCCCCTACTCCTAAACGATGGCTGAGAAAATCCTCATGCGTTCTATTCCTGTTCCATAAAACTCCTTTATGTATATCATATTTCAAACATTCCATAGCTGCCGGATATGTTGTGTTAAGCTTCTTTTCCGTCCGCTCATATTTTTCTTTTATTTCATTCGTTTTTTCAATCAGATAGTCGCTATAGATTTTAAAACGGTATTCTTCTTCCTCTTTTTCTTCTTTTCTTTGATTTCTGGCATTTAATAATGACCATACAACAGCCACTAATGCCGAGGAAACCGACATAACAAGTCCTGAATACATATAAAATGAAGACCCTTGTCCTGATGCATAGATCATCAATATGCTTCCCAACAGCATAGGAAGTACCATCGTGAATGACGGGCCAATCGTCATTAGCATTGACTGTTTTTTCGTACGCGCAAGCTGCGGAGGTTCTTCTATTTCTATTACATCACTATTTAGCTTTTCATAATTCCTTGGGGCACGATGATAAACTGTTTTCCCTTTTGATGTCTCCGCAACAGTATTGAGTAATACCGTCTTTTCATCATATGTCTCATACCTTTTTAATTTTTCCTCATTGATTTTGACATCTTTAGATTCTGTATCAATAGCAATCACATCTCTCAGGAAAACAATATGAAGACCTATTATATTAATAAATGACCCAAACTGTAATTCTGCTTCCTTTTCTACACGAAGGGAATTGACATACACTCCATTAGGGCTGTCATTGTATATTTTATATCCAGCAGGTGTTTTTATTATCTGGGCATGATTCCGTGAAATCATACCCAAATAATCATACACAATGTCATTATCACTATTTTTACCAATCGTTATCTCATTGATATCCCAAAGTTTATATTTTTGAAAAGCATGGATTCCTGAAGTTATATTCTTAACAATAATAGAAATATCTTCATTATCCCGTGTTCTCAATTGGAGAATTTCATTATTTTTTAATTCATATGATTTTTGAGAATTTTTAGCTGAAACAATTCTGTAATCCTCGCTGTTTTTTATCTGCCAGCAATAATCTAACACTTCAAGCTGTAGCTGAACATCTTTCTGCAATTGAAAATAGTTGCTATGAAATGTAATTATATGATCCGCATTATTTAATGGCGGGAGCAGATACTCCTTAAACGCCACCTGAGAATATACCGACAACACAATACTCATCTCTAATTGCTCCTTTTCTTATTTTCTAATCTTCTCTGCAGCAGCTTTTCCTGGTTCGATTTTTCTTCTTTTTCTTTTTTGTTCAAAAATCGTTTTTTCTTTTTTTCAAAATGAATATCAACGAATAGAACAATTGCAATGAATATCATTTCGAAAATTACAAATGTTGTATCTGTCATTAAAAATTCCATACAATGTCTCCATTTTTCTGTTATTGCATTTCAATCAGTTCACCAAATCCCATGAATCCAGACTGTCACTTCCACTCTTTTTCTTCTTTTTTCCTGAACTCTTCTTTTTGGTTGTGCTTTTCTTCTTTGTCGTACTTCTCCTGCCAGAACTGCTCCCAGATGAGCTTGCCCTAGATTTACTCGCTGATGCAGTTGGTTTTGGAACCGGCTTTTTGCCTTTGCTTATTATGATGGTAACTGTACTGTTCTTATCTATCTTTTTTCCAGCTTCAATATTTTGAGATATAACCTGTCCTTCTTTTACAGAATCACTGTACGATTCATCTGACTTGCACTTAAGTTTCTGTTTCTTTAGTTGTTTTTTTGCTTCTTTAGTCGTTAATCCCACAAGAGAGGGCACTTCCTTTTTTTCGATTCCTTTACTGGCGATAATTTGTATCTGACTGCCTTCTTCGACTTTATTTCCTGCTTCTGGCTCCTGACTGATTATCAAACCTTTCTTCACTTGATCAGAATATTGCTTTTCTTTAATCTCACACTGTAGGCCTAACTCTCCTGTCTTCTTTTTTGCCTCCTCCTGAGAAATATTTATTACATCCGGTACAGTCACTAATGCACCTTTACTGACAGTAACTTTAACCTCAGAACCTTTTTTTATAATCTCTCCAGGTTTATATTGCTGTAAGATAACACAGCCTTTTTTTACTGTGTCTGAATATTCCTTGTCCGACTGAATGAAAACCAAATCTTTCTCTTTTAACGTTTCCTGCGCTGTTTCCGTGGTCATATTTACAAGATTAGGGACTTCACGCTTCAATGACTCCTGATAAACCTTCACACTTCCTGCAATACACAATATAATCAAAAATACCGAAGCAACCACAGCAATCTTTTTTCTTCTTGTATTTACTGCCTTCTTTTCTATTTTATCTTTTGATTTTTCCCCTACTTTTTTCTCAATGTTATTTTCTCGCTTATTATCTTCCCCACTGTCTTTCTTCTTATCTTCTTTGCTTCCTTCCATTACTTTCTGAGGCTTAAATAAATACACTGTGGAATTTTCTTCCGTATTTTCCTCAGTGTTATTTATGTTATTCCTGCTCACTAACTCTTTGCTGTTAGTCGCATAGCTTAAGTCTGTATTAAGAAGATCATCCCCCATAGGATATATAATTCTTGCTTCTGATTCTGAATATAGAATTGATTGTAATGCCGCTTTCATCTCTACCGCACTTTCATAACGCGTAGTCGGTTCATATGAACATGCCTTTAAAACAATTTCTCCCAGTCTTCCTTCCGCATTAGCTGGATTCTGCATCTCTTTTCCACTTAGCCTTAAAATATTCGCATTTTCTTTATCGGAATACCGAATAGGTTGAGGTGATGGAGGCATAAAAGGTGTTCGGTTATTATTCAAAAATCTATATAGAACAATTCCAAGTGAATAAATATCAACTGTTGAATTATACGGAAAACCTTTATAAACTTCCGGTGCCATATAAGTATAAGTTCCCTTTTTAGATAATCCAGAGGAAGTTTTTTCTAATTGACGTGCAATCCCAAAATCTCCAAGTTTAAATTTGCCCAAATCGGATATAAAGATATTTTCCGGCTTAATATCTCTGTGGATGATATTATATTTCTGACATATTTCTAATGCCTGGCACATGTCAATACCAAGTTGAATAACTTCCCGGATTGTCAATGTGTGAGTCTTCAAATACGAATATAACGGTGTCAATAACTCCATCCGGATATAAATCTTCCATCCAAAAGGTTCTTTAGGAACAACATAATGATCTTCATAGCTGACAATATTAGAATTTCCCTTTAATTTTGACATTAAGACAAATTCTTCAACAAATTCTTCAACTATACTGCGAAAATATAATGTTACACTTTCATCGTCCATCCCTTCATTTTTAATTGATTCCACTTCTGACTGATTCTGCGGTATTTCAATAATTTTCAGAGCCGCTTCATATGTATGACCAAATTCTTCTTTTTTAATCTGATATACTTTGCCAAATGATCCTTCTCCTATGAATTTTTCGACTGTCCAGCCATTCCATAATTCTCCCGTTTCCATATTCTCCATTCCTATCTGTTTACATTTTATGTTTCAATCAGTATAACTGTAATATTATCTTTTCCTCCAGCCTGCATCGCCTTCTCAATTAATATTCTTTTCTTATTCCACAAATCCATATTCATACTCAAAACATCTGAAATCTCTGTATCCTGCAACATCCCTGTTAGCCCGTCACTGCATAAAAGATAAATATCCTTTTTCTGAACCCGAATCATTTCTGATTCTGTCGGCTCCAAAATAAATTCATTCTCTTGAATTCCCAAATGCTGTGTCAAAGTGTTCCTACTATTGGGAATATCGATTAATTTTGTTATTCCAAGCTGTTCTTGCATCCTAAACATGCTGCTTTGTTCCGTGTGATCTACAGATATCTGTCTGAGAACTCCATCCCGGTATAAATATGCTCTGCTATCTCCAATATTACTAATCTGTATCTGTCCATCTTTGCAAAATAAAAGCACTGCTGTACTTCCCATTTTTTCTGAGGATTTATCTATTTCCCGACAAATACATTTATTGATTTTTTTTAATACAACATCTGAATTGAAATTGACTCCTTTTTTTCTTACAAATTCAAAATATTTATCAAGAATTTTAACTGCTATGTAGGAAGCCTTATCTCCATTTCCCAATCCACCCATACCATCAAATATTCCTACTACGCTAGTTTCTTTCTGTTGAAATAAACCATTATATGAAAACTTGGTTTCTTTTCTTCTTTTATAAATTCCATTAATAAATAAATTATCTTCATTCTTCTTTCTTATGTTTCCAATATGTGTTCCGGCACTTATCAGGTATTTCTCCATCAAAAACTCCTTTGCATACTTCTTTTTATTTAATATTTATCTTTATTGACATACGGATTATTGCAATATTTTACAAAATATGTACTCTTCTCTGTCATGATATTGAATGCAAGAAATCCTGACGCCGCCTTCCGGATATATCTTTCCATCGTGTCCTGCCGAGTTTATAATAAAACCGTTCCCAAGATATATCGCTACATGACCCGTTTTTTCAACATCATAATATACAACATCTCCAGGTTCTGCCAATGATTCATCTGTTGTCTGTCTATATGCGGCATCACGTATTAATTTAGAGGTATCTGCGACTTCGACTCCGACTAACTCATACAACTGCTGAATATATTTTGAACAATCAATGCCATTTTCCATTGAATCACCATGGTTTACAAAAGGTGTTCCCAAATAACGTATTGCATTTTCTATCACGATATTTCTTATATATTTTTCAGTACAATTTTTTACTTTTACACTCCCTATACGCACCTGTGATGCTTTTACATATCCTACACAATCTAAATTGGGAAGTTCTACAGGAATCCAAAGATTGGAATTTTCCGACATCAGTTTGTTATTTTCAATTATATTTAAATTGACTACTAATGCCACATTATATTGCAATTTTGCAATCTCTTTCCCTCCTTCCATAGAATCAAATATCGGCGTATTTCCTCCATCTACAAGATTTCCTACATTTCCAATCGCAAGAACAAGATAGTTAGCCCCTAAATTCAAATAATCCTCCCAATCGCCGTTCTGAGAATATACATGTGTTGTATTTGTTTCCACTTCTTCTTCCCGCTTTACTGTATCATCTATTTCTTTTGTGTCTCTATCTTTGGCAGAATTTACTGTCTCTCTTTCAATATTTTCTTCATTTTCTGTATCTTTTTTTTCTTGGCATCCAACAAATATCATTGTAAATATAAAAAATAAAACAACTATTTTCCAAACTTTCATCATTTCTCCCTGTCATTCCCACTCACAAACCATTCTCCAGGTTTCCCAGTTTCCATGAGAATGATTAATCAATTGACCGTCATCTGTTTTTTTGCTAGTAACTGCATAATCTGCCCTGACATGTTCACTTGGTTGTCCTTCTCCCCATTTGACATAGTCAAGTTTTTCTCCTGTTACCCACTCCCAAGTTTTACCATCTCTTTGTTTGGAAAGCCCTACCAACACAACATGCCCGTCATATTGATGCATATAATCCACAATAAATTGTGTCTCTTCTTCCGAAGTAAGTGTTACCAAATGCCCCCCTACAGATTCGCAATATTCTACACACTCATCATATGTATTTAGCCCTAAATCTTTAAAATTAAAAATAGCATAAACGTGTCCATTATCCATTTGAACCGGAGCATGTTCATATGTTTTACAGGCTCTTGCTTTCTCAAGCAATTTATTTTTTTCTTCTTCTGCCGATTCCAAAATTTTTTTATTTAAATTTTCTAACATATTTTCTCCCAATACATTTTTGCATTCCTCTATAGCTCGACTCCTCCCTTTGTTCATAATTTTGGCAAAGTTTATATTCTCTTGTTTATACAACGATAAATAACTTACTCCGAAAAATATAAAAATAAATATTGCAACTATTATCAATATCCTATAGCTAAGCGTTGGTATTTGATATTTTCCCGATTTCTGAGTCATTTTTATTTCTTTCGATACAAGGTTTTTATTTGATTCCACAACTTTTAATTTTTTATTTTCCGAATTATCTTTTATAGCTTCTCCTTCCCTTTTATTTTCCTTTTTCAAATCATTTGAAAACATAAGAACTGTTTCATCTTCCTGATAAGTTTTTATGTCCTTTTTGTTTTCTCCTACGCTTGCCTCTTCCTTTCGGCATGAAATTATATCTAAATCCATGTCACTATCGTTTTGACATAAAATATATATATTTTCTAAATCTCTTCTCATATCCGATGCCTTTTTATATCGATTTTCAGGCAAATATGCACATGCTTTTAAAATAACTTCTGCCAGCTTGCCAACCGCATTACAAGGTGGCTTCATCTCTGCTCCACCTATTCTTAAAAGATTTGCTTTTTCTTTGTCAGAATACTTAACAGGATTCGGATATGCGGGCAAAAACGGGGCACGATTTTTATTCAGATACCGATACATCACAATCCCCAAAGAATATATATCTACCGTACTATCATATGGAGAGCCCTTATATATCTCTGGTGCCATGAAATCATAAGTTCCTTTTCTGGACATTGCATATGAAGTTTTTTCTAATTGCCTAGCAATCCCAAAATCGCCAAGCTTATAATCACCAAATTTTGTCACAAATATATTACCTGGTTTAATATCTCGATGAATAATATTTTGCTTTTGACAAAGTTCTATACTTCTACATATACCAATTCCTAATTGAATTACATCTCTAATTGAAAATACATACTGCCTCATATATTTTTCCAAAGGAGTTAAAAGCTCCATCCGAATGCCTATTTCCCATCCAAATTCGTTTTCTTTAGGCGAAATCATATGATCTTCGTAACTTACAATATTTGTATTACCTTTCAATCTTGACATTAATTCAAATTCTTTTACGATATCCTCTACTATCCCATAAAAATATGAATTAATACTTTTGTCATCCATACCCTCATTTCTGATATTTTCTATCTCTGACATATTCTGTGGTATTTCAATAATTTTTAATGCCGCTTCATATATGTGCCCAAAATCTTCTTTAGAAATTCTATATACCTTCCCAAAAGAACCTTGCCCTATTAATTCTTCAATCTTCCATTCTTTCCAATTTTCTCTGTTTCTTTCCATATCTTTTTCACCTGTTTATGGTTTCTAGCTAACTAATACACAAGCCAATTCATCCATTCATCAATTATATTTTCTCATTAAACTTTTTCTTTTTTCCCAATACTGAATAAGTTCGGGATTTGATTCTGTTTTAATAAAAGATATTTTTCGCTGAGGATCTGAAACAATATATCCGGAAAAGCTTTGTAAGTTTCTGTCATATGTTGTGGAATAAGTAAGTTTCTTTAATCGATCTGGATTTGGCGATAACCATTTTTTTCTTTCGAATGTTAAAGTACCTCTAACATAGTCCGACACACCTTCAAAATAATAATATCCTGCATCTCCATTTTCTACCCCGACTACACCTTTTACTTTTCCTGTTTCATCACAATCTCCAATATAAATATCTATTGATTTTTCGATTTTCTTTTGATTTGACATACCAATGTATGAACCAGACCACATTCCAAGAAGTTCATCCCGTTCTAAACTAAGGGCATCTGTAGAAACATACTTTTCATTAATTATCAAATCATATTTTTTATACATCTCAGAAAATATTTCAAATAAGTTTTCTGATAATTTACTCTTTTCTTTTTCTATGGCATTAGCAGCTTCAAAAAATTTTTGACTTCTCAGAACTGAAAATTTCAAACCACATAATCCCGAAATCAAAATCACAATTATTATCATTAGTTTAGGTAGATAAAGAAAAAGCTTCGATTTCTCACATTTATGCATCCGTTCTGTTTCCGGTCTTTTGTTTTTCCCCACTATTTCCAGGCTTTTACTTTTTATTTCAACATCTGTTTTTGGTACTTGCACGCTTTCATAATTCTTTTTTGAATCATCTGCAAACATTAATACCGTTTCATCAATCTGATGTTCTTTTATCTCGTCCTCATTTTCTCCTGATAATTTTTCTTCCCAGAATAAAATCATATCTAAATTTTCATCCTGGCTCTGATATAGCACTTTTTCCAAATCTCTTCGCAAATCTGATGCAGTTTTATACCGATTTGCAGGTTCATATGCGCATGCCTTTAGTATAATCTCTGCCAACTTACTGCCCCCATTGCAAGGAGGGCTTATTTCTGTCCCGCTTAATCGCAAAAGATTCGCCTTCTCTTTGTCAGAATACCTGATAGGCTCTGGATACGGTGGGAGAAAAGGAACGCGTTTGTTATTCAAATATCGATACATTACTATCCCTAAAGAATAAATATCTACCGTTGAATCATAAGGAATCGCTTTATATATTTCCGGTGCCATAAAAACACAAGTTCCCTTTTTCGATATTGCATTCGATGTCTGTTCTAATTTCCTGGCAATTCCGAAATCACCCAGTTTATAATCACCAAATTCTGTCACAAATATATTGTCCGGCTTAATATCTCGATGAATAATATTTTGCTTTTGACAACGCTCAAGTCCTTTACATATATCAATCCCTAGCAATATTACATCCTTGACAGAAAACATCCGTTTCCTTATGTACTTTTCCAAGGGTGTCAAAAGCTCCATTCGGATGCTGATTTCCCATCCATATCCATTATCCTTGGCTTCTATCATATGGTCTTCGTAACTTACAATATTTGTATTACCTTTTAGCTTTGACATTAATTCAAACTCTTTTACTACATCTTCTGCTATCCCGTAAAAATAAGAATTAATGCTTTCCTCATCCATCCCTTCATTTCTAACGTATTCCACTTCTGACATGTTCTGCGGAATTTCGATGATCTTTAATGCTGCTCCATATACATGTCCAAAATCTTCTTTAGAAATCTTATAGACTTTTCCAAAGGCCCCCTGTCCTATTAGTTCGTCAATCTTCCATTCTTTCCATCTGCTTCTGTCTTTTTCCATGAAATTCTATAAATCTCTCTTTTTTCTTCTAATTATAATTCTATAGAAGTTTTTTGTCAATTCTATAGAATATGTTAATTGATTCTATAGAAGATTTTTATTATTCCATCTTTTGCTACACTAAAATCATTATTGAAAGGAGTCTTACTCTCTATGGAATTAGATAAGGATTTTAATTTAATTATCGGCTTAAGGATACGTGAGGTGCGGGAAGTTTTGAACATGACAAGGGAAGAATTCAGCGAAAAATGTAATATTTCCACTAGCTTTCTATCTGCAGTTGAAAATGGAAAAAAGGCCATCACTACGAAAACACTATGTAAAATTTGCAATGCTACCAACATCTCTGCTGATTATATCATTTATGGAAAACACGAAGATTTTGAAACAGATATGATAATAGAGATGCTACACTCTATGGAACCCAAAGCACGTGGATATGCTGTTAGAATTTTACGCGATTATATTGAAGCTGTAAATAATTTAACACCCCTAAAATAATATAAAATTAAAGTGCAAAATCCGAAACTTTTCAGACTCTGCACTCTTTGTACTGCCTATAACAACATCTTTTTCACTACATCGCCCACAGCGCTTTTATAGCTTACCTCCTTAACTGTTTCCTCTGTGACAATGTCTATGCTCCCGATTTTCTCTCCTCCAAGATAGTACGCTGCCTCTCCTACTTTCTTCCCTTTTTTCACCGGTGCCTTCAGATTCTTTTTTACTGTGACCTTGCGCTCTATCGTACTTAAGTCGGCTCCTGTGGCATCTACATAGAAGAAAGGCTCTTTCTGCGCTACATCCACCTTCTCCTTAACTCCTCGCTTCACCTTGACCGGCTTTACTGCTTTAACTCCGTCTTCTATGTACTTCTGACATTTCCCAAAGCCGTAATTGAACAGGGTGATGGCGTCTTTGTTGCGAAGCTTGCTGTCATTTGCCGCCATGATCACCGCGATCAGCTCCATATCCTCTTTTTTAGCTGTGGCAGAGATACAGAACTTTGCCTTGCTGGTAGAGCCGGTTTTAAGTCCCGTGGCATACTCGTAATGGCGGACCAGCTTATTTGTGTTGCTGAGTCCGAATTCCTTCTCTCCCTTTTTCGTCTTGTGGATGATATTTTCCATCCAGATCATACAATAGTCGTGGATCTGCGGATATTTGCTTATTAACTCTCTGGACATAAGGGCAATGTCCCTGGCTGTCGTCAGATGCCCGTTGGTATCAAGGCCGTTGCAATTTTTAAAGGTCGTATTCTCCATGCCAAGGCCTTTGGCCCGCTCATTCATCCTGTTCACGAATTCCTCCTCGCTGCCAGCGATAAATTCCGCCATTGCCACACAAGCGTCGTTTAAAAATAGGAGACAGAAATATTGACGGATTTTATATTTTTTTGTTATAATCTGTATGAATTTTAAGCAGTAAGGAAATGTGCCATGAATAATAAAGAAATCAAAACCAGACGGATGCTCTCTTATTTCATCCGCTCTGCACAGGATATTATGGAAAAAGAAGGAATCTCAGGCATCACCCTGAGAAAGGTTGCGGACGGTGCAGGTTACAATACTGCAACTATATACCACTATTTTGATGACCTTGACCATGTGATCTTGTTTGCCTCTTTAAAATATCTCCAAATCTACAACAAAGAACTTGACCTGCAGTTAAAGAACAGCAGATCAGCCAAAGATACTTTTTTTATTTCCTGGGATACTTTCTGTAACATCTCTTTTCAATACCCGGAAGCCTTCCACCAGATATTTTTTACCAGACACAGCAATTCCCTTGACCTCATCTGCAAGCAATATTATGACATTTTCCCGGAAGAACGGGCAGCTTCTACCAGTTCGCTCTATCCGATCATTTCAGACTACCGGCTTCTGACTCGCAACTACCTGGTGCTTGAGCCTCTGCTTAAGGAAACAGGACAGACAACAGCGTCTATCGACCTGATGAACGAGCTGATTGTCTCTGCCTATCAACGTCTGCTTTTTGACTGTCTGTCTGCGAAAGCTACCGACAAAGAAAGCATTAAACAGTATACCGATCGGATGCGTCAGTATCTTGCCTTTATCCTTCATCTGATTGTGTAATCATAATTATATTTTACTTTTATGTTATTTTTACACTTTTGGTTATTTTTTGTTGAATCATAGGTTATCCTGGTGATATAATAAGAATTATGTAATCATGATCAGAGGGAAGAGACGTATGGCTAATCAAGAATTAAAGAAAAAAAGGATGCTGACTTATTTTATCAAAGCAGCGCAGGATATCATGAATAAAGAAGGGATTGCCGGGGTCACCCTGCGGAAGGTAGCTGATGGCGCCGGGTATAATAATGCCACTCTGTACAATTATTTTGAGGATCTGGACCACGTGATCCTCTTTGCATCATTAAAATATCTTTCCCTTTATAATAAGAAAGTGGAAAAAGCTTTAAAGGGCTGTATTTCTGCCAGGGAACGTTTTTTTATTATGTGGGATGTATTCTGCGAGATATCTTTTCAGTATCCGGATGCTTTTTACCAGATCTTTTTTAACAAGCACAGCAGCTCTCTTGAGAGTATCTGCAACCGGTATTATGAGCTTTTCCCGGAAGAGCTTCCTGAGACTTCTGATACCTTATACCCAATCTTTTCCAATTACCAGTTGAGCACACGCAATCTGATGCCTCTTAAAGAGCTTTTAGAGGAGGAGAACCGCTCTCTGGAGCAGATCGATACCATAAGTGAACTGATCGTCAGCGCATACCATCATCTTCTCCACACACAGAAGATCCAAAAGAAACAATCCCCGGAGGATTTGAAGTATTATACAGAAAAGATGCATCACTATATCTGCTTTATCCTCAATCTGCAGCCCCGCTGAACATCTGTATCCGCGCAGTGAAAAATAAAGCCGAACATAAAATTGCCAGCAGAAAAATCCGCTGGCAATCCATTTTTCCTAATAATCTTACAATCCGTTACGTTTCACCTTCTCATTATACTCTCTGTGGAATACCGGTTCGTCATTGATCTTGGCATCCATAGAGCCTGTCAGATAGAAGTATTCTTTATCCGCCGTCTGCGTAACGACAATATCCGTATCTGTAAGCCATCCGTCACGGCCGTTCTTCATCTTCTGATAAATCGTATATTTCGCCGACAACGGATCTTTATTGGACATCGTAAGCTCACGCTTTAAGTTATGCTCAACCACAGTTCCGATATCATCAAAACGATAGATGCCTTCACCGAATACTCCGCCGACGCCGTTGGTGATAGATGTCCACGTATCGGTGATCAAGTCGTAATGGATCTCGCGGTCCACGTGTCCTTCAGAAAGAGTAGTCATCGGTGTAAGAGGCGCGCACTTCGGCTCCATGCCCGGTCCCTTGCAATCTTTGCCGCTGAATATCGGAAGTGCAAATTTGGCTGTAGACAGATCAAGCTTCAAGGTAGCAAGCTCCGGTGACGGCCAGATCATCGGCCAGAAGGAGTTGGCGATGCTTAAGCGGATCCGGTGCCCTGCCGGGAAATGATGTCCGCACACATCAAGCTCCACCTTCGCTTTATACTTCTTTCCTTCCACTAAGTAGACCACCTTGTCATGCCCCTCAAGATGAGTAAGATTCATCAATCCGTAAGACACTCTTGTCGCCGCCCCATCTGGATGGATATCGCAAAGCTCTGCGTACAGGAACGCATTGGGCTTGTCGCAGGTAAACTCTACTTCGAATTCCGGATATCCTAAGATCTCCACTTCTTCCGTAAGCATCTCGGAATCGAATACCATAGCCATACCGTCATCAACCCGCATATCTGCCGGACTCTCTCCCGGAACTCCTGCGCCCATCCACTCATTTGCCAGAAGGCCGTGGTTCGGCAGCGTACATAAGTCTACAATCTCTTCTTTCGTATTCTCTTCTTCCTGAAGCCTTCCGTAAGACATAGAAAATGTCTTCATGGCAACGTCCGCTGACGGCCATCCGTCAAGCCCTACCCAGCGTCCATCGCTCACCGGGTGTACTGTCTCCGGCTTCATGCTGTCTTCTAACCATACCTGTACCATCGGGCAGTCTAAAGTATCATTATCCATGCCTTTCAGCCATTTATCCCACCATTTTGTTGCTTCTCCCAGGAAATCAATGGCCGGTGCCGGCGCTCCGTCGTGTGCAAATACATGCGCCCACGGTCCGATCATAGCCTTTCTCGGGACCTTCAGGCCATTCATCAGGGTAAGGACGCTGTTGGTATAGGAATCCGCCCATCCATCCAGCGCAAAGACCGGTATCTGGATATCGTCGTAATTCTCGCCTACAGAACCATGTCTCCAGTAATCATCCTTCGTCTGATGCTCCAGCCAGTTCTTTGGCCAAAGGGGCATCTCCTCAAGCCGCTTTATGGACTCCTCTCTCCAGGTATCCGGCTTGATCTCGCTGTCAATGGCACGACACATGTACGCCAGCATAATATTTCCCCACCAGAAATTGTCATTGAGAAGTGTTCCGCCTTTATAGTGGATATCCTGCTCGTATCTCTCGTCCACAAAACCCACACAGATGATCGCTTTTAATGCCTCCGGCCTTCTTGCCGCAACCTGCAGGGAATTGAAACCGCTCCAGGATTTCCCCATCATACCTACATTCCCGTCACACCAGGGCTGCTTGCTGATCCATTCGATACAGGCAACTGCATCATCCTGCTCCTGTTTCAGATACTCATCATAGAAGCACTGGTCAGACTCTCCCGCGCCCCGCATATCCACCCGGACAACATTGTAGCCCATTCCCGCAAAGTATCCGTACATTGGCTCATCACGGCCGCGCATACCGTCACGCTTGCGATACGGCTGTGTCTCAAAAATTGTCGGAAGCGGTTTATCCGTCTTCGGATGCCAGATGCGGCTTGACAGTCTGCAGCCGTCCGGCATCGTTATCCATGTGTTTTCGATGACATCCCAGTCATACGGGAAATCCTTTTTCTCCAAAACTTTTTTTGGTTTTGCCTCTACTTTTGCCATTGTAAAAACCTCCTCGTTAATCTATATTTATACATATCCTGTATGTATGAAATATCCTGAACATTACTTCTGACTGTCTGTCCCTGCTGACTTCTCCAGCCGCATTCTCTCCTTATACCGCTTTCCGTAAGTCCGGCTCCAGATTACAGAAAGGACTAAACCTAACACTGCCATCACCAGCATAAAGGTAAAGTAAATATAATATCCCTTCGCCCCCTCGTACACATCCAGCGTCTTCCCCGCGATCAGCGGACAGAGCACCTCTGGCAGATATCCGAATGTGGAAGCCACGCCGATAGCAATACCGGACACTTCAAGAGGAACGCCCCCTTCCGTAAGGAACGAAAAATACAAGCCAAAGTTGGAAAACATACCCACATAGATGATGATACATGCTACCACCATAACCACCATCTGCACGCTCCCGCTAAGCCTGCTTGCCCCAAGCACTGCCACCATACCGATAGCCATCAGGAAAAATCCCCCTGCCATGATCTCACCCTTACCGAACCTGTCCGCCGAAAATCCGCCGATGGTGGATGCAAATGGTCTTGCATACTGGGCAAGGACAGTAAGTACCGCAGCAACAACCGCACTGGTTCCGATAACATTGCTCGCATACGGTGTAAAGTAATAGGAAGACATATTAAATACATAACTGGTAAACATCAGGCATACAACGAACCATACCACAGGCATCTTAAGCACCTTAACAATCTGCGACCAGGAAACCTTCTCTGCTTTGCCGCCACTCTTTATCGTCTCCGGCTCTTTTAAGATAAAGATAAAGATGATAGCCACGATGATCGGAGCCACAGAGTAGAAGATGATAATACCCTTAATTCCAAGCGCCGGCAAAGCCTTTGCCTCAAAAATACCGAATATTGCCGTTGCAACCGCCAAGTGTGCTGCATTGAACACTCCTCGTCCGCCTTCAAAGATACCGTAAGCACGGCTCTGCTCCTCTTCTGTCCCCTGGATCCGCACAATCTTCATCAGCGCCGGCCAAAAGGTAAGAAGCGAGGTAAATCCCCACAATCCATAGATAATAAACAACGCCTTAAAATCAGTAAACACAAGATGCAAAAGTCCGCCAAGTCCCGTAGCGATCATCGACATGATCAAAAGCTTCTTTGCTTTGAACTTATCTGCCAGGACTCCGCCAAGTATGTAGGAAAATACGCCAAGCAGGCCGTAAGCGCTTCCCAAAAGTCCCATCTGGACATTTGTCAGATTGTAAAGAGACTGATAGGCATCGTAATAATATGATCTGAAATAGGGAAGACCATATATGATAGAACCTGCAAATGATAATAAGATAATCGTAAAGAAGTTCTTTTTAATTCCTGTTTTTTCCATACACTTTCCTCATTTCTTTAATATTTTTTAGAAATATTTCTAAAATTATATTAACGAATTATTCTCGAATTGTCAATCATGATTATATTTTAATATTGATTATTTTCTTTATATGAATTATAATATCGATATAGAAAATATATATAACATAATACATAAAAACTTTCGCTTTTTATGAAGTAATTAGGAGGAACGCTTATGGCTACAGGTAAAAAAATAAAATTCTGGGAACTTGTTTTGATGAACGTTTCCGCAATCTACGGCATCCGCTGGATTGCCAGGTCCACGGCCGACAGCTTCGGTCTCGGCCTTGCCGGCATCCCATCCTGGGTAATCTTCATGTTTCTGTGCTTCGTACCCCAGGCGCTGATGTGCGCGGAACTTGCCGCAGCTTATACATCCGACGGAAGCCTGGGCGAGTGGGTAAAGATTGCTTTCGGGACAAAATACGGATTCCTGATCTCGTGGCTTAACTGGACAGCGAAACTTTTCTGGTTCGCCTCCTTCCTTACCTTTATGTCCATCAACCTTTCCTATATGGTAGGCAACCCGTCCCTTGCGGACAGCAAGATCTTTGTTCTGATCTTATCGCTGGCAGTCATATGGGTGCTGTCCATACTCAGCATGAAAGGGATGACCTTTGGAAAGCTCTTTACTAATGTCGGTTCTTTAGGCTCGACAATTCCGACTATTTTTTTGATCGGCATGGCTTTCCTCGCGGTTGCTGTGCTAAAAAAAGCGCCCAGCGCTTCTGTCTATACGGTCGCTTCCATGACACCCAAGCTTAACGGCAACTCCCTGGTGGCGATCTCCGGAATTATTTTCGCATACACCGGCGCAGAGATTTCCGCTACTTATGTGACAGAGATGGAAAATCCAAAGAAGAATTTCCCGAAAGCCATCATTACTGCCGCTATATTAATCTGTGTACTGTATGTATGCGGCTCCGTTGCCATAACGAGCCTGCTTCCTACTTCCGAGATTCAGGCCTCCACCGGTATTCTGGATTCTCTGACAAGAGCCTGTGAACTCCTCGGGATTCCGTATCTCTTCGTGCAGATTGTCGCCGCCGGCATCACGCTGTCCGTTATCGGTGCGCTGATCCTTTACATCGGCTTCCCGATCAAGATTTTGTTCGGCAACGCTGAGAAAGGGGTATTTCCGGAGAAATTTACAAAAAATAATGAACATGGTATTCCGGAGAAAGCAATCATCCTGCAGGCGGTGATCATCTCCGTCCTTCTGGCGGCCGTGGCACTGCTCCCGGGTGTGGATGTCATCTACAATGTATTGGTGACGATGACCGCGCTTACTTCCCTGTTCCCATATGTACTTTTGTACCTGGCCTACATCAGGATCAAGAAACAGAAAAAAGACGATCCGAATCTTTACCAGATGACCAAAAGCAAAAATTTAGGCGTTGCTATCGGATGGATGGAACTTATCGTATGCGTGCTTTCCATCGCAGCTTCCGCCTTCCCGGTAATGGGTTCCTTTAAGGATAATATGATCTATGAGATCGAGATGATCGGCGGCGGACTTCTCGTGCTGCTCTCCGGCATCTATATCTGGAAGCGTTCCGGGCTTAAAAATAAAGTGACACCGATAGAATAAAATTTTCCACGCAAAAGGAGCTGCCCGTTAAGTTTATACTTATACGGACAGCTCTTTTTACAGACTGACATTGCTAAATTGGTAAAAAATGCTGACAGAACCATCTTCATTCACTTCAATTTTCTCAATCAGTTCCAGCACGACTTCCCTTGTAAGTTCGTCTATATTGATGTAATCTTTAAACTGCTCCACCCATTCATCATATTCGCGGTCATGTTTAC
Organism: uncultured Dorea sp.; assembly: GCA_910586965.1. Taxonomy (GTDB): domain Bacteria; phylum Bacillota; class Clostridia; order Lachnospirales; family Lachnospiraceae; genus MD308. The sequence continues at coordinate 40,230 of CAJUMF010000013.1, read as the reverse complement.
CCTCATTCTCTATCTGCTTATTTAGAGTGTTTTTCTGCTCTTTCAGGGTAAAAATATCCGACGTATACTCTTGGGTATAAAACAGATAATCCTCTTTTGACAGGATATTTTCCATAAAATTCTGATAGGTCTTTTTTTTATAGGATTCCATACGTCTGATCTCATTTTCAATATGATTAATCTGGTCCTGATATTCTTTTCTTCTGTTATATTTATCTTTGATCTGATCCAGACGGGCAATATCCTCAGAAGTCAATATCTTCCTTGCTTCATTCCGGACAGAATACAATACGGCTGCCTTGAGCTTCCCGTCATCCACCGCGTGGCTCTTACACAAACTTTTCCCCTGATCTTTGTAAGTCCTGCAGCAATATCCGATGAACTTATGCTCTCCCCGCCGCTCATACTTTCTTACCATGGAACGGCCACAGTCTGCACAAAAAAGAAGCCCCGAGAACAGGGAAGGACTCCCCTGTCCATTCACAGATTTTGCGCGGATGCGCTGTCTTTCCTGCACCTCTCTGAATGTCTCAGAAGAAATGATCGCTTCATGCTTTCCCACGACACGGATCCACTGCTCTTTTGGCTGCCGGACATGTCTTTTCTCCTTATAAGAAAGGTTATTATATTTATTCTGCACGACATTTCCGATATATACTTCATTATTCAATATCATGTGTATAGTCTGATAAGACCACCCTTTTGTTGTCTCTGTCTCGTGAGCATTGTGATAATTGATACCGAGGACTTTCCTTTTATATAGGGTAGGGATTAAAATCCCCTCACCAGTAAGTATTTTTGCAATCTTTGCCTTTCCATAGCCTTTTAGATATAACCGGTAGATTTTTCTTACCACATTTGCTGCGTACTCGTCCATGATCAGATGGTTATGGTCTTTTGGATCTTTGATGTATCCGTAAGGGCAGGAGGAACCAAGATACTGCCCGGCTTTCATCTTTGCCCTGAATGCACTCCGAATATTTTCAGACAGATCTTCGCAGTACCATTCATTGACCAGACCGTTGATCTGCCGGGATTTCTTATTTCCCGCATTGTATGTGTCCGCACCATCCACCACACCGATAAACCGGATACCCAAATTAGGGAAATCCCGGTGCAGGTATTTTTCGACATGCTCCATGTTGCGTGAAAATCGGGACTGGGATTTGGCGATCAGGATATCGAATTTTCCGAGCTTCGCATCTGTGAGCATCCGTTCAAAATCCGGCCTTGTATCAAAAAGCCCGCTCTCATCATCGTCAGAATATACCTCCGTGATCTGGTAATCATGCTGAAGGGCAAAATCTATCAAAAGCATCCTCTGATTTTTGATACTGGCACTGTCATCTCCCCTTGTCAGCTTATCCTGATCTTCCTTTGATAATCGTAAGTATAGTGCTGCTCTGTTATTTTCTGTCATAAATTCTCCCTGCCTGCTTTTCCATATGTAATCTTATGACTGACTCCATACAGTCCACCAGATTTTTCTTTCCATATATGATTTCAGCTATTTTTATCGGGCTTTTCTCTGACCGATTTGCTTTGTATTCTCCTTTTCTGCTTTTATCCGTACCGGGGCTTTTCATTTTCTCCGACATAATATATAACCTTTTTTGTCATCCTATGCTGGGAATCCCCAGTTTATAACGTTCTTTGATTTTCCAAAAATTTCTTTTCATCCATGATTGCAGTTGACAAACCAGAACACTGATTCTTATAATAACATACAGTGATATTATATGTAGTTCACTTATGAATAACTAGGAGGTAAAGTAACATGAAAAGCATTCGGACAAAAATCACCCTGTGTCTTATGGTGACAGTCCTGGCTACACAGCTCGTGGTGGGGGCATCCAGTATTGTACTCAATTACAACAGCACCATCCAGACTGTGGATCAAATGATGAGTGAGACTGCAGTTCTCGCAGCAGAACGTATCGAACAGGAACTGACGGCCTACAAGAATGTTGCCATGGATACCGGCTGCGTCCCGCAGCTTCTCGATGAAACTGTCCCATTGAAAGAAAAACGCTCGATCATCGATCAACGCGTCAGTATGCACGATTTCCAGCGGGGAAATATCGTCGGCCCGGATGGCATCAGTATTTTCGACGGAAACGATTATTCCGACCGCGAGTATGTCAAACAGGCAATGCAGGGCAATGTCTACGTATCAGAACCACTGATCAGCAAAGTAACAGGAGAGCTTTCAATCATCGTAGCAGCTCCAATCTACAAAGACGGCATCCAGGGTACCGATATTGAAGGCGTTGTATATTTCGTTCCCCACGAGACCTTTCTTAATGATATCGTCTCCTCGATCAGTGTCAGCCAACACAGCCGCGCATACATGATCAACAGCTCCGGTGACACGATCGCAGATACTACTCTGGAAACAATTACAGTCCAGAATATCGAAAAAGAATCGGAAAGTGATTCTTCCCTGAAAGAACTTGCCGCGATCCATGCCGCGATGCGTGAGGGAAAGAATGGTTTCGGAGACTATAAAAACGGCAAAAAAAGTATGTTCGCATCTTATGCGCCGGTGAACGGCACAGACGGGTGGAGTGTGGCAGTTGTTGCCCCGCAGTCAGACTATCTGTCTACTACATATTTTGACATTGCCATCAACCTGGTGATGATGGTACTTGCTATCCTGCTTTCCATCATCGTCGCACTGAAACTGGCCAACAGTATCAGCCGGCCGATGAAAGCATGTGCAGAACGTATGCGATTATTAGTTGAAGGGGATCTGGAATCTCCGGTCCCGGAAGTTGTGAGCAAGGATGAAACTGGAATGCTGACGCAGTCTACTGCTGAATTAGTAGAGGGTCTGTCTACCATTATCCATGATATCAGTTATCTTCTGGGTGAGATGGCGAATCAAAATCTGGATATCCAGTCCCAGCACCGCGATGCTTATGTGGGTGATTTCCAGAGTATCCTGCACTCCATGCGCAATCTGAAAGTGGAATTAAGTGAGATTCTCCATCAGATCGATACTTCTGCTGAACAAGTGTCAAACGCCAGCAATCAGGTATCGTCAAGCTCCCAGAACTTAAGCCAGGGTGCCGTGGAACAGGCAAGCTCCGTGGAACAGCTTGCCGCCCGGATCAGCGAGATTTCCAATCAGGTCAAGCATACTGCTGACAGGGCGCTGGAAGTACGTGAACAGACCCATCAGGCCGGAAAAGGTGTCTCTGCCTGCAACCAGCAGATGCAGGAGCTTATGGACGCTATGGACAAAATCCAATCCAGCTCAGAAGAGATCGGCAAGATTATAAAGACCATAGAAGATATTGCATTCCAGACAAACATCCTGGCACTGAATGCGGCTGTGGAAGCTGCACGGGCAGGTACCGCAGGTAAAGGATTTGCCGTTGTGGCAGATGAAGTCCGCAATCTTGCCAGCAAATCCGCAAAAGCCGCCCAGAACACCTCCCTGCTGATCACCCATTCCACAGAAGCGGTACAGACAGGTACAAAGATTGCAGAGCACACGGCTGATGCTTTGTCAGAGGTTGTAGAAAACATCCAATCTATGGTTGGCTCTATCGACCAGATCTCCGCCGTATCAAACGAGCAGTCCGAAGCTGTTTCACAGGTCAATGAAGGAATTAACCAGATTTCTTCTGTTGTACAGAGCAACAGTGCTACAGCCGAGGAAAGCGCGGCAGCCAGCCAGGAGCTTTCTGCCGAAGCATCTAATTTGAAACAATTAGTAGATCAATTCACACTTGCAAGAAATTAAAAATCAGGGTGACTGCGCACTTTGCCGCAGTTGCCCTGATTTTTTTGACTTATATCCTAACAAACTGTCTACTATTATTAAACGCCACACAGGCGTCATTGGCACTTGCCACGGAGATACACTTGATCATTGTATCCACTGTCTGTGTCTCTCCCGGCTCTAAAAAAACCTGCGAACCGCCCATAGATGCCGCATACTCCGAAGTCATCACTTCATCTTCAAGCTTTATCTTCCCTTCATTCAGGGCATCAAAGATCAGGAGTAATGTCATCACCTTCGTCACACTGGCGGGCGGTCTTTTTTTGTCTGCATCCTTCTCAAAAATAACCTGCCCTGTAGATGTCTCCATTAAAATAGCAGAAGGTGCCGACACTGAATCTTTGCTGCCGGCCTTTTCCCCCTGCTGTTTCTTCTTTCCTTCTTCCTGCTGTATTCTCTGATCTTCCTCTGCCGTCTCCTCCGGTGTTTCTCCTGTCACCTCTTCACACTGAATTAACCTTTCGTAGTCATCCCCAAGCCCGATACCGGATGCAGTTACCGAAAGCGGCGTGCTCATCCCAAGAACTGCACTTAAAGACACGCCGATTACTCTTCGCAGCAAATGTTTCATTAAGAAAACGCTCCATAATATACTATTATTATTAATGTAAGCATGAGCGTTTGGAAATATGCCTGATTTTTTACACTATGAAAGAACCGTCATCGGATATTCCTCTATATTATAGCCTTACTCTCTCCCTCTCCGGGTGTTCCCCTGACCACCCGACAGGCGGCATCGCCCCGATGCGGTACATATCCTCCCCGGATATCTCAAAAGAAAACAGATCCCGGTTCTGCCTCATCCTTTCCTCGGACGATGATTTCGGAAGGGGAACCACTCCCCTCTGGAGCGCATAGCGCAGGCATACCTGCGCCGGTGACACGCCGTACTTTGCCGCCAGCTCCGTAATCAGCTCATCTGCAAGAACCCGCCCCCTGCCGACAGGGCTCCACGCCTGTACAAGGATGTCATGTTCCCTGCAGTATGAAAGAACCGTTTCCTGTGTATGCCCCGGATGGAACTCAATCTGATCCACCATGGGTCTTACATGGCAGTTTTTCATAAGATTCTCTATATGATGAGGCAGGAAATTGCTAAGTCCGATTGCCCGGACTTTCCCCTCCTCATAAAGCTCCTCAAGCGCCCGCCACGTCTCGGCGTCAACAGTCTTCCAATCCTCACAGCCCGGCGACGGCTGCGGCCAGTGTATCAGGTATAGGTCAAGATAATCCATGCCAAGCCGCTCAAGGCTTTTTGCAAACGCCTCCTTCGTCGCCTCGTATCCCATCTCATCCTTCCACATCTTTGACGTAATAAAGAATTCCTCCCTGGGAATGCCGCTCTCTTTTACCGCCTGCCCAAGAAAGGTTTCCGTTCCGTAAAAGGACGCCGTGTCAAAGTAGCGGTAACCGCACGCGACCGCCTGTCTCAGAATCTCAACATTATCCCCCTCCGCCGCTTTGTATGTGCCGAAAGCGACACACGGAACCTTCACGCCGTTATTCAGCGTAAACGTATCATAAATATTTGTCAGTTCCATCTCTGTTCCTTTCCAATGATTGTCTCATGTTTCTATTTTACGTCTGTACAGTGTCTTTCGCTCTTTCCGTTTTTAACCGCTTTCTTCCCCTGCCGCGCCTAATATCTGAGCTTTATGCTCGACAGAGATACATCCGCCTTATACCCTTTCGTGTAGAGCATATATTCCATCCCGCTCTTCGCCAGGTCAATATGGTTCTGCGGCGCGATAACGATTTCCTCGACCGGAAGGTTCTTCTCACTCAGCGGAATCTCGATATAAGGGAGCATAAAGCCGTCTTTCGCCCGGAAATAAACCTTTGTATCCTTCTGCTTTTTAAAAACAAACCGGTATTCCTGCTCCTCTGCAAATCCCCCGTACTTAAAAAACATGGCATAGACATCCGCTGTCCGCTGGAATTTCCTGCATGCTTTCAGATAGGCGGCGTCCTGCCTGTCGGCCTTCCCCATCTCCAGCACTTTCTCAAGGGGCATCCGAAGGAGGTTCGGCAGGTAATTGCAGATGTTTTTCCGGATGAGCTGCTTTTGTTTCTTCCCGTCGTAGACTACAAGCCCGTGATAGGCAATCTCCGCAGCCTCCTCAATCCTGGCGATGATTCCGTCACTGCGGAATCCGATATTGTAGCCTGTCTTATTGGCAAATTCCGACCACAGCGTAATGCTGTCCCGGCATTTTGAAAAAGAAAGCACAAAATACTCCCGGCTCTTCTCCCTCTCGGCATAGATAGAGTCCTTGAGGAACATATCCTTAAGCTCCCCGTTCTTTATATGCTCCCCGCACACCTCTTCGATAATCCCGTAGATGTGGGAGAACTCGGTAGGGTCATTGAGGAAATCGCTCTTCGTCGCCCAAAAGCAGTTGTGGTTGATAATACCGTTGATACCGTTGCTCTTTGTATAGTGGTAAAGGATGCTGCCCTTTTCTGCGTGTTCCAGCTTTACCTGTCTTCCTGACATCTTATGTCACTCCCATCTAAATACTATTTCCCGTTTTCTCCTGCCCGACTGCTCCAATCAGGACTTCCTGCCCGCGGAATGCAAAACCATATTTGCGTATCCGTTCCCTTGCAATCCCCTTTTCAAGCAGGAACATCTCATATTTCTTATCCTCAATCTGTCTCAGGGCAGCGCTTACCGTATCCGTAAGCTCCTTTTCCCTTCGCGGCTGAAACACCTTAAATTCCAGAATTATCGCATCATCCGCCGCATTTACAGGCTCCAGCAGCACATCATACCTTCCGAAACCGCTCTCCCGGTTAGATGTCAGTATATATCTTCCCCGCAGCTCAACCATAAGTCCCAGGACAAAACCATGATAAAATCTTTCCGGCTCTTTTTTGGAAGGATTCTTTCCCGTATCAAAAAAACTGAATACAGACTGTGATACACCGTTGATATAATCGTTCATTGCGTCTATATCGCCTATGAGCAATGCCTTGACAAAATCATTGTAATCCGTACTTGCAGGGCCGAACCATCGCTGTATCATATTCCGAAACATCAGTTTGACTTCAAAATTAGTCAGCCCAAGCGTATATTCTTTCTTCCATCCTCCATGTGCATCCACAACCGTCTCACACTGATTTACTTTTAAATATCCGCTTGCAAGGAGGAGCGCCCATATTGCCCGCTCATCCCTGTCTAATTGGTCATAAATAATCTGTTCATCTATTTCCGCAACAAGGCTGCCGCCATCTAAAAGCTGTTCAAAGTTCTGTTTGATACCCGCACTGCTCTCCCTCAATATCTTTCCAATCAAACTATTGGAGCTTGTATTTGCCCAATACAGATCCTCACACCTCTTGTCCAGATAGTTAATGACAGACCATGGATTATATATATCTGTACATTTCCCAAAAGTAAATCCATCATACCAATCTTTTACTTTCTGTTTCCTGTCAGACAATCCAAATTCATCCAGCGCTGAAAAAACCTCTTCTTCCGTAAAACCAAACATATCCCCATACTTATCGGAAGTCGTCGTAACTACTTCAAGGTTATTTAGATCAGAAAAGACTGATTCCTTGCTTATTCTCGTAATTCCGGTCATAACTGCCCGTTCCAGATACGGGTTGGTTTTAAATGCATCATTAAACAAGCCTCTTGTAAATTCCGCCATATCTGCCCAATACCCATTTACATATGCCTCCTGCATGGGCGTATCGTATTCATCCAGAAAGATAAGAACCTTTCTGCCGTAATACCGGCACAAATACTCTGACAATGTCCTTACGGCAGATACAGCCCTGTAATTTTCCATATCTGCGGAAACTCCCCTAAAAAACCGTTTTTCTTTATCATTCAGCAATCCTCCCTCCAAAAGGAAATCATATCTGTTATAAAGCATCTCTATATTATAACAGATTATCTTCCGGGCCTCCTGAAAAGAAGTTTCCTTAATATTGGCAAAACTCATAAAAATGACCGGATATGTCCCTTGCAGCTCTCTGTATTTTTCATCTTCCCAAATGGACAGACCAGCAAACAAATCGTCTCTCCCGGCAAAATCAACGGAAAAAAATTTCTCAAGCATATTCATGTTCAACGTCTTTCCAAATCTTCTGGGGCGTGTAATCAGCGTCACGTCATCGCCGGACTCCCACCATTCCCTGATAAAATCCGTTTTATCTATATAAAAAATATCATTTATCCGTATCTTCTCAAAATCCTGGGTTCCAATGCCTACTGTCCTGGACATGATATCACTTCCTTCAACTCAATATACCGGAGCTTTCTCGGCTACTCTATCCCAACCACCTGATAATCCTGCTCTTCCACCGCTTTTTTCAGCACATCGTCAGACACTTCCGCGCTAAGGCTCACGACAGCCGTTCCCGCCTCATGGCTTACCTTAGCCTCTGAAACTTCCGGAAGAGCCTCCAACACCTTCTTCACTCTCGCCTCACAGTGCCCGCACATCATACCTTCAATCTTCATTGTTTTAGTCATCGTCATATCCTCCTTAGACTTATTTTTATCATTTATTTTGTCATTTATTTTCCCATTCAGAGCATCATTGCCGCAATCACCGTCCGCGCCGCACGCATCCGGCTCCCCAAGTAACGATACGCCAAGCGCCGCCTTATTTTTCATCTTCTTATCCTTACTTGCATCGTGCATCTTAAACAGGTTCAGCCGCAGCGCATTGGTCACCACGCAGAAACTGGAAAGGCTCATAGCCGCCGCCCCGAACATAGGGTTCAGTTTCAGCCCGAACAGCGGGAACCACACCCCTGCCGCCAGCGGGATGCCGATAACATTGTAGAAAAATGCCCAGAACAGATTCTCATGGATGTTCGTAAGAGTCGCCCGGCTCATCCGGATTGCCGCCGGAACGTCGCTGAGCCTGCTCTTCATCAGCACCACGTCCGCCGCGTCGATGGCGATATCCGTTCCTGCCCCGATGGCGATGCCCATATCCGCCCTTGTAAGGGCCGGGGCATCATTGATGCCGTCGCCCACCATGGCAACTTTTCCCTTCTCTTTCAGGGCGCGGATAACGCTCTCCTTACCGTCCGGCAGGACACCCGCAATCACCTGGTCAACACCCGCCTGTCTCCCGATGGCCCTTGCCGTAAGCTCATTGTCTCCCGTCAGCATCACCACATGGATGCCCATACTCTGCAGCTCCTTCACCGCCGCCGGGCTGTCTTCCTTAATCACGTCCGCCACGGCAATAATGCCTAAAAAGCTCCAGTTTTTACTGAATAATAAGGGGGTCTTTCCCTCTCTTGCAAGCGCTTTCGCCTTCTCACCCATCTCCTCCGGGATGCTCACCGTCTCGGAGATAAACTTCTGGCTGCCGCCCGTCAGGATGTCACTGCCAAGCCTTCCGGTCAGCCCGTTTCCCGCGACAGCGCAAAATCCTGCCACTTCCGCTTTTTCGTACCCTTCTCGGGAGACCAGGAAATCCTTGATTTCCTCGCTCTGTCCTTCGGCAAACTCAAGAACCGCCCGCGCCAGCGGATGCTCGCTCTTCTTCTCCAGCACATAGGCATAAGCGAGGAGCTCTTCCTCTGTCACGCCCTCCGCGGCGCAGATGTCCGTCACCTCCGGCTCTCCCCTTGTGATGGTCCCGGTCTTATCAAGGGCGATGATCTGCGTCTTCCCCGTCTCCTCCAGGGAAACCGCCGTCTTGAACATAATGCCGTTCTTCGCGCCCATACCGTTCCCCACCATGATTGCCACCGGCGTCGCAAGCCCTAAGGCGCAGGGGCAGCTAATGACAAGCACGGAAATCCCTCTCGCCAGGGCAAAGCCAATTCCCTGCCCCGCTAAAAGCCACACGATAGTCGTCACTACGGCGATGCCGATGACCACCGGCACAAATACCCCCGACACCTTATCTGCCACCTTCGCGATGGGAGCCTTCGTCGCCGCCGCATCGCTGACCATCTGGATGATCTGCGACAGTGTCGTATCCTCGCCTACCCTTGTGGCCTCGCATTTCAGGAACCCGGACTGATTCAGCGTCGCCGCCGACACCTTCCCGCCCGCCTCCTTGTCAACCGGGATGCTCTCCCCGGTAAGCGCCGCCTCATTCACCGCGCTGCTGCCCTCCAGCACGATACCGTCCACCGGTACATTTTCACCGGGGCGCACCACGAAAATGTCTCCTTTTTTCACCTGCTCGACGGGAACCTCTCTCTCCTCCCCGTCCTCAAGGAGCACAGCCGTCTTCGGCGCAAGGCGCATCAGGCTCTTTAAAGCATCCGTCGTCTTCCCCTTAGACCTGGCCTCAAGCATCTTCCCCACCGTAATAAGCGTCAGGATCATAGCCGCCGACTCAAAGTAGAATTCGTGCATGTACGCCATCACCCCGTCCATGTCCATCCGCATCTGGGCGTCTGTCATGGCAAATAGGGCATATGTGCTGTACACATAGGACGCCCCCGCGCCGAGAGCCACCAGCGCATCCATGTTGGGGGCTCTGTGTATCATGCTCTTAAACCCACTGACAAAAAACTTCTGGTTCACTACCATCACCGCCGTCGTAAAAAGGAGCTGTATTAGCCCCTGGGCCACATGGTTTTTCGCCAGAATCTCCGGCAGCGGCCAGCCCCACATCATATGCCCCATGGAGACATACATCATAGGAATCAAAAGGCAGAGCGACGCAATCAGCCGTTTTTTCATCTTTGGCGTCTCACGGTCTCTCAACATCTCCTCCGCCGCGCTGTTCGCGCCGCCCATGCTGCCCGCTCCGCTCATTCCCTCCGCGCTGCTCGCTCCGCCTGGCTTGCCCGCTCCTGCGTTTCTTTTTCCGCCGCCCCTTTTCTCCGCTCCGTACCCGGCGTCAGTAACGGCGGCAATAACCGCGGCTGCGTCCGCCTCGCCTTCCACGCCCATAGAATTGGTAAGAAGGCTTACCGAGCAGGAAGTCACGCCAGGCACTTTCGATACTGCTCTCTCCACCCGCGCGCTGCAGGCGGCGCAGCTCATACCTGTCACTGTATACTGTTCCATCTATTTGTCCACCTCTGTTGATCTTTCATGCTGCCGACCTTACTTCATCAGTTTCTGCAGCGTCGCTACCAGCTCATCAATTGACTCTTCCTTCCCCGCCCGGATGTCCTCCGCGACACAGGTACGGAGATGCTCCGCGAGCAGCACTTTATTAAAGCTGTTGAGCGCCGCATTGATTGCCGACACCTGTACAAGGATATCCGTACAATAAACGTCCTGCTCAACCATGCGCTTTACGCCCCGCACCTGCCCTTCAATCCGGCTTAACCGGTTGATCAGGTCCCTGTATTCCTTCTCCGTGCGCTCCTTTGTCCTGCCGCCGCAGCATTCCTTCATATCTTCTGTTTTATTGATATCTTCCATTCCAATCACCTGTTCCTTCCCTTAGTTTTTCCGGATAACAAATACATTATATACCCGATAAGGGTATGTTGCAAGCAATTTTTTATAAATTAAGAAATATCTATAACCTCCAATATCTTATCCGCCGCGCGCTCCGCCCCGCCGCACTTTCTAAATCCTTCCGATATCTTCCCCGCATTTTCCCCAAATGCCTTCTCCTGCGTCACCCGCCTTACCGCCTTAAGGACAGCCGCCGGCTCCGCGCTCTCAAGCAAAATCCCGGCTCCAAGTTCTGCCGCCCTCCTTGCCACGCCCCGCTGCTCGGAGGTCTGGGGCAGCATGACAAGGGGAACGCCGAAATACAGGCTCTCATTCACGCTGTTCATCCCGCAGTGGGTGAGAAATACATCCGCTTTCTTAAGCACCCCGACCTGGTCAACCTCCCGATACACCGTTATGTCTGCGTAAATCTCTTCGGACAGGCTCTCCATCTGCGGATTCCCCTTATAAAGACTCCCCGTCCGCAAGTTGTCCGCCAGCAAGCACTCCGCCAGCTCTTCAAGTTTACGGGCATCCACCGCATTTCCCACAGACAGGAGCACCTGGTAATCCGTACCCGCCAACGCCCGGATGCACTGCTCGTAAAACGGCAGCATATCATTATTGACCGTTCCCATGGAAATATAAAGGAGCTTATCCCGGGTCTTTACAATCTCCTCCCTGGCCGGACGCACAGATGCCCCCACAAACGCATATTTATCCGAAAATGTATCCGCACACGGCTGAAACTCCGGGGAGGTATACACAATCGTATGGGTGTCATTGTCATTCTGGAGAATGTCCAGCACATTCTTTATAGGATACCCGTGATTCTTAAGTCTCTTTATCTGCCTGCCCACCTTCGGCATGGCAAGCAGAAAGGCAAACGCCTCCCGCATCCTGCGCCCCATAATTTTCGAAGAATACTGATTAAATGCAAAAGTGGTGGTGGACGACACAAAGGGGATGCCGTACTTTAAGGCCGCCGCCTTCCCCCACACCGCCATAGAATCTGCCACGATGCAGTCCGGCTTAAAACGCCCGACGTCACGGCGCACCATTTCCTCCAGGGCAAGAGTCGTATCCGTAAGGATTTCCACTGAAAACGCTAGGTCTTTCCCCACCCTGGCAGCGTCTTTCGCACTCAGATGCCGCTCCCGGTCAAAGCTGTCACAGGCGATAAACGCCGCCCCCGTATCCTCAATCTTCTCCCGCATCGGCTCATAGGAGTAATACCGCACCTGATGCCCCCGCCGTACCAGCTCGCGCACCATCCCAAGAGTGGGGTTCGTGTGGCCGTGGGCGGGTATATTAAAAAACAGAATCCTGCTCATCGTTACCTCCGCTCCTTTACGATTCCAATCTGGTCCTGGCACTGCCGCATCATTCCAACTCCTCAAAAAGCTTTGAAAAATGCTTATCCCGCGTCTCTTTCGTGGGAATCGCGATGCCCCGCTCCAAATCCGCCAGCACAAGTACCGAATCCCCCGGCCGGATGCTGAATAACTCCCTGGCCTCCTTCGGAATCACAAACTGGCCCTTCTCGCCAATCTTTACCATCCACGCGTATTTTCCTTCCGGAAATTCCATAACTTTTTCCCTCCTTCATCCGATTTCTTCCTCAATGCGGTAAATCGAATATGATTCGTAATATTTGTATGATTAATCATACCATGGATTTACAACACGGTCAACTGTCTCGCTCTCCCGCGTCACATTTACATCCTGTCCTGCAACCTGCCCTCACAGAACACGCAGCCGGAAAATCACATTGCATTTCCCATGGACATCCTGTAAAATAAATGTAAATCGCAGCCTGTGCAAAACTTTAGAACAAAGGTATGAAGAGGTATGAAGATGAATGAGATGAAGATTCCTGTCGGCAGCTCTGATTTTTCAGAGTACCGGAAACAAGGCTATTACTATATCGACAAAACCGGCTTAATCTGCGAACTGCTAAAGACAACCGCAACAAAAGTCACATTGATCACCCGTCCCCGCCGTTTCGGGAAAACTTTGAATATGAGTATGCTTTCCTGCTTTTTCGACATCCGGGAAAAAAGCAGTTCTCTCTTCAGAGGCCTTGAAATCTCCCGCCATAAGGAATTGTGCCGCCAGTGGATGAACCAGTATCCGACGGTATTTGTCACCTTTAAGACCGTTGACGGGAGAAATTATGATGAGGCCTATGCCATGCTGTGTGCAGTGATTTCCGCAGTATGTATTGAACATTACGGCATTCTTAAGGATGAAACGCTCAATCCGGTACAAAAGAATATTTTCCGGAGACTGGCAGAAAAGACTGCCTCTTTAGAGGAAGTCAAAAACAGCCTTTCCCTAATCACGCAGATGCTCCATGCACATTACAAAAAGCCGGTCGTCCTCTTGATTGACGAATACGACGTGCCTCTGGCAAAAGCCAGCGCAAAAGGATTTTACGATGACATGCTGGATGCGGTCAAAGGACTTTTGCAGGCCGTAAAAGACAACCCCTCTCTCCGGTGCGCCGTTATAACAGGATGCCTCAGGATTGCGAAAGAAAGCATCTTTACCGGAACCAACAACTTTGTCTCCGATACGATTACCGATACGCGGCTGAATGAATATTTCGGGTTCACCCAACAGGATGTAGACCGGCTGCTGACTTCTGCCGGACTGGATGCACACGCCGGCGACATAAAAACATGGTACAACGGCTACTCCTTCGGCGAATTTAACATCTACTGCCCGTGGGATGTGATGAACCATGTAAATGCCCTCCTTCTGAATCCGGATGCAAAACCAAAAGGCTACTGGAAAAACACAAGCGACAATGCCATTATACGAACTTTCATCGAACATTCCGGCAGCGATATCACGCAGAAATTCGAAAAGCTGCTAGCAGGAGGAGTTATCGTACAAAAGATAAGCGAAGATATGACCTATGATTTTCTCCGCTCTTCTGAGGAAAATCTGTGGAGCATCCTTTACCTCACCGGATATCTGACACGAGCCGGCGAATCAGAGCATCCGAAAAGCAGCCTCCTCCCTTACGGAACATTTGCATTGAAAATCCCTAATGCAGAGATTATGGAGATTTTTGAAACCACCGTAGCCGCATGGTTTGAAGAAAATGCCAGGACATGGAACCGGAGCAAATTGTTCCGGGCTGTCTGGGAGAGAGATGCCGCCTGCATCGAGTCTGAGATGACTAGACTTCTCAGAAAGACCATCAGCTACCACGATTACAGCGAGAACTACTATCACGCATTTTTAGCCGGAATCTTTGCGGGCGCAGGCTATCAGGTAGAGTCCAACAAAGAGCACGGCGAAGGGCGCAGCGATATCATCGTAAAGGATTATACGAAAGATCAGGTTGCCGTCTTTGAGGCAAAATATTCCAAAAGCATTGACCGTCTCCAAAAAGATTGCGAGAGCGCACTGGCACAGATTGACGAGCGGATGTACGCAGAAGAATTTTCCGACGACTACAAAGACACCGTCTGCTACGGAATCGCTTTCTACAAAAAACGCTGTAAAATACTTACAAAAAGCAAAGGAACCTTTTCCCTATGACACACATTGCAATCTGCGATGATGAGCCGGACTTCGCCCATCACCTTGAAACACTGATTCGCCGGTACGCCCTGGAGACGGGCGAAGAGATAAAGACCACCCTCTATTACGACGGCCTTGAACTGATTGAAAAATACGAGCCCTCCACCGACCTTATCTTCCTGGATATCCAGATGCGGCTGGTGGACGGCCTTCATGCGGCAGAGCGCATCCGGCAGATGGACGAGTCCGTCGGCATCATCTTCCTCACCACCCTCACCCAGTATGGCCTGGAAGGGTACAAGTACCAGGCGGCGGACTACATCATCAAGCCCCTGAAGTACGTCCGGCTGAAAAATGAGCTTGATAAGTTCATCGCAAAGCGAAGGCTTACAGACACCCCGTCCGTCGTCGTCTCCAACGATTCCGGGAAATACAAAGTCATGTTAAAGAGCCTGCGTTATGTGGAGACTTTTAACCGGAACCTTCTGTTCCACACCGAGCAGGAAAATATCATCTGCTACAAGACTATGAAAGAGACCGCCAAAGACTTGTCGCCCCACGGATTCTCCCGGTGCCACAATGCCTATCTGGTCAACCTTTCCTATGTGAAAAACGTAAAGAAACTGGAGATTTCCTTAATCACGGGGGAGACCCTTCCCATCAGCCAGCCCCGGCGCAAAGAATTCATGGAAGAGCTTACCGAATATTGGGGGGACAGACTATGATACGCTTTCTCGATGCCGTCTCTTTCCTTCTTACATGTGCATACGGCTTTGTATTCTTCTGGATTTTAAAGACCTTCCTGCCCCTGCGGGAGAAAAAGGCGTTAAAGCTTTTGGCGCTTTTCCTCTTCCTCCCCCTGGCTGATATGGTCATCTACTCCAACGACCTTGCAAACCTCTTAGGCGTACTCCTGGGGTTTGCCGCTTACCTTGCCCTCCACCGAGGACACCCTGTCCAAAAGCTTACCGCGCTCCTCGTCTTCTACCCGCCCATGATTGCCGTCAATTACCTGATGCAGGACATAGGCAGCCGGCTCTTTTTTTGGAGCACGGGCGCGCCGGACCCAGATTACGGCGGATGGACAGACAGACTTCGGCTGATAAGCACTCTTTTTCACACCTGCTCCCTGCTCCTTCGGCTCCTTTTCTGGATTTTTGTGTGGTTTTTCCTGAAAAAATACTTAACCCGCATCTCCCAGAGCCTTACCAAACGCATGTGGATGATTGTAGACACCCTGATGCTGGCTCCCTTTGTGGCAATCTTCACCATCATCTACTTCCTGCCGGAAAATGCGCTCATCGTCTACCCCATCTGCGCTGCCTCCATTTTTTCAAGCTTTGGATGCCTGTACCTTGCCGCCTACATAAGCAAGTCTCTCCAGACTGCCTACCGCGCCCGGACGCTGGAAAATAAGCTTTCCTACTATCAGGAGAAAATCGAGGACGAGAGGCGCATCCGCAGCATCTACCACGACATGAAAAACCACCTCCTGGTGCTTGAGGCGCAGTCCGCCCATTCAGAGGCAGTCGAAAAGTCCATCCGGACGCTGAAAAACCAGATGGAAGTGTACGAGACATATTACCATACGGGAAATGAATTTCTTGACATCATTATCCGCGATAAAGCCCGGGCGGCAAAAGAAAAAAAGATAGATTTTTGCGCCGTCATCCATTTTAAAGACGGTTCCTTTCTAGAGCCCTTAGATGTCAGCGCCATCTTCGGAAATGCCTTAGACAACGCCATCGAGGCAAGCGAAAAGCTGCCGGAAGACTTGCGGCTCATCACCGCAAAGGCATCCCGCATCCGGGATATGCTAGTGATCACCGTGGAAAACAACACGACGCCCGATGCATTTTCGGAGGGAAATACAAGCAAAGAAGACGCCTTCCTTCATGGTTTCGGTCTTACCAACATCAGAAACGCCGTGTCAAAATACGACGGGGAATGTATTTTTAAGCAGCAGGACGGGCGGTTTGTGCTGAAGATTGTGATGCCGGTCCCCTAACCTGCCCGCCCCTTAGTTTCCAATCAACACTTCATTTCCGCAAAAGGCAAAGCCGAGTTTTCGTATACGATGGCCGGCAATTCCTTTTGCGGTCAAAACCGCCTCGTAATTTTTTTTCTCAATCTGCCTGAGAGCGGCTTTTACCGTGTCTGCCAACACTTTCTCTCCGTCCTCGGCATCCTGCACCTTAAACTCCATGATTATCGCATCATCGTCCGGCTTTTTAGGCTCAAGCATCACATCATACCTTCCGAGGCCGCTCTCCCGGTTAGAAGTAATCGTATAGCGATTAGACAGCTCTACGATAAGCCCCAGCACAAATCCGTGGTAAAATCTTTCCGGTTCACTGTTCCTTGACGGTTTCCTCCCTGTATCAAAATAGCTGAACGTCCCTGATGCCACTCTGTTCATATAGACATTCATAGCTTTCAGATCATTTTCAAGCAACGCCTTAACAAAATCATTATAATCGGACAGATTTCCGGCAAACCATCCGCGTATCATACTGCCGAACATCAATTTTGTCTCATAGTTCGTAATCGCCAGCTCACACTCAAGAGTACATGTATCAATATTTGCCTCTTCATGCTCCTCAAAACGGATTACTTTCAAATACCCGCTGGCTAGCAGAAGACTCCAGACTGCCGACTCGTCAGCATTCAGCGTTTGGTATACAATCTGCTCATCTACAGGCGTAATGACAGATTCCCCGGAAAGGAGCTTTTCCAAAGACAGTTTTACATTCTTCGTTCCCTCCCGGATTAATTTCCCCACCAGGCCGTTAGAACTTGTGTTTGCCCAGTAGGGGCGGAACTTACCTGTATCAAGGTAGTTGATGATAGACCACGGATTATAAATGTCCGTCTTGCTCCCAAATGTAAAACCGTCATACCACCGCTTTACCCTCTCCTGGTTCTCTGACATCCCCATCTCAGCCAGCGCATCAAAAACTTCCTTTTCTGTAAAACCAAAGCTCTCCGCATATTCCTCAGACGTAGTCGTTATCACTTTCAGGTTGTTAAGATCAGAAAATATTGATTCCCGGCTGACTCTTGTAATCCCTGTCATGACTGCCCGCTCCAGATAAGGGTTCGTCTTAAAAGAAGAATTAAAGAGACTCCTGATAAATCCCGTCATCTCCTCCCAATACCCTCCTACATACGCCTCCTGTACAGGTGTATCGTACTCGTCCAGAAGAATGATTACCTTCTTTCCATAATAATAATACAAAAATTTCGACAGCCGATGTATGGCCATTGTGGAAGTGACCTCGGACATATTCATTGAAACATTCCCGATAAATTCTTTTTCTTCCTCTGACAATAGCTCCCCTTCTGCCAGAAAGCGTGTATCATTAAAAAGTTCCACAAGTATCTGATTAATCCTCTGTACCGCTGAAATATAATCCCGCTCCTTTACATTTGCGAAAGAAAGGCTGATAACCGGATAGGTTCCCTGCATCTTTCGGTATTCTTCATGCTCCCATATAGAAAGCCCCTCAAACAGCTCTCCCCGTCCGGCATACCTCACGGAAAAAAATTTCTCCAACATGCTCATATTTAAAGTTTTCCCAAATCTTCTGGGGCGGGCAATCAATGTCACATCATCATCTTTTTCCCACCACTCTTTAATAAACGAAGTTTTGTCAACATAAAAAAGATTCCTCATCCGTACTTTTTCAAAGTCCTGATGTCCGATACCTACCGTTCTCGCCATATGATCACATCCTCTCATAACGGATTCTGCCTATATTATAACTTTCCAAGCCCTAAAAAACAACTTCCATGTATTAAAATAGTCACCCTCCATATTAGTTTAAGCATTTTATATGGCAAAATCCCGCATTTCCCCTATACTGCAAGATATGACAAACAAAGAAAAGGGGAAATCATCACATGAGTATCTTAAGCACGAAAAACCTTATGAAACAATACGGAACCGAGCCAAACATTGTCCGCGCCCTCGACGATGTAAATATCTCCATCGAGCGCGGCGAATTTCTCGCCATCATCGGCACCTCCGGCAGCGGCAAATCCACCCTGCTCAACATGCTCGGCGGCCTTGACCGCCCGACATCCGGCAGCGTAAAGATTGACAAGTACAATCTGGGCAAATTAAGCGACGAGGACCTGACCGTCTTCCGCCGCCGCCACATCGGCTTTATCTTCCAGAATTACAACCTGGTCCCCATTTTAAATGTGTATGAGAACATCATCCTGCCTATCCAGCTTGACGGCAAAACGCCGGATGAGATGTTCATCCAGCGCATCCTCTCCCTCTTAGGGCTTGAAAAAAAGCTTTTTAACATGCCGAATGCCCTCTCCGGCGGCCAGCAGCAGCGGGTGGCAATCGCCAGAGCCCTTGCCGGAAAGCCCTCTATCATCCTGGCGGACGAGCCTACCGGCAACCTTGACAGCAAGACAAGCGACGAAGTCATCGAGCTTTTAAAGCTCACCAGCCGGAAATTTGACCAGACCATCGTCATGATCACCCACAACCCGGAAATCGCCGCCCAGGCTGACCGCCGCATCCGCATCGAAGACGGACGGGTATACGAGTAAAGGAGGCGCGAAAAAATGAAAGCACAGAATACTTCTGCCATCAAAACACTTACCGTACGCAGCTTAAAGAAAAACAAAGGCCGAAACCTGGCAGCCATCCTGGCCATCATTCTGACTACCGTCATGTTCACCACCCTCTTTACCCTTGCCCAGAGCCTGGGAAAGAACCTGACCCAGATGTACTTACACCAGTCCGGCACTTTAGCCCACGCCACCTGCAAGAGCCTTACGGATGCCCAGATTGCGGCAATCGCAAGGCACCCGGACGTAAAATCCTACGGAAAGAGCATCGTCCTTGGAGTGGCGGAAAACAAATCCCTTGCCGGGCGCCAGGTGGAGCTGCGCTACGCCAGCGACCAGTACGCCAGAGACGATTTCGCCTTCCCGGAAAAAGGCTCTATGCCGGAAAAGGAGACGGAAATCGCCCTTGACACCCTCACCTTAAAACGCCTTGGAGTCACCCCCGAACTTGGCGCATCGGTGACACTGGAATGGCGAAAGGACATTACAAAGGAAAAACGAACCTCCGACACCTTCACCCTCTGCGGATGGTGGGAGGGAAATCTCTCCACCTACGCAAGCATGGCATGGGTCAGCGAGGACTACGCTTTAAAGTCATGCGGCGGCTCCGATACGCCAAAGGATGGGCAAATCCTCGGCCAGCGGATGATGGGCATCTCTTTTGAAGACACAAAAGACATCGAAGGCAAGACAGCAAAAGTGCTCTCCGACTGCGGCCTTTCCTCCCTGGAATTTGACACAAACCTGGCTTATATGCCCGAGACTGCCAAAGCCGTCTTAAGCGAGAACCTGTCGGTATACGCCGGTATGATACTTGTATTTTTAGCCGGGTATCTGGTCATCTTTAACGTGTTCCAGATTTCCGTGGCATCAGACATCCAGTTTTACGGGAAACTAAAGACCTTAGGCATGACGGCAAAGCAGATTCGAAAAATCATCCTCGGCCAGGGAGCCTTCCTGTCTCTCGCCGGGATTCCCCTGGGGCTGGCAGCCGGATACGGGCTTGGATTCCTCCTGGTGCCAATTTTCATCCCTGCATCCGGCGCAGAGCCGGTAGTCTCCGTAAATCCCGTTATCTTCGCAGGCTCCGCCCTTTTCGCCCTGGCGACGGTAATGATTTCCTGCCTGCTCCCGGCGCGCCTTGCCGGAAAAGTCTCCCCGGTGGAGGCATTAAAATACACGGATGCCGCGTCCGGCACAAAGAAAAAGAACCGGAAAACGAAAAACAGAGCCTCCATCCCCGGGATGGCATGGGCAAATCTCTGGCGCAGCCCGAAACGCACCCTCTTAGTCACCGCCTCCCTCACGCTGGGACTGCTCCTTATGACCTTCTTCTATGCAAAAAATGCAAGCTTTGACATGGAAAAATACCTGGCGGACCTTGCCGTCGCCGATTTCCAGCTAGACGACGCTACCAACAGCTACATCGGCGGCTACGACCCGGAGAGCCAGACCATAAGCGATGCCCTCCTTAAAAAGATATCCTCCTTAGAGGGGCTTGAAGAGACCGGAAGGCTCTATTCCAGGGAGATTTCCATGCCCTTAAGCCGGCAGGCAAAGGACAATTTCCAAAGCTTTTACACGGAAGAGGCCCTGGAGGATTTTAAGTCCTGCGACCCATCCTTCCCCCAGTGGAAAGATGGCTTTGACGCCGCCCTCGAAGGTGCAGACGTTCCCCACACCGTCTACGGCGCAGGCGGCCCCATCCTTAACGCCGCCGTCGGTGAAAACTATATCCTTGACGGAACGATTGACACGGAAAAATGGAAAGAAGGCGGCTACGTCCTTGCCATCGGGCCATCCGCGGCTCCCCAGAAAAACCTCCCCACCTACTCCGTAGGCGAAAATGTGACAATCCAGGGGAATTCCTTTACCGTCATGGCGGTGCTGCACCCCCTGTATCCGATGACAAGCGGTTTCCGGCCCGCATTTGACATTCCCCTTATCCTCTCTGCAGATGATTTCCTGCGCCTTTGGCCGGATAGCAACCTGAGGAAATATTTTTTCAATGTCTCGGATGAAAATATGAAAAAGGCAGAAAAACTTTTAACCGTATACCAGAGCGCCGATGCTCCCGGCATGAACATCACGTCACGAAAGAACATCCAGGCGCAGTATGAGTCCGAAACACGCTCCTCCGCGGTCATCGGCTACTCCATCAGCAGCATCATCGCGCTGGCAGGCATTTTAAACTTCATCAACAGCATGGTCACGGCAATCATTTCCCGCAAAAAGGAATTTGCCGTCATCCAGAGCGTTGGCATGACAAAGCGGCAGCTTAAGCAGATGCTTACCTTTGAGGGGCTTTACTATGCCGGGATTCCTTTAGTCCTCTCCTACCTTTTAAGCATACCTGTCATTGGCATCCTGCTGCGCGCCATGACAGCAGGCGGATTTTCCACCTTCCATTTTACAGTGCTGCCGTTAGTAATATGTACGCCGGTGCTGTTTGGGTTTGCGGTGCTCATACCGTATATCTGCTTTCAGAATCTGGATAAAGAGAGCGTGACTGAGAGGCTGCGGGCGGCAGAGTAACTGCAGGGCGGCAATGCAGCGCTTTTGCGGCAGCGCAGGATGTGAGCATACCGGACGCAGACAGGGAGCGGCAAGGTTATTTTTATATGCTGGTGTTTGAAAACACCTGTTCAGCGTTTTTCTTTGAATGTGCTGTTGAACACAAAGGTATTTTCAAAGTCACTTTAGCGCCCCTGCCTTCTTTCTGATTTTCCAGGACAAGGAGTCCTCCGTGTTGCCTTGCAATCCTGTCTGCGGCATACAGCCCGATTCCATAGTGCAGTTTCGAGTTGCGGCTGGCATCTTCCATATAAAATTGCGATGCTGCATGTTTCAGCGCCGCACTGCTAAAGCCTTTTCCGTTATCACTGACGGAAAAGGCCAGATATTCATTTTCCTCAAAAACCTCCATCGCAACCGCGCCGCCGGAAGGTGAATATTCCGCGGCATTGGATAATATATTGTTCAGTGCGCGGCTTAATAGAGAGGCATCCCCGAAGAATTCCTCCCGCTCACTTCTGACCTTTAATTTGAACCGGATTTTCCGGGAAGAGCATATCCCTCTTGCTGTTTCCCCGATATCCTGCAAAAAAGCCGGGAGAGAATTTTTCTGATGCCGGGGGCGGCAGGTTTCCGTGTCCTTGGAAAGCTCTATCAGCATTTTTATATAATTCTGCATCTTTAAGGAGCTTTCTTCGATGAATCCCACACTCCCGGCCTGTTCTTCCGTAAGGTCTGTGTCGTATAAAATCTCTGCGTTTCCTCGGATAACCGTTAAAGGAGTTTTTAAATCATGAGCCAAAGCCCCAATCTGCTCCTTTCTCTCCTGCTCTGCCTTCCACTGCGTTTCCAGAGAAGTCTTAAGCTCGTGACGCATCTTATCCATTGCCGTCAGAATCGAATTAATCTCCCTGATATCTCCCTTTTCGACGGCGAAATCCAAATCCTGGCCCTGTATTTTTTCTGTCACCGCAATCAGAGAATCCAACTTCTTCTTCAATGCGCGGCTAAACCGGAGGGCAATCACGACCACACTGAATACTGCCATAAAAAGCACAGCCAGCATAAGCAGATTTTGCGGAGGCCAGAGATATCTGCGGAGCGTTTCGGATTTGTACTGAGGGATGATCTGGTATTGGAGTACGACATACTCCCTCTCCCGCCTGACCACTTTGTAATAATTCTCCCCGCGGGATGCCCTCTTGCCCGACACCGCCTCCCAGGCAGTTTTCAGCCTGGTTTTTCCTATATTCCCATCTGTCATATTCCCCTCCAGGTCAAAGACGGCATACTGGCACAGCCCGGGAATCAAATCCCTGCTGACAGACGGGGCGCGCTCAATTCCCTCCCTCGCCGCCTCCGCCTGCTTTTGTGCATAGTTGGCAGGGTAGATCAAGTCTTTCGCAACAAGCACATTGAGTATAAATACCGCCCCGAGACAGATGAATGTCACCGCAGCCGACACATACAGAAAATATTTTAAGAAAAATACGCTTAACGGCATTCCCGTTTCTTTTCTCACTGCTTTTCCTCCCACTTATATCCAATCCCCCAGACTGTTTTTACAGGAGCATAATCCATGCCCTCCAGTTTCGACCGGATATTTTTAATATGCATCGCGATTGTTGCGTCGCTGCTCTCCCCGTCATACCCAAACACCTTCTCATAAATCTGCTCCCTTGAAAATACCTGCCCCGCATTGCGGGCTAAATATTCACAGATCAGATACTCGCTCTTTGTCAGGGGAACTATTTCTTCCCCCACCACTAATTGTTTTGCCGAAAGGTTGAAGTAACACCCGGAAAAAGACAGCCTGACTGAGTGTTCCCGGTGCTCGCGCCGCAGATGCGCCCTTACCCTCGCCCGAAGTTCCATTTTCCCAAAAGGCTTGCTGATATAATCGTCCGCACCCGTCTCCAGTCCGCAGACAAGGCTGTCTTCCTCTGTTTTCGCAGTGAGGAACAATATGGGGCAGTCTGCAAGGGGACGTATCTTCCTGCACAATGTATACCCGTCCGTCTCCGGCATCATCACATCCAGGATGATAAGGTCATAAGTCTGCAGCTTTAACCCTGCAGTTTCCCGGGGATTACTTACCGCCGTAACGCAGTGTCCGTCCGCCTCCAAAATCTTCTTTACCATCGCAAGGATTGCTCTCTCATCATCTACTACTAAAATATTCGCCATAATACCTCCTTTCGCTGTATCAGTCGCCGGACTGCTGCCCCTCCCAGCGGTCTGCCCAGATGCCGGACAGGACAAACCCGCACACGGTCAGAGCCGCGCATAAGAAAACCGCAGTCCGGCACTTTGCGTCAAAGGCATGTATCCCCGCAGACTGTAAAACCATACAGGTTGTAAGCCTTGCCGCCCACGCACACGGAACATAGCACCAGATGCCATCCCCCAGCCCGGTCAGCAAAAGGGCGGCGGCAAGCCCTTCCGTAATACCTGCCATTATACTCACTCCTCTATTAAAACGCAATGCCAGAAACCAGTGAAATATATAGCAGAAAATATTTCCTGTTATCAATACAAATGCTGCCCGCACATAAAGATTCATACCTGCCGCGGACTGTTTCAGCACATAGATATTTCCAAGCCCAAACAAAACGCTTGCCAGAAACACCGAACCTGTTCCGCCCGCTATGAGCAGCATAAGCTTGCTGTAAAACATCCGGCGCTTATTGACCGCTGACAGCATGGCCTGGAAAGAGACAGACGCCTCCTGCTCCGCCAGCATTGCGCCAAACAGCCCGATCAGCACAGGAAACCCGCAGCCTAATGCCTGATAGTAAGCCTCTGCTTTTTCCCGGACATCCCAGGTCACATTCGCGTAATAAGCAAGAAATACAGCCGCAGCGCAGACCGGTATCACCAGATGAGCCGTCCGGAAATACAAACCTTTCGTCTTTCTGTAATCCGCAGCAATACATTTTAAGATCATCATCGCCTGTCCTCCCAGCACCCAAACCAGACCGACGCTGCAATGCCGAATATCAAAAACCACATCAGCGACAGCAGTATGCCCGGCAGAATCACACCCGTATCCAAAAGCTCACTTCCCGCCGGGACAGGCAGCCCATTGGGCATCACGCCCAGCACAGGACACATCAGGCGTACAGGAACAGCGGCAGGATACAGCCACCAAAGAGAAGTATCCGGAACTGTCAAAATACCGCTGACGGATAATATCACGCCGGCGAAAATGCTCCAGAACATTCCGCATCTGGCACTTAAAAACAAAAATACCGGTATCTCCCATAAATATCCAACCGTCAGCAAAAGCACAGCCAAAAGCCCTCCAAAACCGGAAACCGCCCCTTTCGGCAGCTCCCCTCCCAATAGCGTGCCGAGATAGATGACGGCATTTGAAAGGAACAGCCCCAGCGCTCCGCAGAGGATTTTTGCCGTCCATAACCTTTGAGGCGGAATCGGAAACATGAGCAAATTATGGTATCCCAGCCTCCCGTCCTTCCTGACGCTTAAATAACAGGCAGCAGACAATGTTCCGGAAAGGAACATTGCGTACCACCAGTTCCACACACCCGCCGAAAAATCACTCTTCCCGCCTCCTGTCAGGAGAAACGCCAGAGCCAGCACCATACAGGGGGAAATCAAAAATATTTTCCCGCCAAACGTATGCCTGTGCTTGAAATGCTCCGCTTTCATAAGCTCCCTCATATCACCTGCCCTCCCTTTTTACTCTTCTTTGCCGTCTCCATAAAAAGGGTTTCCAGATCTTCACCGGGATTTACCTTCCCGCTGTATTTCAGAACGCCTTCCGAGAGAATACCGATATGGTCGGCAGTCTGCTGTACCTCCGAAAGGATATGGCTTGATAACAGTACCGTAATCCCTCTTGCCGGAAACCCCCGGAGCAGCCCGCGAAGTTCCAGAATGCCCGCGGGGTCAAGCCCATTGGCAGGCTCATCTAAAATAAGCAGTTTCGGCTCATTCAGCAGCGCCAGCGCAATACCCAGACGCTGTCTCATCCCAAGGGAAAACTGCCCTGCGCGTTTCTTACCCGTATCCGCAAGCCCCACAATATCCAGCACCTCACGGATTCTTTCCTCCTTCACTCCCAGCAGAATTGCTTTGACTTTTAAATTCTCATACGCTGTCAGATTGCCGTAGACAGGCGGCGTCTCGATGAAAGCCCCGATATCCCCCAATACCTCCCGCGTCCAGGGCCGGCCATCAAAAGCAATGGTTCCCGACGACGGTTTCAAGATGCCGGCAATCATTTTCAATACCGTCGATTTCCCCGCGCCGTTCGCGCCTAACAGCCCAAAAACCGTATTCTTTTCAACACATAAAGATACATTGCTGACCGCGCACTGCTTTCTGAAGTTTTTGCACAGGTTTGCAGTCTGTAAGATCATATCCATAATATCCATCCTCTCTGAATTGTGATATAAGCAGGATACCGTAAGATTTTAAAGATTCTATCAAGACACATAAAAAACCTGCGCCGCATCACCTAAGATGCTCCCGCAGGTTTTCATCCTCATATTCAAACACACACCGCTCATACGCATTGATCACATGTGTCTCCTGATATTTATCGTACCGCTTATGGTTCCTCCCGTAGGACAGATGCACATGCCCGTGGAGGAAAAACCGCGGCTTATACTTTTCAAGCAGCGTAAGAAACACCTTGAACCCCTGGTGGGGAAGGTCTCTCGCATCGTTAAGCTCATAAGCCGGGGCATGGGTCACGAGGATGTCAAATCCCCTGTGCCTGAAAAGCTTGAACGCAAGCTTTCCCACCCTCCGTTTCATATCCCACTCCGTATACTGATGCTCCCCGCCCCGGTACCTCATGGAGCCGCCAAGCCCCAGGATACGGATTCCGTCATGGACATAGACTGTATCGTCGATGCAGGTGCATCCTTCCGGCGGTATCTCACTGTATTTTTCATCATGGTTGCCGTGGACGTAGAGGACCGGCGCCGAGGTAAATGTGGCAAGAAAGGACAGATATCTGGGGTCTAAATCGCCGCAGGAGATGATAAGGTCGATTCCCTCCAGCTTTTCCTTCTCAAAATGATCCCACAGATACGCCGACTCCTCGTCCGCAATCGCAAGTATCTTCATATGCCCTTATCCCTTCGCCTTGTCTAACCCCTGCTGCCCCACTACAGGCTTTGTGTGTTCCTTAAGCTCCGTCTCCTTCGGGATGGAGCCGATGACATTCTCCGCCAGCCAATCCATCTCCATGATTGCCTCCGGGGAAAGAGTTCCGTAAGGGTGGTCCTGCACGATTCCCTCCTGGGAGTAGAGGATTCCCGAAAATGGGTTAAATTCCCCCCTGCTGATGGTATTTTTCAAAAGCTCCACCAGACGTTTCGTGCCGATGGGAAGGTTCTGGGAGCAGATAACCCCCACAACATCCGCAGACATCCCCCACCAGTAATTGATTGCCTTCGTGGTGGACGGGTCGTCGTCGTACTTCCATGTACCCTCCATGATGGTGCGGATGAGTTTCTCATAGAAATTCCCCCACTGCCACACCGGCATGGCAAGGCTCCTGGGGTATCCGTCCGCCATCTCAAAAATGCCGAAATACCTGGACGCATCCTCCGGAATCACCATGTCTTTGCCAGAAATGATGGACGCGTCGCTGTTTTTAAAGTTCCAGAGTGCGTCATTGTCCTTCTTTGCGCTCCAGTCAAGGTAGACTTCCGCCCGGGGATTGATCATCTTCGCCCCCAGCGCAAATGCGTTGATGTTTGCAATGGTCCCGAAAATCGGATAATCCGCGATGTACGCCAGCTTATCATTCCTCGCCATAGCCCCCGCGATAGCGCCCATAAGGAACTTCGCCTCATGCATCCGGGAATAATAGGTGCGGATATACCGATGGGATGTATTCAGCGAGCAGTTTAAAATCCTCACCTTCGGGTAGGCGATTGCCGCCTTCACGCTTGCCTGGGCAAAAGATGGCGTCGTGGTAAAAATAAGGTTGCACCCTTCCTCAACCGCCTCCTCTAAAATATCCTCAACGGTATCCACCGTCACATTTTCATAGCAGACCGTCGTGACCTCCTTCGGGAATCTCTGCTCAAGCTGGAGCCTCCCCAGCTCGTGGGCATAAGTCCAGGCAGAAGTCATGGGCGATTTCTCGTAGATAAACGCAGCCTTGAGGTTCGGCGCGCTTGAAGGCAGCAGCTTATCTAAGATGGTCTTCTCTTTAAAAATAGGGTCCATCTTTAAGTCAATCTCTTCCTCCTCCTGCAAAAGCTCGAACTCCTCCCAGCTCTTCTTCACCAGTTCCTTAAGCTCGCTGGTAGTCATATCCTCCAGATTTTCATAATCATGGACCTTGATAAACGCAAGGAACGCATCCCCCGGCGTACAGTTAAGCTTATCCCCGTCATTTGCGTTAAACTCCGTCAGAAACCGGGTGTAGATAGAGCTGAAGGTCAGCTTGTCATCATCGCTCCACACTTCGTCAGCCTCTTTGCCAACCTCCTTTTGCAGCTCGGCAAAAGAACCCTCCTCGGAAAACCAGATGTAATTCACCTTAGAAAGCTCATAAAACTCCATAAACTCATAGTAAATATTATTTTCCTTCTCCCCCGTCCTCTTCG
This sequence comes from uncultured Dorea sp., assembly GCA_910586965.1. Classification (GTDB taxonomy): domain Bacteria; phylum Bacillota; class Clostridia; order Lachnospirales; family Lachnospiraceae; genus MD308. Next base: position 11,816 of record CAJUMF010000013.1, on the reverse strand, counting down.
GCACGATACGGGTCACAGTGCCGGGGATGGACACCACGTCAAAATACTTCAGTACGCTGACCCGCTTATTCCCCTCCAGGACATAAAACTGGTTCATGTACTCGTAAGCCTTGATAGGCTCCCGGATGCCCTCTTCCTCATGGCTCTTGCACAGCGTCACCCACTTCTGGGAAAACTCCGTCCCCACCTTTAAGATTGGCATAAAGTTCGCCGCAAAAGCATTGCTCCTGCCTCCCGTCTTCGTTCCCACGATCTGATTCACCGGAATCTGCACAAGCCCCAGCGGAACCTCCGTATAAAGCCCCTTCGGGGGCAGTATCTCATCCAACACCTGCAAGGTAGGGAGCTGCCCCCTCATCATCCGGTGCTGATACTCCCGCTTTCCCATTCTGTACGCTTTGTTATAATCTTCCAACGCCATAATCTATCTCCTTATCATCCGCGCAAACAGCCGGACTGTTTCCTTAATTCGCCTCATTATACACCATATGACGCTTAGTTCACAATAAAAATAATATCTTTATTTTCCTGCAAAATTATACATATCGCACAAAAATGAGCCGGACAGGCTGGTTAATCCCACAGTGTCATCTGATGCCCGCCCGGCTCCTCCGGGAATTTTGACAGATACTCAAATATCCGGTCATTGCCGCAAAGAATCCCGCCGCCGCGGCACCTGTCCCGGAAAATCCCCATAAGCTCGGCATTCCTCGGGCTTGCCAGCTCATATCGGCTGCCGTAAGCCCGGATATACCGCTCTTTCATCCCCGGGAACAGCCGCTCTGACTGCCGGTAAAAATACTCCCGGCTGCCCTCCCTTAACGTCACCCCCATGCCAAAGCAGATGATTCCCCGGACTTTCGCCTCGGCGCACATCTCAAGGATGCCGGAAATATTCTCCGGCGTATCGTTGATAAAAGGCAAAACCGGGGTAAGCCACACCACCGCGGGAATCCCCGCGTCGCGAAACTCCTTTAACGCCGCAAACCGCTCCGCCGTCGTGCTAACATTCGGCTCCAATTTCCGGCAAAGCCCCTCGTCATAAGTCGTGAGGGTCATCTGCACCACGCACTTTGCCCGCTCATGAATCTTTTGCAAAAGGTCCATATCCCGCAGAATCCGGGCGGATTTCGTCAGCACGGTAACGCCGAAACCGTACCTTTCGATAACCTCCAAAGCCCGCCGCATCTGGCAAAGCTCCTCCTCTAACGGGATATAAGGGTCTGTCATGGCGCCTGTGCCGATCATGCATTTCTTCCGCCTGCGCCTTAACGCGTCCTCCAAAAGCTCTGCGGCATTCTCCTTCACCTCGATATCCTCAAACTCATGCTCCATATGATAGCACCTGCTCCTGGAATCGCAGTAAATACACCCGTGCGAGCATCCCCGGTACAGATTCATCCCATTTTTCGCTGACAGTATCCCTTTCGCTTTGACCTTATGCATCCTTTTTCCCTTTCTTCCTTACTTCAGCCCTATATAGATATGGACTTCCGTCTCCCCCATACAGTCATCCTGATACTCTTCAAAATCGCACCGGAACGCCCGGTCAAGCTCCATCTGCCAGATTTCCTGCCATGCCGCGGCTACCGCTTTCACCATATCTCCCCGGACGATGAACTTCGCGTACCGCCCCGCCGGAATCCGGCATACCGCAAATTCATCCCCCTCCGGCTCCCGCTCCGCCTCACATGCCACGACCAGCGTGCAGTCCGAGCGTTCATCCCCGGCGTAATCCGTGTAGATGCCCATCGCTTTCGCCCCCTCCTTTTTCGGGATTGCCGCATACACGCCCTCATTGTAAAAACGGTTCCACAGCCCGCCGATTACCGCCCCCGCATCAGGAGAAGTATTATTCGTCCTCCCGGAAACTCCTACCGCAATTTTCTCTTCCAATGTTACAATCTCATAATTCATAAGTCTTACTATCCTTTCTTTCAACCCCAACATCTTTTTACAGCCCTATCATAGCAAAAGAACCATGACAACTATATGTCATGATTCTTTTTAATTTGAAAATATCCGTCCGCTCACAATAGCAGCCGCACGCCGCAATCTATCGGTTCGGCTTTCTCTTAATGGCAAGGAGCTTTTCCATATCCGAAAGCAGCCCCTCCGTATCCATGTCAAACAGCATCCATTTCCCGTCATGGTAAGTCTTTGAGCTGTGATAAACCTCCTGCACGAAGTCCGAGAACTCTTTTTGAGCCTCCTCGAACTTCTCCCGCTCCTTCTTTCCGAATATGACAAGGACCGCCGCCTCCCCTTTTCGGAAATATACCGTGCAGAGCGTCTTCTCGCCCCGTCTGTAACGCAGGCAGGCCGCCCAATCCCTGCCGCCCTTATCCCATGCCTGTTCCATATCATAATGTTCCAGGATCATCTCATTGAGCCGCTCAAAAAGCGCCCATCTTTCCCCGCCGGCCAGTTCCTCTATCTGTTTTTTCGTATACTCCATCTCCTTACGCCCTCCTTACCGGATGCCGGATGACCGTCTTTAAATTCTCCGGCCTGCATCTCCTCACATCGCTCAGATAAATCTCATGGTGAAAGCGTCTGCCCTCCATCCCGGGCTTATCGCACCTGTCACTCATATCTGCCACGAACCCTGACTCCGCCGCAAATGCATCCATGCAGGAAATCGTCTTCGGCTCGTCGTCATACGCCCCCACATGCATACACTGCACACACAGGCCCTCGTCGTAGGGAAAAAATTTCACCTCAGAAAAGTCTGTCTTTTTCTTCGCCGCAGCCTCCTCCTTCGCCCAGCTAAACTCCTCCTCCGTCACAAACTCCGGCAGCCGTATCATGGATATCCACTCAAAATCTTCCTTGCGGGAGTAGTCCACGCCCTTTACGCCCCTCTGCCACCACAGCCCCTCCAACGGCGGCACCACAAAGTCAAAATACCCCTCCATCCGGTGGTCTGTCAGCTTGCTCATCTTGATGGTAAACGCTATCCCGTAGAGCAGACCGATGGACTGCTTGTACGCGCCGCCCTCCTCGTTGGGGTCGCCCTTTCCGCGGACTGCCAAAAAATTCATAGGCGGCACAGTGATGATTTCCGGTTTCCTCTTCGGCAAGTAAAATTCCCTGTACTCCTTTTTGTAGTCAAATGCCATGCTTTCGCTCTCCTTTTACTAAATTTTACTCTTTGAATCTCACCTGCCGTTACAGCCGGTTTTCTCTCAAAGTCATCTACAGTATAACAGAAAAACCACGACAACTGTATGTCATGGTTTTACTTACCAACAAAATCTTTTACCGTCTCAGCAAATCTCTCAGGATGGCCGATGCTTGCCTCCCCGTGATTCCATCCGTCAAATATAACAAGAGAACTTCCTTTCAAAACGGCATGCAGCATTTCGGATGAGCGAATCATCTTCGGCGTCTCTCTGCCGCCAACCATAATCAGAACTTTCGCCTCTGAATCCTTAAGTGACTCCTTTATCTGATAAGATGTGTTTGCCCTCAGGAAAGAAACCATATCTGCCTTTTTTATCAGGCATGTATCACGGTAATAATCCTCAAACAACTCCGGCGGAAGGCGCAGGCTGTGAAACTGGAGCCTTGCAAACCATTCTTTTTTCACCAGAGGAAAACTCAGCCCTACAGATAGCGGAATCAGGGTGTTAGCTGCCTTCATCGGAATGACAAGAGCGCTTTCAATAATAGCATGGTCACAGATATCCTTTTTTTGCACCATCATTTCAACCGCAACCTGCGCGCCCAGAGAAAGTCCGCCAATGACCGAAATATGCCCGCCAAACCTCTTATCAATATAGGCAATCAGCCTTTCTGCCGTCTTTTCCATGGCCGTAAATTCGCAGCCGCTCCCGGCATGTCCGTCCAATACCGGCAGCAGAACATGAAAACCGCCCTCAGCCAGCAGCATCGCCGCCCGCTCATAACTCCACCAAGACAATCCGCCGCCATGGAGCAGCATCACTGCTTTGCCGTCAGAATGTCCGTATTCTTTGATAAACATTTATTTTATCTCCGCCCTTTGTGAAACATCTTGCAGGCTGCAGTTTTCATACTTCCGCCATATCCCTTCCGCAAATGCCCGGACATCCGCCCGGAATCCTTCCGGCTCCAGAATCTCCGCCCCATCCCCGAAAGAGACGATCCAGGTGACCGCGCTCACCTTATCCGCAAACCATCCGGAAAAAAGCAAGGTTCCCTCCGGCTCTTCCCGAAAGCTGTCCGCCCCGTACTCTTCAATAAGCCGCCATTTATACTCCGGCATGATCCTCGCTTTGACCTGATATTTGCCGGGAAACACCTTCCCGTCAGAAATGTCCGGAAAAGGCACGGCGCGCTTTTCAAACGCATCGCCCACCGAAACTCCCGTCATCCGCCCGAGCTTAAACATCCGGAAATCCTCCCGCAGCTCACACCACCCCCACACATACCATCCCGCCCACTGAAAGAGAAGGTCGTAAGGCTCAATGGTTCGGAAAGACTCCCCGCCGGGCGCAAAGTAAGAAAAAGAAACCTTATGCCCGGAAAGGATTGCCCCGTGGATCAGCTCAATCTTCGGCGACAGCGTATCCTTGTGCCAGGCGGAAAGGTCAATTAAGATATGGGTATCCCCCGACAGCAGGTTCGATGCCCCCGCCGACAGCTTTTCCATAAGCTGGGCATAGCGTTTCGTGCCGCTTACGCTGTCTAAGCTCCGCAGCCCTGCCAGAATCGCCTGCATATCCGACGTGCTCAGGAGCGTCCGGTCAATCTTGTACCCATCCATGATCGACACGCCGCCGTTGGCCCCGGTCTCTGTCACCAGCGGGATTCCCGCCATGCAGAGCGCCTCGATATCACGGTTAATGGTGCGGCGGGATACTTCAAACTTTTCTGCAAGGTACGGAGCCGTCACCTTCTCCTTCTGCAAAAGCACCGACAGGATGCCAATCATTCGGTCAAGTTTCACTGCTCCGCCCCCTTATCCGCTATTTTTTATCGTACTGCTTTACTTCCACACTTTTTTTCTCAAAATCAATAAAGAGCTGGAAGGCGTAACCCTCATCGCTGGTATCCCACACCTCCACATATTTCGGAGTCACCTCGATCAGAATCTCCGTGTCCTCGTGGCTGTACTTATTGTAGCTCTGCCACAGGTATTTCTTATACCCTTCCGCAAATATCTGACCCGGCTCCTCGGCAACAAGCCCCTTATTCTTCGCGGTACCCTCCACCTGGATGCCGCTCCAGCACATGGCAACATTAGGATTTTCTAATAGCTGCTTTGTCTTGCGGAAATTTTTGTCCGTCTTAAACCAGATCTTCCCGTCGTAAAACAGGCAGCTTACGTTACGCACCATCACATAGTCGTCCTTGCTGGATGCAAGCGCCATGATCTGGCTGTTCCCAAGCATGTTGAACATCCGCTCTGCCGCCTGTTCAAAAGTGATATCTTTGTCCAATACAAATTTCATGTTCCGTCTCCTCTCTTATCCCATACTTGCGCTTTCGTCAATCTATACGCTAATCTATTCGCTCATTCTCCCGGAGCTGCCTTGCGCTCCCGCGGCATACGCCCTTCGGACCGGATTGCCCCGCGCGTTTTTTCCGCCATCCTTACCGGCTGATGATTCCCTTGATCAGCTTGCTCAGCCTCTTATATACAATAAACGTAACGACAGAATTCACACCGTATTTGATCAGGTTAAAGGGCAGGATTCCGAAGACCGCCATCGTCGCCACGCTCTTCATGGCAGGATTGACCGCCCTGCACATCCCTACAAAATCATCCATGGTCATCCCCGACAGATTCGCATAGAAGGGGATAATGAGATACAGGTTCGTAAGGACCGCCACCGCCGACACGGCCACCGTGCCGATTGCCATTCCTGCAGCCGCCGTCTTCTTCGTCTTATTCCGGTGATAGATAAAAAGCGCCGGCAGCACATAGCTGGAGCTTAAGAGAAAACTCTGCAGCTCCCCTGTTCCCAGAGAAAATGACCCCTGAATCACAAGCTGCAAAAGAATCTTTACGATAATGATACACACTGCCGCAAACGGCCCGAACATAAATCCGCCCATCATCTCCATCAACCCCGACAGGTCAAAAGACATAAACGGCGGCATAAACGGAATCGGGAACCGAAACAGCATAAGTACCGCGCTCACCGCGCCCATCAGACCTACAAAAGCGATGGTCTTCACCTTCATATGGATGTCCGCCCCCGTCTGCACGGCGTGTTTCCCAGCCGTCCTGGCTGCCGTCTTGGTTGTTGCATTTGTTTCGTTGAATTGGTTCATACTGAAATCTCCTTTCTTCGGGGTTCTCTGTCAGCCTGTCTTTTCAAAACGAAAAAAAATACCGACTTCCCCTTACACAAAAATAAAAATAACCCGCAACAAAAACTGTCCCGGGCATAAAAATGCAGAAAATGTCTTTTCTCATCCGGACTGTAACCGTCGGTTCCGGAATTCATGCCGTCAGAGACACGTCACCGGATCAGCCGCCAAAGCGGGTCATGGACTGTACCATCGGTAGGGGCTTTCACCCTGCCACAAAGACTTTCATATTCAGTTTTCACATTGAATAGAGATTGCAGTAACATCATCTGCCAATGACTATTATATCCCTGTAAGCGCCGGATGTAAATAGGCAATATCATATTTCCCGGCAAATTTTTTCCAGCAGTGCGGCTGGAATTTTTTTCGAGGAACGGCAGTCCGCAGCGCCCCTTCCCCACGCAGACCGGGCAACGCTCCGGCGAACTAACCTCCAACTGCGACTAAGGAGTTCAGGAGAACCTTCACTCCAAGTCTGCGTAAGAGGTGGATTTCGCCTCCGCTAATAGCGCCCCCGAAATGTCTGCTTAGGGGAAAGGGCGCTGCAGACTGCCTGCGCATCAAAAAAGGATTCCACAGTCACTGCTCACACCCCACGACTGTCAGCGTCCGGCTCTCTACCCGGAACTTAAGCTCCCTTCCGGCATACGCCATCCCGTACACCCGCTCCGGGTCATCCTGATAAGAGGGCCTCGGGTCCTGGGAAAGAACCTCCCTCAACACCGAAAGCTCCTCCGGCGTAAATTCCCTCCGGCATTCCTCTGTAAAAGAAACTTCCAGCCGATAGTCCATTTTCTCCGCGGCAAAGCCTCCGTCCGCCTCCGGATAGGCGTCCACATAGGGAAGATAAGGCTTGATGTCAAAAATCGGAGTATTATCCATCATGTCCGCCCCCGTCACATAGAGCACCGGGCCGCACTCCCCGCTTATCTCCACCCGCTCAAGCTTAACACAGGACAGCCCGATGGGATTCGGCCTAAAAGGAGAGCGCGTGGCAAACACCCCCACCCGCTCATTGCCGCCAAGCCTCGGCGGACGCACAGTAGGACTAAACTCCTCCCTCACCGCCTCGGAAAACTCCCACAAAAGCCAGAGATGGGAAAACTGCCCAATCCCCCGCACCGCCTCCGGACTCCGATACCTTTCCTCAAAGATGATCCTCCCCCTCGTGCCCGCAAGCCCGCTCTGCCTGGGAATCCCGAACTTCTCCGAAAAATCCGTCCGAATCCGCGCAATCGCCCGAAAAAAAAACTCATCCATCATACTTCCAACTCCCTCCGCCTTTCATCAACCACCGCTATACCTGCATGATTACATTTTGCACATATAAAGAAAACCAGCTCCTCCGGAAGTATTATCCAAAAGAATCCCGTAAGCAAGTTCAGTTTATTTCTTAATCTATTTTGTTTAATTTCCTATATCTAACTGCCGAGTTTATACTTCAATTATGCACTATATTTAGGCTTACTGATTTTCCGTTGCCAAAGTGTTGCCATAGATTTATTAAATCAAATTTAATAAATAAAACAACCACTTTGCAAAATATTTATTTTAATAATTTTTGTTCAGTAGTTAATTCTTCAAAAAACTTTGCATTTACAAGTTCTTTTTTATAAATTTCTCTGTCACTTACACTTCCTGTAATCAAAATTTGCCCTTTACAATCCCTTCCAATTATCCCAAGATATTTTTCAAAACGGTAGTCATCCAAATCCTTATCTTTGGGAGAATCTAACAACAAAAACCCAACATGACTTCCATCCTCTCCGCAATTTGATGTTAATAATGCCAGTATATATGCGATTCGAATAGCCACCTTCAAACTTGCTGACGAAACAGATGTCATTTTATTATCATCAATAAGCGGCATATAATTCTCATCCAATGAACATTTATCAATTTCTGTAAATAACGTCTTTAAATAATCCGTAAACCTTTCTTTAAACACATTATAATTATGCATTGCTTTTGTTGCTTTATTATCGGCCTCCAACAACTCCTCCTTATGTTCTTTCATTTTTTCTAATATAATCTTTTTTCTTTCTTTTGATTTCTCAAAATCTGTCTTAATCTTTCTATATTGTTTCAAAACGTTTTCTTTTTCAATTAGAAATTCCAAACGTTGCCTGACATCATTAATAGAATCTTGTATCAGATTACGTTCACACTGACTCTCCGAAAATAAGTGTTTTTTCTCTTTCTGGATATCCTTTTCCAATTTGTTTATTTCAACTCTATTCTGATGCAATATATTTCTCTTTACAACAAGCAATTCCCGTGCTTCAGCAATAGAATCATTCAATGTCTTTTTTAATGTGGCATTATTCAGTATCTTTTCTTCCGCAGTTTTTTTATGACAATTTTCACATAAACCACGTTTAATCGTTTCTTCAGATAACTCCGATAAACAGTTAGGACAATATAAAATTGGTAATTCTTCTAGTATATCTTTTGCAGCCATTTTGTAATTAAGAGCCAATATATCATCATCTAATGATTTGAGTATATTTTCTAAATCAGATATTTGTAATTTTAAAATTTGATCATTTTCCACCTTCTGATTAAGTGCCTTTTGTTTTAACACTAATTCCGATGATGTTTGTTTGTCATTGATTATTTTTACCTTTGCCAACTGTTCATACTCTGCATTTGACAACAATTCTTTCTCTTCTTTGATTTTTAATAGTTCATTTTCCAATTTTCTCCATTCATAACTATGTATATTTTCCATTTTTTCTTTTTGTTCTTTCAAAAATGCTATCTCCGCACCTAATGTAGCACTTTCCTTATTTAACTCTTGTATAGCAATTCGTATTTTTTGCAATTCACTATTATCTTTTCCTAATATCTTCTCCACAATTGATTTTTTTATAATAGGTTGGCTAGTAAAGTAGTCTTGTCCCATATTCAAATCAGATAAAATGCTATGTGCAGAGGTATCTTGATCAACATATACAGCGCGTAACAAAAAATAAAATCTGAAACTAGCCATTTTGTCTTTTGTATAGGCTATTTTTTCCGTGCTATATCCCTCACTTTCTAACAGAAAATCAGAGAATTCTGCCGCATTAAACACTGTAATTTCATCATTTACAATTTCTTCCTGGCACTTAATCGGTGTTACCAAAAAAGCCTCCGAAGTGGGTAATTTACGAATAATTCTTACGCTTCTACCATTTTTAAGCGTCACTTCCAAAGTGACATTATTACATAATTTCTTTTTACTAATTTCATCAATAAATGAATTAATTGGAGCCCCCAAGCAAAACAAAATTAATTTTACAAGTGTAGATTTACCTGAATTATTATCACCAAGAAGTACGTTAATATCACCAAATTCGTATTCACAACCGATATCCCCTGCTACGACAATCCTATTTAATCTCATTCTGCTTCTCCTCTATCTTATGCAATGTCCTTATCCCCAAATCTGTAATAAATAAATCCGTTCTGAAATCAGACACTTTTCTCTTTTCAACCAATCCCCTCGAAACCATATATATTATAGATTTATCTATTGTTTGCATCATTTCTTTACTTCTGTTTGGTGTTACAATACTAATAAGAGATAGTTTATCATAAACTATTCCTTTGATTCTATTTCTATTCAGTTTTTCAAGCAATTTTACACAAACATAATATACATCTAACTCTGGATAATCTGTATCAAACCATTCATTTATTCTACTAATTATCAGTTTCATCTAATTCACTCCCATATTTCCATAACATTGCACAATTAGATGTAGCAATATACAACAATCCCATCAAAAATTGTAGGTCAATACAAGGCTTATCCTTATATCTTTCTAAAACTTTATTCATTTCATCATTTATTAGTGACATATCTTCTTTCAATAAATCACCATAATTTTTCTTCATATAAATATTATTCATTACGGTCATTTTTACATCTGAATAAATCTGATTCAAAACAATTTTTCCAGCTTGTGTTGTTTTTAAAACTTTGATAATGCCTAAAGCATGCAACTTCGCTCCTTTAGCATTAAGAATTGAAATTGTATCAAATTCTCCATCTTTCATTTTACGAGTTAAAATAGTAGATTCTTCATCCTTATTTATTTCTAAATCGTCAACTAATTTATTTTCTATCGCTATTGAAAAAATAGAATTCGGATTAAAAGTTCCATCGCTCTCAATCGCCCTTTGTGATGTTTGTTCTGCAAGTTTTTTCCATTCTATTAGCCGGTCAACTGGATACTTTTCAGGATTGGCATCAATAAGTTTAGAGCAAGATTGGCATAACCAAATCCCATTACTTATATCACTTCTTTCTTCTGAAGTCATATTTTTATCGTATCTCGGTCCTCCCGGAGCTGCTGCTTTAATATGTGCAGCGACACCTATACTCGTTGCCTTATTTTTATTAATATTGGGACCGATTGTTGCCTTCCTACATTCTGGATTTGAACAGCAATATGTAACTCGTTTTGCCAATACTTCTATTGTTTGTTTACTAAAATCATCTCTTCGTTTGTTTGCCATAATCCAATCAAATTTACATAAATACTATGTTAAGCACTTATATGTTTCTTTCCCTCCGTAATATTTCTACTCATAAGCCTCACATGTATCATCAAACATTCCATATAATATTTCAAGCAATTAAGCCAACTTATATACTATTTGTCTCAAACACCCTTAATCTTCTCACAATCTCCTCCGGCTCTGGCAACAACTCCTTCATATCTTCCGGCAGAGAATCACTCAGCTTATACGTTGCCACCCCAATTGGCACATTTGACTGTTTCAATGCATATTCCACATATGTCTTGTCTTTGCTTTTACAAATGATAATGCCAATAGACGAATTTTCCTCCGGCAGTTTTATCTGCTCATCCAGTGCTGTTAGGTACAGTTGCATTTTCCCAGCATACTCTGCCTCAAACTCGCCTATTTTCAATTCGATTGCTACCAAGCTCCTCAATCTTCTGTGAAAAAGGAGTAAATCAATATATAAATCCCGACTGCCAACGGTCAGATGGTATTGATTGCCGATAAATGTAAAATCCCCGCCCATCTCTATCAGGAATGCCCGGATGTTGTTTACTAACTGCATTTCCAACTCATGCTCAGAGTATTCCGGCGACAGTTCCGCAAAGTCAAAGGTATATTCATCTTTTACAGCCAGTTTTGCCTGTGTTCTGCGTTCTTCCGGCAGTGTCAAATCGAAATTCGTCTGGTTTAATAAATACTTCTCATAAGTCTGTGTCTCAATAAAATTTGCCAAAATGCGTTTTGTCCACCCATACCGCTTTGCCGTCTGGATGTAAAATTCCCTCTGCAAATCATCCTTACACTTCTCCATAATGACGACATTATTGCTCCAGCTAATTTCTCGCACCAATGGTGCGAGTTTTTCAGAATTGCGATAACTCAGGTAAAAGTTCCGCATTCTCCAGAGATTTGCCGCGGAATATCCCTTTGCGCCTGGAAACTCTTTCTGCAACTCTTTTGACAAAATTTTTACAATGGATTTGCCCCATCCGTTG
>CAJUMF010000012.1 GCA_910586965.1 uncultured Dorea sp. | reverse complement strand
AAAAAGCAGCATAATCTTTCGACTTTTTTTGTCCAAAGTATTGACATAGATCCATTATATTCTGCATGGTCTGGTGTGAAAAAGGTGAAAACGAAAAAATAAAACCATGAATTATAAATACAAAATTGTGAAAACGGTAGATATTGCGTAGATTTGTGGAAAAACAAAATAAAAAAGAAGGAACGAGAAAGATGAGGAAAAATGTAACCTATAAGGTAACGTCCGTTCTGTTTACGGTTGCTTTGTGTATAAGTGGATATGTGTGTTCTACTGTCAATGCACAGGAAATTCAGGACATATCTGAACAGCCGACAGAAACGGAACAACCGATACAGATTATACAGCAACCAAAGGATATATCAGGAACACTTGGAGAATATGTTGACTTTTCCATCAAAGCCGAGGGTGATTCTTTGACTTATAATTGGCGTTATTCATATGACGGAAAGATAAGTGATTCGACCTATTTTATATTAAACGGAACTCAGGATACGTGTCAATATCAGATTAAAGAAGATTCATCTTCGATTATCTTCTGGTGTCATATTAAAGACCAGGACGGCAATGAAATGAACAGCGCTCCATTCTATGTCTCATACAACGTAAAAGACGGCTGTATCGCAAATGGTATCTGCGGAGACAGTATTCAGTGGACGATATATGATAACAGAGTCATGATCGTCGAGGGCAGCGGCGATATGCCCTTGGATATGGTATGGCGGTCTTATGATGATAAGGTGGATACGGTGATTGTCCGGGAAGGGATTACCAGTATCAGCCCGATGGCTTTTTATCAAATGAATATTAAAGGAATGTTTTTGCCGAAATCACTTAAGAAAATAGGGGAAGAGGCATTCGCATCCAATTCGCTGCAAGAAATATGTTTGCCGGATCAATTGGAAACCATTGGAGACGGTGCGTTTTATTTCAATGTCTGCAATGGCATGAAAATTATACTTCCCCGAAGCTTAAAGACGATTGGGAGCGGAGCTTTTAACCGTTGTTCAGCCAGTGTAATCTCGATACCGCCCTCTGTAACAGAAATCGGGGTAATGGATCCGTTTACGACAGAGCTTGTGGAATGTGAAGAGGGTTCGAAGGCGTTACAGTTTTGCAAGGAGAATGATATAGCCTATAAGATTGTAGAACACGCAGGGTATGACAGTCAGCCGTATTCCGGGCAATGCGGGAAAAGTGCCGAGTGGGAATTTGACAGCGCGAAAGATACGCTGAAAATTAGCGGCAACGGTCCTATGGAATCTTATCCGGGTGATTCTTATGCACCTTGGTATACATTGAATTCCGGGATAACCAAGTTGATTATAAATGACGGAATTACCACGATTGGAAATGACGCGTTTTATAACATGCCGTTTTTGCATGAAATTACATTGCCGCGGAGCATGGAGAGAATCGAGAGAGGAGCGTTTGTAAGGTCTGCCCGTATCGAACAGATAACTGCAGAGTGCCATGCACCTGATGCAGGGGAGAATATTTTTGACAGTCCCCAGTCCATCCGGCTGTTCTGCCCGGAAAATGCAGTGGGGTATGATAAAGGTATATGGGTTGATATGGAATGCCAGGCTGTAAACGATATGATTTTTGCAGACGAGTTTTCATTGATTGATACGAATCTTACGATGAAAGCCGGGGAGAAGAAAGAACTGAAAATCTCTGTATTTCCCAATAGTTTTGCCAAGGCAGTACAGTGGGAAAGTTTATCCCCAGAGGTTGCAACGGTAGAAAATGGAATCGTAAATGCGGTAGGGAAAGGCGAGGCTATAGTGGCGGCCAAACTTCAGGTAGGAAATGCAGACACTGTGTATAAATGCAATGTGATGGTCAGTGCAGAGCCTGCAAATGCAGACACAGATACAGATGTTGATGTTAATACAGATAATGATGCCGGTACAGAAAAAAAGAATCATGGGATTACTAAAGTATCAAAGATTGGATTGTCAGGTATTTCGAAGAAAATTGCCGCAGGCAAAAAAGTAAAACTTGCCGTGAATATTGCTCCCGCCAATGCAGCCAACAAAACAGTTGCATGGAAGTCGAGCAACAAAAAAGTTGCCACGGTAAACAGCACAGGTGTTGTCACCATGAAGAAAAAATCCGGCGGAAAGTCTGTGACCATTACAGCGACAGCCCAAGATGGCAGCGGAGTAAAAGCGACTTACAAGATAAAGTCCATGAAAGGCATAGTAAAGAAAGTAACTATCTCCGGAAAGAAATCGGTAAAAGCAGGAAAAACCTTGAAACTAAAAGCCAAAGTCAAAGCTACAAAAAAAGCCAATAAAAAGCTCAAGTGGATGAGCAGCAACGAAAAGTACGCAACGGTAAGCAGTTCCGGCAAAGTGAAGGCGCTAAAGGCCGGAAAGGGCAAAAAAGTAAAGATAACTGCTATGGCGACAGACGGAAGCGGTAAAAAGAAGTCGGTAACAATTAAGATAAAATAACGCTAAAAATCAGCAGGATACCAAAATGTATAAGGTATCCTGCTATTTTTAGCAGTCTCCTAAATTTATTGTTGTAAAGACATGTAAGCAGTGCTATCATTGACATGTAAATCAAAATTCTAAAAATTTCAGATGAACGGCATTTCGCCGAAGAATCCAACAAATGTAAAAATCAGACAGAGAAGGAAGTGGTACTTATGATTGTGTGGCTGTTATTTTTTAATGTAACAGAAAGCTATTATTTTTAATGTGTTTGTGATACACTTAGGAGGAAATATATGAAGAAAGAGAAGAAACAAAATATTGTACCATTAAAGGATTTAAACCTTACAGACCGTTTCCTGTTTGATGAAGTATTGGAGGACAGGGAGACTTATCAGGATGTCTTAAGTATCATATTCGGGAGAGACATTTCCCTTTTAGACCAGCCACAGACGGAGAAAGAACTCAGGGTATCGCCGCTGCTCCGTTCTATACGGATGGATGTGTTCGTAATGAGCGAAGAGCAGAGCATCTACAACACGGAGATGCAGGACACAAGAAAGGCAGATCTGGCCAAGCGGAGCAGGTATTATCAATCACTTATCGATACAGGCCTGCTAGAACCGGGAGTTCCGAATTATAATTTTCTGAACCAGTCATTTGTGATCATAATTATGACTTTTGATTTGTTCGGGTATGGAAAATATGTGTATACCTTTGAGAACAGATGTAAAGAAGTGCCCGGATGCAGTCTCGGGGATGGGGCGGTAAAGATATTTATCAACACGAAAGGGAAAAATGCAGATGAAGTCTCGGAAGAACTGATAGAGTTTTTGAAGTATGTAGAGCACTCCACAAATGAAACAGCGAATCAGGCAAAGAGCGAGAGAGTGCGGCGTGTGCATGACCGGGTCTGTAAGGTGAAAGTCAATGAAGAAGTTGGGGTGAAGTATATGCAGGCATGGGAAGAGAAGTATTATGAACGTGAAGAAGGTAGGGAAGAAGGCCGGATAGAGGGCCGTATAACGGGCAGAGCGGAGGGGCGGATAAAGACGTTGGTGAACCAGGTCTGTAGGAAACTGGCGAAAGGTATGGAAGCGACGGCTATCGCGGACATGCTGGAAGAGGATGAGGATGTGATACGAGATATTTGTGGTGTCGCGAGACAGTATGAGCCGGATTATGATATAGAAAGTATTACGGAAGAATTACTCTTGTCCAAATCGGAATATTGAAAAAAAGGCAAGGAAATCAAATGAAAAAGAAGGGGAATAAGTCATGATACAGGATATAGCTCCTCATCAGTATAGAAATGAATATGCGCCCGGACATCCAGGAGATGAAAGCGCAATACTATTTTACAACGGCAGAAAGATTATGCTGAAAAAAGAAGAGGATAATATTGTATTTCCTTCATATCGGGAAATTATGAAGTGTAAGGGCGAGGCTTTTTCACAGATAGAATATATCTATTTATTTTCCATAGACCGGCAGGATTTTTACTTAGGGAAAAATACTTTTTTTGAAGATGTGCCGGGATATGCATGGGAGGATATACAGATATACAGAAATGCTTTGCCGAAATATCTGGGCTTTGCAGCTGTTACAGGATGGCAGCTTTACAGATGGTATGATTCGCGTAAGTTTTGCGGGCGATGTGGGAGTAAGCTCGTAAAGGATAAAAAGGAGCGGATGCTTTTCTGCCCGGAATGTGGGTGTATGGAATATCCTAAGATCTGTCCGGCAGTAATCGTGGGAGTGACGGACGGGAACAGAATCCTTATGTCAAAGTACGCAGGCAGGGAATATAAAAAATATGCGCTGCTTGCTGGTTTTGCAGAGATCGGAGAAACCCTTGAGGATACGGTAAGGCGCGAGGTAATGGAGGAAGTGGGGCTTAAAGTTAAGAATATTACATATTATAAAAGCCAGCCCTGGTCTTTTTCAGACACACTTCTTGTTGGATTTTTCTGCGAGCTTGACGGTGAGGATAAGGTGATGCTTGATGAAGATGAACTCTCGCTTGCAGAATGGTTTGAACGCGAAGAGATTCCTGTAGAATATGAGGACTGCAGCCTTACAAATGAGATGATGATGGCGTTTAAGATGTCTCGGATATAAAATACTTCTGTCGGACTAATGCAAATCAAAAATGCTAAAAGGAGGTCAGATGCCAATGGAATCGAAAGAGGAAGCTATCAGACTGCTAAAAAAGAGAATGCACCAGCAGATGAATATATCGCCGGAAAAAGAGATTAACCCGGAAAATATCCAGTATTATGTCTCCTCTTTAATGATGCAGAGAGAAGAAATGTATCAGGAAGAGAGTATGCGTCAGGAAGAGGATGAAGAGCGGAACCTCCATGACGGCGCAGACGCGGAAGAAGTATCGGAGGAAAACGGGGAATATGAGGAAATTCCTTCAGAGCTGGAATGCATAAAAAAGCCTGAAGAATTTCCAGCGGCAATGAAGGATATAAAAGTACCTGAGACAAAGGAAACGCAGCATGAACGGGCGAAGAACGAATACGAAAAGACCATGCACGCGGTCGATGAAGAAGAAATGTTCGGATTCAGAAAACTCCACTGGCTTAATATAAAGGGATAAGTTGCCCCCACCCGTTTTATGGGCGGGGCAGTTTTAGCACATCAATGCCGCCCCAATCGCCCCTGCATATCTGGCAAGGGGCACGGAGCTTACCGGCGCGTTAAGCGCTTTGGACAGGCGTTCGATGATGTAGGCATCCTCGCAAAGCCCGCCTGTCAGGAAGTATCTGTCGTTTGGAACTTGCGCGAGGAGCGATACGACTTTATTTACGACTGATTCTATGACGCCGAAGGCGATATCCTCTCTCGGCGTTTCTTTCCCGATCAGGCTTATGACTTCCGATTCGGCAAATACCGTACACATGGAGCTGATTGTAATCTCATTGCCTTTCCTCGCCAATGCGGACAGCTCCTCCGGCGTAAGACCAAGCCGGTTTGTCATGATCTCCAGGAATTTCCCTGTTCCGGCGGAGCATTTGTCGTTCATGACAAATTTCATGACACGGCCGTTTTTCAGGGCGATTCCTTTCGTGTCCTGTCCGCCGATGTCGATGACGGTCCCGTCTTCCCTGAAGAGAAAATGCGAACCTTTTCCGTGGCATGTAATCTCGGTTACGGTATCATCGGCATAAGGCACGGAAATGCGTCCGTAACCAGTGGCAACGTATTTCGCGTTTTCTTTCGTGATGCCTTCGGCTTTTAATGTGGCATAGATTTCATCCGCCACTTTCCGGCTGCTGAACCCGGTGTCCAGCAGAATGGTCTTTATGACCTCCCCCTCATTTATCACAGCCGCCTTTGCCGCACTGGAACCGATGTCTATTCCTACTTGATACATGTTATCCTCCTTAACTCTCAAAAAGGGCAAGAGGCTGACCTCCTGCCCTTCCATGTACTATATATATCTTATAACATTTCAATAAATGCAGCAAGTCTTGTTTCAATCTGTCCGCTGTCTGTCGTGGAGTAATCTGTCTCCAGTTTCATATATGGGATGCCTTCCTGCTCGCACATCTTTTGCATCAAGGTTGATTCCACATTAAACGTATGGCAAGCCTGGAGCACCATCTCAATCACGCCGTCCGCCTTGTATTTCCTGCACATTTCTCTCGTGTTCTCAATGCGCCCTTCGTTTGTCGTCATAACAGAGCAGTGGATTTCAAGATAGCGGTCGGAAATTGCCCTTAAGATGTCCTCGGCATTTTCATCCACAAGCATCTTCTGGGTCCTCTCGCCGCCGCAGTCATCAAGGCAGACAATTACGCCGCCGTTATTTTCAATCGTCATGCCTACTTTCTGGATGACCCCGGTGGACGGACAGCCTGTCAGGAGGATTCTCTTTGCCTTTTCGTCCACAGGTTTTTCTCCGTTTGCCAGCGCTGTCTTTGCAGCGTCTACTTTTGCCTTGTAGCTTGCGTGCTGGGCATCCACTCCAAAGTTGAACATTCCCTGGGCAAGCGTGGACATTACTTCTGTCGCCTTCATCGCCGGGGGAACCGCTCCCTGCAGCGTATACAATTCCATCTGAGTCTTTCTCAGCTCGTTTCTCTTGCGGGCTGCCTCCCTTAATTTCTCGTCTGTAATTTCGATGCCGTATCTCTCTTCCAGATACTCTTTCAGGAGTTTTACCTCCTCGTACCAGATATCTTTCGCATACGCTCTCTTCTGGCTCTGGGGAAGGTGGAGCACATAAGTTTCCTTGATATCGTTAAGCAGCTCGAACATCTTCTTTTTCCCGTCGCAGGTCGTCTCGCCTACGATAAAATCGCAGAAATATGTATACGGGCATTTTTCCGTATAGGCAAAACCGTAGCTCGACTTGATCAGCGGGCATAAGTTTTTCGGGAGCACTTTTTCCGCATCCGCGATTGGTTCATTGCTCGTTCCGCAGAGCCCTACGACCGAGACTCCTGCCGCATCAAAAAGCTCCAGCGGCGTGTAGGAGCAGAACATCCCCACTAAGTGACCGCCATTCTCCACATATTCCTTTACTTTTAAAAATCCGGCTTTCCTCGCGTCTACAAATTCGTCAAATGACTTTGGCAGTTCAAAATTTTCCATATAGTTTATCCTCTCCGTTCTAAAAAATATATTAATTTAAGTGTAATGTCGAAATAGTTGAATGTCAAATTTATGTATTTTATAAAAGACGATAATTATAGATAAAAACTATAAGTTTTTTCGAAAAATTAATGGATGATTGAAAGTAAAGCATGTAAGACTCCGCACAGTGCTGGGATAAAAAATTGAAAAAAGTAAAGATTTTACGTGCTTGGGGCTAGCCGTCGCGCAGGCGATTTGGTACAATAGCATATATGATTGTAATCACAAAGGAGTGAGAGATGTTGGTGAAGAAATTAATCTTAGCGTTATTATTAAGTGTGGGGATCTGTGCTGCGGGAGCACAGACAGATGTATATGCATCAGAACCGGCAGTTCAGGAGGATGGAGCAGCAGGGAATGATGCAGAAGTTCGGGAAGAATATGTGGACTTATCCGACAGCGTCATACAGGAAGGCGGATTCCCGGAAGCAGTAAGCACATCAGGGAAAGGCCGTTCGGCAGTAGGTTCCGGTAAAGAAAAAGAGGTGCAGGAGGCACTGTTGGCGGCGTGGGATTCTTTTTCGACGAGTTGTGATTTGGCTTCTTATGGGCTTACAAAAGATGATATTAGTACAATCTATTTTGGGACACTGAATACTCATCCTGGATATTTTTATGTTGAAAGTGCATATGTTGTTTGGTCATCAACGGGAGGAATTGTTAGTAAGATAGAAATTCAATATACAATGAATAAGAGTGAGGCTATGAAAGCAGCAGAAGAGTATGATAGAGCCATTGCCGACGCGGTAAGAGGTGCAGACAGTTCCTGGAGCGATATGGAAAAAGCACTTTATGTGAATGATTATCTGGCACGTAATTGTCAATATGTTAAGGAAGCATCGAATGCGCACTCGTCATACGGTGCATTGGTTGATAAAGAGGCCGTCTGTCAAGGTTATGCGTTGGCTTTTCTGGAACTTACGCGACAGTTAGGTGTTACCTGCGAGATGGTGACAAGTGCTTCTGTTAATCATGCATGGAATATGATACAGGTGGGGGATAATTACTATCATGTAGATGTGACTTGGAATGATCCACTTAATGATATGTTAGGAAAAGCATGTCATATTTATTTTATGAAGAGTACAGGATTTTTTAAAAATCCAACTGATGGAGCGAAGACACATTATAAAAGTAACGATTGGGTTATTACGAGTTCTTTGTTAGACACAGCAGCATCAGATCAATCGTATGATTCATATCTATGGAATAATATCAATGCAGGTTTTGATTATGTGAATGGTTCTTGGTATGGATTTAATGGTACAGACTCTATATGCCAATATACTTGCGACGGGCAGAAATTTTCTAAGGTAAGAGATGTTGTTGCATTCAATGAAACGTGGACGAATACTGCTGGAACGGGTTATTATGATGGGGAATATGTAGGAACAGGAGCTTATGGAGGAGAATATTACTATTCAGGAAGCACGGCTATCTACAAGCTTGATGTTAGTGCAAGTACGAGTAATAAAGTATTTGAATTGACCGAGGCTCAAAAGAAAACCGGAAGGATTTACGGGATAAATATTACACCATCAGGTCAGCTCCAATATGCTTTATCTGAAACTCCGAATAAATCAGGAACAGTTACTACGTTAAAAGAATTAAGCGGAGAGACAAAACCGAATCTCTACACCATCCATTTTGACGGAAACGGTGCGTCAAGCGGCAGTATGGAGGATATGAAGTTTCTTGAATCAGGAAGGGAATGTACTCTAACTGCCAATCAGTTTGTGAATGCACAAAAGCAATTCAGAGGTTGGAATACGAAACCGGATGGAAGCGGGATATCATATGCAGATGGAGCTAAAATCAATTATCAGGCATCAACAAACGGCGAGACGCTTACACTGTACGCGCAGTGGGGAGAATGTCCTCACACAAATACAGAAATACGAGATAAGAAAGATGCAGATTGTAAGAATACGGGATATACGGGGGATAAGTATTGTCTGGATTGTAAGAAAGTGATTGAGAAAGGAAGCACTGTTGAAAAACAGCCCCATACGACAGTTATAGACAAAAGGGTAGAAGCAACCTGTACTGAAGCGGGAAAGACAGAAGGAAGCCATTGCAGTGTATGCAATGAAGTTTTTACGGAGCAGAAAGTGATTCCGGCGACCGGTCATGATTGGGACACGGAGTATACAGTGGATGAGCCTGCTACGGAAGAGAAGGACGGACAGAAGTCCATCCATTGCGGAAAATGCGATGAGATAAAGGATGTGCAGGTTATCCCTAAGCTGGAGGAAGGGCATATACATGAGCCAGTTGAAAAGGAAGCAATCGAAGCCACTTGTACAAGAGACGGAAGAACTGCAGGTGTTTTATGTGACAGATGCGGCCTGACTTTGAAAGGACTGGAAAAGATTCCTGCCAAAGGTCATATGGAAGTTACTGATGAAGCAGTAGAGGCAACCTGTACGGAGCCGGGATTTACGGAGGGAAGCCACTGCTCTGTATGCGGGACAATACTTAGCGGACGGGTTGAGATCCCGCCGACCGGTCACTCTTTCGGTGCGTGGGTGACGAAGAAGAATCCGCAGGTAGGTGTTCCAGGCAGCAAGGAGCGCGTATGTGCGGCTTGCGGGGAGATACAGGAGGAGAAAATCGCGGCTCTTAAAGATACCGCTGTGAAAGTATCGTCGATCCGTATTACCTCACCCTTATCCGGAAAGATAGCAGCGGGAAAGAAAGTGACTTTAAAAGCAGTCATTTCCCCAAGTAATGCCACGAATAAAGGGGTGACATGGAGCAGCAGCAACCCGAAGGTGGCTAAAGTTGACCAGAATGGAAAAGTCACTGTATTAAAGAAGAGCGGCGGCAAGAAGGCGGTGATAACCGCAGCAGCGAAGGACGGCAGCGGAGCGAAAGGCTCTGTTACGATCAAGTCCATGAAGGGCGTGGTGAAGAGTGTCTCCATTTCCGGAAAGAAGAAAGTAAAAGCCGGGAAATCTATAAAACTAAAAGCGAAAGTAAAAGTGACCAAAGGCGCCAATAAAGCGGTAATCTGGAGCAGCAGCAATCCGAAGATTGCGGCAGTCTCCAAGTCAGGAAAGGTTACGGCAAAGCCAAAGATGAAGGGGAAGAAAGTCAAGATTACAGCATCGGCAGCAGACGGAAGCGGAAAGAAAAAAAGCGTAACTATAAAAATCCAATAGATACAAGGAGAATGAAACGATGTTAAAGGGAAAAACTATTCTCCTGGGTGTGACAGGCGGTATTGCCGCCTATAAGAGCGCGTCTCTCGCCAGTCTTCTTGTGAAGGCTGGCGCCAGAGTGCGCGTACTCATGACGGAGAATGCAAAAAATTTTATCAATCCGATCACGTTCGAGTCGCTGACGGGTTATAAGTGTGTCTCTGACACCTTTGACCGGAATTTTGAGTTCAAGGTTGAGCATATAGCATTGGCAAAAAAGGCGGACGCAGTGATCATCGCCCCGGCGACAGCCAATGTGATCGCCAAGCTTGCCCATGGGATTGCGGATGATATGCTGACAACAACGATACTTGCCTGCCGGTGCCCGAAGATCGTCGCTCCTGCCATGAACACAGCCATGTATGAGAATCCGGTGACGCAGGACAATATAAGGATCTTAAGGCATTATGGAATGGAGATTGCAGAGCCGGACAGCGGATACCTTGCCTGCGGGGATGTGGGAGCAGGGAAGATGTTAGAGCCGGAGGTTCTTGCTGAGTACGTTTATAAGGCTTGTGCATTTCCAAAGGATATGGAAGGATTGAAAGTGCTGGTTACGGCGGGGCCTACCCAGGAGGCGGTTGACCCGGTGCGTTATATTACGAATCATTCTTCCGGGAAGATGGGCTATGGCATGGCAAGGATGTGTATGCTCCGCGGGGCGTCCGTTACTCTTGTGACGGGGAAGACGGCGATTAAGACGCCTATGTTTGTGGATGTGATACCGGTAGTGTCTGCAAAAGAAATGTATGATGCGGTTGTTCGGGGAAGCGGAGAGATGGATATTATCATCAAAGCGGCTGCTGTTGCAGATTACCGTCCCCGATATATCTCGGAAGAGAAGGTGAAAAAAGCGGACGGTGAGATGGCGATCGAGCTGGAACGGACAGACGATATCTTAGGGTATCTGGGCAGCCATAAGAAAGAAGGGCAGTTTTTGTGCGGCTTTTCTATGGAGACGGAACATATGGTTGAGAATTCCAGGAAAAAGCTGGTGAAGAAGAATCTGGATATGATCGTGG
The DNA here is from genome assembly GCA_910586965.1 of uncultured Dorea sp. Classification (GTDB taxonomy): domain Bacteria; phylum Bacillota; class Clostridia; order Lachnospirales; family Lachnospiraceae; genus MD308. The sequence continues at coordinate 87,852 of CAJUMF010000012.1, read as the reverse complement.
CCAATAACTTAAAGGTTCAGGGAGCGGGATTTGAGACGGATACGAATATTGTCACGCTGATTGGGAAAGATTTCCAGGAAGAACTGCCGATGATGAAGAAAGAGGAGGCCGCGTCCTGCATTCTTGACAAGATTTTAGAGATTCGTAAATGCGACCCCATTACTTGATTACAGACACAGAGAAGAGAGCTTAAAGTTCTCCGCAGTATTTACTGAGATCTTCGTCAAAGTTATCTAACTGTTCTTTCAAAGAGGAAAGCTCAGCATCGGAAAGCCCATCAAGAAGAGCCTTCAGATCCGCGTTTATTTTAGGCGGATTATACGGAACCTCCAAGGCAAAATCAGCGTAGGCCCGGATTTTCTGGAAATACATATTCGTCTCCGGCTCTTCTTTTCCCCGGCGGCTCATGCGGTACATAAACACGCAGTCTGCGGCATTCTCATCTATACATTCTTTGCAGATCCATTTCCCCAGAAAGTAATGTGTTCCCTTAAGCTCATAGAGAAATCCCGGGTATTTTAAGATGCGTTCTAATATCATGGCAATCGTCCTCCTGTATGTTGTATTAATATCCTGTAATTATTATCGCTGAAAATAAACATATTTTCAACGGTTGTTTTAAAAAATAGGAAAATGCTGCAGTTGGACAGCCGAAAATGTGTTGACATTGAAAGGGAATAATGATAAATTCGTCATATTGATGAAAATTAACAGGTGGAGGGCATAAGATGGCGATTAGATATGAGGAAGAGCAAAGAATATTTAAACTGGATACGAAACAGACCACGTACATGATCGGGCTGACGCCTGAAGGATATGTGGGACATGCGTACTACGGAGATTACGTGGAGAGCAAGGATGCTTCCTATCTGCTTCGGACAGGAGAACGTCCCTTTACGCCGTCGAAGCTTCCGAGAGAGAAGTCTTCTTTTCTCGATTTTTTCCCTATGGAGTATCCTGTGGGTGGAATCGGGGATTACCGGGAGAGCTGCCTTGATGTCAAAGGCGAGGCGGGAAGCCGGGGATGCGAGATTTTGTATGATTCCTATACGATCAGGAAGGGAAAGCCGAAGCTTAAGGGTCTGCCGGCATCTTTCGGGACGGAGGATGAGGTGGATACTTTAGAGCTTGTCTGCGTGGACAAGGTACTGCATCTTAAAGTTATCCTTTCCTATTCTGTCTTTGAGGAGGAAGACATTATCACGAGGAATGTCAGGCTGATCAACGAGGGGAAGGAGAACCTCCGGATTGAAAAAGTGCTCTCGGCCTGCCTGGACATGGACGATGAGGAATTCGAGATGGTCACGCTGGTTGGCGGATGGGCGAGAGAGCGGGGGATCCAGAGAAGGAGGCTGGCCTATGGAAAGCAGATGGTGTCCTCGGCAAAAGGGGAATCAAGCCATCAGGAGCACCCTTTCCTGGCTCTTGTTACGCCTCAGACGACGGAGCAGCAAGGGCGCATATATGCCATGAACTTTGTGTATTCTGGTAATTTTATCGCAGAGGCGGAGCTAAACCAGCATGACGCGGTGCGCATGGTCATGGGGATAAACGGTGAGGATTTCTGCTGGAATCTGCGGGGAGGCGGAGAATTCCAGGCGCCGGAGGCTGTGCTTACTTTTTCCGGCGAAGGGTTTGGAAAGATGAGCCGTTCTTTCCATGATTTCTATCGGAAGCATCTGATACGAAGCCCGTACCTGCACAAAAAAAGGCCGGTGCTGATCAACAACTGGGAGGCGACGTATTTTGATTTTGATACGGAAAAACTTCTGGATATCGCCAGGGAGGCGAAGAAGGCAGGAATCGAGATGCTTGTCATGGACGACGGCTGGTTTGGAAAGCGCGATAATGACGACAGCTCTCTGGGGGACTGGACGGTAAATGAGGATAAGCTTAAAGGCGGTCTTGAATATCTGGTGGAACAGGTAAGGGAAATCGGTCTTGAGTTCGGCATCTGGTTTGAGCCGGAGATGCTCTCGCCGGATTCCGCGTTGTACCGGGAGCATCCGGAGTGGGCAATCCATATCCCGGGAAGGCAGGCGACCCAGAGCAGGGCGCAGTATGTACTGGATCTGTCCAACCCTGAGGTAGTGGATTATGCCTATGAGTGCGTGGCAAAGATATTAAGGAGCGCGCCCATCTCCTATGTGAAATGGGATATGAACCGCCAGTTGAGCGACTTAGGAAGCAGCTATCTTGACCGGGATTCCCAGCAGGAGTTATTCCATCGGTATGTGCTTGGGCTTTATGAGATGCAGGAGCGCCTGGTGACAGAGTTCCCGAACTTGCTTCTTGAGAACTGTTCCAGCGGCGGCGGGCGGTTTGACCCGGGGATGCTCTATTACAGCCCGCAGATCTGGTGCAGTGATGATACGGATGCTGTGGAGCGGCTGGCAATCCAGGAGGGTACGGCGCTTGTATATCCGCTGTCTGCGATGGGTGCCCATGTAAGCGACTGCCCGAACCATATGACAGGCCGGGTGACGCCGTTTGAGACCAGGGGACATGTGGCTCTTGCCGGAACCTTTGGCTATGAGCTGGATATCACGAAGATTCCGGAAAAAGAACGGGAGATGATCCCGGGGCAGATCAAAGATTACCACAGGTATAATGAGCTGATAAGGGAAGGCGATTATTACCGGATTGCGTCCTACAGGGAGAATCATAAGTATGACTGCTATCTTGTGGCAGCGAAGGATAAGAGCGAGGCGCTGATGACTTTTGTCCAGGTGCAATGTGTTTCCTCTTTCCATGGAAAGAAGATCAGGCTCCTGGGGCTTGATGGCAAGGCAGCGTACAGGCTGGAAGAGACGGAGCAGGTATACCCAGGGGAAATGCTGATGAAGGGCGGATTTATCATTGATTTCATGCAGGGTGATGCCGTGAGCAGGCTGTATCACTTTGTGCGGGAGAGCGAAGTATAGACTATGAGGCATTATGCAATGATGACAAAGTATAAGTAAAACGGAATAATTAATGGATAAAGCTGACAGGTGTAAGGCTCTGTATTGGAAAATGGAGCCTTGCATCTTTTTTAGTTATGATATATTAAAAACATACGATTAATTAGTTGACATTTAGCTAAAAAGATGATAAATTTCAATTAAATAAACTTGTGTGGTGATGATATGCCGGATTTACAAAAGAAGACTGCGCTGGATGATGATGCTAGTATTTACAGAAAAGACAGGAGCAGGACGGAAAAGCAGAAATGGGAAGAGATGGATAAGAAGCAGAGAAGACAGTATTTTGCAGACTATTATCTCAGAAAGATGCTTGGTATGGCAGCAGGGATTTTTGCGGTATTTTTTCTTTCGTGGCATTTTTTGAAGCCGGCGGATGAAACGGTTTTGTATGTGGCGGTTGTGGATGAATCGCTGGATAAAGAGAAGCTTGAAGAGATGACAGAGGATTTGTGTGAGAGGTTCGGTGCGGATGGAAAGCATAAAAAGGTTCTGATCGATGATACGTTTTTTATGAAGGATGACGCACTGACCCGTATGGAGGTCTACCTACACAGCAGGCAGCTAGATGCGGTCATCGCTGACGAGACGGTGTGGAGGGAGCTTGCCGGGTACGGATTTTTTAAACAACTGGATGAGATGCCGGAGGAATCTTTCGAGGAGTCGGGTGATACCTATGAATTTTTGGAGACAGAAGGGTATCTGGACAGTGAAGATATTTCTTTTGAGGATCATGAGGTAGGGATGGGAAAAAAGGCGCCTTACGGTGTATCTCTTGCGGGCAGCAGGCGTTTTAAAGAGATGAAAGCGTATATGGAACATCCGGTGTTTGCTGTTGCAAGGGGGACGGAAAATGAAGAGCGGGCAGAGCTTTTTCTTGAATATCTGATGGAATGAGGAGGTGTGCATATGACGGTAAAGGATATATTTCAACCGGACAATCTGTTCAGTGAAGTGATGACGAAGATTTTTGATATTCTTCTGCTGAATTTACTGTGGCTTTTGTGTTCTCTTCCGGCAGTGACTTTCGGCGCATCCACGACGGCTTTGTATGCTGTGATGATGAAGCTTGTGCGGGGCGAAGAAAACGGGATAGTGAAAAGTTTTTTCAGGTCTTTTCGGCAGAATTTCCGGCAATCGCTTCCGGTCACGGCGCTTCTTTTTATCTTTGGGGCGGTCCTGGCGGTTGATTTTCATGTGCTGGGACGGACAGGGACAAAGGGCGCATCTGTAATGTATGGAGGGTGCATAGCGCTTTTTATCTTCGGTGCGGGAGTGTTCGGGTATGTGTTCCCGCTGCTTGCAAAGTTTGAGAACACGGTGAAAAATACGCTGGTCAACGGGGCGAAGATTGCGGTGACCCATCTGTGGCAGACCGCGGTCATGATCTTGATCAATAGTGCGCCGCTGGTATGGTTTTTGATATCGCCCGATACATTTTCAGTGATATTCTGGCTCTGGGTGTTTGTGGGGGAAGGTGTGTCAGCCTTCATGATCGCAAAGATCGTGGTGCGGGTGTTTGATGCCTTCATCCCGGAAAGAAACGAGGATTAACAAGGACTTATATAAAAATGAAGGAGGATATGACGATGGGTTACAGAGAGGTTTATGAAGCGTGGTGTACGGATGAATATTTTGATGCGTCTGTGCGGGAGGAGCTTAAGGCCATAAGCGGTGATGAGAGGGAGATCGAGGACCGGTTTTACCGCCAGCTTGAGTTCGGGACAGGGGGACTTAGAGGTGTGATCGGAGCGGGGACGAACCGGATGAATATCTATACGGTCCGCAAGGCGACGCAGGGGCTGGCGAATTATATCGTCTCCCAGGGCGGGCAGGAAAAGGGAGTGGCGATTGCCTATGATTCCAGGCGTATGTCCCCGGAATTCGCAAGGGAGGCGGCGCTGTGCCTGAATGCTAACGGGATCAGGACATATTTGTTTGAGAGCCTCAGGCCTACGCCGGAGCTTTCCTTTGCAGTCCGTGAGCTTGGCTGCATTGCAGGAATTGTCATTACCGCCAGCCATAACCCGAGGGAATACAATGGATATAAGGTGTACTGGGAGGATGGTGCCCAGATCACGCCGCCCCATGACAGGAATATTCTTGACGAGGTGGCAAAGGTTACGGAATTTTCCCAGGTGAAGACGATGGAAGAGGATGAGGCAAGAGTTTGCGGTTTATTTCAGGTGATCGGGACAGCCTTTGACGATTTGTATCTTAAAATGCTTAAGGAGCAGAGCATCCACCCGGAGATCATAAAGGAAGCGGCGCAGGAGATGAAGATTGTATACACGCCGCTTCATGGGACGGGAAATATTCCTGTAAGGCGGATCTTAAAGGAGCTTGGATTTGCGAAGGTCTATGTGGTGGAAGAGCAGAAGGCGCCCGACGGGAACTTCCCCACGGTAGCGTATCCCAATCCGGAAGATGGAAAGGCGTGGGAACTGGCGATCAGGATGGCGAAAAGGATCGATGCGGACATTGTACTTGCCACAGATCCGGACGCGGACCGGCTGGGTGTCTACGCGAAAGATGCAGATACCGGAGAATATGTAAGCTTTACCGGGAACATGTCAGGGATGCTGATTGCAGAGTATATATTGAGGGAGCGCATGAAGACCGGCACAATGCCGGAAAATCCTGCACTGGTGGAGACGATCGTCACGACGGACATGGCGAAAGCGATCGCGGCCGATTATCATACCGCTCTTATCGAGGTGCTGACAGGTTTTAAATATATCGGCGAGCAGATCAGGCTGTTTGAGGAGCAGAAGAGCTTTAATTACGTGTTCGGGCTGGAGGAGAGTTACGGCTGTCTTGCAGGGACTTATGCGAGAGATAAGGATGCCTGTGTAGCGGTGATGCTTCTGTGCGAGGCGGCGGCATATTATAAGAGCAAGAACATGACCCTCTGGGACGCGATGATGGATATGTATGAAAGATACGGTTATTACCGGGAGGGATTAAAGACGCTGACCCTTAAGGGTATCGATGGTGCTGAAAAGATCCGGCGCATGATGAAAGAACAAAGAGAGAATCCGCCGAAGGAGCTGGGTGGCTTAAAAGTTCTTGCAGTCCGGGATTATCAGGCGGATACGAGGAAGGACATAATGACCGGAGAGGTGACGGCGACGGGGCTGCCGGCTTCGGATGTGCTGTACTATGAGCTTTCCGATGATGCATGGTGCTGTGTGCGCCCTTCAGGGACGGAACCGAAGATTAAATATTACTTTGGGGTAAAAGGTAACTCTCTCGAAGATTCGAAAATAAAGCTTGAAAAGCTAAAAGGTGTATTTGCAGCAGAAAAGTAACTGCAGGTTAATCGGATTAGAAATAATAAACTTCCTGCTTAATCTTTGATTTAATATTTGACAAGATACTATGATAAAGATAAAATAATGTTGATTAATATTAGCTGGTTTAAGGAGGAAGGTCATGGCTAAAACGGTCAGGTTAGCCGATATCGGTGAGAGATTGGGTGTCAGCACAGTGACGGTTTCGAAGGCACTATCCGGGCAGAAAGGCGTCAGTGAAGAGCTTCGCGTAAAGATTATCCGGCTGGCAGATGAGATGGGATATGTGAAGAATACGGCAGAGGAAAGCAAGACGGTAAAAGAGAGCTATACGATCGGAGTGATCGTGGCAGAGCGGTACCTTCAGGAGAACCAGTCTTTCTACTGGATGCTGTATCAGGAGATTTCCAAAAGAGCCATCGGGAAAAGCTGTTTTCCCATGCTTGAAGTGATTTCCCCCGAGGCGGAGGACAGGGGAGAATTCCCTAAGGTGGTGACAGAAGGAAAGGTGGACGGGGTAATCATCCTCGGTGCCTTTAAAGCCGAGTATGCAGACCGGCTGATCAGGGAAGGGGGACTTCCCATCCTTAACCTTGATACGACCAATGGATGGGAGTCGTGTGACTGCGTGGTTTCCAACAATCTGATGGGCGGTTACCGGATGACGAACTACCTGTTTGAGCTTGGACATAAAAAGATTGGTTTTGTGGGGACAAGGCTTTCCACCAGCAGTATTGATGACCGGTATTTCGGGTATTTAAAGTCTCTGATGGAGCATGGCGTAGCATGGAGGGAAGATTGGGTAGTAGATGATAGAAGTCTCAAGGACGGGAAGATTGATAAGTATGCAGGATTCCTTCTTCCTAAAGACATGCCGACAGCTTTCTTCTGTAACTGTGATCTGTCGGCAAGTCTTCTCATCGCCAGGCTTGAGGAGTCCGGCTGCCGTGTCCCGGAGGACGTATCGGTGGTGGGTTTTGATAACTATGTGTCGGGGCAGTTTTCCGGCGTCGGGCTTACCACCTATGAGATTGATACCAGGGAGATGGCGGACCGGGCGGTGCACATCATCCTTAAGAAATGCCGGGACGCGGCTTATACAACAGGAGTATACATGCTTGCGGGAAAGTTTATCGAGAGGGAGAGCGCAAGGCGGGTTGGTCCGCCAGTACCTTTTGTCTGAACATCCCAGGTGTGAGTCCGGTATCCTTTTTGAAAAGATTAATAAAGTGGTTCACATTGTCGTAACCGACTTTGCTGCTTATCTCATGGATGGTCAGATCCGTGGTGAGCAGCATTTTTTTAGCCATATCAAGGCGCCTGCGGATAAGGTACTTGACGGGCGGCAGTCCATAGGTTTCGGAGAATTCCCGGCAGAGCCGGTATCTGTTTACACGAAAGAGGGCTTCACATTTTTCGAGGGAAAAGGACTGTGCGTATTGATTTTCCAGTAAGTCATGGAGCTCGGTAAGATAGCCGGGGATGTTCTTTGTGTCAGGAAAAGTCTTTGTTTTTGCGGATAGAAAAAGCGTGCTTAAGATCTCCGAAAGATTTTTGTGCATAAGGAGTATGCCAAAGATATCTGTGGATACCGGAATGGACAGCAGGGAGTAAAAGCAGTTTTTTACAAAGGAATACTCGGGTATTTTGTATACTTTGCCAAAGCCTGGAAGGAGAGAACGGTATAACCTTAAATCTCTGCCGTCGATAAAAAAGAGCTTGAACTTCCATGGCAGGATGAAGGAGTGAAGCGCAAATGCAGTATCACCGTCAATAAATGCAACGGTTCCTTCGGTAATGGACAGGGTGCTGCCTGAAACGGTGACCTTGCCGCCGCCTTTCTCGGTGTAAATGATGAGACAGCACTTTAAGGGGCGGAAAGAAAAAGATATAGGGAAATCCGTGTGAATATTTCCTCCTCCGAGAAGATGCATAAATTCCATATAGATGCTTTCGGCCTCAGAGTCCAGGAAGGAATAGCAGTAAATATTCGGAATCAGGAAATCTGCGGTTAATTCCAGATTGATGATGTGGTTTGACTTTACAGAGGCGTAGTATGATTTTTGAAAATCCATTGACAAAATCCTTTCATAAAAAGATGGGTTAGAGGGTATCCAAGTAATCATGTACGCTAAACAAAAGCTAATTAATTAGCTTAATACTTAATTAATTGAATCTTAACATATAAATGAACAAATATTATATTGGCATAATAGATAAAAATATAAAATAAAATTTAGTAATATTTAACAAAATTATAAGAATCAACAAGAAAGTACAATAATTAACAAGACAAATTGATGATTAAATGATATAATAAAGTATAATTAAACTTAAGTAATATGTAACGCATAAATACTTAAATTTAATTAAGGAGGACGAACTTATGAAATGGCAAAAGGTAATGGCGGCATCACTTGCCGCAGCGATGGCTTTGTCTCTGGCGGCATGCGGAGGCTCCGGCGGAGGAAAGGGAGGTTCCGGGGATGTCACGGAAGTTAAGTATGCGGACATCAAGCTTGGGGAGGACTATACAGACCTCAAGGCCGACCTCAAGATGATGACGAACCGGACGGATATGTTAGACAGCGAGTATACCGGGAAGACGTGGGCGCAGTATCTGGAAGAATTCAACAAGGAGTATCCGGATATCAAGGTGGACATCGAAGGTATCACGGATTACAGCGAGGATTCCCTCCTGCGCCTTCAGGGCGGCGACTGGGGAGACATTATGATGATTCCTGAAGTTGACAAATCCGACCTGTCTACATACTTTTTATCCTACGGCGACGTAGAGTCCGTGAGCGAACAGGTAAAATATCCGAATAGGTGGCTGTACGAGGGAGAGGTATACGGGATTCCGATTACGGCTGTGGACCGGGGCATCGTATACAATAAGAAAGTATTCAAGGATGCAGGTGTGACAGACGTCACCAAGACGCCGAAGACGCCGGAGGAGTTTATGAATGTATTGAAGGCGCTCAAAGGCAAAACGGAGGCTCCGCTTTATACCAATTATGCGGCGGGCTGGACCATGGGCGCATGGGATGATTATATTGCCATCACCGCTACCGGGGACGCGGCGTTCAAAAACCAGAAACTGGCGCACGCTAAGAATCCGTTTGCAGACCCGGGAGACGGAACGGGCGCGTACAATGTATACAAGATGCTCTATGACGCGGTAGAGCAGGGGCTTACGGAGGAAGATTTCTCTACCACCGACTGGGAAGGCTCCAAGAACATGATCAACGAAGGTAAGGTTGGCTGTATGGTGCTCGGCGCATGGTCATACCCGCAGATGAAGTCCGCCGGGGCAAACGGCGATGATATCGGCTATATGCCGTTCCCGATGACGATTGGCGGAAAGCAGTATTCCCCGGCTGACGAGGATTATTGCTTTGGAATCAATGTGTCAAGCTCTGCGGACAACCAGACGGCTGCCCTTGTATTTGTAAAATGGATGACGGAAAAATCAGGCTATTCCTTTAATGAGGGCGGACTTCCGCTTGCAGTGGGCGACGAGAATTATCCGGAAGTCTATGATGAGTTCATTGCCAACAACGTTGAGTTTATCGCCAACGAGCCGGCAGCGGAAGGAGAGGAAGACCTCTTAAACGAGCTGAACGCGGATTCAGAGCTTATGATAGCGGCAAACGGCAATGACAAGATTCAGGAAATCATTGAGCATGCGTCGAACAAAGATAAATCTTTCGATGATATTATGAAGGAATGGAATCAGAAATGGTCCGATGCACAGGAAATGGACGGCGTTGAGGTGAAATAACCTCACGCCCTCCAAAGGATTCTAAAAAGACGGAGGAAAGTGTGTATGGGAACAAATACAGCAGTCATGACGAACAAAAAGACGTTCGGCCAGTGGCTTAAGAGCAGGAAAGGGCAGCAGGCAGTCATTATCACTGCGTTTATCATCATTCCGCTGCTCTTGCTATTTACCTTTACCTATCTGCCCTTTGCAGAGATGGTGAAATTCAGCTTTTACAAGATGAAATATGTGGGCGCGAGAAAATTCGTGGGACTGGACAACTACCGGGCGCTGTTTGCGAGGAAGGACATCGTGTCCTCCTTAAAGCTCTGCCTTTACTACATGGTGGGCGCACTGATTCAGATTGCGCTGGCGCTTTACCTGGCTACGATACTCAGCATGAAGGTGAAGGCAAGCGGCCTTTTTAAAGGGCTGATCTTCTTCCCTTATCTGATCAACGGTATTGCCATCGGTTTTATCTTCAAATTTTTCTACACGAGGGGGTTCGTATTTGACACGGTCTTGCAGTGGTGCGGATTCCAGCTTGAAAACCTCCCCTACTGGCTCAAGGACCAGTCCATCAACAACTGGTCGCTGGTAGGCTCGTCGGTGTGGAGGTACTGCGGACAGCAGATGGTACTCTTTATCGGGGCAATCATGTCGGTGGACGATACGCTCTATTAGGCGGCGGACCTTGACGGGGCAAATAAGTTCCAGCAATTCCGGTACATTATCCTGCCAAGTATCAAGACCATCGTCACGCTGAATATCATCCTGTCAATCACAGGCTCGCTTAGCGCGTTCGAGGCTCCATTCGTTATTACGGACGGCGCAAACGGAACAGGAACATTCTTTGTAGTAATGAACACGATTGCACATACCAACCAGAAGGTAGGGCTTGCGTCGGCAATGGCAGTATTCCTTCTGTGCATTATCTTTATCTGTACGATATTGCAGAAGTTGTTCTTTAAGTTCGCATTCCGGAACATGCATGCGGACGACGAGAGCAGGTCGGCGAAGAAGAAACGCGTGAAAGCAGCGCAGGCATCAGCAGCGAAAGGGGGCAGGTAGCATGGCGGCACAGGCAAATGCAGTAAAAGTGAAAAACATTACAGCGCGAAATTCATTATCTGGACGGTCTGCAAATATCTGTCTTTGATCTTTGTGTCCTTCTGCGCGGTGATTCCCCTTGTATCCTGCGTAATCACAGCCTTTAAGACAGACGCGGAGTACAAATCGACAAATGTTATGACCATGCCCAAGAGCTGGTTTAATCTGGGGAACTTCCTGAAGGCATTTCAGAAAGCGGATATGGGGCTTGCCTTTATGAATTCTGCAATCATCCTTGTGGTGGTATTGATTGGCTCTATCATTATCGGCACGCAGCTCGCCTATGTGCTGGACAGATTTAAGTTCCCGGGCAACGGGCTTATCCGCAATTTGTTTACCTTTGCGGCGCTCCTTCCGGCAATCGCCATGCAGGTAGCCGTGTATGAGATTATGGTAAACTTGAATTTCGTCAATACATTATACGGTTATATCATTATGATGATGGGAACGGATGTTATCTCAATCTATATCTTTATCCAGTATTTTGAAAATCTTCCGGTTTCGCTGGATGAATCTGCCATCATCGACGGGCCGCCTGTGTATTGGAAACGGAAGTTTTAAAGCACGGGCGGAGATGGTGGAAAGGTTAAGAAAGACTTAGAAAGATTTAGAAGGAAACATTTTGAATTATCCGGGAAGGGGTGTGTTTTGAATATGAGAAATATGAAAGAGGAAGTCAGGGAGCATTTACGGCGGGGTATCATTCCTTTCTGGGCATCTTTGAGGGATGATGTGTACGGCGGATTTTATGGGTACATGGGCTTTGACGGCATCGTAGATGAGGGTGCGGTGAAGGGGTGTATCTTGAATAGCCGTATCACATGGTTTTTTGCCAATGCTTACCTGGTGTTTGGAGAGGAAAGCCTGCTTTCGGAGGCGAGGCATGGGTTTGAATTTATGAAGGAATGTTGTCTGGATAAGGAGTACGGCGGCGTCTTCTGGTCGGTAAAATATGACGGTACGCCGGAGGATACGACAAAGCATACTTACAACCAGGCGTTTGCCATCTATGCGCTGTCCTCCTACTATGACGCGTCAAAGGATGAGGAGAGCATCCGCATTGCACAGGGGCTTTATGAGCTGATTGAGGAGAAGTGCCGGGATGCGGGCGGATATTTAGAAGGATTTGACCGGGAGTTTGCCCCGGTGGAAAATGATAAATTATCGGAAAACGGTGTGATTGCCCAGCGGACCATGAACACGCTTTTGCATGTGTTCGAGGCGTACACCGAATTTTACCGGGTGACAGGGAAGAAAGAGGTAAAGGAACGGCTTGAGTGGATGCTGGACATTTTCGCAGAGAAAATGTATAATCCGGAACTTCACAGGCAGGAAGTGTTCTTTGACTCGGAGTACCATTCGCTTATCGACCTTCACTCCTACGGCCATGACATCGAGACGGCGTGGCTTGTGGACCGGGGAGTGGAAGTTATCGGCAACCCGGCGTATGCGGCGAAGATGACGCCGATTACCAGAGATTTGACAAGGAAAGTTTATGAAACAGCATATAACCGTCATTCTCTTGCAAATGAGTGCGAGAGGGGCGTTGTAGATACAGATCGGGTATGGTGGGTGCAGGCGGAGGCCGTGGTAGGATTTTTAAACGGCTATGAAAAGAATGCATCCCGGACGGAATACCTGGAGGCTGCCAAGGATATCTGGCAGTACATCAAGACGTATGTGATTGATGCGAGGAGAGATTCAGAATGGTACTGGCTCCTTGATGAGGACGGCGTGCCATATGAAGATAAACCGATTGTGGAGCCGTGGAAATGCCCGTACCACAACGGGAGAATGTGTATGGAAGTGATAAGGAGGAACATCTGATGCTGCATGAAAGATATGAAACGGAATTAAAAAAGCAGGAAGAGCTGCTGAACCGGAAAAATGAGAAGACCGGCTTTTACAACGGAATTTTTGACCGCTACAAATATCCGGTGCTCACCAGGGAGCATATCCCGCTTACCTGGCGGTATGACCTGAACAAGGAGACAAATCCGTATTTTATGGAGCGGCTCGGGGTCAATGCGGTGATGAACGCCGGAGCCATCGAGCTTGACGGGAAATATTACCTCGTCGCCCGCATTGAGGGAAATGACCGCAAGTCTTTCTTCGGCGTGGCAGAAAGCGAGGACGGCATCTCAGGATTCCGGTTCTGGGATTACCCAATCCTTCTCGACGACGTCTGCCCGGAGGAGACCAATGTCTATGACATGCGCCTGACAAAGCATGAGGACGGCTATATCTACGGCGTATTCTGCTCCGAGAGCAAGGGCACCTCCGTAAATGACCTTTCTGCGGCGGTGGCGGCGGCAGGAATCGTGCGGACGAAAGATTTAAAACAGTGGGAGCGGCTTGACAACTTAAAGACGCTGAACTCTCCCCAGCAGAGAAACGTTGTGCTGCACCCGGAGTTCGTCCGCGGAAAGTACGCATTTTACACAAGACCCATGGACGACTTTATCGACACCGGCTCCGGCGGCGGGATTGGGTTCGGACTGTGCGACGATATCGAACACGCGGTCATCGATGAAGAGATGATTACCAGCAAGCGGAAATACCACACCATCACCGAGGCGAAAAACGGCGCCGGTGCAGTGCCAATAAAGACAGACAGAGGGTGGATCCATATCGCCCACGGCGTCCGCAACACGGCGGCGGGGTTAAGGTATGTCCTCTATGCCTTTGCTACGGCGCTGGATAATCCGGCGAAGGTCATCGCAGAACCTTCCGGTATGCTGCTTGGGCCAAGAGACTGGGAGCGGGTCGGAGATGTGTCAAATGTGGTGTTTACCAATGGGGCAATCGTTAAGGATAACGGGGATGTGTATATCTACTACGCAGCCAGCGATACAAGGATGCATGTAGCTGTGACGACGGTGGAAAAATTAGTGGATTATGTGTTCCATACGCCAGAAGACCCCGGCAGGTCGGTGGAGTGCGTGGCGCAGAGGTGCGAGATGATACGGCGGAATCTGGAGTTGCTGGACAGGACGCCGTAAGCGCCGGCATATTCCCGTAAAGACGCGCTCTCGCTCTGAGAAACACGCAGCGGTACTAACCTCGGCGGCGACTTGCGTCACCGCCTCGCTAAGTGCCGGCGTGTTTCTACGGTCTTTATCGTGAACATGTCGGCGCTTACGGCTGTCTGCTATAACGCCAGGGTTTCGGCGGTATCGATGGGGCAGACCTCTGCGTGGGGAGCGCGGGCGTGGGGTGAGGGCGGGAGTTGGCTGGTATGGAGGGGATGGGGTGGAGGGCGTTAGGGTGTCGGTGGATGTCGGGGTAAGAGATAAACCTTGGCAGGCACTGGAGCGCCGACGCCACTTTTTGCGCTGTACCGATGTGTAGATGTGTTCACATTTTCCGCAGCCAATGCACAGTAGCGGCTATGGGGCAACTATCCCCCGCGGCTGGTTAAGGGGGCGCTTTTAGTGAAAGCAAAATCCACCGCCTACGGAGACTTAGGCGTGAGGGCTTTCCCGAACGCCTTAGCCGGAGTCAGCGGTTAGTTTGCTTTCACGTTGCCCCGGCAGCGGGGGATAGTTGCCCCATAGTGCTGCGTCCTTTCTGCCAATAAAATGAATCTATAACCAAATACAAGCAAAAACCAAGGAGGTTACATTATGAAATATAAGATGTTTAGCCCGGCAGTGCCAAATGTACCGTGGCAGGATAGACCGGGGAATCTGAAAGGTGCTCCGGTGTGGAGATATACGGAGAATCCGATTATCGGGCGCAACCCGGCGGAGGGGGTGGCGCGGATTTTTAACAGCGCAGTGATGCCTTATAGGGACGCTTTTATCGGCGTGTTCCGGGGGGAGCAGGTGAACGGGATTCCCTACATTTATCTTGGGAGGAGTGAGGACGGGATTCACTGGGATTTTGAGAAGGATAAGATTCCTTTTGTGGATGAGAACGGGGAGAGCTTTATGCCGGTGTACGCTTACGACCCGAGGCTTGTGAAGGTGGAGGATACTTATTATATCATCTGGTGCCAGGATTTTTACGGGGCGGCGATTGGGATGGCGAAGACCACGGATTTCCGGACATTTACCAGATTAGAGAATCCGTTTCTTCCGTTTAACCGGAATGCGGTGCTGTTCCCGCGAAAGGTGAACGGCAATTTCCTGATGCTCTCAAGGCCGTCGGACAGCGGGCATACGCCTTTTGGGGATATTTTCATCAGCGAGAGCCCGGATCTTGTGTATTGGGGAAAACACCGCCATATCATGGGGAAAAATCCGGAGTGGTGGCAGGCGGTGAAGATTGGCGGCGGCGCGGCGCCCATTGAGACCAGCGAGGGGTGGCTGCTTTTTTACCATGGGGTTACGAGTACCTGTAACGGGTATGTGTATTCGATTGGCGGGGCGATTCTTGACATTGACGAGCCGTCCAGAGTGAAATACCGCTGCGAGAATTTCCTGCTGACGCCGGAGGAATGGTACGAGGAGCGGGGATTTGTGCCGAATGTCTGTTTCCCCTGTGCCACCATCCATGACAGCGAAAGCGGGAAGATTGCCATCTACTACGGGGCGGCGGACAGCTATGTGGGGCTGGCGTTTACGGAGCTGGATGAGATTGTGGATTATATTAAGGAGCACAGTGTCGTGCGGGAGGCGGACACGGAACTTGGCCGACGGTAACCGGGAGTACCGTGTTTGCTGTATCTGAGCGCTAGTGTAGTGTCTGTATTACCCTGCGCGTCCGGGCTGTGACAGAAGGATATTTCAGGAGGTATGGGATGTTTCGGGATGATTTTATATGGGGCGCTGCCAGCAGCGCTTATCAAATAGAAGGAAAAGGCGCGAAGGAAGTTGCCGGGGAGTGCATCTGGGACCGGTTTGTGAGGGAGCCTGGGCGGATTGCGGACGCGGCGGACGCGGAGGTAAGCTGTGATTTTATCCGCAAATATAAAGAGGACATCTCCCTGATGAAATACATGGGAATCCGCCATTACCGGTTTTCCCTGAACTGGAGCCGGATTCTGCCGGAGGGCATCGGCAAAGTGAATGAAGATGCAATCCGGATGTACCGGGATATGATTCATTTTATGAAAGAGAAGGGAATCGAGCCGTTTATCACGCTGTTCCACTGGGAGTATCCCCAGAGCCTCCAGGAGCGGGGCGGATGGGTGTCTGACCAGTCGCCGGAGTGGTTTGGTGAGTATGCGCGGGTGGCGGCGGAGAATTTCTCAGACCTGTGCGAGTATTTTATCACCATAGACGAGCCTCAGTGCTTTTGCAATTTCGGCCATGTGCGGGGAACTCACGCGCCGGGGTATAAGCTGCCGCTGCCCCTTTCCTTCCAGATGGTGCATAATGTGTTAAAGGGTCACGGGATGGCGGTGAAGGCGCTTAAGGAATACGCGAAAGGCCCGGTGAAGGTGGGAATCGCGCCGACTTTTGGCGTGCCGGTCCCGGCGTCGGAAAGGCGTGCGGATATCGAGGCGGCGAGAAAAGCATATTTCGGATTCTATGAAAAAATGGATAACTGGGCGTGGAATCTGTCCTGGTATCTTGACCCCATTATCTTCGGGAAATACCCGGAGGAGGGGGTTGAAAAGTTTGCGGCGTTCCTTCCGGGATTCAGGGAAGAGGATATGGAGCTTATCAGCCAGCCGGTTGATTTTATTGGGCAGGGCATCTACAACGGCCATGGGGTCCGGGCGGACGAGACGGGCGAGCCGGTATTTTTAGAGCGCAAGCCCGGGGCGCCGAAGACGGCTGTAGGGTGGCCAATCATGCCGGAGTGCATGTACTGGGGGTGCCGTTTCCTGTATGAGCGCTACGGGAAACCTATTTTCATCACGGAAAACGGGATGTCGGCGCTGGACGTTGTGTCGGAGGACGGGCGCATCCATGACCAGAACCGGATCAACTACCTGGATGCACATATGAGCCAAATGCAGCGGGCGTATGATGAAGGTGTGGATATCCGGGGGTATTTCCTGTGGACATTTTTGGATAACTTTGAGTGGGAGCGGGGATATAATGAGCGGTTCGGCATCGTGTATGTGGATTTCGAGAGCCTTAAGCGGACGGTGAAGGATTCCGCTTACTGGTATCAGCAGGTAATGGGGAAAAACGGCGCGAATCTCAGCATCAACCGCAAGCCCCGGCCAATCCTTTTCCTGAATCCGGTGCTTAAGGAGATGGTGTGGGGAGGAAACCGATTGGGTACGGATTTTGGTTACCAGCTCCCGGGAAATGAGGTGGGGGAGTGCTGGGGAATCTCCGCCCACCCAAACGGAGACGACGGGGTGGATGACAGGCGTTTTGTCGGGAAAACTCTCTCCGAGCTTTGGGAGAAGGAGCGGTATCTGTTCGGGAATCTTGAGGAAGACCGTTTCCCGCTGCTGGTGAAGGTGATTGATGCAAAGGAGAATCTAAGCATACAGGTACATCCTGACGACATTTACGCAAGAGAGCATGAG
This sequence comes from uncultured Dorea sp., assembly GCA_910586965.1. Lineage (GTDB taxonomy): Bacteria > Bacillota > Clostridia > Lachnospirales > Lachnospiraceae > MD308. The sequence continues at coordinate 70,287 of CAJUMF010000012.1, read as the reverse complement.
AACGGCTCTCTCGGAAAAACAGAGTGCTGGTATATTATTGACTGCGGCGAGGACGCGCATCTTGTGGTGGGGCATAATGCACAGACGAAGGAAGAGATGGAGCGGATGATCCGTGAGGGGCAGTGGGATGCATTTATCCGGAAGATTCCGATTAAGAAAGGGGATTTTATCCAGATCAATCCGGGGTGCGTCCATGCCATCACTGCCGGGTGCATGATCTTAGAGACTCAGCAGAACAGTGATATCACATACCGGGTGTACGATTACGGGCGGCTGAAAGATGGGAAACCGAGGGAACTCCATGTGGAAAAAAGCATTGATGTTATAAAGGTTCCGGCGGAGCCTGCAGCGGACAGTGTGAAAAATGTGAGGGAAATCCCGGAGAATCAGTGGATAAAACTCATTGCATGCGATTATTATATCGTGTATAAGATGAACCTCAACGGGATGATGCGTTTTACCCAGAGCCATCCCTTTCTAAATGTGAGTGTCATCGAGGGATGCGGAATCGTCAACGGGCGCGTGATCAAGAAGGGCGACCACTTTATCCTGCCGGACGGGTACGGGAGCGTGGAGCTTACCGGGGAGATGGAGCTGATTGCATCGACGGTGCAGAAAGGCAGAGGTGAACAGGATGTATGTTGATCTGAAGGACAGAAGGCTTGAATACTGCGGGAGGATAGACTGGGAGGGGAATCTTCCGGTATTCATCTATCCTTCCACCTTGCTGGAATTTCACTTTTTCGGGAGGCGGGCAGTCCTTTCTGTGGAAAACCGGCGGCTTTACTGGGATAACTATGCGGGAGCCATCGTGGACGGGGTGCAGAAGAAATATCTCCTCAGGCCGGAGGGCGTGACGGAACTTGTCCTGGTTGACGATGCGCCGGGGCAGGAGCGGGAGCATGAGATTTTATTTTTTAAAAGGCAGGATGACTGTCATGAGATGAAATTGCGTGGGTTAGAGCTTTCGGAAGATGACGGGCTGGCGGAGATTCCCGGAGGGCAGGAGCTGCGGATTGAGGTCTACGGGGATTCTGTATCTGCGGGCGAGGTGTCGGAGGCGGAGGACTATGCCGGAAAGCACGACCCGGAGCATCAGGGAGAATATTCCAACAGCTGGTATTCATATGCGTGGATAACAGCGAGGAAACTTGGCGCGAAAATCCACAATATTTCCCAGGGCGGGATTCCCCTTCTGTCCGGCAACGGTTATGTGGAGCCGGATTATCCGGGGATGGAGGATATCTGGGATAAGCTTAGATACCGCCCGGGATTCGGTGCGGTGAAAGCGTGGGATTTTAAGAAATATACGTCGGATATCGTCATTGTGGCAGTGGGGCAGAATGACAGTTACCCGCGGGATTTTATGGGGGAAGAGCCGTGTGGGGAGATGGCGGCGCTGTGGAAAAGGCGGTACGGGGAATTTGTGGAAAAGCTTTGCGGGAAATACCCGGAGGCGGCGGTCATTCTGATGACTACCGTGATGGAACACCACAGGAACTGGGATACTGCCATCGGGGAAGTGTGTGAAAGGCTTGCTAGCGAGAGGGTAAAGCACTTTGTCTTCCGGGAAAACGGGCAGAAGACGCCGGGGCATATCCGGGCATCGGAGGCGGAAGAGATGGCGGGGGAGCTTACGGGATATATTAAGGATATATTAACATGGCAATGAGTCACCGGATTGTGAGAAGTTTTTCATTAAAAGGAGGCAGTTTCTGGATTGCATCAGACGAAAAAAAGCTACAATATAAAAAATTTATCCTTGACAAAACTGCCCTACGCCCTTAAAATGTGGCTTATAAAAAGAAATGAGTTTTTCGACCGTACAGCTATTGCTCAAGCGGCTTGCTCGTTTCTTTTTTTGTCCTCAGAATATCATAGAGATACAATTTCCTGTCTTTTGCATGACGTACCAGTATCCTCGACTTAAAGACATTGTATCTGACCAGTTCGCCCGCATCATCATAAATCGGGATTGCAAAACGTGTGTCATACCTGTACCAGCCGAATTTTGCATCTGTGTGATGTTTCTGTGCATAGTTTTCCGCAAATGTTTTATTTGTGGCAATTTCAATCATTTCTTTGATAATGCTGGAGGAATTTGCCTTTGCGTACATATTTGCGCCCCTCAGTTCCTTTGTGTCTTTGGAATGTGCAAACTCGTCCGGAAAATCCGTGCCTATGTATATCATTTTACCGCAATGCCAAACAGCTACATTGTATCATGCCAGCTTTCATAATTCCATTTAAAAATCCATATCCTGTCCAACTTTAACTCCAAATCCATAACCGCCCTTATTCACTTGCTTAATTGCATTATGCTCGGCACTTCCCGCAGGGTTGCAAAAATGCGTAAGTTTTCTATGGTGTACAGTATCATCATTTATTTTTCGGCATTCTCTCCCAAATACAATAAATCAGATAAGCCCCCGTCAGGTTCGCGGCGATATAGAGAAAGATTCCGGCGCCGTTCCCGGTAGCCGCGGCGATGCTTTTGAACACTTTCTGCCCCATGGCGTAATAGGGGCTGATGTAGAACATGTTGATATTGCCGTACGGGTGAAAAATGATGTTGAATATCGTGGCGAATACGCAGCAGGCAAGATAAAGAAAGGCGCTGCCGGAAAATTTCCGGGCGGTGTCTTTCTTTTTCGGACTTTCTTTTTTTATCTGGCAGAGACCTGCCGCAATGCCGAGGATGATGAGCAGCACATGCCACAGATAGGAGTGGACGGTCAGGGGCGCATAGGGATAGTAAAGGCCGCTTGTGTCAAAAAAGGTGAAGATTCCGCCCATCAGCCCGAAAGTCTTAAGGAACGTCAAGAGCATCCCCCGGGCATTCTCACGCACGAAAGGCAGCAGAAGGCAGACATACATGGGTATGCTGCAGAGCTGGAAAGGGAAATGCCACCAGTCATAGCTATGTTCATTTATGATAAATGTAATGCAGTACTGTTTCCAGATTTCGCTGAGAAACATGAGTACTCCGCAAAAAAAGAAAAACCGTAAATATTTTTTCATAGAAAACCTCTGCTTTAGTATTACGCAAAATAACAGGAGCCATACACAAATATTTTACCATGCAGGAGAAAAATATGATATACTATTTCAGTTATCAACAAATGAGGTGATTAAAAATGAGACTAAAGAATGCGATGATGCTTATGCTGGCGGCCTTTATATGGGGGACAGCTTTTGTGGCCCAGAGCGTGGGGATGGATTACCTGGGGCCGTTTACATTTAACGGGGTGCGGAATTTTGTGGGGGCTTTCGCTCTTCTCCCGTGTATCTGGCTTTTGGACAGGCTGAACGGAAAAGGTGCAAAGAAGGAATCCCCGGAAGGAAAAGACGCGCAGGGATCTGCTCCGGGAGAAAAGAGGGATTTGCTCCTGGGAGGTATCTGCTGCGGAACGGTGCTTTTTGTGGCGGGGAGCCTTCAGCAGGTGGGCCTTCAATATACGACGGTGGGGAAGGCAGGATTTATCACAGCATGTTATATTGTTATCGTGCCGGTATGCGGAATCTTTTTACATAAGAAGATTGGCGGTAAAGTGTGGGTTGCGGTTGCGCTGTCATTGATTGGCCTGTATCTTTTATGCATCACGGAGAAACTGACCATCGGGAAAGGTGATATACTGGTTTTTTTATGTGCGCTTGTATTTACCATGCACATCCTGGTCATTGATTATTTTTCGCCTAAGGCTGACGGTGTGAAGATGTCATGCATCCAGTTTTTTGTGTGCGGCGTATTGTCGCTTGTTCCCATGTTTGTGCTGGAAACTCCGGAGTTTGGAGCGGTTGTGAAGAGCTGGGGGCCGATTCTCTATGCAGGCATTCTCTCAAGCGGTGTTGCTTATACGCTGCAGATTGTAGGGCAAAAAGATGTGAACCCTGCCATCGCATCGCTGATTTTGAGCCTGGAGTCCTGCTTTTCGGTGCTGGCGGGCTGGCTCATACTTGGTCAGAGTCTTTCCGAGAGGGAGGCGGCAGGCTGCATTTTGATGTTTGCGGCAATCATACTGGCGCAGCTTCCGGACAGGCGGCGCGCGGGCAAAAGGATTAATTGACATAAATTTACAAATTTTATATTTTTTAATATTATTCTAATTTTTGTGTGATATTTTGTAAAACACTGTAAAGTATTACAAGTTTTTGAGAGTAGGAGTAAGCTATGGATCATCTGAAAGAACTGGAATCTGAGGCAATCTATATCATACGGGAGGTGACGGCGGAGTGCGAAAAGCCGGTCATGCTGTACTCGATAGGCAAAGATTCTTCTGTTATGCTTCACTTGGCGTTAAAAGCCTTTTATCCGGAAAAACCTCCTTTTCCATTTTTGCATATCAACACTACATGGAAGTTTCACGAGATGATTGAATTCCGTGACAAGAGGGCCAAAGAACTGCAGATAGAGATGCTGGAATATATTAATGAAGACGGCGTGAAGCGGGGAATCAATCCCTTTGAACATGGTTCTGCATATACGGACATTATGAAGACGCAGGCTCTTAAGGACGCTTTAAATAAGTACGGTTTTACGGCTGCATTTGGAGGCGGAAGACGGGATGAGGAAAAGTCCCGTGCCAAAGAGCGGATCTTTTCTTTCCGGAACCGGGAACATGCATGGGATCCCAAAAATCAGCGGCCCGAGATGTGGAATCTCTTTAATACAAGGATCAACCAGGGGGAGAGCATACGCATCTTTCCGCTGTCTAACTGGACCGAGGCAGATATATGGCAATATATCAGGAAAGAAAATATACCGATCGTACCTTTATATTTTGCAAAGCCGCGTCCTGTGGTACAGCGTGATGGCAATATCATCATGGTAGATGATGACAGGATGAAGATTTTGCCGGGTGAAAAGGTTGAGACAAAGATGGTGCGGTTTCGGACTTTGGGGTGTTACCCTCTGACAGGGGGCGTTGAGTCTACAGCTACTACTTTGGATGAGATTATTGATGAGACACTTGCTGCTGTAGAATCAGAGAGAACAAGCCGTATTATAGATTCGGACAGTGGCTCTGCGAGTATGGAAAAAAGAAAGCGCGAGGGATATTTTTAATATGAAAAATGATTTACTTAAGTTTATAACCTGCGGGAGTGTGGATGATGGGAAATCTACACTTATCGGACATATGCTTTATGATGCAAAATTACTTTTCACAGACCAGAAAAAAGCGCTTGAGTTAGAATCCAAAGTGGGTTCCAATGACGGGAAGATTGATTACTCGTTGCTTTTAGACGGATTGATGGCAGAGCGGGAGCAGGGAATTACGATTGATGTAGCGTACCGTTATTTTACGACTGCTAACAGGAGTTTTATCGTGGCGGATACTCCTGGTCATGAAGAATATACAAGGAATATGGCAGTTGGAGCTTCATTTGCTTCGCTTAGCGTAATATTGATCGATGCCAGCCAAGGGGTTCTTCTTCAGACAAAGCGCCATGTCAGGATTTGTGTATTGGTGGGGATCCGGCATTTTGTGTTTGCTGTGAATAAGATGGATCTGGCAGGGTATGACCAGGCTCGTTACCAGAAGATAAAAAAGGATATCAAACTATTAATGTCAGAGTTTGACTATAAGACGATTAAAGTAATTCCCGTATCAGCGACGGAAGGAGATAATATTACGTCAAGATCGGATCGGATGGATTGGTATACAGGTCCGTCTCTTTTACAGTATTTAGAAAATGTTGATGTTTCCGGGGAGGATGAAAACACCGGGTTTTCCATGTCGGTTCAGCGTGTGTGCCGTCCGAACCGGGAATTTCGGGGATTCCAGGGTCAGGTCGCCTCTGGGGAACTGGCTGTCGGGGATTGTATTACGGTCCTTCCCAGCAGGGAACATGCGAATGTCAAAGCGATACTGCAGGGCGACAGACAAGCGTCTTCATGTGTCAGAGGACAGGCTGTCACTGTTCAGTTGGAATCAGAAATTGATATATCCAGAGGATGTGTCATCACAAAGGACTGTAATCTGACGGTTGGTTCCAGGTTTACGGCATCTATATTGTGGATGGATGACAGCGGGCTGACGGCAGGCATGAATTTCTTTTTGAAATTGGGAACGCAACAGGTTCCGGCAACTGTCCTCAGTATTCGATATAAAACAGATATTAATTCTGGGAACAGGATTGAGACAGACCATGTGCTGAAAAATGAGATTGCCTTCTGCGAGATTTCTACGGGCAGTAAAATTGTGTTCGGCCAGTTTTACAGCCACCCTGCCCATGGTTCTCTAATCTTGATTGACCGTCTCACGAATGCAACTGCCGCATGTGGGGTGGTTGTACAGAACATTGCAGAAGAAAATAATCTTACATGGAATGAGATGGATATTACAAGGAATTTGAGACAGGCCAGACTGGGGCAGAAAGCAGTGACGGTCTGGATGACGGGGCTGTCTGGTTCGGGTAAATCAACGGTTGCAAATGCGCTTGAAAAAAGATTGTTTGCTATGGGAAAACACACGATGCTTTTGGATGGGGACAACGTGCGGATGGGACTTAACAGTAATCTTGGTTTTGGGCAGCAGGACCGTATGGAAAATATACGAAGGATTGCAGAAGTCTCCAAGCTGATGAATGATGCAGGCCTGATTGTCATCACGTCTTTTATCTCCCCGTACCGTCAGGATCGAAGGAATGCCCGGGAGATTATCGGGGACAGCTTTTTGGAAGTATATGTGGATACGCCGCTTTCAGAGTGTGAGCGCAGGGATGTAAAGGGGCTTTACAAAGCTGCCAGAGAAGGAAAGATTGCTGATTTTACGGGGATTACCAGCCCCTATGAGCCGCCTGAGCATCCGATGGTATGTATTGATACAAGTCAGAATGGTGTGGAGGAGTGTGTGGACATCATTCTGGAAAAACTGGAAAGTAAGATTAAATATGGGGAATAGTGATGAAAACATTATATTTACACATAGGGACACCAAAGACAGGGACTTGTGCGATTCAGGAATTATGTACATTGAATCAGGAGCTATTGAATAGACAGGGATATTTTTATCCGGAATTTCCCTACTCTTATCCGGGATTTGGAAAACGGCGGAATGGGTTGTTCCTTCAAAGGCCTATTACAAAAGATGGAGTGCGGCAGGTTGAGGAAGAAAGGCAACGTTTTTTGGAAGGGATGGACATCATACGGAAATGTTTTGAGACATATGATAATGTGATTCTTTCCGACGAAGGTATTTGGGGAGCCAGTTGTGAAAACAGAAGATCGATATGGCCGGAGTTAAAAGATTACAGTGTTCAGCATAAGTTTACTGTTAAAATTATTGTATATTTAAGAAGGCAGGATTTGTTTATAGACTCCCTCTGGAGACAGCGTGTGAAGGGGAGCGGGAATAATAGATCAAAAGTAATACTGCCGTGGGAGGAATATGCCGAGGATATTATGGAAATAGCTCAGCTTGATTATTATGCTGAATTGGAAAAGCTTTCTTCATTTTTTGGCAGAGAAAATGTAATCGCACGGCGTTTTGACAGAAATTATTTTCCGAATGGCATGATACAGGCGGATTTTTTGGAATTGATCGGGCTTAAACTGACAGACGAATATGTCATCACCAAACAAAGTGTTAATGTGAGCATGTCGGGAAATACATGTGAGATTAAGCGGATCATAAATTCTTTGCCGGATATTACAGACAGTGAATATAATCTTTTGAGGAAGAATTTGCTTGACATTAACATTGTTTTTGGTTCAGAATATAAAAGTAATATGTTTTCGTCTCAGGAGGCGGAGGCATTTATGGAAACATATCGTCAAGGTAATCGGAAAATTGCAGAAAAATATATGAATGAAAAAGACACAGATTTGTTTGATATGGATTTTAGTGGTATTTGTAAGTGGAAGAAAGATAATCCGTATTTATTAGATGATATTATCCGTTTTACAGTCGAGAACAATGTGAGACTTCTCAGAAAGATGGAGAAGGAGAATGCGGTACTGTGGAAGGAAATTGATAATTTGAAAAGCAAATTGAGACATCCACTCCGGACAATTGTTCATATTGTATCGAAAAAGCTTAAGATGGCAAATTAAGGGAGGAAAGTTTGATATGAGATTACGGCTTGTACAAGGTACTGCAGCAGCTATGCTTTTGGCTTCTGTATTATGTCTGGCAGGGTGCAGTGGGAAAGAGGATGGCAGCGAACTGAATGTCGGCTACTTTAATAATGTCACCCATGCGCAGGCATTATATATGAAAGCGACCGGCTCTCTGGAAGAGGCGCTGCCCGACGGTACAGAATTAAGCTGGACAGCATTTAATGCCGGTCCGGCGGAAGTAGAGGCTCTTTTTTCGGGAGACATTGATATCGGATATATCGGACCGGTTCCGGCAATCACTGCCAATGTAAGGTCAAAAGGAGATATTACGATTTTGTCCGGGGCGTCGAAAGCAGGAGCTGTCCTTGTGAAAGCGTCAGGCTCAGATATTAGCAATGTGACGGATCTGTCCGGGAAAACAGTCGCAATTCCTCAGATTGGAAATACACAGCATTTATGCCTTTTGAATCTGCTCAAAGAAAATCAGCTCGCCCCTGTGGATAAGGGGGGAGATGTGGATGTGACTGCTGTGGAAAATGCGGATGTGATGAATATGATGGATCAGGGGAATATCGATGCAGCACTGGTTCCGGAACCCTGGGGTACGACATTGGAGCGCAATGGAGCTGAGATTGTGCTGGATTATGACGAGGTATATAAAAACGGGGACTATCCTGTAGCGGTCGTAGTTGTGCGGGAAGAATTCTTAAAAGATCATCCGGATATTGTAGATGTATTTTTAGAAGAGCACATAAAAGCGACAGATTATATGGTACAAAATACGGAGGAAGCTTCGTCTGTCGTTAATGAGGAGATCAATGCTGCAACAGGCAAATCACTGGATGCAGATATTCTGGCAGGAGCTTTTGGGAAAATAGATTTTTCCACAGATGTCAATGAACAGGCCATAAGGGATTTTGCAGACATTTCACTGGAACAGGAGTTTATTGCCCAGGATTATGAAAATATTTTCTCAGAGAGAGCAGGAAAGGATTGATCTACCGTGTCTTTAGTGTTAAGGAATGTAAGCAAGGTATTTGAAGACTCGAAAGAGGATGTTTTAAACGAGATTAATCTCGAGATAGATAAGGGAGAGTTTGTCTGTGTTGTAGGACAGAGCGGATGTGGGAAAAGTACTTTGCTGAATCTTATAGCAGGGCTGGAAAAGCCTACAGAGGGAGAGATCCTGCTGAATTCACATCCGGTTACGGGACCTGGGGCTGACCGTATCGTAATGTTTCAGGAACATGCATTGTTTCCGTGGATGAATGTGATACAGAATGTGGAATTCGGTATGAAGCTTGCCGGATTCCCGCAGAATGAGCAAGAGGAAAGGGCGCTTACGTATCTTCGCATGGTGGGACTGGAAGAATACAAGAACTATGCCATTCATCAGCTCTCCGGGGGGATGCGCCAGAGAGTGGCGCTTGCAAGGGCGCTGACGCTGGATTCAGAGATACTTCTTATGGATGAGCCGTTTTCGGCATTGGACAAGCAGACATCGAATCGTCTCAGGGAAGAACTTCAAGAGATATGGATGAAAACAAAGCGTACGGTCCTGTTTATCACACATAGCGTGGAAGAGGCTGTGTATCTGGCAGACCGCGTGGTTGTGATGTCGCCTGCCGGCATTACAGATATTGTCTCCGTGGAACTGGAGCGTCCGCGTTATGTTTATGATGAGAAGTTTGTGGAGTATCGTCATAAAATCCTGGAAAAAGTAGAAGGAAAGGTGTGCCCATGAAAACAAAAGGTGTATTTCGCACAAAATTTATGTCAGAGCTTATCTTTTTGGGTGGCGTGCTGCTGCTTTGGCAGGTGTTGTATGTGATAGGCGTTGATATCCTTTCGATATGGAAGCCGTATGCGATGCCGTCACCGTCAGGAGTCGTAAAAAGTCTGTATCTTTTGTTGGCAGATGCCTCTCTTATTAAAGCAGTTGGCTACAGCATCTTAAGAGGTGTTTCGGGGTATGTGATCTCAGTTGTACTTGGGTGTTTTCTGGGATTTCTCATGAATCATTTTGATTATCTGCATCGGAACTTGCGGCCGTTGGTGATGGGTGTGCAGACTTTGCCCAGCGTCTGCTGGGTTCCGTTTTCCATTCTCTGGTTCGGATTGACGCAGCAGGCGATCATCTTTGTCGTGGTCATGGGTTCTGCGTTCAGTATGGCTATTGCAGCGGATAATGCAATTCATAATGTCCCGAAGATTTATAAAAAAGCGGCATTGACGATGGGGGCCAATTCCAGACAGATATACCGGGAGGTTATCCTGCCTGCCAGTCTGCCGGAATTAGTCTCAGGATTGAAGCAGGGATGGTCTTTTGCATGGCGTGCGCTTATGTCAGGAGAAGTGATGACTACCTGTATCGGGCTGGGACAGACATTGATTGAAGGCAGGAACCTTGCGGATATCAATCAGGTAATGCTTGTGATGATCGTCATTGTACTTATAGGGATATTGATTGACCAGATTGTCTTTCGGAAACTGGAAAAGCACATATATCAGAAAAGAGGATTGTAGAATATGAGATTTGTGATTCAGAGAGTGTCAGAAAGTGAAGTTAAAGTAGATGGAGAGACGCTGGGAAAGATTGGCAGAGGATTCATGGTGCTTATCGGTGTCAGTGATTCCGATACAAGGGAGATTGCTGACAGGATGGTAAAAAAGATGCTGGGACTCCGCATCTTTGAAGATGAAAACGGAAAGACGAATTTGTCACTGGACAGTGTAGGCGGAGAATTGCTTCTCATCTCTCAGTTTACGTTGTACGCCAATTGCAAAAAGGGAAACCGACCAAGCTTTATTGAGGCAGGAGCGCCGGAAGATGCAGCAAAGATGTATGAGTATATTATTGAGAAGTGTAAGGAACAAGTGTCTGTAGTGGAGAGGGGAGAATTCGGAGCAGATATGAAAGTAAGTCTTGTAAATGACGGGCCGTTTACTATTATTCTTGACTCGGAAACTTTGTAATGAGATAGAAAAAGAGTGCCGCAAAACATTTTTTCGGAATGCGTTTGCGGCATTTTTTTAACTCTCTTTTTTGTATCCCAGTACATCATTGTAAAATGCATCCATCTTTGTTCTGGAGGGAAAAGTGGCAACATACATCTGATTTCCCATAGCTCCGGAGAGTACATCCGGGATGCGGTCCACCATCTTTAGACAGCCATTGTATTTTTCCAGTATCTCTTCGTGGCTCAGAGCAAAATCTTTGCCGTCCCGGCGTCCGGCATAAGCGCAGAAACAGTCTTTCCCGGCCGGTATTGTAGAGTGGTCGAACGCAATCATGTCGGCCCATATTTTATATATGTTTGTGTTGTGGCTGAAGTTGATCATGTCAGGGGTAAAGCCGCCGCATGGGCGCATGTTTACTTCCAGGGCGATAACGTCGCCTTTTTTTCCAAGCCCTTTGTGAGCTTTTAGAAGGCGGAAAAATTCGAAGTGTATAAAGCGGTTTTTTACGCCGAAGCTTTTAACAGTCCTGCGTCCTGCATCTTTTACATCAGGAGAAAGTGTTTTTACAATGTAGTACACAAGATTTCCCCCTTGATTTACAATATCCATGATCGAGTAAGGGGTAACATTGCCGGTTTCGAACATGGGCTCTCCGTTGGAGTCTATGACGGCATCGTAGGAACACACTTCACCGTCAATGAATTCTTCCATAATGTAGGTGACGCCTGGCAGCATAGCCTCAAAGAATGAAGCTAACTCGGCATCACTTTGGAGCTTGAATGTATGAGAGGCGCCGACACCGTTGTCCGGTTTGGCAACCACAGGATAGCCTACTTCTTCAATGAATGCTCTGCATCCGTCCAAATCATCCACCAGATGGTAACGAGCTGTAGGAATGCCGGCCTTTTGGTAGTATTCTTTCATCTTTGACTTGTATTTGATCCTCGGCATATCCTCAACCTGAAAGCCGCTGGTAATGTGGAATTCCGTGCGAAGGCGCGCATCCTGCTCAAGCCAGTATTCATTGTTGGATTCTAACCAATCAATCTTTCCATGTTTAAAGATCAAGAAAGCAACACCTCGGTACACTTCTTCATAGTTTTCTAAGCTGCTGACCTTGTAATATTCGTTTAAGCTGTTCTTTAAATCATCGGAGAGCTCATCAAAGGGCTGGTCACCGATTCCAAGAACATTCATTCCGTTGTTTTTTAACTCCCTGCAGAACAACCAATAATTTGTAGGAAAATTAGGGGAGATAAAGATAAAATTTTTCATAAAAGATTCTCCTTGGTATTATTATAAAATTTTGCTTTACATTTGTCCGAGAAGGTATGGTACAAAGTAATCTACCTGTTTGTACCACCAGTACCAGTCATGAGAACAGTCATATCCCCAATAATCTACCCATGCGTTGATGCCTTTGTCCATTAAGACATGATGGAGCTGCCTGGTGGAATCAGGAATCTCCCATGCTCCAAGACCTACACAGATAATCGCTTTTTTACGGTTATACAGGTCGATGTAAGGATGATCTTTGGGCATATTGGGAAGATAATGGAGCGGCGAGTTATTGTAGACAAGCCCGTCCATATAACAGTCAAATCCATATTCTGCGGAATAGATTCCGCTCAATGCCAACAATCCGTCAAACAGATCAGGACGGCGGAAGAAAAGGTTGGCAGCATGGGTGGCACCAAGACTGCAGCCGGTCACCATTACACCGGGATAACCTTCCCAACCGTTGCGTTCATTCGTAATATTGCGCACGAAAGGAACCAATTCGTCAGAGATGTAGCGAATCCAATCTTCATAGCGGCAGATACGCTGCCGGGGATCATCCCATTTGTTTGACCAGGTTTCTTTATCTATCGTGTCAATAGAAATGATCATAACCTGTCCCGAGTCAATCCATGGCGCCCACGCGTCTGTCATCTTAAAATTTTCAAAGTCATAAAATCTGCCGTCCTGGCAGGGAATATAAATTACAGGCCGTCCTGCATGTCCGTAGATTTTACATTCCATATCCCGCCCGAGTGCCGGGCTGTAGTGTTTAAAATAATCTGTTTTCATATGATCGCCTTTCTTTTACTGATACATCAGTGTGTGAATGAGAAAAGGAAGCTGTTTTTCCCAGCTTGCCTCACAGTGAGTTCCGCCGGGGATTAGCCGGTCTGTCAGAAGAATGTGCTTGTCGAGCAACATATCGCATGTTCGTTTGAAAAGTTGTCTCATACCGGGATGTGAGCCCATCTCTTCCTCGCCGTAATCCATATAGATAACGGTATCTTTTTTTATGCGGGCAGTCCGGATCATTCGTTCGATTTCCCGGAAGTTTGTCCAGAGTGAGGGGGAGAGAACACCTGCCCTTGAGAATATATGGTTATATTCGAGGACTGCATAGAGACTCATAAGCCCGCCCATGGAACTTCCTGCAATAAAAGTGTGTTCTCTGCCGGAAAGCGTGCGGTAGGTTTTGTCAATTTCTGGTTTTAGGGTATGTATGAACCAGTCCATTGTTATATTCCCTTTTCCGGTGATTCTCCCAAACTGGGGAGCGGAAAAATCGAAGGGCGAATATTCTTTCAGTCTTCCGAAATCCGGGCTGTGATTACACTCTATAGCAACAATGATAAGAGGAGTGGCCGTATCATCCATATATTCCTTCATTCCCCAGCACTTTCCATAAGTAGCATGGGAATCAAAAAAAACATTATGTCCGTCAAACATGTAGAGAACAGGATATTTTTTTGAAGTTTCGTACTTATAATCATCCGGAAGATATATATATGCTTTTCGTGTCTCTTTGTCTGTCAGTTCCGGTATCGTTATGTCCCATGTATTTACCATAATAATAAACACCTCCCTGAAATGTCTACACTCAAAATATATCACACGCGGAGATAAATGGCAAGAAAATGGGTAAGTACGGCAAAGGGAAGAGATAAAAAATTAAGAATATTATAAGTTTTAAAAGTTGTATTCAGGAAAGGTATATTGTATAATAATCTGCGAGCAGGAGAGGAAGATGATATGAGAGAACATATTACACCTAAAGAACGCCAGAGAATAAGAAACCGAAAGAGGAGACAGGAAGTAAAAAGACAGCTCTACATGTGTGGCGTTTTGGTTATTTTGCTGATTGTTCTGGTGGTTACGTATAATTCAAAAGCTGCTGAGCAAAAAAAGGCGGCGGCTGATGCTGCGAAGACAGAGCAGAAGGGACAGAAGGAACAGGTTTCTGCTGATGCTGCGAAGAAGATGGAAGAATCTGCCATCGGTACCGCGGCGGACCAGGAGACTCTGAAGGAAAGAATAAAGCGTGTAAGAGAAGAGGCAAGGCAGGCAGGATACCCGGAGGATATAACATCTCTTCTCAAGAAGAATAAAGAGACCGTAGATTTTGTTGAGCATTTTGCTGAAAATAAAAATAATCCGGCGGCTAAAGTCGTGAGTGATGACCTCAAAAAAGGAGAAATCCCCCAGCTTCTCCAGTGGGATGAAAGGTGGGGACATGCGTCTTATGGTACGGGATTTATAGCCAGTTGCGGCTGCGGGCCGACTGCTATGTCGATGGTGATTTCAGGCTTGACCGGAGATGCATCCGTGACGCCTGTGAAGGTTGCCAGGTACAGTGAGAAAAAAGGGTATATCGATGAGAATAACAACACATACTGGGAGCTTATGAGCGAGGCTGCAAAACACTGGGGGATAACTTCTTACGGCGGAGATGTTTCAGAAGATTTTGTATCCAAAGAACTGAAAGCAGGGCATCCGATCATTTGCAGTGTGGGTCCTGGAGATTTTACGAAAAAGGGACATTTTATTGTACTGACGAAGTATAAGAATGGAAAAGTAAAAGTGAACGATCCCTTTAGTCAAAAGAATAGCGATAAGACATGGAAGTATTCTAAAATTAAGGATCAGATTAAATCCATGTGGGTATACAAGATGGATTAGCATATGTATAAAATAAGGGCAGACACGAAATATGTCTGCCTTATTTTAGATATAGAATTACTCAAAATCAATTTCCTGCTTTAAGAAGAATTCCCTTGCGAAATGATCCCAGGTATCTTCGAGAGTTTTATCCATGGTAAATAGAGACAGGGAGGTACCTGTCACACACTTCAGATTGGTTCCGTCGTATTTAAAGTTTAGATAGAGTCCCTGAATATCTGAAGGACGGAAAGAAGATACTTCATGTTGATGGAGGAATTCTTCAAAATCATTCCTGGGCAGTGAGAGAATAAACCGGAAATTCAATGGCGTTCGTTTTCCGCGGATAATCTGGAAGCAAAATTCTCTTAAGTCACCCCATGAAGAATATTCTTTTGCGGGAGCATCTTCAAAGAATCTTTTATGGAGATATCCGTCAACATGGAAGGTATTGTAAGTGGTAATCTCGCCTTCTATGAGTGAGAAAGAATCAAAAGTTGTTTTTAGCAGGAGATGCTGCATACAGTTTTTTGTTTTTAAATTAAATATGATCATTGTAAAAACTCCTTCTTTAGAATTATAACAGTCTTTTCATAAGAATGCATCATAATTTGACTTTTATTGACAGAAACAGTACAATATCTTATATATTAGATTAGATGTTGGAGTCGGATGATATGGCAAGGAATCAGCGTACAGAAAATAAAAGGAAGAAAAGACATTCGAGACAGAGCAGTGAAGATAAGGTTCTTAAGATGGCAATTGTGTTAGTTGCTGTTCTTTTTCTGGCTGGTGCGGCTGTTGTAGGAGTAAAGTCGATGAATCCCCGGCCGGATATCACAAAAGGAGTAGAGAAGCTGGAAGCACTTAATAAAGTGAAGGTCAGCGATGTGGAAAAAGAGGTGTCGGCACTGGAAGAAAAAGAGGCACGGGAGTTAGAAGAAAGAAACAAACGGCCGAATAGTGAGAAGTTTGAGAATGCTTTGATCTTAGGCGATTTTACTGCTCAAGGTGTATATGAACAAGAGGTTTTAGGGGAATCTTTTGTTCTGGCCAGGGAATCTTCTTGTGTTCATGATCTTGATGGGACAGGTGTTGCCGAGAATCTTCAGGCGGCGACAGAGAAAAATCCTCAGGTGATCTTTTTGCTTTTAGGTGCGAATGATGCAGCACTGGAAGATGGAGGAGCGGCTATTTTCGAGGAGGATTATGCTGCATTTTTAAATCAGGTGAAGGACATGCTTCCGAATACGAAGATCTATGTGAACAGTATACTGCCGGTGCAGCAGAAAGCGATTGAGGAGGCAGAAGGTCTTGCAGATATTCCGGAATACAATGAACGGCTTGAGAAAGTCTGTAAAGAAGCGGGGGCAGTATTTGTCGATAACAGCGACTTGGTGAAGGAAGATTGTTATAAAGATGACGGAAAACGAATGAGGCAAAGATACTATACTGCGTGGATCAAGCGCGCGGTGCAGGTGGCAGAGCTTTAAGGAGCAGAGGATATGACATTTGACAGCACGATATTTCTATTTGCTTTTTTACCGGTTTCAATTATATTGTATTATGTTACGCCAGCGAAATTCAAAAATCTTATGCTGGTTTTAATTAGTGTACTTTTCTATGCGTGGGGCGGCCTTTTTCATACGGGTATTCTGCTTTTGTCGGTCGTCTGGAATTATATGGGCGGAAAACTTTTAAATAAAAATCGAAAACGTAAGAAACGCGCCAGAAATATTATGGCTGTTACGGTAGGAGCAGATGTTGTCCTTCTGGCGGTATGCAGATATACCGGGCAGGTGTTGGAGATGTGGGGCAGCAATCTGGCGGATACCCGGTATGTTCTCGCACCGATGGGCGTTTCCTTTTTTATGCTTCAAAATATTGCTTATATTATCGACATTTATAGAGAAGATATAAGGCCGCAGAAGGATATTGTAAAATATGCGGTTATGATCGTGATGTATCCAAAGATTATTGCAGGTCCGCTTGTTTCGGGAAGTGAATTTGAAAAACAGATTGACGAGCGGAAATTATCTATAGGGAAGATTTCAGACGGGCTCCTTCTTTTTTTGAGAGGACTTTCCAAAAAGGTGATATTAGGAGAGGGAATGAGGATGATATTTGAGACGGTACAGGCACTTCCGGCAGGCAGGATGTCAGTGCTGGGGGCCTGGCTTGGCTGCATTTCATTTGCATTTCAGATCTTTTTTTCTTTTGGGGGATACTGTGATATGGCGGCGGGACTTGCGCGGATGTTTGGCTTTGAGCTGCCGGAGAATGTAAATTATCCTTTTTTATCTACAGGAATCATGGACTTCTGGAGCAGATGGATGTCCACCCTTTGGAAATGGTTCTGTTCCTACGTATATCTTCCGCTCTGCGGCGGTAATCCGGGCGGTACGATGGGATTCTTAAGCCTGCTGGCATCATGGCTTTTGATTGGGTTCTGGCATGGCATGAATCTGACCTTTATTTTTTGGGGAATCTATTTTGCAGTTCTTTTGTATTTGGAAGGATTTGTGATTGGACAGAGATTTTTAAATTTGCCGAAGATGGTCCGATGGTTTTTTACCATGATACTTTTGATGGTGAGCTGGGTATTTTTCTTCAGTGAGTCTGTCGGAGGGGCATTTTCTTATCTGCGCTTTATGCTTGCAGGCGGCGGAGGGGGATTTGCAGGCGGGGGAGCATTTTCCATACTGATTGATTACGGAGTGCTGTGGGTGCTTGCGCTGCTTTTTTCAACCCCGCTTGCCCATAGAGCATATGAAAAGTTTGTCAGCGGCGGCAAGCCCTGGCAGACCGTGTTGAACAGTGTTGTTTACGGAGTGTTGTTTATACTGTGCATTGCAGGAATTATCTCAGGAGCCGGGGAAGGATCTATGATATATTTTTAGGAGTATACATTTATGGAACAATCACAGAAAAAAAAGAGGAAAAAAACAATTACAAAACAGATAACAGCCCTTGTATTTTTGGGACTGCTTATATTGCTGTGTGTTTTAAATCTGGTTTTGGGTGATAAGAAAGTGCCGGGACCGAAGCTGACTGCGGAAGGAATCTTGGACGGCGGATATATGGAAGAGTACGGGGAATACTTTACAAAGCGCTTTTGCGGGAAGAGCATATTTCGGGGGATACATTTTTCTGTGCAGACAACATTTGGAAAGAGGAAATCCGAGGGTATCTACAAAGGAGAGGGACAGTATCTTCTGGAAAAGATTGCAGTGCCGGACGAGAAAGCGATGGGGGAAAATATACAGAAGATTCAGGAGCTTGCCGGAACCTATTATAATATACCCATATATTTTATGCTTGTGCCGAATGCCGCCAATATTCAGTCGGAGAAGCTGCCGGCCTATGCAGTGGGGCTGGATCAGACAAAGCAGTTTGATAAGATAAGAGAAAGTCTTGGCGCAGGGATAACTTGGGTGGAGGTAAGCAAAGCCCTGATGAAGCACAGTGATGAAGAGCTCTATTATCGGACAGACAATAATTGGACATCCTTGGGGGCGCATTATGGTTATGAGGCTCTTGCGGCGGCAATGGAGCTGGATACATCGAAAGCGCCGGAGCTGACCCCTTATGTGGTAAATAATGATTATATCGGTACTCTGGCAAAACAAAGCGGATATGGAAAGGGATATGAGGACTCCATTACTATCTATGTGCCGAAAAATACAAAAAACAGTATCCGGACAGTAATGTCGAATATGGATACAAAGAAAAAATACGCAACGCTTTATGACAGCATGAAGCTTGAAAAAGAGGATAAGTACTCCCTGTTTTTAGGGGGAGATGCAGGGATGATCGATATTCGGACGACGGCGGATACGACAGACAGACTGCTTATCCTCAAGGATTCCTTTGCAAACTGTCTGATTCCATTTCTCGTACCCTACTATCGGGAGATTGTGGCCGTTGATCCGGCGCTTTATGAAGGAAGTATACAGGAGATTATGCAAAAAACAAAATTTACAAGTATATTATTCTTATACAGCGGCAATTCTTTTGTGACAGATAAAGATATTGCCCGTGTGCTCGGGACTGCGGCGCCTGAGACAGCGGAAGGAACGGATGCCGGAAAATCCTCTGAAGGAGACTCCGGTGAAGTTTCTTCTGACGGCGGAGATGGTGGCGGAGATGACGAAGATTCACAGGACGGAGATACAGACGATGAGACTGAATAAATATATCAGCGAGGCGGGAATCTGCTCCAGAAGGGAGGCTGACCGCCTTATTGCAGGCGGCTGCGTGACGGTGGACGGCAGGCGGGCGGAGCCGGGGATGCAGGTGACGCAGGAAAATGACGTGCGGATTGGGAAAAAGCAGATAAAAAGCAGGAATGAAAAGGTCGTCCTTGCGGTATATAAGCCCGCGGGAATCGTCTGTACCGAGGATATGCGGGAGAAGAAAAATATTATCCGTTTCTTAAATTATCCGGTCAGGGTCACCTATGCGGGAAGGCTCGATAAGGATTCGGAGGGGCTTCTTATCATGACGAATGACGGGGATCTGATCAATGCCATGATGCGGGCCCGTCACTGTCATGAAAAAGAATATAAAGTGACAGTGAATAAGCCGGTTACCGATGAGTTTATCAAGAGGCTTAAGGAGGGTGTCCATATTGTGGATAAAGAGAAAGGGCTTGACGCGGTGACGCTGCCCTGCGAGGCAGAAAAGATAGGGAAATATACCTTTTCCATCGTGCTTACCCAGGGACTTAACCGGCAGATCCGCCGGATGTGCGAGACTCTTGGGTACAAGGTGACAAAGCTTTTGCGCGTCCGGGTTCTCAATGTAGAGCTTGGGAGTTTAAAGAGTGGAGAGATAAGAAGATTAACAAAGCAGGAGTTGAAAGAGATCTATGAGCAGACAAAAGGCAGACAGGATGAAGGAGCTTACGGAGCTTCTTAACAAGGCGGGAAAGGCATATTATCAGGATGCCGAGGAGCTGATGAGTGACTACACCTATGATAAGCTATATGATGAATTAAAAGCTCTGGAGGATGAGCTTGGGATCACGCTGGCAGGAAGCCCCACGGTAAATGTGGGGTACGAGGTACTAAGCGAGCTTCCCAAGGAGCGGCACGAACGCCCCATGCTTTCTCTGGACAAGACGAAAGATGTCGGGGATCTTAAGGAGTTTATCGGAAATCAGAAGGCCGTGATGTCCTGGAAGCTTGACGGTCTTACCATAGTGCTTACTTATCGGGACGGAAAGCTTTTCAAGGCGGTTACCAGGGGAAACGGCGAGGTAGGGGAAGTCATTACAAACAATGCGAAAGTGTTTAAAAATATTCCGTTGCAGATTTCCTACAGGGGGGAATTGATCCTTCGCGGAGAAGCGGTCATCAGCTATGCAGATTTTGAAAAGATCAATGCGCAGATTGAGGATGTAGATGCCAGATATAAAAATCCCAGAAATCTGTGCAGCGGTTCTGTAAGACAGCTCAATAATGAGATCACAGCCAAAAGGAATGTGCGGTTTTACGCCTTTTCTTTAGTACAGGCGGAGGATGTGGATTTTCAGAATTCCAGGAAGTACCAGATGGAGTGGCTGAAAGATCAGGGATTTGAAGTGGTAGAACATCATATGGTGACGGCAGAAACCGTAGAGGAGCAGGTGCAAAAATTTTCGGAGAAGATCGGGGATAATGCATTTCCTTCTGACGGACTGGTACTTGTCTACGATGATATCGCTTATGGATTGTCTCTCGGAAGGACGTCCAAGTTCCCGCGGGATTCCTATGCCTTTAAGTGGGCAGATGAAACCCGGGAGACGAAACTCCTTGAGATTGAGTGGAGTCCTTCAAGGACGGGGCTTATCAATCCGGTGGCTATTTTTGAACCAGTGGAGCTTGAGGGAACGACAGTGAGCCGCGCGAGTGTCCACAATATCAGTATCATGGAGGAGCTGGCGCTCGGCGTGGGGGATAAGATCGAAGTCTATAAGGCAAACATGATCATCCCGCAGATTGCACGGAATCTTACAAGAAGCGGGGTTAAGGATATCCCTTCCGCCTGTCCGGTGTGCGGGGAGAAAACCCAGATTCGCAAAATCAGCAATGCGAAGGCGCTGTACTGTATGAACCCAGAGTGTCAGGCGAAGCATGTAAAGGCATTTTCCCTGTTTGTGAGCCGGGATGCCCTTAATATTGAGGGCTTGTCCGAGGCAACACTTGAGAAATTTATCGCGAAGGGCTTTATCCGGGAGTTTTCTGATATCTTCCATCTGGAGCGTCACAGCGAAGAGATCCGGCAGATGGAAGGGTTCGGAGAAAAGTCTTACCGGAATCTTACTGCCAGTATCGAGAAGGCACGGGTGACGACTTTGCCGCGGGTGATCTACGGCCTGGGGATTACCGGAATCGGCCTTGCCAATGCAAAGGTAATCTGTAAGGAGTTTCATCATGATGTAGATGCCATGATCCATGCAGATGAGGAGACGCTGAATGCCATAGACGGCATCGGCGGTGTTCTTGCCGGAGCATTTGTTTCTTACTTTAAAGATGAGAATCATATAAAAATATTATTAAATTTGCTGAAAGAGCTGGAAATTCCCGAAGAAATAGTGGATAATACTGAACGTATACTGGAAGGAAAGAAATTCGTCATTACCGGGAGTGTTACTCATTTTGCAAACCGGGGAGAGGTAAAAGAGTTAATCGAAAGTCTTGGCGGTAAGGTGACAGGTTCCGTGACGGCGAAGACAGATTTCCTAATCAACAATGATGTGCACTCTGCATCATCGAAGAACAAAAAGGCGAATGAGCTGAATATTCCGATTATTTCGGAGGAAGAATTTATAGAGATGACACAAAGCGGCGATTAGTCCGGCAGGAGGTATCTATGGCTGATAATGACAAGACACTTGATAACGAGACAGAAAAGATTGATGAGACAAAGGTGACTGTGGAGAACACGGATAAGAAGGATGACGATGAGTACGAGAAGGTGTGCTTTATCTGCCGTCGCCCGGAGAGCGTGGCCGGAAAGATGATCAACCTGCCTAATAATATCTGTGTGTGCAATGACTGTATGCAGAAGAGCTTTGATATCATGAACAGCGGGCAGATTGATTACAGCCAGTTGATGAATATACCGGGGATGCAGTTTATCAATCTGGCGGATGTAGAGCAGACGGTTCCGAAGCAGCAGAAGATAAAGAAGAAAAAAGAGAAAGAGGAAAGAAAGCCTCTGGTAGATATCAATCACCTGCCGGCGCCCCACAAGATCAAGGCAAAGCTTGACGAGTACGTCGTCGGGCAGGAGTATGCAAAAAAGGCCATGTCGGTGGCGGTCTACAACCATTACAAGCGGGTAGCTACAGATACGATGGATGAGATTGAGATCGAGAAGTCCAATATGCTGATGATCGGGCCTACCGGTTCCGGCAAGACTTATCTGGTAAAAACTCTGGCAAGGCTTCTGGACGTGCCCCTTGCTATTACGGACGCTACCTCTCTGACAGAAGCCGGGTACATAGGAGACGATATTGAGAGCGTAGTATCGAAGCTCCTTGCCGCTGCGGACAATGACGTGGAGAAAGCAGAACAGGGCATTATCTTCATCGATGAGATTGATAAGATAGCCAAGAAGCGCAATTCCAGCCAGCGGGATGTCAGCGGGGAATCGGTGCAGCAGGGTATGTTAAAGCTCTTAGAGGGCAGCCAGGTGGAAGTGCCGGTGGGAGCGAACAGCAAGAATGCGATGGTGCCGCTTACTACGGTGAATACGAGAAATATCCTGTTTATCTGCGGCGGGGCGTTCCCGGAACTTGATAACATTATCAAGGAGAGACTGAAAAAGCAGGCGTCCATTGGATTTGGCGCAGAGCTTAAAGATAAGTACGACCGGGATAAAAAGATTTTGGAAAAGGTGACCTTAGAAGACCTGCGGAAGTTCGGGATGATCCCGGAATTTTTAGGGCGTCTTCCCATCGTATTTACGCTGCAGGGGCTGAGTGAGGAGATGCTGGTGCAGATTCTTAAGGAGCCGAAGAATGCGATCTTGAAGCAGTACCAAAAACTGTTAGCCCTTGACGAGGTGAAACTTACTTTTGACGAGGGAGCACTTCATGCCATTGCAAAGAAAGCGATGAAGAAGGATACGGGAGCCAGGGCGCTTCGGGCGATCATCGAGGAATTTATGCTGGATATCATGTACGAGATTCCGAAAGATGACAGTATCGGCGAGGTGACCATCACGAAAGAATATATTGAAGGAACCGGAGGACCGGTAATTGCGCTGAGAAGCCAGCAGGTTATGCGTATCGGTTCATAAAAGAGAAATTGCCTCATATACTTTGATAAAGTGTATGAGGTGTTTTTATCTATGGCTACTGAAATCTGCAGAGAAAAGATATTGTCGCAGGACTATATGGATTTTATCAGTCCGGATTACTGGAGCGGGGAGGATATTGTCGTCAGGCAGGACCAGTCATGTGTCCTTCAGCTTGGCTTTGGTTACCGCGCAGTCTATGTGGACAAGGGACTGGCAGGGGAGTTGTCTCTGGAAAGGTACGGATACCAGGGAATTCCCGGCTGCTATACGCTGATCGATACCAGTGCGCTTAACGAGGCAGGGATCAGTTCCGTGCAGAATTATCCGACGCTCCAGTTAAGAGGAAGAGATGTTATGATCGGATTTATTGACACGGGGATTGATTATGAGAACACAATCTTCCGGAATCCGGCAGGGGGAACCCGGATTGCAGGAATCTGGGATCAGACGGTCCAGACGGGGAACTTGCCGGACGGGTTCGCTTATGGGAGTGAATATACGGAGGATATGATCAATGAAGCGCTCCGGTCAGATAATCCTCTTTCGGTTGTCCCAAGCAAAGATGAGAACGGCCATGGGACATTTCTTGCAAGTGTGGCCGCAGGAGGGGTAAGCACGGAGAATCAGTTTGCCGGGGCTGCCCCGGAGGCGGTGCTTGGTGTTGTCAAGCTTAAAGAGGCAAAAAATTATCTGAAAGAGTTTTACGGCATCTACAGCGGTGCCCCGTGTTATCAGGAAAATGATATTATGTTCGGACTTAAGTATCTGCATGAGCTGGCGGTAAAGAAGAAGCTTCCCATTGTCATCTGTATCGCTCTCGGTACGAATATGGGTCCCCACAACGGGGCTTCGATGCTGTCGCAGATGCTTGATGCCTACGCCAACCTTCTCAATCACTGTGTGGTGATCGGAGGAGGCAATGAGGCGAGCAACCGCCATCACTATTATGGCGAAGTCGAACAGGGAGGGCAGCCGAAAGAGGCTGAGATCCGGGTGGAGAAGGGGACGACAGGATTTGTGGCAGAGCTTTGGAGCCAGCTCCCAAACATCGTCACGACTTACCTCATCTCTCCTTCCGGCGAGAGGAGTCCGACCTTGTCTTTGCGGCAAGGGAGTAAATTCAACTTGGGGTTCGTCTTTGACGGTACTGAGGTGGAGGTAGAATACCGTCTTCTCCTGGAAAACAGTAACTCCCAGCTTATTTTCTTCCGGTTCAAAGGAGTTGCGGAAGGAATATGGAAAATCGGGGTGGAGCCGGTTTATATTGTCAAAGGAGGGTATCATATCTGGCTTCCGGTCAAGGAATTTTTAGAGAGCGATGTATATTTCCTGGAAGCGAACCCGGATACAACTTTGACAGAGCCGGGAAGCACGAGGGATGCTATGACAGTTTCCTATTACAATAGTATTGATAATAGTATTGATATTAATTCGGGAAGAGGGTATACTAGATGTACGGTACTAAAGCCGGATTTCGCAGTTCCCGGAGTGGAGATCACCGGACTTGCGCCTGATGGAAGGTTTACTGTGCGCAGCGGTTCCAGCGCGTCAGCCGGAATTGGGTCCGGTGCGGCGGCCCTGATCATAGAGTGGCTTAGCAAACAGCCCGCAGTCAGGGGGATCACATGTAATCAGGTGCGCAACATTATCCTGTTCGGGACGAACCAGCGGGAGGACATGGATTATCCCAACAAGGAATGGGGATATGGAACTATTGACATCTATCAGTCATTAAACCGGCTGAGAGAATTATAAAAATTACGAAAGGAGGAGGTTTGTGATGGCAGATTTCTTTGAAGACCTCGGCAAAAAGATTACGGAGGTGGCGGATGATTTCGGCCGCAGAGCGGGAGATACCATTGAGACGCAGAAGATCAAGAGCCAGATCCGCTCCCTTAGACGGGCGAATGAAAGAGACTATCTGGATATCGGACGCATGGTGTATGAGAAGTTCCGGGACGGGGAGTTATTCGGGACGGATTTTATCACTATCTGTGAAGCAATTGAGCAACGTGACGAAGAGATTGAGAAAAAAGAGTCGGAACTGGACAAATTCAAAGAGGCTAAATGATGATATTGACAATATATATGAGTATGTTCCTTGTTCTGGTCTGTATTGACATGGGGATAAAGCAGTACATAGAGGATACATTCGAGAAGGACGAGGAGAGAGAGACTTTGGTTCCCGGGCTAGTACTGCGTAAAGTATACAACAAGGGTTTTGCATTTAACATATTGGAGGGTGCTCCGGGACTTATCCGGAAGAGTTCGGTGTTTGCAGCAGTGGGAGTATTGCTCAGTGATGTTTGGATATTCTTGAAAAAGAAGCGGAAGGCGGGAAAGCTTGGCATGACGCTTATAAGCGCCGGTGCGTTCAGCAATGTTTACGACCGTCTGATCCGTGGACGGGTAGTTGATTATATCGGGATTAGGCGCGGGAATAAGAAGCTTTCAGATCTGACAGCTAACCTTGCAGACGTGTATCTTATGGTTGGGATGATGTTTTACGGGGTGTCATGGCTGGCGCACCGGAAGAAAAAAGTGAAGTAGTGTCAGCGCAGGGCGGGGAGATGACCCCTGCCCTTTTGCATATGCAGCACATTAGGAAATATATCCCATGATTAAGAGCTGAATTTTAATGCTGCTTCGATAAAACCTTTGAATAATGGATGTGGTCTGTTGGGTCTTGACTTGAGCTCCGGATGGGCTTGTGTCGCGATAAACCACGGGTGCTCCGGAATCTCGATCATCTCCACAATCCTGCCGTCAGGTGACAGGCCGGAAAGTCTCATGCCGTGTTCAGTCAGCACATCCCGGTAATCATTGTTCACTTCATAGCGATGGCGGTGACGCTCTTTGATCTGCATGGTCTTGTACATCTCATACGCTTTTGAATCCGGATCGAGTGTACAAGGATAGGCGCCAAGTCTTAAAGTTCCGCCGATGTCCTCTATGCCAATCTGCTCCGACATAATATGGATGACAGGGTGGCTGGTGTTAGGATCAAGCTCTGCACTGTGGGCATCCCGGTAGCCGATGACATTGCGGGCAAACTCTACGATAGAGAGCTGCATACCAAGGCACAGACCCAGGAAGGGGACATTGTTTGTGCGGGCGTAATGGATGGCCTCAAGCTTTCCGTCGATTCCCCGGTTACCGAAACCGCCGGGCACAAGGATCCCGCTGACGTCGGAGAAAAGTTCAGACGCATTGTCAGCGGTGACAGACTCGGAGTCGATCCATTTGATATTCACGGTTGCATGGTTAAAGATGCCGCCGTGTTTCAAAGCTTCCACAACGCTGATGTAGGCATCATGGAGCTGGATATATTTTCCTACAAGAGCTACGGTCACCTCAGTAGTCGGATGTTTCAGGTAATCCACCATCTCCCGCCAGTCCTTTAAGTCCGGCTCTGGGCAGTCGAGCTTTAAACATTCGCATACGACGCCGGCAAGATTCTCTTCTTCCATGGCGAGAGGTGCTTCGTACAGATATTCTACGTCTAAGTTCTGGAGGACATGTTTAGAAGGAACGTTGCAGAACAGCGCAATCTTATCCCGGATGCTGTCGTCTAACGGATATTCGGAACGGCAGACAAGGATGTCTGGCCAGATTCCCATTCCCTGCAGGTCCTTGACACTGGCCTGTGTAGGCTTTGTTTTCATCTCCTGTGAGGCGCGGAGATACGGGATAAGGGTAACATGGATCAAGACGACATTATCGTGTCCTTTCTCATGCTGGAACTGCCGGATGGACTCAAGGAAAGGCTGGCTTTCGATATCACCGACGGTTCCGCCTACTTCAATGATGGCAATCTCTGTATCCTTCGCAGCGGGGTTGCGGTGGAAGCGGCTCTTGATCTCATTAGTAATGTGAGGAATGACCTGCACGGTGCCTCCGCCGAAATCTCCCCGGCGCTCTTTTTGGAGAACAGACCAGTAGATTTTTCCGGTGGTGACATTAGAATTCTTGTTCAGGCTCTCATCGATGAACCGTTCATAGTGTCCCAGGTCAAGGTCTGTCTCTGCACCGTCATCGGTGACGAATACTTCTCCGTGCTGCACCGGATTCATAGTTCCGGGATCGATGTTGATGTAAGGGTCAAACTTCTGCATGGTCACCTTGTAACCGCGCGCCTTAAGAAGACGCCCTAAGGACGCTGCGGTGATGCCCTTGCCAAGACCTGATACGACGCCTCCGGTAACGAATACATATTTAACTGCCATAATCTCCTCCTTTAGAAAGCTGTGTACGAGTTATTTTTAAAAAATACTTTCCAATTATACACCTTTCCCCATGAAAAATATAGTATTTTTTTCGTACATCGCTTCAAAAGTTGCCTGTATGGATAGCTTTTTAAACTGCTTGATATCTACAGAACTTACCATAACGGAAGTGTGGGCCTGACAGCCTTGAAGCTTCGGAAGCTGGTCTAAGGCGAGCTGTGCGGTGGCGTCTGTGGCGGCACTGACCGACAGGGCAATAAGTACTTCGTCTGTGTGGAGTCTCGGATTCTTGCTTCCGAGATACTGAGTCTTAAGCTTTTGGATCGGCTCAATGGCCTCCGGTGATATGACGTGGCGTTCATGGGGGATGCCTGCCAGCTTTTTTAATGCGTTGAGCAGGAGAGCGGCGGAAGCTCCCAGGAGGTTAGATGTTTTTCCGGTAACGATGGTGCCGTCGTGAAGCTCCAGTGCTGCTGCGGGTCCCTCAGTCTTTTCAGCCTGCTGTATGGCAGCGTCTACAACTTTTCGGTCATGAACATTGATATCGGCCTGGTTCATGAGCATCTCTACCTTATAGACTTCCTCGTCCGGGCAGGAGCCGATGAGACGTCTTCTCAGGGAATCATAGTATCTGCGGATGATCTCCTGACAGGAAGCTTCCCGGCAGACGGTGTCATCACAGATGCATTTCCCTGCCATATTGACGCCCATGTCGGTAGGGGATTTGTAGGGGCTTTCCCCGTAAATGCGCTTGAACATAGCGTTCAGTACCGGATAGATCTCCACATCCCGGTTGTAATTGACCGTGGTCTCACCGTAGGCGTCCAGATGGAAGGGGTCGATCATATTCACGTCGTTCAAATCGGCGGTAGCGGCCTCATAGGCCAGATTCACCGGATGCTTTAACGGGATGTTCCAGATGGGGAATGTCTCATACTTGGCATAGCCTGCGCAGATGCCCCGCCGGTGCTCATGGTAGAGCTGGGAGAGGCAGACGGCCATCTTGCCGCTTCCGGGACCCGGTGCGGTTACGACGATCAGCGGACGGGAGGTCTCGATATAGTCATTTTTCCCGTAGCCGTCCTCGCTCACGATGTGCGGGACATTGGAAGGATACCCCGAGATGGGGTAGTGGCGGTACACTTTGATGCCGTATTTTTCCAGACGGTTCTGAAAAAGACATGCACTTTCCTGGCCGCTGAATTTGGTGATCACAACACTCCCCACATAAAGACCGTGTTCTTTAAAGACGGACATCAGCCGCAGCACGTCCACATCGTAGGTGATACCTAAGTCACCTCGAATCTTGTTCTTTTCAATGTCTTCAGCGCTGATGACGATGACGATCTCCGCCTGGTCAGAAAGCTGCATAAGCATATGCATCTTGCTGTCCGGCTGGAATCCAGGAAGGACACGGGAAGCGTGGTAGTCGTCGAAGAGCTTCCCGCCGAACTCTAGGTAAAGCTTGTTGTCAAATTTGCCGATGCGCTCCTTGATGTGGGAAGACTGCATTTTCAAATATTTTTCGTTATCAAATCCTATTTTCATCTCTTATTCCTCTTGTACTTTTAGAAAAATCTTGTAAACCTGCATGGATAAATCCACTTTCAAGTATACTACATAGAATAGTAAGTTTACAATCTTTTCATAATGTTTTTATGGAATTAAAGAAGAGTGAAAACCAACTAATGCGGCAATCACTCTTTTTTATGATACTCATTTGATACTATAATTTTATTTTTTCCAACTTGTCGATGATTTCTTTCTGGTGAGATTTAAAGAGGTGGGAATAAGTGTTCATCGTTACTTTTACATCTTCATGCCCCAGGCGCTCCGCGATCATCAGGGGATTGGCTCCCAGGTTGATCAGCATGCTGGCGTGGGAGTGCCTAAGTCATGGAAGCTGAATCGGCCATTATATTGCACTATTTTGTGATTTATTGAAATTAATCATGGAATAGCGCTTCCTTTATTCGCTATTATCTGCTATAATTAAAATAAACAAAATAGCGATTGAGGGATAGAGATGCATCCGTATACCGGAGATTATACCGAACAGAGAAAAAATGAAAAAAATAATTTCACATACTATACTTTCACGCCTCGTCCATTGAAAGATGCTACACTTTATAAAATGGATAATGAACTTGCAACGCTTCTAATCGAGGCACATCACAATCTTGGGCAGTTAGAAGGTTTGTTTCAGTATGCGCCAAACAAAAACTCGTTTTGTGAATTAATGCTTTTAAAAGAATGCACCTATTCCAGAATGATAGATTATGATGCACCAAATTTTAGTGATATATTAGTTAGAAGAGGCACTGGTAAGGGTGATATGGAGCCTATAAACAATTTGTTGGCAGCTTATAAAGCGGCAGATGGTATGCAGTTTACGGCTCAAGATTACAGCAAAATATGCAGCATAGCTTTATATGGTGATAAACCAGAGCAACAAATGGGTGTTCGTGATACCCAAACATTTTTGCAATATGCAATATCAAACCTAAAAACCTATAATCCAACGGCACCAGAAGCTGTCCTGCCGTCATTGGCTGATATTTCTGCTTATCTTTATGACAGCGGGGATGATCCCCTGATTCAAGCAGCGTTAGCGCACTATCAGTTTGAAATGATACACCCATTTGAGAAATATAATGGGATTGTTGGACGTATCCTGATATTCATGGTATTGCAAAAAATCGCAGATAAAGCGTCGCTTGGGTTGTGTTTATCTGAGTACCTATTCTTCAATAAAAATGAGTATTTTGATATACTCAGATCAACACAATATAGCGGTGGTTATATACGTTGGATTAAATATTTTATGCGGATTATAAATGAAGCTGCTCAAACCAGTGTTGCACTGCTCAAGAGATACGAAGAAATGATTAAGCTGAATGAGGAAAAGTTAAGGGCTAAAGTACCCAAAACAAGAAGTTTTTGGGGCGTGTATGAGTACCTTAAAGTTTTTCCTATTGCCAGTATTCCTATTGCGGCAAAGCATCTAAACTTATCATATAATTCAGTTTCTAAAGCATTTGCCTTATTGCAAAAATACAATATAATTATGCAAGAAAGCAATGCTACAAGAAACCGAATATGGAAATATAACTATCTTGATTTTATGTTTACATTACCAAACATCAATCAACATGTGATTAGTTAAAAAATAATGCGAGGGCAGAAATATGAGTGAGTTGCTAAATGGCATATTTGAATGTCTTGATATAAATAGCAGTACCGGTTTGGCTACAGAAGACAATTTACAGTGCATGACCTCCTTTCAAAGACTATTTTATACACAAGTTCATGAAAAGATAGGAATTGATGCCGTATATTTTCTTCGCGATGCAAACGGGATTGCCAAAGTTCCACTTATCTATTTTTCCATTATCCAAAAATATGATGCAAAACAAGTTGCAGAATTACATCGCCTTTCTTGGAATCTCGGAGAGGCTCCACTACTATTTGTGGTGACTCCAGATGAGATTTTGATTTATAATAATTACGAGACACCGCAAGTCGTTGAGAACGGAAATCTTGATCCTACCGCAGGGGTAATTGAAACATTAAACTTGACAAATGGATTGGTTTCACAGCAACTTGCACTAAAGAAGTATCATCGTTCATTGCTTGAAAGTGGCGAATACTGGCGGCAAAGCATGACTAGATTTGATGCTCAAAACCGGGTTGATGCAACCTTGATGTCAAATTTGAGAATAATGCGCAGAACGTTGATTAACCAAATTAGTAAAAGATGTGATAAGAGTAAAGAAACAATCACAGGGGTAGTTCACGCTTTGCTCAGTCGGTCAATTTTTATTAAGTATTTGGAAGAACGAAAAGATTCAAACGGAGAAACGGTATTTCCGCGAGATTTTTATTGCAATTTTATGGTATCAGCGAAACAGTATACTGATGTTCTAAACAGTAAAGAGGCAACTTATAACTTATTTAGAGCACTTAAAGAGAAGTTTAATGGTGATATACTGCAAGTCTCAGAAGTTGAAATAGAGATTATTACTCAAAATGACTTGGATGAACTTCGCATATTTATTCTAGGTGATAGCGAATTAGAGAGCAAACAACTTACGTTATGGCCACTTTATAGTTTTGACATTATCCCCATTCAGTTAATTAGCAGTATCTATGAGTTGTTTTTTCATCTGTCAGATGAAGATGATAAAAAAGGCACATATTATACACCACTTCATCTTGTCAACTTGATCATGGATGAAGTGTACCCGTGGGAAGGCGAATATAAAGATACATCTTTTTTTGATCCATCATGCGGTTCGGGAATTTTTTTAGTTGAGGCATATAGAAGACTTGTTTGCAGATGGATGTCACAAAATGATGTTCATACGATCACCTGCGATCAACTGAAACTTCTCTTGAAAAACAGTATTTTCGGTGTAGATATTAATGAAGAAGCTATTCGAGTTGCCTCGTTTAGCCTTAGCTTAGCGATGTGTGATTTCCTTGATCCAAGAAGCATCTGGGATAAGCTTTCATTTCCACATCTACTAGATAACAACTTGATTTCAAGTGATTTTTTCGATGAGGATAAATCTTTTAATAGCAAAAAATATGATGTCATTGTTGGCAATCCACCTTGGCAGAGTAACATTACTAAAAAAACGAAAGAGTATTTGAAAAAAGTAAACCGCGTTATAGGTGACAAGCAAATTGCACAGGCATTTTCTATCAAGTGTTCAGAATTGTGCAAGCAAAACGGAATTCTTTGTCTCCTTATGCCTAGTAAAGGATTGCTTTTTAATAGATCAGATAAAAGCAGGACGTATAGGGCAAATTTTTTTTCCGATAACAATGTCCTAGCAATTATCAATCTATCAGTATATAGAAAATTCCTGTTTGATCACGCTAGTGGGCCTGCTACTGCCATTATCTATACTCCCAAAAAGGAAGAGATCAATCAGCCAATAGTTTATTGTACGCCAAAGCCAATTTATACAATTGAAGATGTTAGAAAGTTTTCTATTGATCCTACCGATATATGCAGAATACCCCGTGACATTATTGATGACGATAGGATCTGGAAAATTGCAATGTGGGGCGCACCTAGAGATCTTGAATTAATAGGAAAAATGCAAAGTACTTTTGCATCTATGGCAGCATTTATTGAAGAAAATCACATGACAACTGCCGAGGGGTTCAAAAGAGGAAACAGGAAACACGAATGTTATGACTTCAAAGGTCTTCCAATGGTGGAAGCCAAATACTTTAAACCATACTATGTTTCATCTGATGAGCTTCCAATAGTTGATTTCGATGATTTTGAGTGCATTGTTAAAAATGCCAGAGAAATTTTTGCTGCTCCACACTTAATAATTAAACAGAGCCATAAAAATGGAATATTTCTTTCAGAAGTGCTGGATTATGATGCTGTGTTCAACCATAGTCTTTTAGGAGTTCATGGCAACATAAACAGACTTAAATACTTGAGTGTAATAATTGGCTCAAGAGTTTTTTCGTACTATCATATTCTTACAAATAGGAAATGGCTTGTAGAAAGAGATGAGTTAGAAGCGGGAGATATCTGGCAAACACCTATCCCCAGCCCAAGTGAGGCAGAAATTGCTGAAGCATGCGAAATATTTGATGAATTGGCAATCTCACCAGCTAAAAAAAGAAAAGCAGAACAATTTGTGCGCCATATGTATCGACTAAAAGAATATGAGAGTTACCAGATAGATGATGTAATTGATTATGTATATGACTATTTCAAAAAAAAGCAACGTTCTGTATCCTTTGAACGCCCGAACACCGATGATTACAAACTGTATTATGATTCCATTAGAGAGGTGTTGACGAACACATTTGGAGCAAGTATAGAGTTAACTGGAGATCTATATTTTGGCGTTGCTCCGCTGTCTGTGCTTGTTTTAAATGTTGGACTACAAAACGATACGGATCTGAATTTTGTAAAAAACAATGATAAGTTGAATGAAATCCTCTTGAATTTGGACAGTGCATTGGCCGATAACCAGAAAATGGTATTTATTAGGCGAAATCTCCGAATTTACCAGCCTAATAGAATATTTATCATCAAGCCGGCCCAACGTAAATATTGGACATATTCCGCTGCTTGCAGGGATGCAGATGAGATATTCGAAGATGTTTCTAGGGCGTGGAGGTGATACAATGAGCAGTATAAGAAATATAACAGCATCCACAACTGTTCCAGATGATTTAGCAAAGCGGCTTGGTCCTTCTGGAGTCAACGAAATAATATTGACTCTGTGGCAGGGTTATCATGACTTAATAGCAGATACGGACATAACTATCTCCGAAACCGCTATGGAAGATGATATCACCTTGGAATGGTATGGGAAAATATCGCAGCGCTGGGCCAATGGGAATCGCGCCACTACTTTGAGAATAAACAACATTGGACCTGTTCATCAATACCCAGACCCCACGCTAAAAAAGAGTCGTGGATATAAGCCTACGATTGATTTTTGTTTTCGTGATTGGGATACTTCAAACAGCTATTTTGGCGTAGAATGCAAGAATCTCTATAATCACCAGAACGATAAAATCAAAAGATATGTCGAAACAGGAGTTAAGAACTATACCTCAGGACGGTACGGTTCACAGTCATCAGAATCTTCGATTATTGGGTATGTGTTAAGTGGTAAGATTCCAGAAATCGTAGCTGAACTTGTTTCTGAAATTGCAAAAATTACACCAGTAAATAATTTGTCTCGAGAGTTACGCTATGTGGAACCGCAGTATTCTTCGCAGCATACGAGGGATATTGATAATCAGGAAATAACCATACATCACTTGTTTTTTGATTTTTCGCATTAAGGTTCATACTTGACGTTTGAAGAATATAGTTTCTGCTTATCATGTGCTACTTGTATGGATAAGTAGTAAAATGTGGTAATCTCAGACTAATCCATGTTGGTAGTTTGGGATTTCTGCTTTACAGAATTATATTTTTTGTCGTGGGCTTGACATACGGGTGCCTGAGGTCATGGACGCGTATAGGCTTAACATTTATCCTGCTGCATGTGTGGGTAATAGCCTCGCCGAGCCATACGCGGGAGCGGTGGAAAAGCCGCTGTTCGGGCTCAGGTTTGTACAGTTTGCTGACGTATGTACGGATCTCAGCCAGGAGGAAATCCGGCACGTCTATCATGCGGTTGCTCTTTTGGGTCTTTGGCGGCTGGTTGACGTACACGCCGCTTACATAAGCCAGTGTCTTATTGATGGTTATGGTCTTCTGTGAAAAGTCGATATCATTCAGCGTAAGAGCCAGAAGCTCCCCTTTTCGCATGCCAGTGTAGAATAATATCTCAAATGCGGTATAAAGTTCTATGTTGTGCCGGATGCTGTCAGAGAAGAGCTTGTATTCTTCCGGTGTCCAGAAGTCTATATTGCCCCGCTCTGGCTTGCATATCTGCGATTTGACGGGAGTTTGCGACAGACCGAGATAATCCACGGCATATTTAAAAAGCATCTTCAAATAGGCGTTAATCTGACGCGTGTGGGATGCGGAAAATCGCTTTCCCAACAGTGCATTTTGCCACTCTACGATATCGGCGGGGGTTATCTCTGATACGACCTTGTTCTTGAAATAGGGCAGTATGTGCAGTTCTATAGCGTTCTTCTGACTCTCCAGGGTGGAGGGCCTTACGCGGTTCTCCTTGAACTTCAGATATTTGCCATAAAGTGCCGCGAAGGTTATGTCGGGGTTCTTGGCAAACTGCTCCAGGAATATGCGTTCCCACTCCTTGGCCTCGCGCTGCAGCTTGAAACCCCGTTTGAGCTTCTGCTTCTTCTGGCCGTTCCAGTCAGTATAGTAGAATTTGCAATACCATGTTCCTGTATTTTCATCTTTGTATGCTGGCATAATTATCTTCCTTTCCTTCCTTATGCCGGGCAGCGTGCGAATGGATCGGAAAATAATTGATATCAAATTAAAAATTGCGTATAAAAAGAGTAGTGGCTGTTTTTACTCAGTACAAATAGAAAATGGGTGTTGCTATATCAGTGGTTACCACACAGGCAACTTATGTTTAAAAATACACACGCTGATATAGGCTTACACACCCATCTGTATTATATGTCTTTGTATCCTTATAATACCATTAGTAGAGTGTGATAAAGTCAATATTTATAATGAAATTTATTTAAGTGGTCCTTTGCTGATATTCATTAACATTTATTATACTTCAGATTCACTATCGTCAATAGTTTTGTTATCTGTTTTTCTGTTTGAGCCCCATTGTGACATAAGTCCATCTATATGTTCGAATAGGTTGGCTTTTATAGTTGCCCACATCGGGTCCAGAATGAAATCAATTCCTTCCCTCCTTGCCAATTTGGCAGCAGGAACAAAGTCACTGTCGCCTGCAATAAGTATTATTTGATCTATCTGCTTTTTATATGCTAGAGATGCGATATCCAATCCTATACGCATATCAACGCCCTTTTGCTGGAAGGAAATCGTGAAATCAGATTCTTTTAAGTTGCTAATATTTTTTTCGCCGGAGCATAAATCTTTTAATGCAGGCGTACTGATTCTGTATGACGCATATGCATCAGATAGTTCGCCTAGCCTGAGCGCAACTTTTCTTTGTTTCTTTAATTCATCAAAAAATGTATTAGTCCATGCATAGGTATCGGAGTGTCTGAAATCAATTCCGCGCTTTAAAAGCGGATGATATACCGTTTTCCCTAGAGGAGGACAATCATAATAAAAGATTCTGTACAACACGCGGTCGTCATAGCGTTGCTCATGCCTTAAATGTGCAGAACAGTATGCATATAATTCAGCAGCACGTTTTTCAGGGGTTTTCTTTCCCCACAGATGCGCGGCACGTTTGCGATAGAATCCACCGTCCACCAAGATAGCTGTTTTCATATGTATCAGTACCTCCTTAAAACGAGTAAAGCCTTAGGTATCGGCCTTGCCCATATCATTGGGAGCCTACCACCTAAGGCTTATTTACAATGTAACAAGCGTTACAATATTATAATATGCCAAAAGTGGAAAAAAATCAATATTTTTAAAAGTTTTTACTATTTTTTTACAATAAAAAGAGTTCCGCCGCCGTTTTCCGGACAGACCTCGGGCAAAATGAACTTGGTTAGTCTTGAGGTGGGGTGTCTGATTTTGGTTTTGACAAAATCGGGCTTCCGATTACTTCCATGAGAATTAGAAACTCTTCTATTTCACCTTTATTTCCTATATGAATATTCCCATATTCTTTCTTTTTGTTATCTACCCATAATTTATATAACTCATCGTCAACAGTTTCATCGCGGAACAAAGGGAGTATTTTCACCCAATCATCCAAGAAGCATTTCATAACTTTATCATGAATAGTGATGCAGTCTGTGCGATGCGGATCCAATTTAAATTTTAAAGCGTCCTCCGCCTTAATTAATAAATCAATCACGTCTGCATATGTTTCGGGTTCATCATTATTTTTCGTTTTATTAGATAACCCGCAAAGCCAATCAATAGATACATTGAACGTTTCAGCAATCCGTTTTGCAACGGCAATAGACGGATTTTTTAAATTATTTTCATATGAAGATAAGGCTGAAGCGGTAATTCCTATTTCCTCAGCAAAATCTTTTTGTTTCATATCTAAACTAAGTCGTAATTTTTTTATTCTATCAGAAAAAACTTGTAATTCTATATCTCCCATTACAACTAACCTCCTTTTTAAAGTTAATTGTACCATCTATAGAATAGCAAATCAATTAAAAGATGTTAATATCAACTAATACGGAATAAACTTATTTTAGAGAAATATATAGTTGACAAAGTTGATATAATACACTATAGTTAATTTATAAACCAAAACGAAAGAGGGTGAACCAATGAGAATCAGCAGAGATAAAGTTGACATCTGCCGGGCAAGAAAGAAAAAGAGTGTGGCAGGTTTGGCAGAAGCCTACGGTGTGAGCCGGGCAAGGATGAACGTCATTCTCAACCAAAGAGAAGTATCTGTTGTTTCTGCTGGAAGATTAGCAGATGCTCTTGAGTGTGATGTAACTGAAATTATTGAGGACTGAAGTATTTTTAGATTTAGAAGGAGGTGAGAATGTGTACTCGTATAGTAAGCTCAAGGGCAGGACTGTCGAACGGTATGGTACACAGGCAAATTTTGCCTGCAAACTCGGCATTTCCAAAAACTCAATGTCCAAGAAGTTGACCGGAAAGACGGAGTTTTCGCAGTCTGACATTGAGCAGTGGGCGGAATTGTTGGAAATTGACAAGAAAGACTATGGGGAGTTTTTCTTCACATAGAGAAAGGAGGATAGCGACATCGGCATGATATCCGCAACCTTACAACTGTACAACGCTACTGCTGACAGTCATCAGCCGGAACTTTTTCCGTAGCATCATACTTTTTCATGTACTCTTTATACTGCGTCTGGGCAAGCACATTGATGGAGCAATGGCCTTTAAAGTAAAGAGCGCATGATTCCATACACGGAACGGTTTTTTCTAACGGTAATTTCTTTTCCAGTATGGACGGGTTGGTGCTCATAAACGGACAGAACTTTGTCATATGCATTTTCCCCTTTCGTTTACTCGGCCTTATGCCTGTAAATGGATTGTAACATGGAGTATCTGAAAAGTTGTACCAAATTAAATTTAAGGGTTGACAAAGATAAACTTAGTGTTTTATGCAAGAAAGATTTAAGAATTATCTCAAAAAGTAAAAAGCAAAGGAGAAACAAACAATGGCAAAAGTATTCAGAGATTATGCAGAGGTAAGAGAAGACATGATGGAGGGTTTCACAGTAGCAAAGGTTCTTGCTGGAATCAATGCAGAAGGCAGCGGCATGATGCTGGAGCTGGAAAGAACGATTGACAACGTTGTGCTTGGCATTGATGTAATTTACAATCCCGATCATGAGGAGGACGAAACTCCATTTATGATTTCAGACGAATATGTGAAAGAGATTCAGTAAACAAAAATAACATGCCGGGCGGCGTGTGAATGGTTAGAGGTTTGTGCGGCATCGCACAGGAAAGGAGTAGATTATGTCAATGGAAGAGTTTAAGGCGATGATGGACGAACTGATAGCCGAAGAAGAGGAACGCTTGGGGATAGGGACCGAAGAGTTCAAGGAACGCCACAAGGAAACCGTAAAGCGCCATGAAGAGATCATGGAAATGATAGAACGTATAAGGAAGGAGGACGAACAGCAGAAAATGACAAAGCAGTTTGTAAATGTTAAGGATGTCATGGAGGTATGTGATGTAAGCAAGAGCGCAGCGTATGGCATTATCCGGCAGCTAAATAATGAATTAAAAGCCCAAAATTTCATTACGATTCCAGGGAAAATTCCAAAAGCATATTTCGAAGAAAAATGTTATGGGGTGCATATCAGTGGATAAATTAGTTGGGCGGATAAATTTGCACAGAAAAATTCTTGATTGGGAATGGTACAGTGATGTCAATACATGCCGGCTGTTTATACATATGCTGTTGAGGGCTAACTGGAGGGAAGGGAGTTTTAAAGGTACAACGGTGCCGCGTGGTTCTTTTGTCTCATCCCTGGATAAGCTGTCTGAGGAAACTTCCCTTACAAAACGGGAATTAAGGACGGCAATTTCGCACCTAAAAACGACAGGCGAATTGACAGTCAAAACAACAAACAGATATAGCGTATTTACTGTAGAAAACTATAGTTTATATCAGCATTGCGACACACGGAACGACCCGCAAGAGACATGTAAGAGACATTCTAACGACAACAATAAAAAAAGATAATAAAGATAATAAAGAAAAAGAGAAAAGAAAATATATAAAAGAAAAGGAGCGAGTTCAGATGTATTTCCCCGATGATAAAGAACTGAATCAGGCTTTTACCGGTTATGTGGAAATGCGGAAACAGATGAAGAAACCAATGACGGACAGGGCGATTGAACTGGCGATTAAAAAGCTTCATCGCCTTGCAGTGCTGCCGTTCAGTGATTTGATGGATAATAAACATGCCATACAAATTCTTAACCAGTCTGTCATGAATGGCTGGCAAGGACTGTTTCCACTGAAAGAGCAGGATGCAGATTACCAGAAAAAGAAAGGCGGTGATACCACTGGAACAAACAATCAAAGTCGGAAGTCAGCAGCAGACTTCTATGAGCAGTTCATGGGGACTGGCGACGGTGACTAAGGTGGAAGAAATCAAAACAAAAACAGCAAGTGGTTTGATGGTGCAACACAGATATGATGAGGTTGATTATGATACACAGGATATTTTTCTAGAAGATGGGTCTATCTCGGGTTTATGCCTTAATGAACGCCGTAACCGTAGCGGTATGCCGCCTGAGTATGTTTACTGTACAGGGAAAAGTATTAACTGGGGATATTATCCGGAAGATATAACTACACAGAAAAATATTGTAAATGCCTTTGTAATAAATTTTAAGGAATTTCAACGCGAGGGGCGCGGTTTGTATTTTTACTCTGACACAAAAGGCAGCGGAAAGACCATGATTGCCTGTGCTGTGGCAAATGAGATTCTTAAAATGCATGACATATCGGTTAAATTTATCGGTGTGACGGATTATATCGAGCTGGTGAAAGCAAAAGATAACAGCAGCAGGGAGCGAGTCGGTTCTATACTTGATTCGGGATTGCTGATTTTTGATGATGTCGGCGCACAAGTGGATAATAAAGAGTGGATAACAACGGCATTGTTCCGTCTGATTGACAGGAGGTATACGAACCATTATCCGACAATTTTTACAAGCAATGTGCGGATGGAAGATCTAAAAACGGATTCTCGGATTACGGATAGGATATATTCAGTGTCCATTCCTGTCATAATGCCGGAAGTCAATGTAAGGAGGCAGATAGCGGACAAATATACAAAGGAATTTATAAAAAATATAATGCAGGAATAGAAATGCCCGTAGGTACGCCAATACCTGCAGGGCAAGCATAGCCGGAAAAGCTACATTAATCACAAATATATAGTAGCATACTTTCCGGTAGAAAGGAAAGGGAAATTTATGGATACTTATTTACAGTTTTTTAGAGAAGAAAGAGCAGGGCTTTATAAAGGATATAAGTACCCGAACGGGAGTTCGACACTTGAATAAATGAAAAAATAGTTGCAGGCCGCATGAAGCCTGTATTTTTTGTCAAATTATTCTTATTTTTATGTTGTACATGTTGTATATTTGTGATAGAATAGTAAAGGGTGATGTTGATATGAAGCTATTCTATGATAAACACGCAAAGGATCCTACTTATTATGCTCAACAAGGCATTCGGAATGGGAAAAAAACGACGACCAGAAATGTGAGGAACTTCGGCAAGCATTCTGAGCTCCTGAAAATAACTGATGATCCGCTCGCATATGTAAAAGAAGAGATTCAAAAAATGAATGAAGAATACCGTGTTGGCAAAGTGACTTTTAACCTGACTGCTGATTTTAACGAAAGAGTCCGACACTCCAATGATGAGGCCTCCTCTTCTACATGGGTTAATATCGGTTATTTTTTCCTTCAATACATCATGAAAGATTTAAAGCTGAAACAATTTTTCAGGCAAAAGACTGATGACAGAAAGATTACATTCGACTGCTATACGATATCCCGTTTTCTGACATACGCCAGGATTCTGGATCCCGCCTCCAAGCATGCCACATGGAACCGGCTCTCCACTTACTTCGAACAGCCGGATTTTGATTACCAGCATATCCTCCGGTTTATGGATCTTTTGGAAGAGAATTATGAAGACTATCTGGCGTGGCTTTATAAAAACAGCAATTCGATTATAAAACGTGATACCTCTGTTCTCTATTACGACTGCACAAATTTCTACTGTGAATGTGAACAGCCTGACGAGGACGTGGTAGATGAAGTTACCGGTGAGACCATACACGGCCTGCGCAAGTTTGGGGTCAGTAAAGAGCACCGCCCCAATCCTATCGTTGAAATGGGGCTTTTTATGGACAGACAGGGGATTCCAATTACCATGTGCCTGCATTCCGGAAATACCAGCGAGCAGCTCACTGCAATCCCTTTGGAAAGAGAAGTCCTGAAAATGCTGGATTATTCCAAATTTATCTACTGTGCGGATGCGGGTTTGGGGTCTTATAACATTCGGAAATTTAACAGCATGGGCGGCAGAGCTTTTATCGTCACACAGTCCATTAAAAAACTCAGCGGCACGCTCAAAAAAGCAGTATTTAATGATTTTGAATACCGCCTGCTTTCAGACGATACATGTGTAAAGATCCATGATATGAAAGAGTTTGACAGATATAATAAGGAGAATCTTGGCTTATATAATGACTTTGCTTATAAAGTAATTCCTGCTGATAAAGCGGTCGATCTTGGGCTGTATGAAGGAAAAGCGCTGAATAATGGACGTATAAAGAAGGTGAAAGCCACTGGTCTCCTGAAGCAGCGGATTATCATCACTTTTTCAAGAAAAATGATGGAATACCAGAGAACGGTAAGGAACCGTCAGATCGAACGCGCAAAGAAACTGTTAGACCTGAAAGATCCAGAGGAAATAAAAAAAGGACCGAATGACGTAAAAAGATTCATGAAAAGGATTACACATACGAAATCCGGTGAGAAAGCAGCGGTAGAGTATAAGCTGGATGAAGAAAAGATTGTTGAAGAAGAAAAATATGACGGCTACTATGCAGTTGCGACCAACCTGCTGGATCCAGCCAAAGACATACTGGCAGTCTCCCACAAAAGATATCAGATTGAAGACTGTTTCCGGATCATGAAAACAAATTTTTCCGGCAGGCCCATTAACCACAGGCTGCCGAACCGGATCAAGGCCCATTTCATGATCTGCTATACCGCTTTATTAGTATACCGCTTACTGGAAGCAAAACTGGATGGTCAAGAAACTCATATAACAACAGAAAACCTGATTACTACATTAAAAAATATGAACGTAACGAATATACACGATGTCGAATATATGGCACTTTATAATGGGAGTAAAACCCTTGAGGCATTAACAAGGACGACATCTTTGGAATTAGACAGGTTACATTACAGACCAAAAGATTTGAATAGAAAAATAAAAAAATTTTTAACATGAAGTCCACATACAACATTTTTATCTCTTAGAAAAACCGACAAATCCAGTGTTTATGCTGGTTGTCGGTTTTTTTTACTTATTTAAGTGTCGAAAACGGGATAGTAGCATACTTTCCGGTAGAAAGGAAAGGGAAATTTATGGATACTTATTTACAGTTTTTTAGAGAAGAAAGAGCAGGGCTTTATAAAGGATATAAGTACCCGAACTTAATTGAAGTGCAGAAACAAAGCTGTCTGTATGTTGGATATTTTGCAAACGTGACAAATGAATTGGTGCTGGCGGCATTCCGGGGCGAAGAAGAATTGACTGCTGATGAAATACGGAGAGTGGCACGTTATAACGGCATTCCCCTTTCAGTGCTGACCTGCCCGAAAGTGATTATGTTGGATATGGGGAGGAGAAGGCATAGAAAGATGGTTGCAGAGGTAGACAATTTGTGCATCCGGTTAAAGTGTATGGCAAGGGAAGGAAATCAGGAAGCAGAAAAGTACTTGGAATTGGCGGACCGCGAAAACCAGAAATGTTTAAGAGCGGCGCATAACAACAGACTTTCATACATCCACTATTTAGGAGCGAAAAGACAGCTATCCGATTATATTCTTTTTGCGACACCAAAACCCACAAAAAGGGGAATTTCAACTATGAAAGGAGGTGCGGCAGTATGCAGAGGATAGAGTTGCACAGCCGTATAATGGAAGCGGTAAAACTGGGGGATTGGACAGGACTGGATGATATGGAGTTTTGTATTGAGATTGCAAAAGTGTACGGATGCAAGCCCCTTGAAACGGATGTTTGGAATTTTTATAAATTCTTATTCGTCTTGTATGGTTATGGTAAAGTGCAGGGCAAGCGAGAGGAAAGAGCGAGAAGAAAGAAAAATAATACCAGCTCAGAGGTTGCAAAGATTGCAGAGCAGCTAAACCAAAATTCAGAGATTTGTCATCTTATGAAAATGGTCATAGAGGATAAGACAAAGAAAACCTACAATTCAGCACTCGGAATGCTGAACAGGGAGATTTATGGAACGGATCTTAAAGAGATTAAGATATATCCATGCTTTGCAGAGAATCCGCCAAAACCGCAGAAAATGAAACAAAAAGAACAGTATTTCGAGGAGACAGGGGCGTTGCAGTCGTAGATTATCCTTGACAGCCAGGGTTACCTGATTGACGGTTACACAAGCTATTTACTGGCAAGGGCGCATGGCATCCAGCGTGTTTCTGTCCGGTACGGCAGGCGGCAGATTGTGAGGGCAAGCCATACGCCCGGCGGCAAGATGTATTCATGGGAACTGCCCGGACTTCTCATTGACCGGGTATCTGCCGGGGATAGGGCGGTTGTACGCACGGAGAGGGGCGTTAAGGTGGTCACAGTGGCAGCAGTTGAGGAATACGCCGGGAATGAGACAAAACCGCTTAAAAGGGTTATCAAAGTGAAAAGAAAAAGGCGATAGGAAAGGATGGGGAATATGGAATTTAAGGAAGTAGTAAAGCAGATTGAGAAGTCTGAGGAAAATGTGGACAAGGTTCTAAAGGCCGGACGGCTGGAGCGTCACGAGAAGACTCCTATGAGTGAAGAGATGCTGATCCATATTTTAAACTATGCGGTCGGTACTCTGGCTATGGTGATGGGATTCGCAGCACTTTACATGATTATCTATTTCATGGGAAATTAAAGTAGGAGGGTTATGTGATGACTTATCCAAGGAAGATGATGACAACCACAGAGCTAATCAAAGAATGCGGATTTACCCGGAAATTCCTTATGCAAATGGCACATATGGAAGGGCAGAAGTACGCGAGAAAGCTTCCGGGAGGGAAAAGATTTTACTGGGATACGGAAAAACTTGGGCGGGCAATCGAGAGACTCCCGTCGAGGTAGAAAGGAAGATGCTTAAGATGCATATTCCTGAATGTGCTGGAAAGGCTAGGACAGAAGTTTTGCAGAGAGATAGCATGCTATGAGTTATTCTGCGATTATGCTCTCCGGGTTTCAATGCGCCAATATTGTCACTCGGCGGCATAATATGGATATGGTCTACCAGGAACGGAAAGAAGAGAAGAAACCTACACCATTTGAAGAAACTGTTACCAGTAGTTGTATTCGAGTGTATAGGTGAGTGATGGGAAAACGGGAAGTAACCGGCACGGTGTCGGGGAAGGGAGGCGGACTTATGTACATACACGGTCTTATTGACGGGGCTTTGATAGTAATTGTCCTGGAAGTAATCACCATGATCGCGGCGGCGGTGTACTGCTCAAAAAGGAAGTAAATATAGCATTATATCGGGCGGCGGAGCCAGAATCTGCCGCCTGGCAACTTATAGGCGGTTATACTGGTCGAAAGAATGGTACAACTT
The DNA here is from genome assembly GCA_910586965.1 of uncultured Dorea sp. Classification (GTDB taxonomy): domain Bacteria; phylum Bacillota; class Clostridia; order Lachnospirales; family Lachnospiraceae; genus MD308. The sequence goes on along the minus strand of CAJUMF010000012.1, from coordinate 25,377 downwards.
GCTCCCTGAAATGTTAGATAATGGATGTGTAAAAGAAGAGAAGGAAGAAAAGCATTTTAAAGGGTGGTAATAGTGGCAAAAAGTACAGTTGCAGAATGGGAAGAACCTGACAAGCTCCTTTTGCTGGAAGCATGGGCGAGGAATGGCCTGACCGATGAACAGATTGCGGGAAATATGGGTATTAATGTCCGGACACTTTATAACTGGAAAAGGAAAAGTATTCGTATATTTCAGTCCCTAAAAGTAAATAAGGAACTGGCAGATATTGAAGTGGAGAACGCTTTGCGGAAGAAAGCTCTTGGATTCCGGGAAACAGAGCAGACGGTTTCCATGCGAAAGACTGTAGAGTACGAGAATGGAAAGAGAGTCAGGGAAGTTACGGAACCCGTGGTTATGGAATCTGAAAGATATTATCCCCCTGACACTACCGCCCAGATATTTTGGCTGAAGAATCGAAAGCCGGAGCAGTGGAGGGATAAACAAGAGCAGAAAGTGGATGTGACGGAGGCAGTGAAGATTATTGACAGCATCGGAGACAGTGATTGATTTTGGGGAACTGATAGCACCAGTGTTTTATCCGGTTCACAGGGATATTGTAAAAGGTAGGCATACATACTATGATCTGCACGGCGGCAGGGGCGGTTTGAAATCTTCATTCATATCGTTAGAAGTTGTTCTTGGTATGATGAATGACAAGGAGGCCAATGCAGCCATATTTAGAAAATATGGTGTTACGCTGAGAGAGTCGGTCTATGAACAAATTTTGTGGGCGATTGACGTGTTGGGGGTATCTCATTTATGGGAGACAGGTGTAAGTCCTATGCAGTGCATATACCAACCTACCGGACAGAAAATAGTATTCCGTGGGTTAGATAAAGCAAAGAAAACAAAATCTATCAAAGTGTCGCAGGGGTATTTCAAATACCTGTGGTTTGAAGAACTTGATGAATTCCAGGGGCCGGAAGAGATACGGACCGTACAGCAGTCGGTTCTCCGCGGCGGCAGTAAGTTTGTGGTGTTTAAGAGTTTCAACCCACCTATCAGTATCAGTAATTGGGCGAATCAGTATGTCAATGAACCACGGGCGGATGCATTGCGGCATAAGAGCTGTTATCTGGATGCACCGCCGGAATGGCTGGGGCAGCAGTTCCTTGATGATGCAGAGCATTTGAAAGAAGTTAATGAGAAGGCATATCGGCACGAATATCTTGGGGAGCCGGTTGGAACTGGCGGACAGGTCTTTGAGTTTTTGGAAATCCGCGCGATTACGGATGAAGAGATGCGGCAGTTTGACCGTATCTATCAAGGGATAGACTTCGGCTGGATGCCGGACCCGATGGCATTTATCCGGTGTTCTTATAGGCCGAATCATGAAAAGGTGTATCTGTTGGATGAATATGTTGGCAGGAAAATCAGCAATGAGGATTTGGCAAAGGAGATTAAACGGCGGCATTATGATGATTATTTTATCATGTGTGATTCAGCAGAGCCAAAGTCAATATTTGACCTGCGGTTCAGGGATGTGTGGGCGCAAGCCGTCAATAAGCGACCAGGAAGCGTGGAATATGGCATGAAGTGGCTACAGCGCCGTACAATCGTTATTGACCCGGAAAGGACGCCCTGCGCGTACAAGGAAATTATTGAATATGAATACGACAGGGATAAAGATGGGAACCTGTTACCGGGCTATCCAGACAAGAACAATCATTGTATCGACGCCCTCAGATATGCGTTAAGCAGAATTATGAACTCGTGGGAAACTTCGGCATAGCAGAAAGGGGAAACAAAAAGCATGGATTATTTGAAAATAAGGTGTTTTCACTGTAAGGGAGAATTTGAATTATACAACCGTAACATGAATTACGACGATAAGCCGCCACGGTGCCCGCATTGTCTGAAAAAGATGGATAAGACACAGTGGGAGCGGCTGGTTGATGCTTATTACACCTTTGCGGAGGTCAATAAGAATTTCAGAAAATACCACGAGGACAGGGGAGAGCCGCTGTTTCAGGTGGAACTTCGGAGTTACTTTGTGAAGCCGGAAAAGATTGTGATAGATTAAAAATGGAGGAGCAGATTATGGACAAAAAAGTATTTGGGATGAAGGTGGATGAACATCTTTATAAAAAATACAATTTTGATGAAAAAACAGGAACGACCAGACTGTATATGGTTAATGGAAAAGAAATGTCTCTTTTTGCAACTGAGTTTTATGCTACCTCAACAGTATATGCGGAGGAATCCCCAGAGATGGTAGAGGCGGCAAGGAAAATTATGGAGAAGGTGCAAAGGGAAATCGTTGATTACTATGCGGTTAAAGAGGGCAGAAAGGAGCACACAGCTATGAAGCATGACACATTCGACGGATATTTAAAGGATTTGCAGGAAATTCACGCCAAGGCAACACCGGAGCGAAGGGCGCTCAAGGAGAAAATGGATGCGGCACAGAAACGCTGGGAGGAAGATCAGCGGGAGTTCAAAGGTGACGAACATTATCTGGCACGGGAGAAGGTGCGGTATCTGGATGCTCAGGAGGAGTACAAGGGGAATGTCATGGAACTGCAGCGGCGGACAAAAGAGGAGATGCGGGAGGTGCAGGCTGAGTATGAGAAGCATGTAACTGATTTCTATTCTGCCAGCGGAAACCGTTTGGATGATGCGACGGTGCGGCTGTTAAATTCCGGGATTAAACTGACAGATGCTGAGATAGACAGTATGGTAAACCAGAACACAGGAAATCCGACGATGCTCCGGCTGATTTCGGATCACTGTGAGAAGATGGGGATTGAGAATCGAAATGCCAGAGTATACGGAAGCTTTGCGAGGAAAGCCGGCGCGGACGAGAGGGAGGCATTTAAGGTGATTGCAGATATGGTGGAAAAGGCAGTCAGTGAAAATGAGGTGACGGCGGATATCTGGTCGAAGCCGGAATCCCATTTCCAGAGACTCAGCGACCAGCAGATTGGTGCCATGGGCGGATTTTTTGTGCGTCCTATGGGTAAGGAAACGGAAACGGCAGGATAAATTGGTACAACCGCAGTCCTCTAATGTCAGATAATAAGGACAAAGGAAAGGAATAAAGGGAGAATGGAGGGCGGGAAATATGTCGGAGAAACTTTCGTTACAAGCACAGGAAACGCGGCGAGACTATAAAAGATGTTACCGGGCAAAGAACCGAGAGAAGATTAACAGGCAGCAGAGAGAGTGGCGAGCCGACAACGGAGATAAGGTGCGGCAGTACAACAGGCAGTATTGGGAGCGCAGGGCGCAGCGGGAGAACGCCAGAGCTTCGTATGCGGATTATGGTATTACACCGCAGCGGTTGGAGGAGTTGATGATGATTGTCAGATTAGGACAGTATGACCAACTGGTGCGGTCTGCGGCTCATGCGGCGAATGAAAGTATTGCAGAGTGGATTTTACTTTCAGTGAAAGAAAACAAGTCCTATGACGTATTAGAGAAACTCTGGGCGCGCGAGGGGATTGAGCGCATATCTTACGGGAGAACTGATTTTTACGGCGCAAGGAGATTATTTATTCATTATCTGGATATTGCACTGAAAAATATGCAGTAAAAATTTTTAGGAATAGAGCAGGAGGTAATATGCTGAATGAATTGCAATTAAAAACATTACAAAAAGAAATAGAAAGACAGTTGAAAGAACGAAATCGTGAAATTATGGAAGAGATCACCATTGGATGTGAACATACGGACAGTACAGAAGTCATTTGCGGGAAGATGATAGCGAATGCAATTGCGATTTCTGCAAGAATCAGTGCAGGTATGCTTTTCGACATATTGATTGATGCAGGGATAGCAGAACCTCGCAGTGATAGCGAGCTTAGACGGCAAAACCTGTCAATTGTAAAGCGAAAAGACGTTTGAACGCAAGGAAATTATCAAAAAATATATTTGCCGGTGCATGAATGGAATGTATCGCTAACCCAAACAGTTACGGGCAGGGATAAAGGCATCTCTGCTTAGGTGGAGGTGTCTTTTTTATGGCGCAGTATGACGGAAGTATAAGGATAAATACGAATATTAATACAAGAGGTCTCAGGCAAGGCGAAAACGATATTCGCGGCTCTATGAACAGGATATCAAGTTCAGCTAAAAAACAGTATGCCACCCTTGCCACTGTGTTCGCTGTAGGAAAGATTGCACAATTCGGAAAGGAGGCTCTACAAGCAGCCTCTGATTTTGAGGCTATGGAGGCACAGTTTTCTCAGGTCTTCGGAAGTTTAGAAAAAGATGCATCTCGGAGCTTGTCCGCAATTGCAAAGCAAGCGGGAATTACCGAAGAGCGTATGAAGGCCAGCTATACCAAAATAGCGGCGTTTGCAAAAACTACCGGGATGGATACGGCGGGTTCTATGGAGCTTGCAAACCGTGCCATGGTTGCCGTGGCAGACAGCGCGGCGTTCTATGACCGTTCATTAGAGGAAGTCACGGAATCCCTGCAATCGTTTTTAAAAGGAAATTATGAGAATGACGCTGCTTTGGGTCTTTCCGCTACGGAATTTACAAGAAACGCCGCTGCGAATAAGCTGTATGGAAAATCTTTTATAGAGCTTTCTGAGGCTCAGAAACAGCTCACACTGCTCCAAATGGTGGAGGATGCGAACAGGCTTTCCGGGGCAATGGGTCAGGCCGCGAGGGAGGCGGATACCTGGACGAACCGGGTCGGAAATTTAAAGCAGGCATGGGCGAACCTTATGGCAAACGTCGGGAAGATTATTCTTCCGACAGCAATACAGGCTGTAAAATTTATCACCAGCGTTATCAACTCTCTAAATGCCATGATCGCAAGGCTTTCCGTTGCGGCGGGTGCATTTCGTTCATTTAGCGTGCTTTTGACCGGAAATAAATCTGCCGCTGGTTCTGGCGTTCCTAACAGTGGAATGGGGGATATGGCAAAAGAATATGGTGGGGCTGCATCCGCCGCTGATGAATTGGCGGATGCAACAAAAAAGGCAGCAAAAGCTACAAAAGAGGCGAAGAAAGCCGCAGAAGGGTATTTGAGCCCGTTGGACGAAATAAATAAGCTTAGCAAAAAAGACAACTCGTCGGGTTCAGGCGGGGGAGGTGCAGCGCCTGGAATCAGCGGGGCAATTGAGAATGTTGATTATGGAAAGCTTGCAGAGGGAGAAAATGCTGTTGATAAGCTGGGCAGCTCATTTAAGGCTCTCATAGATAGATTCAAAGAGCTTGCAGCCTGTTCAGGCAGGGGCTCTTTGAGGGGCTGGGCGATTATAAGCCAAGAATCAAAGAGTTGAGAAATGATATTATGTCCATAGGGCAGGCATTAAGAGAAATATTTACTGCCCCGGAGGTTGTAACGGCAGTAAACAGGTTTGCTGACCAATTGGCGTATTCTTTGGGCCAGGTTACGGGTTCAATTGCCAGTATCGGACTTACAATAGCGCAGAACCTTGTTGGAGGCATGGAGAAATACCTGACGCAAAACACGGAGCGCATAAAACAATACATAATCTCAATGTTTGATATCGGTACAGAAATAGCTGCAATTATTGGGGATTTTTCCATTGCATTTGCGGATATATTCTCGGTTTTCGGTGGAGATACGGCACAGCAGATAACGGGGAATCTGATAGGGATATTCGCGGAAGTTAAAATGCTGATTTCAGAAAATGCCGCAAAGCTTGGACGGGATATTCTTCATATGATTACTCTGCCAATGATTGAGAATAAAGACAAAATCAAGGCAGCTATTGAGGGAGCGCTTCAAGCTATAGAGCCTTTTACCAGCGGGCTGCTTACGGCTGTTCAAGCTGTAAGAGATGCGGTCGCAGATATTTACGATAATCACCTGAAGCCATTATTTGATTCTATTGCAAGCGGACTCTCCAAGATTCTCGGTAAATTACTGGATGGTTATACCGAATATATTGTTCCGGTATTACAGGGGCTGGGGAAAAGATTTAAGGAACTTATGGAAGGACCGTTTGGAGAAACAATTGATAAGGTAGCCACGTTCATCGGAAAACTAATAGATGCAGTGAAATTGCTTTGGGAAAATGTTCTAGTTCCATTCTTTTCTTGGATTGCAAGCAATATTATGCCCATTCTCGCTCCAATTTTGGAATTTATTGGAACGAAAGTGTTTGATGCCATCAAGGCAACAATAGAGGCTATTGGGATTATATCGGATATATTGGGCGGACTTATTGACTTTATAACCGGTGTGTTTACTGGAAATTGGGAACAAGCGTTTGATGGGTTAAAAGCTATTGCTCAGGGGTTTGCGGATGGGGTTGGATTAATCATTTCCGAAGTTGTAGGAATTGGAGCTGATATTGTTCAAGGACTTCTGGATGGGGCGGCTGATGTTGCAAGTGGAATAGCGGAGTGGATTAAGGATACGATAGTAGACCCATTTATTGATGCTTTTAAATCTCTTTTCGGCATCCACTCCCCATCAAAAGTCATGGCCGAAATGGGTAAATATCTCATGGAGGGCTTGCTTGGTGGCATAGAGGGGCTTGCAGGAGATGTAGAAGATGCTTGGGATTCCATGAAACAAACGGCTGTTCAGACATGGGAAACAGTTAAACAGAATCTTGGCTCTAAATGGGAGCAGATTAAAACGAACTCTAAAACAACATTTAGCAATATTGCCGGCAACATAAAGACATCCTGGGATAACATAAAGGCAAATGTTAAGAGTGCCGCTGATACTGCCAAAAACAATATTGTGACATCTTGGAATACGGCGAGAGATAATACCTGTACATCTTGGGAAAACATGAAAACTAATGCTGTAAATGCGGCAAAAACAATAGCAAGCAATGTAAGAACAAAGTATTCAGAAATAAAAGATGCCGTCACGAGCTTTGCGTCAAGCGCGCCCAGCTCGTGGAAAAGAGCGTGGGATAGCATGGGCGACAAGGTCTCTACTGTCTTAAGCTCCATTAAGCGAACTGTAAAGAATGTTTTTGGCTGGATCTCCGATAGCATAAGGAATTTGGGTAATTCGTTAAAAAATTTATCTTCAAATGCATCATCTGCCGGAAGAAGCGGAACGTCCTATACCCGTTTTGCGAGCGCACGAGCTGCAGCACCGACTCCTTATACACTGTATCCCGCAATGGCTGCTGTTGATACGTCTAAAATTCCGGGATATGCAACGGGTCAAGTCATTCCTGCGAGAATGAGACAGCACCTTGCAATTTTGGGAGATAACAACAGGGAAACGGAGGTTGTGTCTCCGCTGTCTACTATTAAGCAGGCAAATAAAGAGTCGCTTTTGGAAGTGCTTTCAGAGCTGGGATTAACAGGCAAGACAAGCACTGGGAGAGGCAATATATACAATATAAAAGCAGAGGCAAACAGAAAGGTTCTCTTTGAATTGATGATTGAAGAGGGTAAAATTCAGCAAATGTCTACCGGAAGAAATCCTTTTTCATTAGGAACTACTTAGAAGCCGAATGTCTAGGCGTGTGCAATGCGTCTGCTGTGATACTGTAATGATACTAAAATAATCAGCAATATAGAAAATAGGTGCATATTAATTGTAAAATTTCTATGAAAAGCATAAAATAAACCTAGCATAACAGTAAAAAATTAGGTTATTAGTAATGTTTTTATTGATTTCGCACAAGCCTGTCTTTATAATAAAGAGGTAATACAGGAGGAAAAGATGGACAACCAGAATAATCAAAATAATCAGAGACCAAACAATAATAAGAACCAGCAGGGAATATCTTTTGTCATACTGGTCACGCTCCTCACCACGATCATGGTGCTGGCGCTTTATCAGTTCAGGGGAGCGACCAATTCCGAAGAGATTTCGTATGATAAGTTTCTCGCCATGGTGGATAAAGGCGAGGTAGAGAAAGTTGAGATCAAGAGTGACAAGCTTGTCATCACTGCGAAGAAGCAGGGCAAAGAGAAAGTTGGCAAAGAATACTTTACCGGGATTGTGAATGATGTCAACCTCTCAAGCCGCCTTTACAAGGCAGGAGTGGAGTACAAGCATACGATACCGGATACGACATCTATGATGGTGCTCAATGTACTTCTGACGATACTTCCTGTTGCATTGATTGTTGGCATGTTCGTGTACATGACGAGAAAGATGGCAAAAGGCGGCGGCATGATGGGAATCGGCAAGAGCAATGCCAAGATGTATGTAGAAAAGCAGACCGGCGTGACTTTCAAGGATGTTGCCGGACAGGATGAGGCGAAGGAATCTCTTCAAGAGGTGGTAGATTTCCTTCACAATCCGGGGAAATATACGAGTGTCGGCGCAAAGCTGCCGAAGGGTGCACTTCTTGTGGGACCTCCGGGAACAGGTAAGACACTTCTTGCAAAGGCAGTCGCAGGTGAAGCTAATGTACCATTCTTCTCTCTTTCCGGTTCAGCGTTCGTGGAGATGTACGTAGGTGTCGGGGCGTCCAGGGTACGGGATCTGTTTAAGCAGGCGCAGCAGATGGTGCCTTGTATCGTCTTTATCGATGAAGTAGACGCTATCGGAAAAAGCAGAGATAACCAGATGGGAAGCAACGATGAACGGGAGCAGACACTGAATCAGCTCTTGGCAGAGATGGACGGCTTTGAGAGTAATAAAGGACTTGTGCTTTTAGCGGCCACGAATCGACCGGAGATTCTTGACCCGGCGCTTCTTCGTCCGGGACGGTTTGACCGGCGGATCGTTGTGGAAAAGCCGGATCTTAAAGGCCGTGTAGATGTGCTCAAAGTCCACTCCAAGGATGTGAAAATGGATGAGACTGTGGATTTGGAAGCAATTGCTCTGGCAACGTCCGGTGCAGTCGGTTCAGATCTTGCCAATATGATCAATGAAGCTGCGATTACCGCTGTAAAGCATGGAAGAAATGCTGTCTCACAGTCGGATTTATTTGAGGCTGTGGAAGTTGTGCTGGTCGGAAAAGAAAAGAAAGACCGAATCATGAGTCAGGAAGAGAGAAAGATCGTCTCTTATCACGAAGTAGGTCATGCGCTTGTGAGTGCTCTTCAAAAGGACTCTGAACCGGTACAAAAGATTACGATTGTTCCGCGTACAATGGGAGCTTTGGGATATGTGATGCAGACGCCGGAGGAGGAGAAGTTCCTAAATACGAAGAAAGAGCTTGAGGCTATGTTAGTTGGTGCCCTTGCCGGACGCGCTGCGGAGGAGATTGTGTTTGATACGGTCACGACGGGAGCATCCAACGACATTGAAAAGGCCACAAAGATTGCAAGGGCAATGATTACTCAGTACGGCATGAGTGAGAAGTTCGGGTTGATCGGTCTGGAATCGGTACAGCATCGTTATCTGGACGGCAGGGCGGTTGCTAATTGCGGTGAGGCCACGGCATCCGAGATTGATAAGGAAGTGATGAAGCTTTTAAAGGGAGCCTATGAGGAAGCGAAGAAGCTCTTGACGGAGCATCGCAAGTCACTGGACAGAATCGCGGATTTCCTGATCGAGAAAGAGACGATCACGGGGAAAGAGTTTATGGAGATTTTCCATGAGACTGAGGGGATTGACCCGGAGGAGAACAAAGAGACGGAAGAACGTATCGGCATGAAGCAAACAAAAGAGACGAAAGAGCATACCGATATGGAACAGGGAAAAGAAACAGAAGAATATGTCGGTATAGAATAAAAGTTGCTGCGGAATCCGAGGATTTCGCAGCAGTTTTCATGAACGGGACTGTAGGTGCAAAAGTTGTGAGAAATAGGAGAGGGAACAATTGATGTTTGATATTCAGGAAGAACTAAGAAAGCTCCCGGGGAAACCGGGCGTATATATCATGCATGATGAGGCGGATGCTATTATTTATGTAGGCAAGGCGATAAGCCTTAAGAACAGGGTGAGGCAATATTTTCAAAGCAGCCGCAATAAGGGAATCAAGATTGAACAGATGGTGACGCATATTACCAGATTTGAATATATAGTGACTGATTCAGAATTGGAAGCGCTTGTCCTGGAATGTAATCTGATCAAGGAGCATAGGCCAAAGTATAATACGATGCTTATGGATGATAAAGAATATCCGTTTATTAAGGTAACTGTGGATGAAGATTTCCCTAGAATCATGATAGCCCGCAAGATGGTGAAAGATAAGTCTAAGTATTTCGGGCCTTATACCAGTGTCGGTGCTGTCAGGGATACGCTTGAATTGATACGGAAACTCTACTATATCAGAAGCTGCAATCGGAAGCTTCCGCGTGATATAGGAAAGGAGCGTCCCTGCCTTAACTATCATATCCATCAATGTAAGGCGCCCTGTCAAGGATATATTTCCAGGGAGGAATATCATAAATCGATAGAGCAGGTACTTCAGTTTTTGAATGGAAATTATGATCTGATACTAAAAGAGTTGGAATTAAAGATGCAGGAAGCCTCGGAAAATCTGGAGTTTGAGAAAGCGATCGAGTACCGGGAGTTGTTATCGAGTGTTCAAAAAATTGCACAAAAGCAGAAGATTACTGATACGGCCGGAGAGGACAGAGATATTCTTGCGGCTGCTGTTGAGGAAGAGGATGCAGTTGTGCAGGTGTTTTTTATTCGTGGCGGGAGACTTATCGGCCGTGACCATTTCTATCTGAAGATTGCAAAAGGTGATACAAAAAGAGACATTTTAACGAGTTTTATTAAGCAGTTTTATGCGGGTACCCCGTATATTCCGTCTGAGCTGATGCTTCCGGAGGAAATTGAGGATATCGGTGTCATCGAAGAGTGGCTGGGGAAGAGAAGGGGGCATCGTGTACATATAAAGGTGCCGAAAAGAGGAACGAAGGAGAAGCTGGTAGAGCTTGCCGCTAAAAATGCAAGTCTGGTACTTAAAACGGATAAAGAGCGGTTAAAGCGTGAGGAAGGCAGGACGATCGGGGCTGTAAAGGAGTTGGAAAACTTATTAGATCTAAAAAATATAGTAAGGATGGAAGCTTATGATATCTCGAATACGAGCGGCTTTGCTTCAGTAGGTTCCATGATCGTCTATGAGCGCGGAAAACCGAAACGCAATGATTACCGCAAATTTAAGATCAAGGGAGTGCAGGGGGCAGACGACTATGCCAGTATGGAAGAAGTGCTGACGAGAAGATTCGAGCATGGACTTAGAGAACAAGAAGAGGGAAAAGAAATTGGCGGTTTCACTGCATTTCCCGACTTGATCATGATGGATGGAGGGAAAGGGCAGGTGAATGTGGCACTTGCGGTGCTTGACAGATTAAACCTTGATATACCTGTATGCGGTATGGTCAAAGATGATAATCATCGTACGAGAGGGCTCTACTATCAGAATGTAGAGATTCCCATTGACAGGAATTCGGAAGGTTTTCGATTGATTACAAGAATACAGGATGAGGCGCATCGGTTTGCGATTACATTCCACAGACAGCTTAGAAGTAAAAATCAGGTACATTCGATCCTTGATGATATTCCGGGAGTGGGGGCTGCAAGGCGGAAAAATCTGATGAAGCACTTTGCAGATATCGAAGCGATCAAAAATGCAACAGTGGAGGAATTAAAGAGTCTTCCATCTATGAATGAAAAATCAGCGAATGATGTATATCGTTTTTTTCATTAGTGTGGTATACTTAAAAATACAAAAAGCAAAAGGAGAAGGATAAGATGAGTACAGTAAAGATGAGTAAAGTGGTTGAGAAGATGAATCTCAAGAATCTTACTCCAGATGTGGACCATACCGATAAGCAGGTAAAGCTTCCGGATATTAATCGTCCGGCTTTGCAATTATCAGGGTTTTTTAAGCATTTTGCTTCAGAGCGTGTTCAGATTATCGGATATGTGGAATATTCATATTTGAAGACTCTTGATGAAGAAAAGAAAAAAGAAGTTTATGAAACCTTTATGTCATATGAGATTCCATGTCTGATATTTTGCAGGAATTTAAGGCCGGATGAACTACTGCTGGCAGAAGCTAATAAAAGGAATATTCCGGTATTTGCTACAGAGAAAAAAACCTCTCAGTTTATGGCGGAGATTATCCGATGGCTGAATGTGGAACTTGCACCATGTATCTCCATACATGGTGTTCTTGTGGATGTTTATGGTGTAGGCGTACTGATTATGGGAGAGAGCGGTATAGGAAAAAGTGAGGCGGCACTTGAGCTGATCAAGCGCGGACACCGTCTTGTCAGTGATGATGTGGTAGAGATCCGCAAGGTCAGTGATGAGACTTTGGTGGGAAGTGCACCGGATATCACAAGACACTTTATAGAGCTTCGAGGTATCGGCATCGTAGATGTGAAGAACCTGTTTGGAGTGTTGAGTGTAAGGCAGACACAGAATATAGATCTGGTGATCACTCTGGAAGATTGGGACAGAGATAAGGAGTATGACCGGCTAGGATTAGAAGAGCAGTATACGGAATTCCTCGGGAATAAGGTGGTCTGTCATCAGTTGCCGATTCGTCCGGGACGGAATCTGGCAATTATTGTGGAGACGGCAGCGATTAATCACAGGCAGAAGAATATGGGTTACAATGCTGCTCAGGAACTCTACAGAAGAGTTCAGGCGAATTTGGCTAAAAAGTAGATAAAATGGAATGGGAGATGAAAAGGATGGATAGGAAGTATTGTTTTGGGGTTGACGTTGGAGGAACTACTGTCAAGATTGGATTGTTTCAGACAGATGGAAAGATTGTGGACAAGTGGGAAATTAAAACAAACAGGGAAAATCAAGGCAGTGCGGTGCTTCCTGATGTAGTATGTTCTCTTGAGGAGAAGCTTAAGGAACATGGTATTGAGAAAGACAGGGTGAAAGGAATTGGAGTCGGTGTTCCTGCGCCGGTGAATGCAGAGGGGGTAGTCCGCAATTCGGCGAATATCGGATGGGGATATAAGGAAGTGAAACGTGAGGTAGAGGAGCTGTCAGGGCTGCCGGCCGAAGTGGGCAATGATGCGAATGTGGCTGCACTTGGTGAGATGTGGCTGGGTGCAGGAAAAGGACAGCGGGATATGGTCATGGTGACACTTGGAACCGGAGTCGGAGGCGGAGTAATTGTGGACGGTCGGCCGATCGTGGGCAGCGGCGGAGCCGGCGGGGAGATTGGTCATCTTTGTGTAAATTACGAGGAGACGGACACTTGTGGCTGCGGAAAGACGGGCTGTCTTGAACAGTATGCGTCTGCTACCGGAATAGCAAGGGTTGCAAGAATCCGGCTTGCAAAGGATAATGATTCATCAGCGCTGCGTGAATGTAAGCCGGAAGAGATTACGGCTAAGACAGTGTTTGACGCACTGAAGGAAGGGGATAAGGTGGCTGAAGAGATTGTGGAAGAATTCGGTACTTATCTCGGTCATGCGATGGCAAACTTAGCGGCTGTGACAGATCCGGCAGTGATTGTGATCGGAGGCGGAGTGTCGAAAGCAGGAGATATTATTCTTGGATATGTAGAAAAGCATTATCAGGAAAAAGCATTCTTTGCAAACAGGCATACAAAGTTTATCCTGGCAGAACTTGGGAATGATGCGGGTATCTGCGGTTCCGCAAAACTGGTGATAGATAAGACAGAAAAATAATATATAAAGAAGATGATGAAAGCCCCTGCTTCATGTTAACAATAGAAATGAAGTAGGGGCTTTCTCATGATTTTATTTACTACGTATTATTGTTAGAACTTTGATCTGGATTCGTAGTCGGTGGATTCGGATCCGTAGTCGGTGGATTCGGATCTGTCGTTGGCGGATTCGGATCTGTCGTTGGCGGATTCGGATCTGTAGTCGGTGGATTCGGATCTGTCGTTGGTGGATTCGGATCTGTAGTCGGCGGGTTCGGCGGATTTACGCTGCCTGGATTATCGCTGCCGCCAGGATTACTCGGGTTAGAAGGATCTTCCGGATTGGAAGGATCTTCTCCGTCATCTCCGTTGCCTTCGTTGTCATCATCAATTTCTGCCTCTTCATCGTCATCATCTCCGTCGTCCACGTCTCCATGTCCGCTGCATACTTCATCTGGAAGGACATCTGTGTCGAAATATTCTGTGACAGAAGGACATCTTCCTGCTCTTGCCAACATACCGGTTTTCTTGCAAACGGTTTTCTTCTCAACGGAATCCGGCATCTCGAATTCTTCCGGAGCCAGATCTTCATGTACTCGTTCCATGATGCCTCTCCATAAGCGGAACCGGAAGCTGGTGTCGGTATTACATTCTTTATTGTCGTCATATCCGCCCCATACAGCACAGGTGTAGTATGGAGTAAAGCCGCAGAACCATAAGTCTTTATTAGAAGTAGTTGTACCTGTCTTCCCGGCAACGGGCATATCGCTAAGCTGGCAGGAGCGGCCGGTACCTTCCGTAACAACGCTTTCCAATGCACTGGTTATAAGAGCAGCAGTACTTTCTTTCAATACGCGGTGTGATTGCTTCCCGCCTTCTAACAGGACATTGCCGTCATGATCAAGGATTTTGGAGTACATAATCGGCCGATTGTATTCACCGCCGTTAGCAATCGCAGCATATGCGCCGCATAATTGGTAATTGTAAACACCGTCTGTCAAACCGCCAAGAGCAAGCGTCTCATTAATATCACTGTAGATCTCACCGTTAATATTCTTGCTTTTTACCAATGTTGTAATTCCAAATTTCTCGCAGTAGTCGAAGCCTAACTGCTGTGTGATCTCATTGCTGACTTTTACGGCACAGACGTTAATAGAGTTTGCAATTGCCTTGCGGTAGGAAACATCGCCTTTATAGCCTCTGCTGGCATTTTTGATCTGCTTGCCGTTTTTATACTTTGTAGGTTCATCACGAACGACAGTTGCAAGTGTCTTATCGCAGGCATCCATCGCCGGAGCATAAGCTGCAAGGACTTTGAAAGTGGAACCTGGCTGACGCTTGGAACCTTTGTATGCGCGGTTTAAGCCAAGACTGCTCTTCTTTTTGCCTCGTCCGCCTACCATGGCTTTGATCTCCCCGGTCTTTTGATCCATAAGGGTTACAGAAGCCTGAGGTTGGGGAGTGATATTGATTACCTCATCATAAGTATCCCCTTTTTTCTTAATGGTCTTTTTCCATTCTTTTACCATTTTCTTTGCTTCATCGCTGCTGGAATATAAGAGCCCTTGTGTCTTGCCGTGTTTTTCTCTTGCGTATTTTTTTATATGACCGGATGAATAGTTTTCAATAGAGCCATCTGCCCTTGTGACAGTTAATGCATAATCCAGACCATATTCTTTAAGATACGGATAGTTGGAATCGTCATTCATCTCTTCATCACAAATCTTCTGGAGGTCAAGATCCTGCGTTGAATATATGCTTAAGCCTCCGCTGTATAATGCATTGTAGGCTTGGGTCTCCGTATATCCGAGGTGTTCCTGAAGATCATCAAGCACCTGGTCGGAAAGCGCGTCTACAAAATAAGTGTAAGGATTCTTGTTATCACTTTTTTTGGCTGCTTTCTGAATACGGGCGTAGACATCGTCCTCCATAGCTTCTTTATAAGCATCTTCCGTGATATACCCCTGTTCCAACATGTTTTTCAGGACTTTTTTTCGTCTTTGGGCATTTTTCTCCGGGTTAGTGACCGGGTTCAAACGGGACGGGTTCTGGGTGATGCCTGCGATTACAGCGCACTCGGAAAGAGAAAGCTTGCTGACATTCTTATTAAAGTAACGCTTTGCAGCAGACTGTACACCGAGGGAGTTCTGTCCGAGATTGATCGTATTCATATAAGCTTCGATAATTTCATCTTTACTCATCTGCTTCTCAATCTGGAGGGCAAGGAACTGTTCCTGGAACTTACGCTGCAGCTTATCATAAAATGTCTGTTCATTGATGAAATTGGGAAAGACATTATTCTTGATCAACTGCTGCGTCAGAGTACTTGCACCTTCGGAACCGCCGGATAAAGTGACAACTGCCGCACGGGCGATACCCCGTATATCAATACCGTTATGCTCGTAAAAACGTTCATCTTCAATGGCCACAAATGCGTGCTGCAAATCTTCCGGAATCTCATCAATAGACTTGTATACACGGTTAGAGCCGGAAGCCACAAACCGTTCAATCTCTGTCTTTTCGTCGTTGGCATACACAAAAGTCGTGTATCCCTGGGGCTTAACATCAGACGGAGACACTTTTGGGGAATCATCAATAATTTTTTTGACAAATAAACCGCCGCCGACCACACCTGCTATACCTATAACGAGTATGCAGAGAAAGAAGGCTTTCACCAATCTAATACCAACCCGCTTGCCCTGCATAGTAGATTTGGATGTTATCTTTTTTTGTTTTTGAGCGGCTTTTTTCTTACTATAATTCATAAGTGCTTGCCTCCTTTATACGCAGACATTATAGCAAATAAAGCTATTGAAATAAAGAAAAAAATGAAAACTTCATATTTTAGTAGGAAAATCTTAAGAAATTTAATATACTAGAATATGTAGGAGGGTAAAAAATGGCAGAAGAATGTAAAATTGTGTATCAGGGCGGCGAAGGCGAGATTGTAGAAAAAAAATCCCGTTTTATTGCCACGGTAGCTCCTGTGAGGACGGAAGAGGAAGCGCTTTCATTTATTGAAGCTGTACGGAAAAAGTATTGGGATGCGAGACACAATTGTTTTGCATATGTAATCGGGGAAAGGAATGAGTCCGCCCGCTGCAGTGATGACGGGGAACCCCAGGGGACAGCCGGAAAGCCGATGCTGGATGTACTTATTGGAAATGGGCTCCACAATACGGCTGTCGTGGTCACAAGATATTTTGGAGGAGTACTTCTTGGAACAGGCGGATTGGTGCGTGCATATTCAGCTGCGGTGAAGGAAGGGATAGCTTCCTCTGTAATTATAACCAGAATCCGGGGGGTTAAACTGGAGATCAGCACGGATTATACAGGGCTTGGAAAAATACAGTATATTCTTGGGCAGAGAGGGATCCGCATCCTGAATTCGGAATATACGGATGCCGTCCGGTTAGAAGTGTTGCTGGCAGAAGAGGTTAAGGAACAAGTGAAAGCAGAGATTACAGAAGGAACGAATGGACAAGCCGGGCTTAACGAGACGGAAGCCCTCTGGTTTGCTGAGATTGACGGTGTGCCAACGGTATTAGGATCTATGAGCGGGAGTGAATCGTGATGTGTGGGAAAAAACCATATTTTCCATTGTTTGTAGATATATCAAAAAAGAAAATAGTAGTGATCGGCGGCGGAAAGGTCGCAGAGAGAAGGGTGGAGACACTTTTAAATTTCTCAGATGATATCACAGTCATTTCCCCGAAAGTGACAGAAGGGATTCGAAAGAGGGTGACAGAGGAGAAGGTGTCTTGGATTCCGGACGCAATTCGTATGGAAAGAGGAAGGAGTATTGAAAAAGCAATAGAATGGTTCTCTGAGTATGCGGACATGGTGTTTGCCGCCACAGATAACAGTACTTGCAATGAGCAGCTTGTCCGTATATGCCGGGAACAAGGGATTCTGGTCAATGCTTCTCACAAAAAAGAGTTGTGTGATTTCTACTTTCCGGCCGTTGTTGTCAAAGACGGGGTAACCGTGGGAATTACTTCCGGAGGGGAAGATCATGCGCAGGCAAAGAAGATACGGGAGCAGATAGAGGCAATGCTCTTGGAACAGGATATAGAATACACATTGTGACAGAGAGGATATCATGGATAAAAAATTACGAATTGGCACCAGGAGCAGTAGATTGGCGGTCATACAGGCAGAGGAACTGGCTTCCTATATCAGAAAACAATGTCCGGGAATCTGCCCGGAGATTGTGACGATTGAAACGACGGGCGACAGGCGCCTGGATGTGATGCTGGATAAGATCGGGGGGAAAGGCCTCTTTGTGAAGGAGATAGATAAAGCGCTACTGTCAGGTGAGATTGACCTGGCAGTACACAGCCTGAAAGATATGCCTGTTGAAGAATCGGAAGAAATTCCTATCGTTAGTTTTTCGCAGCGGGAGGATGCCAGGGACGTGCTTATACTCCGGGAAGGGAAAAAAGAATGGAGCGGGAGCGGTATCATTGGCTGTTCTTCTTTCCGCAGAAGGATTCAGGCAGAGAAGCTGTTTCCCAAAGCAGAGTTTCGCCCGATTCGCGGAAACGTGGTAACCAGGCTCGAGAAACTTGACAGGGGCGAGTATGATGCTTTGATCTTAGCTGCGGCAGGGCTCAGACGGCTGGGATTGGAGAGCAGGATTTCACGTTATTTTTCACCGGAGGAGATGCTGCCGGCAGCGGGACAGGGAGTACTTGCAATTCAAGGAAGAGAAAAGACAGATCATAGCTTCCTTAAAGGGTTTGGTGCTTTTGAGGCGGCAATGACCGCAAAGGCGGAGCGGGCATTTGTGAGATACCTTGACGGAGGCTGTTCATCACCGGTTGCGGCCTATGCAGAAGTAACAGGCGATACGCTCCGATTAAGGGGTCTTTATTACCGGGAAAAAGATTATTTCTTTACTGTAGGGAGCAAAAGCGGCCTTGTAGATGAAGCGGAACAGATTGGAGTGTCACTGGCACAGGAATTAAAAAACAGATATGATGTATGTTAAGAGCAAGGATAAAAAGGTGGAAATTATGGAAGAAAAAGATATTGTACAGTATATTCAGGGAAGATTGTTTGAGATGCAGGATCTGGCATACAAGGATTTTCAATCAAAGCTTATACCTACAATCGCACCGGAGAGAGTTATCGGAGTACGTATGCCGGCGCTTCGGAAGTTTGCTAAAGAATTCGGAAAGACAGGCGAGGCAAAGGACTACTTAAAACAGTTGCCCCATAAGTATTATGAGGAAAATAATCTTCATGGCGCCTTGATTGCCGGGATGAAGGAATATGAACAGTGCATAGAGGAATTGGACCGATTTCTCCCTTTTGTGGATAATTGGGCGACCTGTGATATGATATCACCCAAGGTATTCAGAAAACATCTGCCGGAGCTGCTTAAGAAGATAAGGGAATGGATTGATTCAGATAATACTTATGTAATCCGGTTTGGAATCGGGATGCTTATGAGCTTTTATTTGGATGATGCATTTGACCTTATGTATCCTAAGATGGTGTCGGAGGTGCGCTCCGAGGAATATTATGTGAATATGATGATTGCATGGTATTTCGCGACAGCTCTTTCAAAGCAATATGAGGAGGTGCTTCCCTTTATAGAAAAGCAGTGCCTTGATGTATGGACACACAATAAGACAATTCAGAAAGCGGTGGAAAGCTGCCGGATTACAGAGGAACAGAAAAAGTATCTAAAGTCGCTAAAAATCCAATAAGATAAAACAAAAATAGCCGCAATCCTTGAAAAATCAAGGTTTACAGCTATTTTTCATCCAACAGGGGATGAGGGAATCGAACCCCCGCCAAAGGTTTTGGAGAGCCCCGCTTGACCGCTGTAAAACGTTGATTTTGTGCCGTTTCCGGGAAAGTGTTTTGAAAATTGACCCCCAATTGACCCCACTTTCTGAGAACTGACCCCAAGATTAACTTACTAATTTATCTAATTGATTTACAAGATTTCGTTTGTCTTCATTTGAGGCTTTTATATAATGCTCATAGGTAACACTGACATCACAATGACCCAGCAGTTCAGAAACTTCTTTAATCTGTCCTTTATCTTCGGCATCTTTTAGAATAGCCGTAGCAAAAGAGTGTCTTGTTGAATGCATCCCCATGTGCTTTATGCCCGCCTTGTTTAGAATTGCAGAATAACAACGTTGCAAGTGCGAATGTGTCACTATCTTACCCTTAGAAGTGCAAAGAAGGAATCCTGTTTCGGGATTATATGTTGTGTTGAGTAACCGCTCTATAGCCAAGATTGCTCTGTCATTTAATGGGATTTCCCGAATAGATTTTTTTGTTTTCACATCACCGATAATATATTGAATACCACCGTTTTGCCTGTCTTTCGCATATACTACATTTGTATGAATATGTAATACACGTTGTTTTAAATCAATGTCATTTATGCGGATTCCTCTAAGTTCTCCTGAACGCAGACCTGTGAGCAGTAAAAGGACTATGCCTTCGCCGTATCTGTAACAGGGCTGTCCATCTTCGTTGATTTGTTCGGCAACGGAAAGAACCTGTTTCATTTCCAAAGAGTTCAGAACTTCCATTTCCTTCGATTCGTATTGGATTTTGGAAGGATGGGGCATTTCAACTAACAACATGGGATTCCATCCGATTTCACGTGTTGCGGTTGCATATCTGAAAAATTCTCCCAGTAGATTATATATTTTTTTGATACTGGATGCGCTTAACCCCTTCTCGCATTGTTCGGATAATAGCTTTTGAATATCTTGTGCTGTAATCGCTCCTAACTGCATTCTTCCTAGAGGTTCATCTTTTATATGGTACTTAAATGTACTCTCAACTCTGTCGTAAGTAGTAGGTTTTACTTTGCATCTCTTTATATCTGTGAGATAGGATTCCATAGCAACGTTTAATCGAACATTCTTTGAAATTACATTGCCCTTATTAATTTCCTGCTGTAATTGCTTTGCCTTTTTTCTGGTTTCGGAAATGCTTTTTCCGTATATGGATTTTCTCTTTCCATTAATGACTATACGCGCCTCATATCTGCCATCTGCTCTGTGTTTAATATTAACCTCTTTCATCTTTATTTGCATCCTTTCTTAATCATAGATTTTGCGATTGAAAAAAGGACGCATATAGTTTGATTACCTTTATTATACTATAAAACGCCCATTTTTTCAATTAATGCAGAGCCTAAAAGAGGATTTCTTTTCCGTCATTTTCAAGCATCCACCTGTGGATAAGAGCTGGGGAAGAAATATAATCCTTGCCAACTTTAATAACAGGAATTGCACGAGATTGGCATAGCTTTAATAATTTACTGCGGCCGAACGGAAATATTTGCTCAAGGTCATCCAGAGTGTAAATAGTGTTATCCATGATTATCCCCCTTTTGAATGTCTGTGGATTTCGCTGTTATCAGATAATTGGTATCTGTTTGTGTTAACGTACCTGTTTTTTTGTCTGCGGTCAGCTTGTAGAGACCAATGTCTATGATATTTTTACCGTCGCTGCCTGTTCCTACGATGCCGTAGTTAGGCGTGAAATCGTCCAGTTCTGTGTTATCCTTCATATCGAAGGTTATTGTAGGTTTTATCAAACCTTGCGAATTAAAATATCTTTTCTTGTTATACATCTCTTTGTCGGTTAGTAAAGATGCGGTTATATATTTTGTTATATATGAGGCGGCTTTTTCATGATTTTCTATCATCTCGCAATCGCTGAATCCGTGTTCCCAGTCTGTCAGGTTGTATACCTGTCTGTTATGCCGTATTACGGGCTTGTTCGTCTTGGGGTTCACTGCCTCGACGAAATCAGCGGGTACATCGCCGAGCAGTCCGTGAAAATGGACGGCACCTGATTTGTGTAATTCAGGGATTAATAGATAATCAAACTTTTTATATCTGTTTCGTATTAGGCGGCACCATTTTAAAAGTGCTGTTTTTGCTGTGTCATAATTCAGGCTGTTTATTTTCTCAGGATTAAAAGTCAGTGTCACGAACCATTTAAAATCATTAGTCATTGCATAGCCTTTTATCCGTCTCCTGATAGCATACAGTTGTTTGTGGGTTCTCATTTCCTGTGCCTTGTCAGATAACACGGGGTCTTTAGTAGCCGCAATTTGTTTTTCCCCAATACGCCTTGTCCGTGGATGATGGTAGGCTACTATTTCTAGTTGTCCGTTCCCATAGTCTGTTGTTTTTCGGTTGTATTCCTCGTAATCTTCTGGACGTACATCAATTTTCATGTTCGTATCTCCATTAGAAAGCGTTTTAGCGGTTTTACGTCGCAACATTGCTTTAAGTCAAGTAGGCAATGTTGCGTATAACGCCTTTTATTTTCCGACTGTGCAGTCAGGCAGTCATCACTTGTTCGCTTTTCCAGTTATTGCGTATTTGCAGTGTACGTCGTACTTGGGATGACAAGTCATCCCAAGTGCCGTACACCACCATACACAATTACCGGAAGTGCAACATGCGGTTCCCGCAAACCGCAATGTCGTTAATAAAAGGCGTTTTATCAAGATTTCTGTTTCCTGAAAGCCGGGCTGAAATAAAAACCATCAGAAACGATTGCCTTGTAGCCCCTTTCTGTCAATTGGGGCTTGTCCTTCAGATAATCCAAGGCATACCACCGTGCCATCTGCCTTTTGTCGGTACTGATGACACATGTTTCGCCATTTCCCAGTTCAAGCACGTATAATGCTTTAGCAACCTTCTCCATATGGTGTCCCCCTATCTCTCAATTCTTTTAACAATGCTTTATAGTTGTTCAAGTTACTAAGCATTATAGGTGTTTCAATATAAGATAAGCCTTTTGATTTGGGCGTAATGGCATAACCTTTGCCGACATCGCCTTTATATTCAGTCACGATATCTTTTTTATACAAGGTAGTTGCCTGATGAAAAGTTTCATCGGAGACTACAGTACCCAGAATGATACGTGTTTGACATTGCTCTGTAATAGCTTTAGACAAATCCGTAGCATTTAGTTTCTGGGATGTGATGATTAATGAAAAGCCTGCAGCCCTGCCCTTTAATGCCAATTGCCCCAATAATTTTGCGATTTCTGCTTTCTCTTTTGGACTGGCGGAATCCAGCACGGCCAGCATTTCATCAAAAAAGAGGAAATGCCCTTTAAGACCTAATGTTGCATAGTTTGCGTCTATGTCCACGTTATCTGACGAGAAATATTTGGCATATCTTTCTTCCATCTCTTTGACAAGTGCAGTAAGTAACCGGATAATATCGTCAATATTTTCTGCTGTTTGGACACCAGCATGTCTAAACAACTTACCAAAGGATGTATTTTTAGCGTCTATCACATACACCATATGCTGGCGTTTTAATATCATTGCTGCAAGGTAGATCAAAAATATGGTTTTTCCGGCACCGCAAGGGGCAATCAGTAACATGTGTAATGCTTCGCTAACGAAATCCCAAAATATGCTATCAAAAATAGGTATCGGTTCATAACTGATGTTTGGTCTGTATTCGCCTGTCAGAGAAGAGATACCTTCTCTTAATAGTTCTACTCCGTCATAACGTTTAGGAGAAGCGCCAAATATAAAACGAGCCTTTTCATCGGATTCTACATATTTGAGCAGATTTTCATGGAGATATTGCGACAGCTTTTTTCCGATATCAGCGGTATCTTCTATTAATCCGTTTGGGTATAGGTCAATGATTGTCTTTTTGTCTTTCACAGTATACCGCCATTTGACGGAATGATATAACATGCCGTCCATCTTCGGCGTAATGAATAATCTTGTGAACAAAATAAGTTTTTTTCGGGTAGCCAGTGTTTTTATGGGGGAGTATATTGATAATAAAATCGTCATTAACATATAACCCAATGATAAATAAAGGCCTTTTTTAAACATGTTTAGCAATATCCTGAGAATCTCCGGAGCGACGGTTAAGCCGCTCCAAAAAATGATTAGGACTGGAAAAAATGTGAACAATACCGCGATAAGCAGAATTAGTTGTTTGATGCTTGCCACAACTTCTCCATTAGTTTTAAGTTGTATAGACATCATTTGTTATCCCCTTTTACTTCTTCAATTTTTGTTACCATTAACTTAAGACCCGTTGCTGAATAACCTGTGAAATTTTTACCGTCCATGTTTGCAACAAGGGCAAATGTGTAGTCAACAAGACGATATTTTTTGTTGATAGCTTCCACTGGGTCTAACGTAGTCTCAACTAAGGTAAAACTAACGGGAATCATATCTTCCAGTGAGGTACCAAATATACCTTCTATTCTTTGTGTAGTGGTATGTGTTTCTTTGTTTTCATAAGACTTTCGTACTTTTTTTACCATGACAGGCAGTCTTATTGGAAGAAGCTGCTTTAATGCGGACTGAACCGTCAGTTCTGCAAACAGTTCCTTAACGCTAACCTCTGACACGTCGCATATTTTTGGAAGATTCCTTTCTCCGCTTATGTTATTTTTTTCATCCATGTTGGTCTCCTTTCTGGTTGCTGTTTTAGCAGCCATTTAAAACTGTTTTTATTGTACATATTAATTTTATCAGAAAAAGTCCGGATAAAATCTCATCCCATGAGGCAGATGCCTCATAAGATGAGATGAAATTGATTAGTTGCTATATTTGGTCCGATGTCGTTTTATACGCTCTTCATATAGTATATCCAGCAGATATTCAATTTGATTGTCACCTAAATTAGTGATTTTTTCTGTAACATAGGAACAGATGCCGTTTTTGTCTATTTCCATATTCTTCAAAGTGTCACCATTTATAATGACATTTTTTAATTCAAACGAGTTAAGCGGTGGGAGTTGTAGTATATTAATGATTTTAGAGGTGGTAAATTTCAATTTATGAAATGTTTTTAAAATACTTTCAATATCAGTCAGAGATTCGCCAGTTAATTCCCAATGCTGATAGGTCTTAGATGATCTGTTGACGCTATCAGCGACCTCTTGTCTGGATAAATTTAACTTTTCGCGCTGCGGGCGGAGTTCTTTTTTTAGTTGCTTTTGGAATAATTCTAAGTTAAAATCTTTATTTTTCATATGAGTACCCTCATATGATGCGCATCATATTTTTCTTTCTTAATTATTTTTTTTACACTTTTGCAGTGTCATTAAAAGTAATAAAAGCCTCACATTTGCAACTGCGAGACTTTTACCAGAAGATTAATATATACTGTCAATTAAATCATAAATGTCACCCCCCCCCACCTGTTTATTAAAATTTTATAAAATTTAAGAAAAGATTACTTGACAACCCCTGTAAAAATGCTAATATAAAAATAGAGAGGATCAGGGGAGGCAAGTTTTCTTATTCAAAAATGAGGTGGGGTTTGGGGCATGTAATGCCCCACGAAAGGATTTTTATGTATATAAAAATCCTAAAATAAGAGTAAAAGTGATAATAGAAATAGGGGGGAAGAGTAAACTACCCTCGAAATACCCCATACCCCTATTTGACGATTTTTTGAAATTATCCACAACGTCAACTGCTACAGTGTAAATAAAATTGACAGATGAATGTGACATAAAAATAAGCAAGAGGATAACACCGATTTTGGGATTATCTTCTTGCTTATTCTTTTTCTTGTAAAAATTCTAAAATATCATTTGGAGTACAATTCAAAATCTCGCATAATCGTTCCAATGTTGCAGTAGTGATATGTTTATTATGTTTCAGATTATAGACTGTCTTTGATTGTACGCTGTAAGTCTTAATCAACGTATATGTTGTAACACCTTTTTCTTCCATTGTTTTCCATAGAGGTTTATAAGAGACCATTGTACGCCGCCTTTCTATAGCTATATTCTAAATGGTTAAAATATACTTGAATATACCGATTAAAATCGGTATAATAAGTAAGAAAACATTAGATGACAAATATTGACAAAATCATAGGGGGGGGGGGGGTAA
>CAJUMF010000011.1 GCA_910586965.1 uncultured Dorea sp. | reverse complement strand
AAGTATTGATTTTTCAAGGAGCAAATCCCATTTTTAATGTGGGAAGTTTGAGTTAGTAATTATATTTGTGATTTATTTAATGCGCTCTGTGTTTTATATAAAGAAGGGTTAAATTATAAATTTACATATAGGTCATTTCAAGAATATTTTGTCACCAATTCTTAAGAAGTATGAGAAGGATGCATCAGATGATAAATATGCCTTTTATTTTGATAAATTAGTTCAACAAATCATTTTTGGCGATTTTCCAGACATAAATGATGGAAAAATTACTTTGTGCCTATCAATGGAAAATAGAGATGATATGTTGGAATTTATAAGAAAATATATTTATCAGTGCTTGATAAAAAGTTTAGAGAAAGAATGTGAACGATTGGCATCGGATAGGGTATTTGATTATTTAACAAGTAACAAAGAATATCAAGTTGGATATGAAGTAGAACACAATGAGATACTTGATGAACATATTTTATATGATATCATGAAGGAAACGTGGGTTGGTAAGCTTGCTTATACTATGTCGAGATTAAATGAGCAACTTGAGGTAAAGCAAGAAAAATGGAGATGGACTTGTCTGAGTTATTATTTTAGTGATAGAATTGTTTAAATTAAGAAAACCTATGGCGACATATTGAACCGACAAGGCATAATAAATGATGTATTGGAAGTAAAACGGATGTGTATTTGCACAAAGTCTAAACAAATGTAGTTAAGAACAGCGAAGAACACGCCGAGTTTGAATGATGAAGTGTGCTTTAGACGAACAATTATACAATCCAAAAAGCAGAATCTGTAAGAGAAGTTTGGAAAGAACGCCAGGGAACTTTGACAGAGAAAGTAGAAAAAGCGTTTAAATATCGTGCATTCGATTGTAGAACTGGTAAAATGTAAAGTTTTTTGGGAAGAAGTGCTTGGGGTTTGTGATGATTTATTGCCTGAAGAAAAGCTGGAAGATAAAAAAGAATTGCAAAAAT
The DNA here is from genome assembly GCA_910586965.1 of uncultured Dorea sp. Classification (GTDB taxonomy): domain Bacteria; phylum Bacillota; class Clostridia; order Lachnospirales; family Lachnospiraceae; genus MD308. The sequence goes on along the minus strand of CAJUMF010000011.1, from coordinate 102,328 downwards.
GTATGCTGCCAAGTAAATGATAAGATAATGAAATAAAAAAACGTTGATATAAAAAATGAACTCGGAAACATAGAAATGAGAAATTCTCCGCATTGCGGAGAGAATTGGAGGCATTATGGAACTTTCCAAATATGAGGATAAACTTTATTCAGAAATTAAAAAATTAATAGACAGCAGCCGCAGCAGGGTTGCCGCAATCGTCAATTCTGAAATTACTGATTTGTATTGGAAAGTCGGCAGACATATTAATGAAAACGTACTCAATAACGAACGTGCAGCGTATGGAAAGCAGATAATCAGATATTTGTCTGAGAAACTGACAAGGGAATACGGACGGGGATGGAGCGAAAAACAATTGCGTCATTGTACTCATTTGGCATTGACCTTTCCCTATGATGAGAAGTTCTCCGCATTGCGGAGAGAATTGAACTGGACATGCATTAAAGCACTGATGTATATCGATGAACCGCTAAAAAGAGAGTTTTATATAGAGATGTGCAAAATGAATCACTGGAATACCAGGACACTTCAGAACAGGATTAATTCCATGCTGTATGAGAGAACAGCAATTAGCAAAAAGCCAGATGATTTGATTGTTCAGGATCTGACATCTTTACAGGAAGAAAACAAGTTGACACCGGATTTAGTGTTCAGAGATCCATATTTTTTAGATTATCTTGGACTTGCAGATACTTACTCCGAAAAGGATCTTGAATCTGCAATTATTGCGGAACTGCAGCAGTTTATTATAGAGCTGGGTTCAGACTTTGCTTTTATGGCCCGCCAGAAACGTATTATCATTGACAATGAAGATTATTATATTGATCTTCTGTTTTTTCGTCGAAGATTAAAGTGTTTGGTGGCTATTGACCTAAAACTGGGGAAATTTGAGGCGGCACATAAAGGACAGATGGAGCTGTACTTGCGTTGGCTGGAAAAGTATGAGATGGTTGAAAGAGAAAATCAGCCTATAGGATTGATTTTATGCTCCGGTAAAAATGAAGAGCATGTTGAATTGATGAAACTTGATGAAAGCAATATACGGGTGGCAGAATATATGACAAAGCTGCCGGATATGAAATTGCTCGAAGAAAAACTGAAACAGTCTATTGAAAGAGCAAGAAAAAGACTTGTACAGCCTTTGGATTAAGTTGAATGTAAGCAAGGAAAAGGAATCGGATTATGAGCAATATTGAAAAGGTAGAGGAAATTTCACAGGAAATATTAGATATACAGTCATTAACGGATTTAGATGTAGAACTGCTGGCGAAGGGTTCGGTCGGAAGATGATGAAGGGGTAATATATAAGTTGAGCAAATACGGGGAAACGCTGTTGAACATTATATAGGATGGCTATATTTGAATGAATGCCAGTCTGTGAATTGAACAAATGGCCTGTTTGCAGATATTTTTACCATAAAAAAGGAAATCTGGAGAAATGATATGGAAGAATTTAATTTAGTGAATTTTGGAAATATAGGGGAACCGGCGGCGGGCATCATAAATAAATTTATAGATAAAATTTCTGATGCATTAAGTTGGATTGCAAAGCCGAAAGGCATCAAAGCATATGAAATCGAAGCAAGCAAATCAATAATAGAAGAAATTGCTGGAAGAAAAGATATTAACCCTATTGAACGTGCGGCAATAGTAAGCAATTTAGAATAGTGGTGGAAATGATGGGTATTACTATTTAAGAAATAATAAGAAACAAAATGTATATGAATTTGTTTTTCGTTCAATCAATTCCGGTATAAAAGAAAAAGTGGATGATATTCTTGAAGAAGATAATGGATGGGAATAATTTTATCAAGGAAATTTCTGATATAATATAGTATGATTCCATGCAAAAGAGTTTATAGTACTTTGATGTATGGAATTTTTAACTATATTTAAGAAATAAGGATAATTGCGGATTTGGAATTTTCAATGTATAATAGGTTTTGGATGAATTTGTAACGAATAGGAAAAGAGTCTGAGTGATGATATGGGATGCAAACGACCAGTGTCTATGCGGGTCGCAAGTGCCTTTGCTCGGTGGTTGGCAACGTTTTGGAGACATTTTGATATGGAGATAATAAACAGAGATATAGACGGCGGTACCCCCTTCGACTGGGGGAAAACATCTTTAGACTACGCGAAATTCCGTGACATTTATCCGGAGGAGTTTTACCAAAGAATTATTGACCGCAAATTATGTTTAGACGGACAATCTGTCCTTGATATTGGAACGGGCACGGGAGTTCTGCCCAGAAACATGTACCAGTATGGGGCGAAGTGGACGGCTACGGATATTTCAGAAAACCAAATCGAACAAGCGAAAATTCTCTCAAAGGGCATGGATATAGATTATCATGTTATGTCGACAGAGGATATAAGCTTTTCGGATAATTCATTTGATGTAATTACAGCATGTCAGTGTTTTTGGTATTTCGACCATGAGGCTGTTATGCCTAAGTTTTACCATATGCTTAAGCCCCGGGGAAGTATTCTTGTTTTATATATGGCGTGGCTGCCATTTGAGGATAAGATTGCAGGGGCCAGTGAAAAGCTCGTATTAAAATATAGCCCGAACTGGAGCGGCGCAGGAGAAACGATACGTCAGATAGACATACCGGATTGTTACAAAGGAAGTTTTGAGCTGGTGTATCATGACGAGTTTACTCTAAGAATACCGTTTACCCGTGAGAGCTGGAATGGAAGGATGAAGGCTTGCCGCGGAATCGGAGCCGCGCTTGCCGGGAAAGAGATTTTGATGTGGGAACAAGAGCACATGGCGCTCCTCGGGCAAATTGCGCCGGATGAATTTGACATTTTGCATTATGCTGCTATTGCAGAGCTTAAAAAGCGTTAAAGGTTTTACATAGATATGGAGTATATATCAAGGATTTTGGAAAAGCGGATGATTGGTGTTTTGCTGCGGAAATAAAAGACAAGATCTGAGAGAAAAAGGATATAAGCGGACATCTCTTTCTGTGCAAAAAGGAAATTATGCGGTTCGTATGTATGAGAAAGCGGGCTTTGAAGTCCTTGGCGAAAATGAGGAAGAATACATCATGGGTTGCCGGCTGTGATGTGATGAGGGGGTGTTATTTTGAAAAAAGTGATATTATATGTACATGGAAAAGGCGGAAGTCATTTAGAGGCTGAACAGTACAAGAATGATTCTATTTATGTGCTTGCAAACAGCATAGGGGCGTATTTTGCAATGCACACGCTGCAAGACTGTGAGATTGAAAAGGCATTTTTTATATCGCCTGTCCTCGATATGGAACGTTTGATACTTGACATGATGAGCTGGGGCAATATATCGGAAGAGGATTTGTGTGAAAAGGGGGAAATAGTCACGGATTTTGGAGAAACGCTGTCATGGGAGTTTTTATGCTTTGTCAAAGAGAATCCTATAACATGGAATGTTCCCACGGAAATCTTGTATGCAGAAAATGATAACCTTGTATCCCGACAAACGGTGGATGGATTCGTCGGCAGCCATAATGCACGTCTCACTGTGATGGAAAAGGGGGAGCATTGGTTTCATACGGAGGAACAGCTTGGATTTTTAGACGCCTGGATGAAAAAGGCAATGGGTTAGCAAAATCAGAAATCAAGGAGGAGTATTGAAGATGAAAGTAATAGATTTAACGCACACGATTAAGGAAGATATGCCGGTGTATCCAGGTACGGATACGCCCAGATTTATTCCTGCGAACAGCTATGAAAAAGACGGTTTTAAGGAAACTTTGCTGCAAATGTATACACACACGGGAACGCATATGGATCCTCCGGCGCATTTATATGCAGGAAAGAGGACGCTTGACCGGTTTCCGGCGAGCCAGTTTATCGGGAAAGCTCTTGTAATAGAATGCCGTGATTTGAAAGAGGGCGGGGTTATCACGATGGAGCACATCCAAAAGTACGGGGAGAAAGCCGGGAGAGCGGATTTTCTGCTGTTCAATCTGGGGTGGGATAAGCGCTGGGGAACAGACGCCTATTTTGGCGATTATCCATGTATTGATGAGGAAGTGCTGGATTATATCATACAGGGCAATTATAAAGGCATCGGTTTTGATGTGATAGGCCTGGACCCGATTTCCGACGTAAATTTGACACGGCATAAAAAGCTGTTCCAAAATTGTGACATTGTAAATATCGAAAACCTGAAGAACCTTGAGTTGTGCGGCGGCGAGCTTTTCTGGTTTAGCTGTTTTCCGTTAAAACTGGAAGACTGCGACGGGTCTCCGGTCAGGGCGGTTGCATGGTTCGAGTAGGGGGATGGAAGATACGAGTATGGTAAAATAAACAATTATTAATCGTCCGCAATCTGCTATAATATACTTAAAAAAAAGATTATAATAATGTTGACAGAACGCATGTTCTGATGTATGATATTGATATAGTTGGAAGGAGGGATACCATGTACTCAGCATTAAACGTTGCAAAATATATTATTGATAAATGTACCAGGGAGAATTATCCAATATCTAATTTGCAATTGCAGAAAATCCTTTACTATATTCAACGGGAGTTTTTACAGCGGGGAACGAAGGCTTTCCCGGAGGAAATAGAGGCCTGGCAGTTTGGTCCTGTTGTCCCGGAAGTATATATGCAGTACTGTGGATTTGGTGCGTTGCCTATCAGGATGAAATATATGATTAACGTGGAAAAGGACGACGTGAAAATTATCAATCCTATTGTTGAGAAAAAAAGGCTGCTGAATCCATGGGACATGGTGAGTGATACACATAGCGCTGGAAAAGCATGGGATCTGATATACAGAGATGGCTTGGGGGATCATCAGGTTATTCCGCAGCCTTTGATAAAGAGCAAGGGTTAAGACATGAGAATACTAAATGAGCAGGAAAAAAGAGATGCGTTGAATGATGTCTTAATAGAACTGTCCAAATCACAGGATATATTAAAAAAACCAAAAGATAGAGGTTATTTTTTTATACGTCTGGAATCTATTTATTATAACAGCAATAAGGAAAACTTCCGTCATTATTACTCGGATATTTTTTCGACATTAACTTTGATTGACGGGGATTCCAGTATAGGCAGCCTGGATATATTAGCGCAAAACATCCAGACTATTAAAGATGGATATATTCCTAAAAATGAAAGTGAAAATGGAGAACTTATTGATATTAGTAAAGAAATTGTAAAATTGTATGATCATACAAATTTGGATATTGCAAGAATTAATTATACAAAAACTATGACAAATGAAACGATGTCTGAATTAATCAAAAACAAGGTGCTTGTAAAGGACTTGGAAAAAAGTGTTCAGGAATCAGAAAAGTCATTAAAACAATTGTCAAATCAGACGATTGAGGATGTAAAGCAATTATCCCAAAAAGTTCAAGACAGTCAAGAAGATATGCAGAAAGAATATATTACGATTTTGGGCATATTTGCAGCAATTGTCCTGGCATTTACTGGCGGAATTGTGTTTTCAAGTTCAGTTTTGGAGAATATAGATAAGGCATCTATATATAGACTTGCTTTGATTACTTTCATTGTTGGGTTAGTATTTTTTAATTTAATCTGGCTGTTGATTGATTTTATCAGAGATATAAATGGAAAAGCGATTAGAAAGAAATGGATTTTAATATTTGTTAATTTTATTTTGATAGGCGGAATTATCGGAATATGTTTTTCCTTTAAATATGGGTGGTTTCTTCCGATTTAAACATGAAGAGTGTATGGGGTGATGCCGGGAATTCCAATAAAACAGATATTCCTGGCATCACAAAAAAGGTTTTTAAATAACCATTTACGTTCATGAGAATTAAAGCTATCAATCAGAAATTCTAAAACATAACCCGGCAATCCCAGCAAGAAAAACACTTCCTAATACTATGCCCCACTTTATTCCAAGACAGTCACTTACGATTCCCATAATCCACGGCCCAAACATACCGCCAAGCCCTCCGCACGCGAAATAGAACCCCTGGATTCTGCCGGAATCTCCTTCGGGGAAACCGGAAATAACAGCAGTTGCCGTAGGAAAAATGATAGAACAGAACACGCCTGAAACCGCAACAAATCCTCTGTATGCTGACGGCCCGAATATACCGGCAAGTATGCAGGCGAATGCCGCTGCTGATGCAAACAGTATGCTGCGCCGCCGCCCGAGCCTGTCTACGAAGACACTTCCGATTAATCTCCCCAGTGTCATGCCGATGTAAAACAGCGTCAGAAAGCCTGTGCTGTTTTCCGCAAAGCCAGCACTTTCTTTTATATAAAATTCCACAATCCATGTAGCGATTCCCATTTCTGCCGCCATATACAAAAAATTGGCGGTATACATAAGGAGAAAATCATTTCGGAAAAGAGGAGCCAAGGCATTTTTTGCAATCGTTTCTTTCACAGCATTTCCGGCTTGCTTATTGCTGTGTGCCGTATGGCTTTTTATAAGTATGAAATAGACGGTAACGGGCAGTAAAACAATTATTCCGGAATAATATACCATCCTCCATGAAAGACCTCTGAGGAATAAAGCGCTGACAATCATTGGTGAAAGAATCGCGCCGATGCCTGCAACTGCCGTCAGTATATTCAGATAGCGGCCTTTCTTTTCCGGATAATATACGGTAATGATATTGCTCCCGGATAATTCCAGAGTTCCAAGACCCATGCCGATAAAAAATATGGATAATAACAGCAGGAAGAGTGCAGAAGACGCGGCATAGCCCATTACCCCTGCCAGCATACAGATTCCGGCAAATATCAAAGTCATTTTATGCCCGAAGTGATCAAGCATCCTTCCGGCTAAAAATGTTGCGGCAAAATATCCGGCATACTGCCCCATGACAATAACGCCGCCAAGCGAATAGCTGAATTCCAGTTCCCCTAACAGGGCGGATATTGTGGAGCCTTTCAGACTGTCGAACAACCCAAAAACAAACAGGCTTAAAATACTTCCTATGGTAAGCATATGTTTGCTGTCTTTCATTTTCTTTAACATCATCTCAAATTACCCGCCTTTCCCGTGTTCTTTGTGGTACAATATAACAATAATAGCAGACGGACAGAAAAATTTGTTGTATTATTGATTCAATGAATGGGAAAATATGACCAGAAAGGAAATACTATGCTGTCATTTGGAGATACCTTTATCAATACGCAAAAGCATGAAGTATTAGAACATGGAACGGCAGAATTTCCGATTGCGTGTTATTATGACGATTTGAACCGAAAATTTAATCCGTGGCACTGGCATGAAGAGTTTGAAATCGGCATTGTCCGCGAGAACCCTGTTATGATCAGGACTCCGGACAGCCAACGGTGCCTGAAAAAGGGGGATTGCTTTTTTATAAACAGCGGAGTCCTTCATGCAATACAGAATATCGGCGCAGAAGGCTGTATTGTTGATTCTCTGGTTTTCCACGGAAGGCTGCCCGGCGGAGATATGGACAATATCATCTGGAGAAAATACATTCTTCCCGTCCAGTTAAATCTTGCCCTTTCCCTGGTGGTTTTCGACAATATTGAAAATAAACGTGCGGTAAACCTTATATCTTCGGCATGGATGGAATGTGTCAGAAATGATGATGGTTTTGAGATTAATGTGCGTTTCTTATTGACAAAATTATTTTTGCTGCTCCTTCAGGAAAACTCAGGGTCAATACCGAAAAGGACGAAAAAGGCCGCTGTTAGTATTGAGCGGTCAAAAGCAATGCTCGAATATATAAAAACACATTTTCCCGAAGACATCACACTTCAGGATATCGCCGACAGCGCGTCTGTGAGCAAGAGCGAGTGCATACGCTGCTTTCACACTGTCTTGAAGACCTCGCCTGTCACTTACCTGAATAAATACAGGCTGCAGTATGCCGCAGGATTATTAAGCACGACTTCCTGGAAAATATCCTATATCTGCGACCAGTGCGGTTTCCGTGATATTGGCTATTTTTCAAAGTCTTTTAAGAAAATGTACGGGTGCTCGCCGTCGGCGTACCGCGCGGCTGCTGAAGAAAAAGACTGACCGGAAAAGACATCGGATGCCCGCCGTCAGCGATTTCTTAATATAGTGTGATTTCACCTTTATAATTATCGGCTTTTTCCAGCAATGGGCCTGTTGCACCCATGGTGAATGCGATATCGCTGCTGCGTATTGATAAAAGCTGCATTCCGATTTTTAAATGAAGGAAGTCTAAAATATTTTCATTGAGCTGGATTGTGCCGTTTTTTGAAATCGTAATCCAGCAATAGGAGCGGCCTTTGTATTTGACAAATTCACCTTCCGGGGTCTGGTAATTCTGTAAGTGCGGATTGTCGGTAAGAATATGTCCAAGTTTTGAAGGTTCTAACAATCCTTTTCTTGTCACGCAAAAGCCTCCGGTAACTTTGCTGCCGGTAAAGAGATAGACTTTCCCTTCTGCCGCTGCGTTGTATTCGTCAAGTGCCTGGGTTGGGAGATGGATTGTCATGTCTTCCCGTATCAATGATTTCCCGAAAATAAATTTACCGCCCTTGTTTATCTGTGGCATGTGCTATCAACTCCTTTTCCTGAAAGCGGCTATTCCTTTTTTTACATAGAGAGAACTATAACATAAAAAGGGGGCGGTGTCACTAAGGCTCTCTAAAGTGTGATGTGTCGGCTGCCGAGAACAGGAGGGAGAAATATGGGACGGCAATTGCTATACTTTGTGTTTTAGTGGTATAATCAGATTTGAAGATTATGAGTTAAGGAGATGATGGTTATGGAGTATAGAAAGGCGGCCGCGGAGGATATTCCGGAGCTGTGCCGGCTTAGAAAGCAGCAGCTTATAGATGAGGGTGCGGAGCCGGATATAAATATTGATGATGAGCTTGCGCGTTACTTTTCGGCAAAAATGGGGGATGATTCTCTTGTCGAATGGCTGCTTACAGAAGACGGCAGCATAATAGCCACAGCAGCGATTGTTTTTATAGAGTTTCCTCCGTCCTACACCAATCGGACGGGCATAATGGGATATGTCGCAAATATGTATACGTCTCCGGACTACAGAGGGCGGGGAATTGCAACGTCTTTGCTGGAAAAGCTGGTTTGGGAGGCTAAAGCCAGGGGAGTGAAAAAGGTCTGCCTTATAGCATCTAAATATGGAAGACCTGTTTACAGGCGATTTGGCTTTTCGGAGAAAGATGAGTGGATGGAGATGGCTTTAGATTAATCAAAAGCAAAAAAGCGATTTATTTGATATTTTTGATTGAATTTCTTTTTATAAGTGGATATACTAGTATTGGAGGTGTATCATATGCTTATTGAATTTTCGTTCAAAAATTATCGGTCATTTCGGGATGAGACAGTTCTTTCGATGGAGGCATCCGGTCTTGGTGCTTTTAAGAATTGTCTGATTCCATGTGGAAGTACAAAAATACTACCCGGAATTGCTATTTACGGAAAAAATGGTGGAGGTAAAAGCAATGTAATACGTGCCTTCTGGTTAGCAACACAGTTTATAAAGAACGCACAAAGAACACAGCACGAAAACGCATTGATTCCTGTTGTTCCTTTTGCTTTGGATGATTATTCAAATCAGGAACCTACGGAGTTCAATTTCTTTTTTGCACTGGATGGAATCAGGTATTGGTATGGTTTCTCGGGAACGAAGGAAAAAATCACCCGTGAATATTTATACCATGCGCCGAAAGGTCAAAAGGCACTGGTTTTTTTGAGAGAAGGAAAGGTGTTTTCCTTTACGGAGGATAAAGCAAAGCGAAAACTAATCAGTGAAACGGTTGCTGAAAATCAGCTGTTTTTTTCTGTTGCCTGTACCATGAATGATGCTGCTTGTACAAATGCTATGCGCTGGTTCCGCGAGAGAGTTTTATTTTCGAGAGACTATTCAGATATTCCCCGGCAATTGCTTGAGTACTCAAAAGATACGAATATGTTAAAGGCAATCTCTGACTATGCAAAGGCGGCAGACTTTGGCATTGAAGAGATGAAGTTTGAAATCAACAGTAAAGAACTTCCTGACGGATTGATATTTCCAGAAAACATTCCGGAAGGAGTTCGAACTGCATTGACAGAATTTATACACGTACTGTCTGAGACCTCTAATAATTCAGAGGTTCGCTTGAGGATGGGCGAGGTAAGAGCTGCATCTATGCATCCGGGTTTGAAAAAGGATGGCTCAAGTCAGTTTTACGCACTTGAACTGGAAGACGAATCTGACGGAACGAGAAAGCTGATGTCGCTTGCACCGGCAATTGAGTCTGTGCTGGCAAGCGGTGGTATTCTGCTGGTTGATGAAATTGAGCGGGAGCTGCATTCTATGCTTGTAGACTATATTGTTGCAAAATTCCAAAGCAAGAGGACAAACCCGAAAGGAGCTCAGATTATATTTACAACACATAATACAGAGCTTATGGATATGGAACTATTAAGAAAGGATCAGTTCTATTTTGTTGATAAGAATGAAAAAGATGGTTCTTCCGAGCTTTACGGCATAAGTGATTTTGCAACCAGGACAACAGACAATATTCGTAAAGGTTACCTTCTTGGTAAATACGGTGCAACTCCGAACATTGAAATCGAGGAGGTGGATGAATGGGCAGAAAGCTAAAAAAAGTGAAACCACTTATTTACGTTTTTTGTGAGGGAGAAAGTGAGCAGGCATATACGGACTTTTTGAAGAAACAGTTTTCTGACGTTGCAGTAATCAAACGCCCATCATCAATCGGATTGTTTAATGAGGCGAAGGTTCGATTTGATAAAGATCCTAGATTTCGGAATAGTATAGAAGAAACAGATGAGATATGGTTTTTCTTTGATGTAGAAGTAAAAGATATTGGAAAATGGGAACAACGAATAAGAATTATTAAAGCCCTTAGAAAACTCCGAAGGAAACCTGGTGTCAGGGTAAGGCTCTTAATGACCAGCGGATGTATTGAGTATTGGTTGATGCTACATTACAAGATGTATGTGCCACCGGTTCAAACGGTAGCTGATAAGGAACGTATTGTAGCCGAGTTAAAAACAAGAGAGCCTTCATATTTTAAAGGAGATTACGCATCAACGTCACATATTGCGGTGCAATATCCAACGGCTGTAATAAACGCGGAACAAACTGTGCGTATTTTATTGGCAGATGGACTTCCGGGAATGGAAGATAGCGATGAGCGGAATCAGTGGCTTTATACAAAGTGCAAAACATTTTCAACAGTTTACGAGGCAATTAATTATCTGGAAGATCTCTCCGGAAAAGAGCGGAAAGTTTAAGAAAATCAGCGGCGCAAACCGCAGATTTCAATTGCCGTATAGGCATGGCTGTAATGATACCCCAATTTTTCAGCCAGTGCCGCAGAGGTCTTGTTGTGTGCATCCCAGCTTGGATACAGATTTCGCTTTAAACACTCCAATATCAGCTTTGCCCCGCATATATAGGCGAGGCCCTTGCGCCGGTATTCTTCCTGGGTGTCAATCTCGATTTCTATGCCATCCCGGTATCTGGAGTAGGAGGACGCGCCGGATATGAGCTGGCCTTCTTCGCAGATGACCGCGCCGATTCCGAGTTTGCGGAAACTTTCATAATCCGGAAATTGTGATACCAAATCCGCGCACCAGCTTTCAGCCCTGCACATTTCATAGAGACGTTCGTCAATCATGGACAGGGTGTACTGCTCCGGCAGAGAATCGACTGCCTTTTCTAATTTCTTTTTGTCAAAGATATGCGGTTCTTTTTTTGTCGCATACCGGGTAATGACAGTTGCTTTTGCCCCGTAAAAATCGGTTATCATATTTTTCCAGGATTCGTTTTGCGGTATCATGATGGTGTACCCGGAGGGCGCCTTAACATGCGGGTTCTTGTCCGCGCGGTGAATAGTGCGCCGGTCCGGCATATATGATATTAATTCTATATTTGGCTTTCCGGCATAAAAGGCAAAGTCTCCAAGCATAGCCATTGCCGCTGTCGGGGCGTTTAAGTCATCGGCATAGATTTTCCCCATGATTCCCTGCAGACAAGACCAGATAAGCGTTTCTTCCCATTTGCCAAACAGTGATGATACATTGGCGGTGTCAGCAATCTCGTATATCATTTGGTTTCTCCCAATCTTTTTTACATAGCAAGTCCGCATTCGAAGGCAAGATACATGTATTTCTCTGCGTCAGAAAGTCCATACAAGCTTAAATCCCTGATTTCCCATGTGTCGGAGCTTAAGTTGTCAGCGCCATATAAAAACTGGATAAAGGGGATGCCTCTGTATCTTGCTGCAGCCAGCATGGAGGCGCATTCCATTTCTACGGCGATGCAGCCTTCCGCCCGGCGCTCCTGGATGGCGGAGAGGGTTTCCCGGTAAATTGCGTCGGAAGTCCATGTCTTGCCTTTTACATAGGAACAGCCGCAGTCCGTTAAGACAGTTTCCAATGTCTGGATGGAATGTACGTCCGCCTCGATTTCCGGCGACGGCGCTATGTAGTGATAGCTTGTGCCTTCGTCGCGGACGGCGGCGACGGGGATGATGATGTTGCTCTTTACCTTTTCGTCGTCTAAGACTCCGCAGGAGCCGAATAAGACGAACTTCCCTGCTCCCATGGCAACGATTTCCTCAAAGCAGGAGACGCAGGCAGGCGCGCCTACCATGGAACGGTAAAAGGCAATCTCGGTGTTTTTATAATTAATTTTGTAAACGGGAAGTAAGCCGTTTGCGGTCATAAGTTCCGCTATTTTTACGGCTTTGTCCAAAGACATAAACTTTTGGATGATATTGTCAGAAAATGTGGAGACACAGATTTTCGGGAAATCATCGATTCTTTTTGTCGTGTCAGCCGGACTGAATAAAGCCGGTTCAGATATTTTTGCGCGTTGGAATATTGTCTGCATGTTCTGCACCTCGTTTCTGCTGTTTTTGCGTTAATGTTAGGTCTTATTCTACTACATTGGGGAGCGGTTGTATAGAAAAAGTTATGATACGGGTGAATATGGGCGGCCCGCCTCGTATTTTATAGTAGGAAATGGCGGCTTAAAATGGTATAATCAAAATTACAATTTTGGAATTTGGAGGAATTCAGTATGGATAAGAACAAAAGAAAGTTGACAGAAAAAGAATTGAAACGTAAAGATTCTTTTGAAAAACTCTCTTCTGAAATGCAGCAAAAGGGATATCGTGTGAAGAATATGCTCATTGATATCCGGCAAGCGAATTATTTAGCACCTTTATACATGCTGCCGTTTATGGCTTTGTTATTTTGGATTTACAAAAATGTGAATGGTTTTAATCTGGAGGGGATTTCTTTGGGACTTGTCGTAGCGGCATATTGTCTGATGCTGTGTCTGGTCATTCTGCATGAGTTGATACATGGAATCACCTGGGGGATTTTTGCAAAAAATCATTTTCATTCGATTGATTTTGGAATCATATGGAGCAGTCTTACGCCATACTGTACTTGTTCAGAACCATTGAAAAAGTTGGAGTATCTGCTGGGAACTGCTATGCCTACGTTGATTTTAGGAGGCGGAGTTGCAGTGATTGCGGTGATGGCAGATCAATTTCTGCTTTTTTTGTTGGCGGAAGTCATGATTCTTTCAGGCGGCGGAGATTTTCTGATCATACTGAAAATCTTGTTATACCGCACGGACAAGAAAGAAAGTGTGTATTGTGACCATCCTTATGAAATAGGTTTTGTTGTGTTTGAGAAATAGGAAAGGATGATGGAAGATGCAGGAGATTAAATGCCCCAACTGCGGGGAGGTTTTTGCAGTGGACGAGTCCGGCTACGCGCAGATTGCAAAGCAGGTCAGGGATAAGGAGTTCGAAAAAGAGCTTAAGCGGCGCGAGAATGATTTCGCGCAGATGAAGGAGAATGCGCTGAAACTGGCGCAGATGGAGCAGAATGAGAAGTTCGCGAAAGAGCTTTTGGCAAAGGATGCAAAGCTTTCGGAGAAGGACAGGCTGATTGGGGAGTTAAGGGCGCAGGCTGCCGGGAATGAGACGGAGAAAAAGCTTGCGGTCAGCGAGGTCTTAAATGAGAAGGAAAAGGCGCTTTCTGAGAAGGCGGCGGAGATTGCCGAGCTTAAGAGTAAGCTGTCCAATAAGGAGACGGAAAATGAGCTTAAGGAGCAGTCTTTAAAGAAACAGTATGAGGACAGGCTGAAACTTAAAGATGAGCAGATTGAGTATTATAAGGATTTCAAGGCGCGGCAGTCTACGAAGATGATTGGGGAGAGTCTTGAGATGCACTGCATGAACCAGTTTAACGCACTTAGGATGACGGCGTTTCCCAATGCGTATTTCGAGAAGGACAATGACGCGCGCACGGGCAGTAAGGGCGATTTCATTTTCCGGGAGGCGGTGGATGGGGTTGAGTTTATCTCTATTATGTTCGAGATGAAAAATGAGATGGATGAGACTGCCACCAAGCATAAGAATGAGGATTTCTTAAAGGAACTTGACAAGGACAGGCGGGAAAAGAAGTGCGAGTATGCGGTGCTTGTGTCGCTCCTTGAGATTGACAACGAGCTTTACAATAACGGTATCGTGGATGTTTCTTATAAGTATGAAAAAATGTATGTGATACGTCCGCAGTTTTTTATCCCGATGATTACGCTTTTGCGGAATGCGGCGATGAATTCCCTGCAGTACCGAAGGGAGCTTGAGGCGGCAAAGCACCAGCAGGTGGACATCCTGCATTTTGAGGAAAATATGAACGCGTTCAAGGAAGGATTTGCCCGCAATTACCGGATTGCAAGCACGAAGTTTCAGACGGCGATTGACGAGATTGATAAGACGATTACGCATCTGCAGAAGACGAAGGAGGCGCTCTTGTCGTCGGAGAATAATCTGCGACTGGCGAATAATAAGGCAGAGGACTTAAGTATCAAGCGGCTGACGAAAAATGCGCCGGCGGTGAGGGAGATGTTTGAGGAATTGGGGAAGAAAGGCTCGGAGGAATAATGAGCAAAGACGAAATGCGAAGTAGTTTTGTTTTTTGAGCGGCGGTTATATTTTAGTCGGAAATCCTGACATGCCCTCAATTGCTGGTTGCGTGATTCTTTGATATGATGATGCCAAGGGTCAAACGGTCATATGATTCATGGGAGAGGAGAACCGCATATGCAGTTAAGTGAAGTAATCCGGACATACCGAAAAAGAAGGAATCTGACACAGGAGGAGATGGCGCGCCGCCTCGGGGTGACTGCCCCGGCGGTGAACAAGTGGGAAAAAGGCAATTCCCTTCCGGACATTACGCTGCTTGCCCCCATTGCAAGGCTTTTGGATGTCTCGCTGGATACGCTGCTTTCTTTCCGGGAAGAGCCGACCGGAGATGAGATAAAGGAATTTATCTGCGAGCTTGACAGAAAACTTAAATATGAACCTTATGAGAAAGTATTCGGCGATGCAAAAAGGATGCTTGAGCAGTATCCAAACTGCGAGATGCTAATCTGGCAGACGGCGGTACTTCTCGATGCGCGGCAGATGATCCAGGGGCTTTCCGACTCCCCTGACGCAAAGAATTATGAGGAGTATATCTTCTCTTTATATGAGCGCGTCCTTAAGAGCAAGGATGAAGTGATACGGTGGAGAGCCGCTGATTCTTTGTTTGGTTTCTATATGCGGAAAGAAGAGTACGGGAAAGCAGAGGAATGCCTGAACTATTTTTCTGAGCAGAATCCGGAGCGTAAGAGAAAGCAGGCGCAGCTTTACGGCGCGACGAACCGGATACATGAGGCGTACAGGGCGTATGAAGAGCTGATTTTTTCTGATTTTCAGATGGTAGATGCAGCGCTTAGCGGGATGTATCAGCTAGCGGTGAGGGAAAATGACAGGGAAAAGGCGCATATGCTTGTGGATAAGCTGGGAGAGATGGCGAGATGCTTTGAGATGGGGAGATATTATGAAGTCGGGGGGAAACTTTTGCTTGCAGAGTGGGAGAAGGATGAGGAAACGGCGGCTGATACGATGAAAGAGTTACTATCGGCCGTGGAGGATATCGGCAGTTTTCGTCATGCGCCCCTTTATGAACATATGGAGTTTGAGGAGATGCGAAAAGAGTTTATCGAGGAACTTAAGGAGAATCTTGAGGAGAGCTTTCGGGATACCTGGGAAAAATGGTGAAATGTTGGGAAATAGATGGTATGATGAAAGACATATTAAAGGATCAATATGCATTTCGTACAGAAAAGGCGCTGGATATTTTGCATTTTAAAGAGGTGAAAATAGTATGAAACGATTAGAACCAATGCTGGAAAATGAAGACTGCGGTCTGACATCTTTTGGGGCGGGTGCTGTATTTGAAATGTGGGAGAGCGAAAAAGTGACCGGAGACCCGAGAAATTCTATATATATAAGAGGTGAATGATATGTCTGAGGAAATGAAGTTTTTCATATATTTATTGGAATACTATGACAGTTTGCTTGCCACTGGGAAACATGCGTGGTAGCGGATGTTAAATTCATCGGCAAACGAGCTGGCATCATGTTCTTTTGAAATTTCATCAACAGAAGTATCAAAATCTGCCCCTATGCTTTTGAAGAAATCGTTATTTTGTCCTGGGCGCGTGTAGCAAGCGCAACTTTACGGCGCAAAGAATCGGATTCATGAGGCGTACAGGGCGTATGAAGAGCTGATTTTTTTCTGATTTTCAGATGGCAGATGCGGCGTTCAGCGGAATGTATCAGTTGGCGGTGGGGGGGACTTGAGGAGAGCTTTTGGGATTTAAGTCTTATTTGTTCGGTTGATATAAACGGAGGTGAATGCACTGAAAGTGATTTACCCGGCTGTGTAACAGAGAGAAAGAGCTTGGAATGAGTTTGTAACATATTGACGTACGCAAAAACGTACGCTATAATAAAGAAAAGGAGATGATAGCATGACCGCAATAAGTGTAACAAGGGCAAGAGAAAATATATATCAAATACTGTCTGAGGTTAATGACAGCAGCCAACCAATCACAATTACAAATAATCGCGGGAAAAATGGCGTCCTCATATCAGAGGATGACTGGAACGCTATTCAAGAAACATTGTACCTAAATTCTATACCAGGCATGGCAGAAAGCATTATTAAAGCAGGAAAAGAGCCGCTTGAAGAATGTGCCATATATGATGTGAATGAGGAATGGTAAATGTATATA
The DNA here is from genome assembly GCA_910586965.1 of uncultured Dorea sp. Classification (GTDB taxonomy): domain Bacteria; phylum Bacillota; class Clostridia; order Lachnospirales; family Lachnospiraceae; genus MD308. The sequence continues at coordinate 85,265 of CAJUMF010000011.1, read as the reverse complement.
ATCAGATTTAGTAAACAGGCAGACAAAGATAAGAAGTTGTTAAAAGGGGCAGGAATTGTTTCAAAAGCCAAAAAATTATTGGACGTTATAGCGGAAAATCCTTTTCAGAATCCGCCGCCATATGAGGGATTAGTAGGAATTTTAAGCGGTTATTATTCCAGAAGAATTAATATTCAGCATAGATTAGTTTATCAAGTATATGAAGAGCCAGTTGTTATTGGTGAAGTTGAGTATCAAGGAACGGTAAAAGTTGTTCGTATGTGCACGCATTATGACAGGATATAATATGTTGGAGAGTGTGCGATGGAAATATCCATTTCTATTTTGGGTTTAAATTGTTTGAAATGCGGGGAACTGTTATGCTATTAATATACAGCGGAAAGGGCGTGAAAATGGTGAATACTCATGATATATTATTAAGTTTTTCAAGGCGGGTAAAAGATATTCTTGACGATAAGCTTACGAAGATTATTTTGTATGGCTCTTATGCCAGAGGTGATTATAGAGAGAATTCAGATATAGCCTTTCCGTCTATCTCCATAAGCCGAATCCCCTTTTCGGCATGGCCCGGATTCTGTATCTCGATATAGATATCCGCGCCCCGGTAATGCCGTTTGATTTTTATGGATTCCAACTCTGCCGGAAGGCAGGGCTCGATATGCAGCCCGTCAAAATCCGGTCGTATTCCTAAGATATACTGGGAGACATTGACAAATGTCCAGGCGGCGGTTCCGGTGAGCCAGCTATTCTTCGCCTCGCCGTGCTTTGGCGCATCCTTGCCCGCAATCATCTGGGAATAGACATAGGGTTCTGTGCGGTGGATTTCGCTGATGTCCTCGATATATGCCGGGCACGTTTTTTTGTAAATTTCGAATGCCCGGTTTCCGCGTCCGATGCATGTCTCCGCAATGGATATCCACGGGTTGTTGTGGCAGAAGATTCCCGCGTTTTCCTTATATCCCGGCGGATAGGAGGATATCTCGCCTAAGTTCACATAGTAGCGGCTGTAGGGCGGCTGCTGCAGCACGATTCCGTATTCTGTGTCCAGATGTTTTTTCACAGAATCCAGCGCTTTTTCGGCGTACCCTTCTTCGATGCCCACGCCTGCAAGCACACAGAATCCCTGGGGTTCGATATAGATTTTCCCTTCCGGGCATTCTTTGGAGCCTACCTTGTCTCCGTTCGCATCATAGGCACGGAGGAACCATTCTCCGTCCCAGCCGGAGCTTAAGATGGACTGATACATAGTATCGGCGGCATCCTCCGCGCGCAGAGCCTCCGTCTCGTCACCGAGCAGGCGGCTAATGGCGGCATATTCGCGGGCGTATTTGACAAACATCCCTGCGATAAATACGGACTCAGCCACCGGGCCTTCCGACGGGCCGAAGGTCTGAAAAGACTCTCCCGGCTCGGTGGAAAAGCAGTTTAAGTTCAGGCAGTCGTTCCAGTCGGCTCTTCCGATCAGCGGCAGTCCGTGGGGGCCTAAGTGGGTAAGGGTATAATCAAGGGAGCGCCGCAGGTGCTTAAAAAGCGGCTGTTTTTTTGATGGGTCATTGTTAAAATCAACCGGTTCGTGAAGGATAGTGACGTCCCCGGTTTCTTTCAGGTAAGCGGCAGTTCCGGCAATGAGCCACAGCGGGTCGTCGTTGAATCCGCTGCCGATGTCCGCATTTCCCTTCTTGGTCAGCGGCTGGTACTGGTGATAGGCGCTGCCGTCCTCGAACTGGGTCGCGGCGATGTCAAGAATCCGCTGTCTTGCCCGGTCGGGAATCAGGTGGACAAAGCCTAAAAGGTCCTGGCAGGAATCCCGGAATCCCATGCCCCGCCCGGTTCCCGACTCAAAGTAGGAGGCGGAGCGCGACAGGTTAAAGGTCACCATGCACTGGTACTGGTTCCAGATATTTACCATGCGGTTCAGCCTTGTATCGGCACATTCTAAGGTGAATTTAGACAGCAGATGATTCCAGTAATCGGCAAGGGCATCAAGAGCGTCCGCAACCTTGCGGTCATTATCCAATCGGGAAATCGCGCGCAGGGCGGGAGTTTTATTGATAACATCTAAAGATTCCCACTTTTCATTCGCCGGATTCTCGGCGTAGCCAAGGAGGAAGATAAGGCTACGCTCCTCCCCCGGCTTTAAAGTGACGCTCAGGCGGTGGGAGCCGATAACGGCTCCACCGCTTGCGATTGACTGATAAGAAGATGCGTCTCTGACTGCCTTCGGATTCTTGATGCTGCCGTAGTCTCCAAGAAATGCATCCCGGTCTGTATCGAAACCGTCGATGGTAGCATTGACGGTGTAATAAGCGTAATGGTCCCGGCGCTCCCGGTACTCGGTCTTGTGATAGATGGTAGAGCCGGCAACTTCCACTTCGCCGATGCTCAAGTTCCGCTGGAAATTGGCAGCGTCATCCACTGCATTCCAGAAACAGAATTCCACATAAGAGCTTAAGGATAAGGTTTGTGTCTCCTTCGTCTCATTCCGTAGGATGAGACGGTTGACTTCGCAGGTCTCGCCCAGAGGAACGAAAGCGGTCAGCTCCGCGCAGATTCCGTTTTTGGAGGAGATAAACCGGCTGTAGCCAAGACCGTGATGACATTCGTAACTGTCTAAGTCTGTCTTCGCCGGCTGCCAGCCGGGCGTCCAGACTGTGCCGTTGTGGTTGATAAAGTAATACCGCCCGTTGGTGTCGGCAGGCACATTGTTGTAGCGGTAGCGCGTAAGACGGAGGAGCTTTGCGTCTTTCATAAAGCTGTACCCTCCGCAGGTGTTGGAAATCAGGGAGAAAAAGGACTCGTTCCCCAAATAATTAATCCAGGGAAGGGGAGTCTGCGGTGAAGTGATAATATATTCCTTTTTTGTGTCGTCAAAATATCCGAATTTCATAAATCTAATCCTTTCTTATGCTTTTACAAATGAAACGCCGTCCTAAAACTGGGATGTGCCGGTCATCATGTCCGCATGTTCCCTCAAGATGCTCTGCTTTCCGGAGGAATCGTCCTTTGCGCCCTCATAGGGGAGGAAGACCCGGTTAAAGATAAAGGACTGGAAGTAAGCAATCAGTACAAAGCCCAGTGAGCACATTGCTGTCAGCACGGTATTCAGCGGAAGGAACAGGCAGAAACAGGCGGTAAGTATGTCTATGAAAAGCAGGGCAAGGGTCCATTTTATATTTCGCAGAGCCAGCCCCCACGCGTTCCGGATAGAGTTGAGCGGTGTGTTGATGAACCGCCCAATGAGCGGGAACGTATAGTGGAAGACAATCAGCCACACGAGAAAAAGGGCGGCTAAAATCCCCGTAATCCCGGAGGAAACGGGCGTTCCTCTGAATGGCCAGAAAAAGAGGTTGAACCCCAACAGGCCTCCGGTTATCAAAAAGAGAAGGAAAGCCAGGCTGCCGTCTTTAAAATTGCGCCTAAATTCCCGGATATAGGTGCGTACCAGATAGCCGTACTCGCCTTTGGTCTCCCTGCCCATCACATAATAGAGAGAAGAAAGGGCGCTCCCGACAGTGAATACCGGGAGACAGGTGATCAGGAAGATCAGGTTCAGCACAAAAAAGCTGCATAGTGTGTTGATAAAATCGATAACAGGATTTAATTTGCCGTTGCTCATAAGGGCGACCTCCGTTTCTGAAAAATCAAAGTATTTATGGATATCATTATAGAGGCGCCGGCAGGAATCCTGCTACGGAAAAAAGCAAACAGAAACTATGTATAAAATTAGACATCTTTGTAGAATCAGGGCGGGAAACGGCTTTCAAGGAGGTCTGCGGGGGAATAATTGATTGTGGAATGGATGGGAATAGGGTATAATATGGGAAAAGCAGCAGATTGGAGGCGGTAAGATGAGAAAGCCATTGCCGGTAGGTGTGGAAAACTTTGTGGATTTAGTGAAATCTGATTATTATTATGTGGATAAAACGTTATTTATCAAAGAGTTATTGGATATGCAGGGAAAAGTGAACCTGTTCACGCGTCCGAGACGTTTCGGGAAAACGCTGAATTTAAGTATGCTCCGGTATTTCTTTGAGGACACGCAGGATGCGGAAATAAATGAACAGAACAAAGAACTGTTCCGGAATATGAAGATCATGGAGGCCGGGGAGAGATATATCAGCCAGATGTGCATGTACCCCGTGATCAATCTGACGTTAAAATCTGCAAAACAGGAGAATTTTGAGACGGCTTACTATATGCTGCAGGCGGAAATCTCGTCTGAGTTTGACAGGCACAGAAGTATCGTTGAGCGCGGGAGGGAGCTGCTTGCCTTAAAGGAATATGAACAGTATATTGCCGTTGCGGATGAAAAGGCTGACCCAAAGCTTGTCCGCAGCTCGCTGAAATTATTCAGCAAATGTATGAGGAAAATCACCGGTAAAAATACAGTCATACTGATAGATGAATATGATGTGCCGCTGGAGAATGCATATTTCAGGGGCTTTTATGACGAGATGGTGGATTTTATCCGCGCCTTGTTCGAGCACAGCTTAAAGACGAATGAGTATCTGCAGTTTGCGGTTATTACCGGGTGTCTTAGGATATCGAAGGAGAGCATTTTTACGGGGCTGAACCATCTGAACATTATCTCGGTGCTTGACAAAAAGTACAGCGAGCATTTCGGTTTTACGGAGCCGGAAGTCTTGCAGATGATGACGGATTACGGTGTGGAGAGCCGGTTTGCGACTATGAAGGAATGGTACAACGGATATTTGTTTGGGAATACAAAGGTGTATAATCCGTGGAGCGTGATCAAGTTCCTGTATGACCTGTATTCGGATGTAGACGCATTTCCGCGCCCGTACTGGATCAATACCAGCTCCAATGATATCGTCAAGGATCTGATCATGAGGGCTGACCGGGAGACAAAGATGCAGATTGAAGAGCTGTTAAGCGGCGGAACGCTGGATATACAGGTGCATGAGGAGGTTACCTACGGGGATATGCACAGTGATGGGGAAAATCTGTGGAATTTCCTCTACTTTACCGGGTATCTGACGAAGGAGAGCGAGTATTTTAAGGAGTCGTCTGTCCATTTAAAGGCGCGGATTCCTAATGTGGAAGTGAAGACCATCTACCGGACCACGATTTTGAACTGGTTCAGGGATGTGATAAAGAAGGAGGATTTCCGCGATTTGTACCGTGCCATGGAAGAGGGAGACGCGGAAAGGATGACGGATATACTGAACGGACAGCTTTTCCGCACGATGAGTTTCTACGACAGCGCGGAGAACTTTTACCACGGATTCCTTACCGGTATCTTGAGCCAGAGTGAAAATTACCTGGTGAAGTCGAACCGGGAATCGGGCAACGGGCGCTCGGATATTGTGGTAAAAAGCCCGTCGCTCAGAGGAAGGTCTTTTGTCCTGGAAGTAAAGGTGTCGGATTCGATTGACGAGCTGGAAGATGACGCAATGAAAGCGGTGCAGCAGATTTATGACAAGAAATATATGGAAGAGCTGCGTATGGAAGGATATCGGAAGATTGACTGTTACGGGGTATCATTTTTCCGGAAGGACTGCGAGGTGCGGTTTGGCGAACGGATCAAAGGGGATTGATTATGAGAAAGAAACCAACAAGTATACTGCTCTGCATCTTACTGCTCATCTCTCTGGCGGCGGGCTGTACCTTTGCCCGGGGAGAGAAAGAAGGCACCGTGTCCGGCGCATCCCGCTACAAGGAGTTCATCACCGTAGATGTCTATGATGAGTTTGCCAATTATCAGGGCATCCAGAGCGGCTGGTTTGCGAAAGCGGTCAAAGACCGTTTTAACATGGAGCTGAATATCATCGCGCCTAATGTGACGGGCGGCGGTGATACGCTTTATCAGACCCGGGCGGCGACCGGCGACCTTGGTGACTTGATTCTTATCAACACTGCCAACGGAAAGCTCAATGAGCTTGTGGAGGGCGGCCTTGTCCTCGACTGCACGGAGCTTATGAAGGGCAAGGATATTATGGAACATTACGGCGCCGCGGTGGAAAAGACCAATGAGCTTGTGGAGGCGGAAGGGATTTATGGATTCCCAAACTCAATCTCCTCCCGGCCTGCCGCTGTGTCTTCCGAGGGGCGAGATCCCACGTTCGGTGTGTATGTCCGCTGGGATTACTATAAAAAGGCGGGATATCCGAAGATGGATGATCTGGATGCCCTTCTGGATGTCCTTGATAAGATGCAGAGCCTGGCGCGCAAGGAGGAGGGGACTGACGATATCTATGCCATTTCCCTGTTCAAAGACTGGGATGACAATATGATGAACAATGCAAAGCAGATTGCCTGTATGTACAGGTATGACGAGCAGGGATTTGTGCTGTCCAGGGCGGACGGTTCGGATTATGAGGATATCATGGATGAGGATTCCCACTATATCCGGGCGCTGCGCTTTCTCAGTGAGGCAAATAAAAGAGGGCTTGTTGACCCGGAGTCGCCCTCCCAGGATTATGATGCCTGGATAGCAAAATACCAGTCGGGGAAGACGCTTAGCAGCCCGTGGGTCGGGCAGAGTGCTTTTGATACGGCGGAAAACAGGGCGGACGGCAAAGGCTTTCGGATGGCGGCGGTGGAAGACATGAAGATACTCTCCTATGGCTGCTGGCCGGAGGGGGAATCGAAAAGAGTTATCGCAATCGGAGCAGGGGCGGCGGATTCCCGGAGGATGGCGGATTTTATTGACTGGCTGTATTCGCCGGAGGGTTTTGAGATAAACGGACAGACCAACGGCGCGGCGGGGCCGGAAGGACTTACATGGGAACTTGGGGAGGACGGGCAGCCTGTTCTGACTGACTTCGGAAAAAAAGCACTTCCAGGCGCACAGGTTGAAGTACCGGAAGAGTATGGAGGCGGAACATGGGGCAGCGGGATATCTGCCCTGAATTTTAAGACTATCAACCACACAGAGACAGACCCTAATACCGGCTGTCCTTACGATTATCTGAGCTGGGCGTCTACCATCGAGGAAAATAAATGCGCTCTTGATGAGGACTGGACAGAGAGGATGGGAGCGGATACTGCCATGGAGTATCTGGAAAAGAAAGATATGCTGCTGGTTGCGCCTGGTGCCAATTACTCTACGCCGGCGGAAGACGCCAATATCGTCACCATGCGGAGCCGGTGCAAGTCGGCGGTGATTGACGGTTCGTGGCAGATGATATTCGAGGATGCGGAGAAATTTGACGGGATGCTGGCGGAGCTTAGACGTACCCTGAAAGGGCTGGGGTATGACGATGTGGTGAAAGTGGATTTTGATAACGCGAAGGCTGAGACGGCGGCGAGAGAAGAAGTGGCAGAGAGGAATCCGTAAGCTCACGGATTCCTCTTCTTTCTGTACTCGGCAGGGGATGTGCCTACGTATTTCTTGAACTTGCGGTGGAAATAATCCACGTTGCTGTAGCCTACGCGTTCGGCAATCTCGTAGACCTTTAAAGAGCCGTCATCCAAAAGCTCCTTTGCCCGGGCGATGCGTACCTGGTCTAAGTAGGCATTGAAGTTTACGTCCAGCTTTTTTGTAAAAAGCCTGCCCAGATAAGAGCTGTTGTAGCCAAAGAGAGGCGCCAGCGTCTCCAGTTTCAGATTTTCCTGGTAATTGTTCTGGATGTAGTGGAGTACCTCGTCGAGTACATTTTCCCCGGAGGAATAACCGACGGAATGCATCCACATCTCAAACTGCTCCCCGAGAAACCCGATAATCTCGTAGAGATAATATTTTTCCTCGATTAAGATGATGACGGAGGCATTTGCCAGGAAAGGAAGGTCTGTCTGGGGGAACACCTGCATAATCTTCTGCTTGACCAGGATATAGATATCAATGAGGAAATGCTTGATATCAGTGATTTCCGCGGTGCATCCTGACAGATAGGCGGACAGCTCTTTTAAGGTGCCGGATATCAGCGTCGGGTTGTGCGACTGTATGTAATTGGAAAAGGACTCCGCGTACCTCGGCGCCAAATCCTGCGTAAACAGGTGGGTGGAGGCGAGATGCACGTGAAACTCATCATAGCCGATAACGTGCTGGTCGGGCATACAGAAGAAACGGCGCTCCTCAAGGAGGCAGACATCCTGGTAGGACAGATGGATGTCTTCGATACGGATGACCTGCCGTCCGTAGGTGAGGAAGATGGAGTCAAAAGGAGACCCCTTCTGGGGCTTGGCGTGATAGTGCTTAAGCAGATTGTTGAACCTTTCGATGGCAAATTCCCCTTTTAAGAGGATAATCCTTCGCTGGTCAATCTCCAGGATGTCATAGGTCTGGCTGTCCTGGTTGGTGACGCGCATAAGCTCGGAAAAGTCCCACGCCAGGTGGAGGGCGGACTGGTTATAGTTCCCGTAGGTGATGACCTGGTAAATGTCACAGTTCAAGTGCAGGTCGCTTAAGTCAAGGGTGTGGTAATTACAGGTGTTGAGAAGGATTTCCCTCAAAATGTTATCCCTGGCTTTGTCGCGGTACTGGGAGTAGGAGCGGGAGGTTTTCGTCTCTTTTTCGATAATGCGCCGCACCGTGCTTACCGACTGCTCTAATTCCTCCTCGTCGATGGGCTTGGTCAGGTAAAAGTCAACGCCGTAGCGCATGGCGGTCTGTGCCAGCTTAAAATCAGAAAGTCCGCTCAAGATGATGAATTTGCCGGAAAATCCTGACTCCATGGCATTTTTAACTACCTCAATGCCGTTCATCTTAAGCATACGGATGTCTAAAAGGACAAGTTCGGGCCTTAAGGACAGGATTTTGTTCAGCGCGTCCTGACCGTTCATGGCAGTTCCGCATATGGAGAATCCGAGGCTTTCCCAGTCGATGATCTGTTTTAAGCCTTCCAGCACAAGCTGTTCGTCGTCAGCAATAAATACGTTCATTCTTCTTCCTCCTTTGTATAACGAATATTTGTGACGGATGTTTCGCCGGTTTGGACAGAATCCGGGGGCTCCCCCGGCACTGTGCTGCACAGCGGTATAGTAACCGACACGCAGGTTCCAAAGCCTTCTTTACTTTGAATGGAAATGCCGTATTCCTGCCCGTAAAAGAGGTGGATGCGGTTGTTGATATTATAAAGTCCGATGCCGTGCTCCGAATCCTTCGACGGGGGGGTGCTTAAGTGTGTATTTACATGCTTGAGCGTATCTTTTGACATGCCCGCGCCGTTGTCAAAGATGCGGGCATGGAGCAGCGCGCCGTCCTTTGATGTGCGGATTTTCAAGATGATATGCCCATTTTCCTCCATATCCCTAAGACCGTGGGAGATGGCATTTTCAATGATTGGCTGCAGGAGAAGGGGGAGGATACGGTATCCGGAGCGTGCAAGCCCTTCTTCTATATAAATGTCGTAATCGATGCGGGAGGAAAACCGCAGTTTCATGATTGCCATATAGGTATTGATGTAGTCAAGTTCCTTCTCAAGGGTCGTGGAGGTGGTCCTTGTGTTGCTTAAGACGTAGCGCATGGATTTACTCAGGAGCTTGATTGCTGTCGCAACGTCTCTGTTGCCCTCTATGAACGCTTTCATGCGGATAGATTCTAGCGTATTATAGAGGAAATGCGGATTGATCTGGTTTGCCAAAAGCTTAAGCTCCATCTGCTGCTGCTGGTTCTCGATGGTCTGCTGGCGGATTTGAGCCTGGTAAATCTCCGCCTCGGCGCTCTTAAGCTTTTCCACCATGACTTTCATGTCCCGGAAGGTGGCGGTCAGCTCATCGTCGCCGCGGATAGTATCCACGATGTCATAATTATTGTTGCTGACCCTGGACATGGCGAGGCGCAGCGTGTTGATGCGCCCGCTGAAGTAGGTCGCGTACAGGGAGATGATGACTGCCGAGATCAGCAGGGCAAGCATCGTGATCAGCAAAAAGATAAAAAGGAGCTGCTGTGTGGTTCTCCGGGCATTCCTATCCGAAACAAAGATATGCAGCGTATCCTCGGAGTGGTAGAGATTGACCGTTTTGAGGGAGCCGATGACCTTTTCGCCAAACAGTGTGAAAGTTCCGGTGCGTGAGCCGGAGGGTTCCCGCTCAAGGCCGAGGGGAAATTCCTCACCGGCGTAGGCGCGGTCAGAGCTTATAAAGACCGGCTCGTCGTTTACATTGATGTAAATCTGATAATTCTCATTGGAGATGAGGTTTCTCAGGTAATCGTTGGAGACGGACATCACCAGCACCGCGTAATCGTTCTTCTGGGGAACGGGAATGCGGCAGCAGTAGTGGAGCTCCCAGTAATTGACATCGTTCTGCCCGGTGCGGATGTCACTGATCCAGAAGTTCCCGGATATTTTTCGGGCTTTTTTGTACCAGCGGGAATGGGAAGTCTCCCCGGTAAACGGCAGGATGTACTGGTTGGACTCCACATTCCCCATAAGCCTTTCCGGCACATAGAGCTGAAGGGTGGTGAGCATAGCCGTATTAGTCAAAGTCTTGTCAAAAAGAGCAGTCAGCTCCGCCGTAGCCGCCACAGAGTCAAAAGCAGGGTCCTCCGTGCAGAGAAGCTGCTGCAGCTTAGAACTGTCAATGACAGACTCATAAGTAGAATGCAGGTAAATGGACGTGGACACAATGGTAGAATGCACCAGCTTACTCTGCGAGGCCGCCAGATCCTCATAATGCGAAATCGTCCTCTTATATATCATGAAACCAAGTATGGCACTGATACAAAGTACCGGAATAATAATCGCACAAATAAACAAAGTAATAAGCTGCCGTTTCATATTATTCCTGGAAAAATAATTAAACTGAAAAAGATTCTTCATAACTAAACCCCTCAAAAATCCAGACGCTAGCCAGTGTACAGGCAGTCAGGCGCACCCCCTCCCCTAAGCAGACATTTAAGGAGCGTTGCCTTCGTCTGTTTAGGGGAGGGGGTGCGCCTGACTGCCGTCCTCCGGATAACATCTATATTTTAAGTTCATCTACGGACATTGTAACACAACATTTCTTCAAAAAAAGTAGTATTTTTTTGCAAATTATTACCGTATTAATTCGAGAACCAGTTTCTTATAATTGGGTAAAAAACAGGGAGGTATAGGATAATGAAATTTCACAATGGATGTTGGTTATTGAAAGAAGGATGCAAATGTTTCTCGCCCGCACATGTATATGAGGTGAGGGAGGAGAAAAACCAGGTGACGCTGTGCGCGCCAACGGAGAGAATCGCAGAAAAGGGAGATACGCTGGGCGGCATTAACCTGACGGTTAAGATAACCGCGCCTGTGCCGGAGGTCATCCGGGTGCAGGCTTGCCATCACAGAGGGGGAAAGCCGGATGTGACCCGGTTCGAGCTTAATCTGCCTGAAGAATCGGATTGTTTCCATATGGAGGAGACACAGGAAGAGATTACCGTGTCCAGCGGACATCTGAGCCTGGTGCTCAATAAGGAAAACTGGTCCATGCGTTACGAGCGTGACGGAAAGCTTTTGACAAAGAGCGGAGCAAGAGATTTGTCTTATCTGAAAACGGACTGGAAGGGCTTTGCCTATGATAAGGGAAGTGAGGACGCGTATATGTGCCAGCAGTTAGGGCTATCTGTGGATGAGCTGATCTATGGGCTTGGCGAGCGTTTTACACCTTTTGTGAAGAATGGGCAGTCCGTCAGCATCTGGAATGAGGACGGCGGGACCTGTACGGAGCAGTCTTACAAAAATATTCCCTTCTACCTGTCTGACCGGGGGTACGGCGTGTTTGTCAACCACCCGGAGAAGGTAGAGTTCGAGGTGGCGACGGAGCAGGTTGCCAAAGTAGGATTTTCGGTGAAGGGGGAGAGCCTGGATTATTTCCTGATTAACGGGCCAGCCATGAAGGATGTGCTGGTGCGCTATACGGATATCACCGGAAAACCGGCGCTGCCGCCGCAGTGGACGTTCGGACTCTGGCTCTCCACGTCGTTTACGACAGATTATGATGAGGAGACGGTGATGAGCTTTATCGACGGGATGCTTGAGCGGGGGATTCCTCTCAGTGTCTTTCACTTTGACTGCTGCTGGATGCGGGAGTTCCACTGGACGGACTTCGTCTGGGATGAAAGAGTGTTCCCGGACCCGGCGGGGATGCTTAAGCGCATCAGAGAAAAAGGAATCAAGGTGTGCGTCTGGATCAATCCGTATATCGGCCAGGAGTCGGTGCTTTTTGATGAGGGCATGGAAAAGGGATACTTTTTAAAACGGGCAAACGGCGATGTCTGGCAGTGGGATATGTGGCAGCCGGGGCTTGCCATCGTGGATTTCACCAACCCGGAGGCGGTTAAATGGTATCAGGATAAGCTTGCCGGGCTTTTGGATATGGGTGTTGACTGCTTTAAGACGGATTTCGGCGAGCGGATACCGACGGATGCGGTCTATTTTAACGGCGCAGACCCAGAAAAGATGCATAATTACTACACATATCTTTACAACAAGGCAGTGTATGACGTGCTGGTAAAATGCAGAGGAAGGGAAGAGGCTGTGCTTTTCGCCCGCTCTGCGACAGTGGGTGGTCAGAAGTTCCCGGTTCACTGGGGCGGAGACTGCTGGTCTGACTATGAATCCATGGAGCAGAGCTTAAGGGGAGGGCTTTCTCTGACCAGCAGCGGTTTTGGTTACTGGAGCCATGACATCGGCGGATTTGAAAGCACCTCCACGGCAGATGTCTATAAGCGGTGGGCGGCATTCGGCCTTTTGTCCACCCACAGCAGGCTGCACGGAAGTAAATCTTACCGTGTACCGTGGGTCTATGACGAGGAGGCCGTGGATGTGGTGCGTTTCTTTACAAAGCTAAAGCTGGAGCTTGTGCCTTACCTTTACAGTAGCGCCTATATGACTTCCAGAACCGGGATTCCCATGTTTAGGAGTATGCCCCTGGAGTTTGAGGAGGACAGAAACTGCCGGTTCCTTGACAAGCAGTATATGTTGGGAGACAGCCTTCTTGTGGCACCGATTTTCAACGAAGAAGGAAAAGCGGTGTATTACCTGCCACGGGGTATTTGGACCAATTACCTGACCGGGGAGCAGACGGATGGAGGAACCTGGCGGGAGGAATATCATGATTATCTGTCTATTCCGCTGTGGGTTCGGGAAAACAGCATCATAGCTACAGAGCAGGAGACTGAGGACAAAGAAAAGCAATTGGAGATGAAGGTGTACGGACTGACCGGGGAGGCGCACGCAGAGGTCTACCAGAGTGAAAAGCTGGCGACTTCGGTTACCTTAAGGCGCGCCGGGAATAAGATACATGGAGAAGTCAAAGGAAATGTGAATGTGCAGATACGTTTGATTGGTGAGATGGTAATTAAAGCAGTAGGAGCCGAGGTAAGCGCGGAAGGGAAAGATACGGTGATAAGGCTGCCGGAGCGGCATGGGGCGTTTATCTGCATGGTGGGGTAGGATGAAGGAGTGGCAGTATATATGAAAAACTTTAATGACAGGGAATTGAGAGAGAGGGCGGAGGCGCTAGCGGGCAGGCTGACTTTGGAGGAGAAGATTGGGATGATCCATGGGGCGGAGCTGTTTCGGACGAAAGGGGTGGAGAGGCTTAAGATTCCGGGGCTTTCTATGTCGGACGGGCCGATGGGGGTCCGGCAGGAGTTTGAGCCGGACAGTTGGAAGAGTTTGGGGAACCATGACGATTATGTGACGTATCTTCCCTGCAACAGTGCGCTGGCAGCTACATGGAACAGGGGGCTGTCTTACGCTACAGGGGATGTGCTGGGAGCGGAGGCGAGGGGGCGCGGCAAGGACGTGATTTTAGGGCCTGGCGTGAATATTAAGCGCAGCCCTTTATGCGGGCGGAATTTTGAGTATTTCAGCGAGGACCCGTATCTGACAAAAGAGATGGCAGTGCCTTATATAAAGGGCGTCCAGAAGTGGGATGTTGCGGCGTGTGTCAAGCATTTTGCGGCAAATAACCAGGAAACCCAGAGGCTTTGGGTGGATGTGAAGATTGACGAAAAGGCTCTTCGGGAAATCTACCTTCCGGCTTTTTATGACGCGGTCAAGAGGGGGAAATGCTATACGATTATGGGCGCATATAACAGATTGTACGGGGAGCACTGCTGCCAGAGTGATTTTCTGCTGAACCGGATACTCCGTGAGGAGTGGGGATATGACGGTGTTGTGATTTCCGACTGGGGCGGAGTGCATGACACGAAGGAGGCAGCGAATTCCCAGCTTGACATCGAGATGTCGGTGACGGATAATTTTGATGAGTACTATATGGCAGAGCCTTTAAAAAAATTGATAGAAAAGGGCGAAATCCCGGAGAGTGCCATCGATGAGAAGGTCGTGCAGATACTGATGCTGATGGGACGGCTCCATATGCTGGGCGATGCATTAGAAGAACGCAAATGCGGCGCGTACAATACGCCGGAGCACAGGCAGACGGCATTAGATGTGGCGCGGGAATCGGTAGTCCTCCTTAAGAATTCCGGGAATCGGCTGCCCCTCTGCCCGGAGAGGGCGAGGGAAGTCCTTGTCATCGGAGAAAATGCGGATATGCATCATGCACCGGGAGGCGGCAGTGCAGAGATTAAGGCGCTTTATGAGATTACTCCGCTGATGGGCATCAAGATGCTGCTGGGCGGCAATGCGAAGGTTACCTATGTGAAAGGCTACTGCCAGACTCCGAAGAAGGAAGATACGGATGCAAACTGGCAGGAGGCAAGCCTGGAAAATGGCGGCGGAGAGGTTCGCGGCGCGGGAAAAGAGGATGAGGCTCTTGTAGCGAGGCGGAAAGCGCTCAGAGAAGAGGTCGTTAGCATGGCGAAAGCGTTTGACCAGGTCATTTTCATCGGAGGTCTGAATCATGAGCATGACTGCGAAGGAAATGACCGTGCGGATATGCGGCTGCCCTATGAGCAGGATGAGCTGATTGAGAGGCTGCTTGCCGTGAATCCGGATACGGTGGTTGTGATGGTGGGCGGTAGTCCGGTGGAGATGGGCAGATGGGTTGACCGGGCGGACAGCCTTGTGTGGAGCTGGTATGCCGGGATGGAGGGCGGCCTTGCGCTTGCCGAGGTGCTGTTTGGAAAGGTAAATCCGTCGGGGAAACTGCCGGAGAGCTTTTACAAGACTCATATGGACTGTTCGGCCCATGCCTGGGGGAATTTTGCCCAAAAAGAAACGGCAGATTATGCAGAAGGGATATTCGTGGGCTACCGTTATCTGGATGCTTTTCATATTGAGCCGGAGTTTTGCTTTGGCCACGGGCTGTCTTACACTTCTTTTGCGTATGAGGCAGCGTGTCTTACGGAGAAAGACGGGAAAACCTATGTGGAGTGCCGGATTACCAATACCGGAAAGAAGGCGGGGAAGGAAACCGTGCAGGTGTACCTTGCGCCCCGGGAGCGGTCGGAGGATGAGGCAGTGCAGCAGCTAAAGGGCTTTGAAAAAGTTTTCCTTGAGCCGGGAGAGAGCCGGAGGGTGACGGTAGAGGCGGAAGATTACAGAGCAGGAATGGAAGTCAGGGTCGGCAGCTCCTCGCGGGATATCCGTCTTTGTATCGCTCAGTAAGACTGGACGGAAAATCTTTTTGCCTAAACATTTTAATTCATCTATGAAAGGAAGAAATTTATGAAAAAATACAGCGATAAGGTTGACAAAATCGTATACGGCGGCGATTATAACCCGGAGCAGTGGCCGGAGGACATCTGGATGGAGGATATGCGCCTGTTTAAAGAGGCGGGCATTGACATCGTGACCTTAAACGTCTTTAGCTGGGCGGCAATCCAGCCCTCGGAGGAGGAATATGACTTCTCAAAGCTTGACAGGATTATGGAGATGGTGCAAAAGAATGGACTGAAAGTGTGTCTTGCCACCTCCACCGGCGCGCATCCGGCGTGGATGGCAAAGCGTCACCCGGATATCCTGCGGGTGGATTTTGAGGGGAGAAAGCATAAGTTCGGCGGCCGCCACAATTCCTGCCCGAACAGCCCCGCCTACCAGAAGTACTCCGTGAGGCTGGCGGGAAAACTTGCCGAGCGGTATAAGGATTATGAAAATATCGTTGCATGGCACATCTCGAATGAATACGGCGGAGAGTGCTATTGCGAGAACTGCGAGCGGGCGTTCAGAGTGTGGCTTAAGGAGAAATATCAGACCACCAGGGAATTGAACCGGGCGTGGAATACGTCTTTTTGGGGGCATACGTTTTATGATTGGGATGAGATTGTGCTGCCCAACGCGCTGAGTGAGCATTTTGAGCCTGAGCGGAGCATGTTCCAGGGAATCACGCTGGATTACCGGCGGTTTAACTCGGACAGCATCTTAAACTGCTACCGGATGGAGTATGACGCGGTGAAAAGGGTAACGCCGGATATTCCGGTGACGACGAACCTGATGGGATTTTACCCGGCGCTGGATTATCAGAAATGGGGCAAATATATGGATGTTGTCTCCTGGGATAACTACCCGGATGCGGATGCCGCTCCGGCGGAAATCGCCATGCAGCATGACCTGATGCGGGGAGTGGGCGGCGGCAAGCCGTTCCTTTTGATGGAGCAGACGCCGGGCGTCACCAACTGGCACACATACTGCACGCTGAAACGTCCGGGGGTGATGCGGCTTTGGAGCTATCAGGCGGTTGCCCACGGTGCGGATTCGGTCATGTTCTTCCAGATGCGAAGGAGCATCGGAGCATGTGAGAAGTACCACAGTGCGGTCATTGACCATGTGGGAAACGGTGAGACGAGGGTATTTAAGGAGGCAGCGGCTCTTGGGAAGGAGCTTAGAAAGCTTGGCGGCGAGCTGCTGGGCGCCGTTCCGAATGCAAAAGCTGCCATCTATTTTGACTGGGATAACTGGTGGGCGTTAAACTGCACGGCGGGGCCGACGACAGACCTTGATTATAAGGCGCAGGTGCTGGATTATTATAAAGCGCTGCATGGCTTAAATATCCCGGTGGATTTTGTGGGAGCTGAAGACTGCCTGGATAAGTATAAGCTTTTGATCGCGCCGGTGCTCTATATGACAAAGAGCGGGTACGATGAGAAGGTGCGCCGGTTTGTGGAAAACGGCGGAACATTTATCACCACATTTTTCAGCGGAATTGTGGATGAGCATGACCTGGTAATTACCGGGGGATATCCGGGAAGACTTCGGGATATCTTAGGAATCTGGGCGGAGGAGATTGACGCGCTGCCAAAGGATAAGGAGAATCGCTTTGATTATAACGGAAAGACATATCCGGCGCGTCTTTTGTGCGACCTCATCCATCCGGAGGGGGCGAAAACGCTTGGCGCGTACCAGAAGGATTTTTATGCCGGGATGCCTGCGGTGACGGTGAATGAGTTCGGGAAAGGAAAAGCCTACTATGTGGCGACCCGCTCGGACGAGCAGTTTTACCGGGCATTTCTTGAGGACGTGTGCGGGGAGTGCGGGATTGGAGCTCTTCTCGAAAGTGCGGATGGCATAGAAGTTACGGAACGAGAGAATGAGAATGGGAGATTTTTGTTCCTGCTGAATCACAGGGACAGCGCTGCGGAGGTAAGGGTAGAAGAGACTTGTGTTGATCTGCTTGCGGGAGAAACGGTGGGCGGAGGAACAGAGGTGAAGATAGAGGGGAAGGATGTGAAGATACTGAGGGTGAATCAGTAAAAAACAGGGCTATGGGCGAACCATAGCCCTGCAGATCATCTATCGGAAAATAGGCAGTACTTATAATTCTTCTATAAATTGGATCCCTTTTTCATGAACCAATATTTCAATAATTTCTGCATGAGTGCGGGGAATTTGGCTGGAGACTGTGATAATATAGCTGAGTGTCCGGTGACGTCCCCCTGTATCACGCCAGGAATAACTGCTGCTGATCTGGACGTTATGTATATCGAGCTGGTGTTCATCGGCGTATTGCAAAAATCTATTGAAAGTACCCTTTTCTACATTATATTCAACATAAAGATCCAGGTACCGGGATCTTTTTCGAATCCAGATATCAAATTTTAAAAGACCGGATACAGTAAATACGATTGCAATTCCTCCGAGGATTGCGCCTTCGTAAAATCCGATTCCGATTGCCAGGCCGCTGCAGGCTGCTGTCCACAGACCGGCAGCGGTGGTTACTCCTGTAATCTTATTCCTTCCAGTCAATATGATCGTACCTGCGCCGAGAAATCCGACCCCGCTGATAACTTGCGCACCCAGACGCATAGGGTCTCCCACGTGGTATGTAACATATACATATTGATTTGTCATCATCACCAATGCAGAGCCGAGACATACAAGGATATATGTCCGAAGTCCTGCCGGACGGTTCTTTCTGCCGCGTTCCATTCCGAGAATACCTCCTACAAGAATAGACAGGCAGATGCGGACAAGAATGGATAAAAAATTCAAATCTCTGAGATGTGTCATCAGTGTTTCTCCCAAAAACCATCCATTCATACCAAGTTCCTCCTTATATATTGACGTATTGTTACATATTTAATCCTCTGCTAATATATCTTATTTAATTTATAGCATGATTTGACATATAACACAAGGAAAGAAATGATTTCCAAGTGTCTTGTCATCTGTAAAGATATATGCTATACTGTGTCGGAATGTTATGGACCGTTATGATTTTACAGGAGGATACAAGGCGATGACAATCACAGAGGAAATACAGTCATTAAAAAAGGAAAAAAACGCGGTAATCCTGGCGCACTATTATGTCGCGCCGGAAGTTCAGGAGATTGCGGACTATGTGGGAGATTCTTATTATCTCAGCAAAGCGGCGGCAGAGACGGGGGCGCAGGTGATCGTGTTCTGCGGCGTGTCGTTCATGGGGGAGAGCGCCAAGGCGCTGAACCCGGAAAAGACCGTCCTGATGCCGGACGGGAAAGCGGACTGCCCCATGGCGCATATGGCGGACGAGGAGACGATCCGGCGGATGCGGGAGAGATATGAAGATTTGGCAGTAGTCTGCTATATCAATTCCACGGCGGAGCTTAAGCGGCTTTCGGATGTCTGCGTGACATCCGCAAATGCGGTGAAGATTGTAAAAGCGCTCCCCAACCGGAACATTTTCTTTATCCCGGACAGGAATCTGGCGCATTTTATCGCGGAGCAGGTGCCGGAGAAGAATTTTATCTATAATGAAGGTTACTGCCCGACCCATGAGCGGATGCAGACGGAGGAGATAAAAAAGGCAAAGAAAGAGCACCCGGATGCTTTAGTGCTCTCCCACCCGGAATGCGCCAGGGCGGTGCTGGAGCTTTCAGACTATGTGGGCAGCACATCCGGCATTATTGAGTTTGCCACAAAGAGCAACGGGAAGGAATTTATCATCTGCACCGAGGAAGGCGTCGCCCACGAGCTTAAGCAGAAGAATCCGGAAAAGAAATTTTACTTTACCGACACTCTTCCCGTGTGTCCGGACATGAAACTGGTGACGCTGGAAAAAGTGCTGCATGTCTTAAAGACCGGGGAAAATGAAGTACATATGGAGACGGAGCTTGGGGAAGAGACGAGGCGGCCTTTAGAGCGAATGCTCGAGCTTGCGAGATGACCGGCGGAGGACAAGGAAGATGGATGTAAATGCAGATGTAGTGATAGTAGGAACAGGCGTGGGCGGATTGTTCGCGGCGCTGAACCTTCCGGAAGACCTGCGGGTCGTAATGCTTACAAAGTCAGATGCCGAGAGCAGTGATTCCTTTCTCGCCCAGGGGGGAATCTGTGTCCTTCGGGATGAGGAGGATTATGACGGGTATTTTGAGGATACTATGCGGGCGGGGCATTACGAGAACCGGAAGGAGTCGGTGGACATTATGCTGCGCGGCTCAAGGGATGTAATCCGTGACCTGGTAAGTTTTGGCGTGGAATTTGCCAAGGAAGACGGGGAGTTCGTCTATACGAGAGAGGGGGCTCACTCAAGGCCCAGGATTTTGTTCCATGAGGATATTACCGGGCGGGAGATTACCGGAAAGCTTTTGGAGCGGGTCAGGGAGCGGAGGAATATCACGGTTTATGAATATACGGAAATGACCGACATTATAGAAGAGGACGGCGTATGCCGCGGAGTTGCGGCGCGAAGAGTTATGGATACAGCAGAGGGGCTGGCCTTGGCAGAAACAGATGCGGACAAAGAGTTCTGGATTTTGGCGCAGGATACGGTTCTGGCAACCGGGGGAATCGGCGGGCGTTACCAGCATTCCACGAATTTCCCGCATCTGACGGGGGATGCCGTTGAGATTGCCAAAAGGCACAATATCCGCCTGGAGAATCTCGACTATGTACAGTTCCACCCTACGACGCTGTACTCGAAGAAAACGGGGCGCAGATTCCTGATTTCCGAGTCTGTCCGGGGGGAGGGAGCAGTCCTGTATAATAAGAAGAAAGAGCGGTTTGTCAATGAACTTCTTCCCCGGGATGTGGTGGCGGATGCAATCCGGCGGCAGATGGCGGAGGACGGAACGGACTATGTGTGGCTTTCCATGGAGCATATTGACAGGGAGACGATATTAAAGCATTTCCCCCATATATACGAGCATTGCCTGGAGGAAGGGTACGACGTGACCAGGGAGTGCATCCCGGTGGTTCCGGCCCAGCATTATTTTATGGGAGGAATCTGGGTGGACGCGGACAGTAAGAGTTCCATGGAAAATCTCTACGCGGTGGGCGAGACGAGCTGCAACGGCGTGCATGGGGCGAACCGGCTGGCGAGCAATTCACTGCTTGAGAGCCTGGTGTTTGCAAAGCGGGCGGCAAAGAAGATAATAAAAGACAGAGAATAGGAGAGGAGCAAATTTACGATGAATGATATAACGATGCGTTTACAGGCAGACCATTTGATCATGGAGGCGCTTAAGGAGGATATTTCCAGCGAGGATGTGACCACCAATTCGGTGATGAAGGAGGCGGTCAGAGGGGAGGTGGAGCTTATCTGCAAGCAGGACGGGATTATCGCCGGGCTTGGGGTATTCCGCCGGGTGTTTGAGCTTTTGGATGACCAGATGGAGATTACGTTCTTCTGCGAGGACGGCGATGAGGTGAAGAAGGGGGAGAAGATGGGGCTCCTTCGGGGGGATATCCGCGTGCTCCTTTCCGGGGAGCGGGTAGCGCTTAATTACCTGCAGAGGATGAGCGGTATCGCGACTTACACCCGTGATGTGGCAAAGCTCCTTGCGGGGAGTAAGACAAAGCTTTTGGATACGAGGAAGACGACGCCGAATATGCGTATTTTCGAAAAATATGCGGTGCGCGTCGGGGGCGGCTACAATCACCGCTACAACCTTTCCGACGGGGTGCTTTTAAAGGACAACCATATCGGGGCGGCGGGCAGCGTGACGAAGGCTGTCCAGATGGCGAAGGCTTATGCGCCCTTTGTCCGCAAGATTGAGGTGGAGACGGAGAACCTTGACATGGTGAAAGAGGCCGTGGAGGCGGGCGCAGACATTATCATGCTCGACAATATGCCGCCGGAGGAGATGCGTAAGGCTATTGCGCTGATTGACGGGCGGGCTGAGACGGAGTGCTCGGGAAATGTGACGAAGGAAAATATTGAAAGGCTTACTTCCCTCGGGGTTGATTATATTTCCAGCGGGGCGCTGACCCACTCTGCGCCGATACTGGATATTTCGCTGAAAAATCTTCATGCGGTTTAAGGAAGGGGGAGCTCTATGACGAAAGTGGAACGGAGACGGGAGATTGTCCGGCTCATCCGTGAGAGCAGGGAGCCGGTTCCGGCGAAAGAGCTGGCAAGGCTCTGCGATGTGAGCCGCCAGGTGATCGTGCAGGATATGGCGCTCATCCGCGAGGCGGGAATCGACATTATCGCTACGAACCGGGGATATATCGTGAATACTCCTCATGCAGTGCAGCGGGTGTTCAAGGTGAGCCATACGGATGAGCAGATGGAGGACGAGCTGTGTGCGATTGTTGACCTTGGCGGGAAAGTGGTGAACGTCATGATTAACCACCGGGTTTACGGGCGGATGGAGGCGCGCCTTGACATCAACTCCCGGAAGAAGGTGACGGAGTTTATCGAAAATATCCGGCTTGGGAAGTCAAGCCCTCTTAAAAATATCACTTCGAATTATCATTATCATACCGTTGAGGCGGAGAATGAAGAGATTCTTAACGGCATCGAGGATGTGCTGCGGGAGAAAGGGTATCTGGTGGAGGAGGCGAAAAAGCAGAGGGTGATGTAAAAAATCAAACGCATACTATTGACTTTTGAAATAAATCTGATATACTGTGTATCAGATTGGAGGGATATGAATGATATCCAAAGAAACATGCGTTTTTTTCATCCAGCAGATACACAATGCTTTAGAAAAAAATGCGAATAATCAGCTGAGGAAGAAAGAGCTGACTTTTTCTCAGATCAATGTTCTGCTGACGCTTGCAGATGTTCCGGAAAAAAAACTTTCATTCAAAGAGCTTGAAAAACGATTAGCGCTGGCACAGTCTACAACAGCAGGGCTGATTTCGAGGTTAGAGCTAAAAGGTCTGGTATCTGTATCAGGAGACAGGAACGATAAGCGGATGAAATATGTTCAGATTACATCAGCGGGAGAACGTTGCTGTAAAGATGCGGAAACAGCAATGCTTGATATGGAAGAGAAACTGTTAATGCCCCTTTCGGAATCGGAAAGAAGAGAGTTTCTTTCCCTGTTAAAAAAAGTGAATCGCTCATTCGCAGATAAATAATGCCTGTTGCATGACAGCAGGCATTAAAACAAAACAAATAAATCGTATACTGTCAATCGCATACAATCAATAATGAGAAAATGGAGGTAGTACAATGGAAGACAAAAAATCTATGGAACTATTCAGGAATGCACCTGTATGGCAGTAGGAACGGTGTTCGGAGTAGGGGGAACTTCGGTCATATCAAGGGCAATGGGTGAAGGGAAAACGGATTACGCGAAAAGGGTAAGTTCCTTTTGCATGTGGGGATGTGTGATTGCCGGCATGATAATGTCGGCGGGGATGCTTATATTCATAAATCCGATATTATCTTTGGCAGGTGCAAGTGCCGACACATGGGAATTAGCAAAAACATATCTTGTTATCGTGGTATTCTGCGGGCCGTTTGTGCTTATTTCCAACTGCTATTCCAATGTGATAAGGACAGAAGGAGAATCTGCCAAAGCTATGATGGGAACGCTCATAGGGAACCTTTTAAATGTAGTTCTTGACCCAATCTTTATCTTGGGATTTGGATGGAATATTGCAGGGGCGGCGATTGCAACGGTTATTGGAAATGTCGTAGGGGCAGGCTATTATATTATGTATTTCATCCGCGGAAAATCTTCATTGAGCATCCGTCTTAAAGATTTTACTGTGAAAGATAAGGTTGCAGCCAGTGTCCTTGCCATCGGCATACCCGCGGCATTAGGCTCCTTGCTGATGAGCATATCAAGCATTGTCACAAACAGCCAAATGGCGCAGTATGGGGATATGGCGCTTGCAGGCATTGGCGTGGCGATGAAAGTGACCATGATGACAGGCATGGTATGTATTGGGTTAGGGCAGGGAATACAGCAGATTCTGGGATATTGCGTAGGTGCAAAGCTTTGGGCGCGGTTTAAAAAGGTTCTGCGTTTTTCATTGGTGTTTTCTTTTGTCCTCAGTGTGGTTTTGACAGGTATCTGCTATCTGTTTGCAGGCCAGATTGTAAAAGCGTTTCTTGCAGATGCCACGACCTACGGTTTTGCCTTGGATTTTTCGAGGATATTGCTCACTACCAGTGTATTTTTCGGAGTGTTTTATGTATTGCTCAACGCGCTGCAGGCTATGGGGGCAGGAGCTGCCGCGCTTATAATAAATATAAGCAGGCAGGGCGTCATCTACATTCCCGTAATGTTTTTGCTGAAAATGATTGTCGGCATGACAGGATTGGTATGGGCACAGCCGGTAGCGGATATCACATCTTTGGCATTGGCTTATGTCCTGTATATGCAGGCATCAAAGAAAATGTTTAGGACTGTATGAAAACATTTCAAACGTTATAGAAATCGTTAATAAATCGGCGCAGGACATTATGAAAAGCGATTGGACGGGCGGTGCGGGGTATGCTAATATAGTGACTGATAAAAATTCATATGAATGGGAGGTCAGGTACATGAAGAAAAAAGTGATATCCATGCTGCTGGTGGCAGCCATGACGGTTTCATTTGCTGTCGGGTGCAGCGGCGGTTCAGACGGCAGCTCGGACGGCACGGGTACAGACAGCAGCACTTCTGAGGATGATGCAGACGGCAGTGAAGAAGAGACGAAAGAGGATGCCCAGAGCGGAGAGCAGGCAGAGGCGGGAGCCGCAAAGAGCGGAACGGTGACTTATGACATTGATATGTCACAGTATGAAAAAGGAAAGGTTGTCCGTGTGTGGCTGCCGGTTGCCCAGACCAATGACTATCAGACGGTTGAGGAGCCGGAGTTTGACGCAGGAGATGCGAAGACAGAGCTTGCTGAAGATTCTCAGGGCAACAAGATGCTGTATATTGAGTGGGGAGCCGATGCAGACGCGGCTGACCGCAAGGCAAGCTGTTCTTTCAAGGTTTCCAGGCAGGAGATTAAGAGCCCTGAGCTGGTAGAAGAGGGTGAGATTGGTTCGGATATGGAGGAGTATCTGAAAGAATCCAGCACCATTCCCCTTGACGGAGAGGTAAAGGCGACTGCGGATAAGATTACAGAGGGCAAAGAGACCGTTCTTGACAAGGCAAGGGCAATCTATGACTGGGTAATCGCAAACATGAACCGCGATGAGAGCGTCACGGGATGCGGAACCGGGGATGTGTGCGCGCTGCTTGTTTCCAAGGGAGGAAAATGTACGGATATCAATTCCGTATTTGTCGGGCTGTGCCGTGCTGCCGGGATTCCTGCAAGGGAGATGTTCGGTGTCCGCATCAATGACACGATGATTACCGGGAACCAGCACTGCTGGGCAGAGTTCTATCTTCCGGGAACCGGATGGGTTCTGGCTGACCCGGCGGATGTGCTGAAAGCGGTTCTGAAGAATGAATGGGAGAAGGATTCTGCCGAGGCAAAAGAGATGCAGGAATTTTACTGGGGTAATTGTGAGAATGAAAGGCTTGAGCTGTCAAGAGGGCGTGATATTGACCTGAGCCCGAAACAGGACGGCAAGGCCCTTAACAACTTCGGATATCCGTATGCCGAGGTGGACGGCGAGGCAGTAGATTATTATGCGCCGGATAAATTCGTGTATACGATTTCATTTGCGGAAAACCAGTAATGCGGAATATGCAAGATGGAATGATGATTTATATATTTTATGAAAGGGCTGCGTCTGCGGCTCTTTTTTCTTGATTAATAGACATGATAAGCTATAATAGTAGGCAGGAGGGATTTGCAATGAAAAAAATGACAATATTATTTTTAAGTTTTTTGCTTTGTTTTTGCATGTGTTCATGCGGCCAGAAGAAAGATGCGACCGGAGAGGAGAAGAAAGCTGTGACGGAATCCGAGACGGAGTCTGCGGCAGAGGAACCCGGCGTTTCTGAGGCTATGCCTGAGTTCTCGGTGAAAGACCTTGAAGGCAATACGGTTACGAATGACATATTCTCACAGGCGGACATTACGGTGGTGAATTTCTGGGCGACCTACTGCAGCCCGTGTATTAATGAGATGCCCGAGCTTAATGAATGGTCAGAGTCCATGCCGGAAAATGCCCAGATCATAGGCATCGCGGCAGATGTGCCGTCGGAGGAGTCCGACCAGTACGCTCTGGCGCAGCAGGTTGTGGAAAAGACAGGCGTGAAGTTTGTGAATCTGTTGGCGGGAGAGGAATTTAATCCTCTGATTCGTGAGATTGTCGGTGTTCCCACTACATTTTTTGTGGACAGCGAAGGAAAATTTGTAGGCAGTCCGATTGTCGGCGCGGACGTGGCAGGATATAAGAGTTTTGTGGAGGGGTATCTTGATGCGTTGGAGTAAAACCTTGAATCAGAAAAAACAGGCAGCCCGTGTGCTTGCCTCACTCGCCGCGGTCTGCATGATGGCGTGGGGAATTTACCGGGGCGAGGTGGCTGTCGTCCTTGGAAAGGCGGTCAACGTCTGTCTGGAATGCATCGGATTGGGGTAAACTTATGAGAATCAGTCAGGAAATAAAGAGGAAAATCATTCAGATTGCCGCATTTGGCTATTCCAACACATATCTTCAAAATTTTGCCGGCGGGCTGCTCTATAAGGGCAGGTGGAAACAATTCTGCAATCCGGGGATGAACTGCTACTCCTGCCCGGCGGCAAGGCTTTCCTGCCCCATCGGCGCCATGCAGGCGGTGGGCGGCGCGATGAATTTTAATATAAGCTTTTATGTGACAGGGTTTGTGCTGGCGGTGGGAGTCGTATTTGGAAGGGCTGTATGCGGCTATATCTGTCCGTTCGGGTTGATACAGGAATTATTATATAAGATACCGTCGCCGAAGAGAAAGCTTTGGAAGGGATTTACCTATGTGAAATATGTCTTTCTGGTCTTTTTTGTCCTGTTGTTCCCGGTGATGATTACAAATGAGCTGGGGATGGGCGCGCCCGCATACTGCGAGTATATCTGCCCCGTAGGAACGCTGGAGGGAGGACTGCCCTTGCTCGCCACCCATCCAGAGCTTAGAAAGGTCATCGGCGCGCTGTTTTCCGTAAAGGCAGTTATCCTTGTGCTGACGCTGATAGGATGTGTTGTCATCTGCCGTTTTTTCTGCAAGGTGATGTGCCCGCTTGGCGCCATCTACGGCATCCTGAACAAAATCAGCATCTACCATATGGAAGTGGATAAAGAAAGATGCATCTCCTGCGGGAAATGCCGTGGGGTATGCCCGATGGACGTTGACCCGGTAAACGCGCCGGATTCCGCCGAGTGCATCCGCTGCGGAAAATGTACGGTGAGCTGCCCTGAGAACGTTCTGGCGCTTAGGTTCCATGCAGGTTATGGGAAAAAATCTCAGTAAATGTCTGGAGGCGTTGTCTTGAATCAAAATATCAAAATATATAAAGAAAATTATGAGAATCTGCCTGGCAGGTTCGTCAGGAAAATAGAGCATGATATACGCTATTTGCTGGAGGCGGACATTAAAGGGCTGAAAAAAGTCTATCTTTTCGGGAGCTGTGCGCGGGGAGATGTAAGGAGCAGCAGTGATGTGGATCTTATGGTAGTTACAGCTCAGAGAATCAGCGACAGGGCTCTTGCCGCCGATATCCGATGGTCGTTGGATGAGCCGATAAATGGCATCAGGACAGATATTGTCTATAAAAATGAGGCATCGGAAGAGATGCGGAGTGTTTTTGAGAATGCTGTGAACCGCGAAAAAAAGATGATTTTGGAGGTGATTGAATGATAAGAAACACTTATTTAGATATTGCAGAAAATGATTTGCAATATTTGGAGTCTGTGCTTGCTATGGGAAATACATTTTACAATCAGCTTGCAGTACAATGCCAGCAGGTAGCAGAAAAATATTTGAAGGGGTATCTTGATAAGATTTTTGTTGATGAAGACGTGGCTGATTTATTGCGGAAACATAATATGAAAAAAATCGCCTCAAAATTAAATGAGATGAGAGCAGGATTAGAACTGGATACAATCGGGCTGGCATATTTGTCTGATTTTCATTATGATGCAAGATGCCCGGGAGATGATTTTTATAATGTGACAAAGGATGATTTTGAAAAGTGCTTGTCTGTAATGTATGATACAGTGAATAAGCTGCGGAAGGAATTTGGGAACTCTTAAGGCTTTCGCAGAACTGAATTTTGAGGAAAACGATGTTTTCAGGCTGATTGTGCCTATGAGTGCGGCGGGAGCAACGCTGACAAGCGATAGAGAAAGCGACCAAAATCGGCGGTCGTTATGACCGCCATTAAAAAACTTACACAGTTAATTTGACAAACCCTATTCAAAATTGACCATATGTATGCCCCGTTTTCATTTTCTTGCCTTTAATTGCAGCAAGTTCTGTAACCGTAACGGTCTCGAATCCTTTTTTCTTCAAATCTTTGCAGATACGGTCCACTGCATTAGCCGTCGTTTTATGGATATCATGCATCAGAATTACATCGCCGTCCTTTGCGTGTTTTTTCACATATGAAGCCAGCCGTTTTGTATTCCTGTATTTCCAGTCCAGCGTATCTACAGACCAGAAAATATGCGGACTTCCGGCGGCATTTAATATTCTTTTTTTGCTGGCGCCGTACGGGGTGCGGCAAACGGTTGCATTTTCTCCTGTATACTTTTTTATCCTTTGATTTGTCTTTGTAAATTGCTTTTTTACTGCGGAGGTACTCATGTTTGTAAGTAACGGATGGGAATAGGAGTGATTTCCAATCTCACAACCTAACTTCTTTTCCCTTTTTAGCAGATTCCCTGTACTTTTTGTAATATTAGAACCAACTAGGAAAAATGTTGCTCTGCATTTATTTTTCTCTAAAGCATTTAAAACTTTTTTAGTCGTTTTTGCGTTAGGACCGTCATCAAAGGTTAAAGCAACATGCTTTTTCGTACTATCGTACATGACGACAGAATTCTTTTTCATGAAGCCTTTTAAGGAGCCTTTTTTAACCTCATACCAGTTCTCGGACTGAGTTTTAATCACTACTTTTTCGCCAAATTTAAGCTTTTTCAATGTTTGGGATTTGGCAGAGGATTCCTTATAAATCAGAGTGGATGACACTTTTACCGCACCTTTTTTGTTATTAGAGACTTCTGTGAATTCTTCTGCCGCGCTCACAGGCAAGGCCAGGCAAAGGACCAGTATCGCTGACAGCAGAAACATACAGCTTATTTTCTTTTTCATCTTATTTCCCTTCTTTAAATGATAAATATTAGAATTCCAAAAGCAAAAGACATTATCTATGAATAAACATTCTTGACATATTACCGCTTCCATAAACTGCGAATTATATCTTCAATAAATAGTATCACAATCACGTTTATATTTCCATATTTTTTCTGATTGATGGTGTCAATGTAAGTTTAAGAACTGCGATAGCCAGAGAGATTGTCAGCAATCTGTTTGTGCATAGGGAATTTAAGAGTGCATTTTCAGTCTTGAGAACTTCACTCCTTATCCGAAAAATCTCATAATGGCGAAATTTTTGTAAATATTGGATATGCGGATTCACTTGATTCCGATGTTCGGAATCTGTATAAATACACGAAAATCTATTCTGATGCAGAACCGAATTTTGAGGAAAATGATATTATCAGGCTGATTGTGCCTATGCGGGCGGCGGGAGCAACGCTGACAAGCGATAGAAAAAGCGACGAGGTTACAAAAGTTACAGCAGACCTGCTGATGAGGAAATCAGAAAAAAGTATCGGGATTGTTCGGTGGCTGGGCTTTTTGAAAAAGGAGAAACTTCTCCTGTCAAGGTAATTATGAAACCGCAGGGGTAGGGATGCTATGAAAGCGGCTATATAGAACATTGAGAGGTACAACATGCATGAACCTCTTTCAATATGCTTTTGCATGGTAATTGGAATCATTCAATTGTACAATAAATACAAGCTGTTTATAGAAAATACAAATTAGACGCAGTAAAAAAAGAATGATACAATTATCTGGCATAAATTACAAGAGAGGTGAAACGAATGAAAAGAAAATTATTGGTGTTATTGTTTGCAACAGTAATGAGTATGTCGTTGCTGACGGGGTGTTCTTCTGGTTCAGGGGATGATAAGCAGGATGGGAGTACGGAGCAAAGTTCTGACGCGGGAACAGACGAAAAGACGGATGCACAGCCGGAGACCGTAGATAAGAGAACCGTATATGTCACGCCGGAATGGGTAAAAAGTGTGATTGACGGGAAGCAGCCGGAATCCGAGAATTATGTTATCCTGGAGACTTCTACAACGGAAGATTCTTATAATGAAGGACATATCCCGGGGGCATATCACTGCGATGTTCATTTGTTTGAAACAAGTACATATGCTGCGTATGCAGATAATACGATTGATTATGCAGATGAAGATTTGGGAAATGTTGTTTCAGATGAAGAGCTGACGAAAGTTGTAAATGAGTATGGGATTACGAAAGATACCACAGTAATAACATATGGCGCGCATCCTGCTACGGAGAGGGAGGCTTTCCTTCTGCTGTACTGTGGAGTTGAAAATGTGAAGGTCTTAAATGGCGATATCAAAAACTGGACGGATGCAGGCTATGAGGTGGAGACAACAGTAAATACACCGACTCCGAATGATTCTTTTGGGTGTGAGATTCCGGCACATCCGGAATATATTCTTTCAAAAGACGAAGTAAAAGAAAATCTGAAAAAGAATGCGAACTTTAAGCTGGTAAGTGTAAGAAGTTTGGATGAATTTCAGGGGATTTCGGACGGCAATTACCCGATGCTCCAGGAAAAAGGAGAAGTTGCAGGAGCCGTATTTGGCCGTGCCGGAAGTGATGCAAATTCAATGGAAGAATATATGAATGATGACGGAACTGTTATTCCATATGAAACTTTTGAAAAGTTTATGGCAGAGAGCAATGTCTCTCCGGACAATGAGGTCTGTTTCTTCTGCGGAACAGGATGGAGAGCGACTATGCCGCTGCTGCTCGGATATGAGAAAGGGTGGAAGGTTACTTTGTACGATGGCGGCTGGTGGGCATGGACGCGTGACCTTAAAAATAATGAGGTACAGATGCTGACACCGGATCAGGCAAAGACATGTGCAAGTTTTCAGTATGAGGAAAAAGAAGTGGCACTAAAAGTCGGTGATAAAGATAAAGAAGTGAATACTGTTTCCATATTTCCAGCGAGCGGAACTATGCCTCCAGTCCGGTTTAAATCTGACAATACGAACGTAGTGACCGTATCGGAGGATGGAAAAGTGACGGCAGTAGGAGAGGGTACGGCAACAATTAAAATGATTGCGACAGATTTTTCGGGAAGAAATACTTCTTATACTGTAACGGTAACAAAATAGATGTTCAAAGCATTCCCCAACTCTTAAGACTTTCTGAAATACGCCGAATTTCCTTGACAAATCCCTTACTGGTCGCTATGATAGTCAATAGTTTAAAAACCTTAAAGGCGATGAAAAAGAGGAGTACGCGCATTTGCCCTGACAGAGAGAGCGGCAAGGAGGCTGAGAGCCGTTTCAGAATGTAAGGTGCGGAAGGTAGCTTTTGAGCCGGATTGCTGAACCGCTGTGAGTGTGAGAAAACCGCAGACAGACGCAGACGCTAGGCAGTCCCGGAGTCGTTCCCGTTATCGAATAAGATGAGATATAGAGCGTTTTTCTATATAAATAAAGGTGGTACCGCGATGATAAATCGCCCTTTACAGCGTAGAGGGCGGTTTTTTACGTCCTCATTTGTGAAAAGTTTGTGAAAATCTTAGAAACTAAGGAGAGAGAGTATGGGTGAGAATCTGAACAAAACCTACAATCCGAAGGAGATTGAGGCAAAGCTTTATGAGAAGTGGTGTGAGAGTAAGTATTTCCACGCGGAGGCGGACAGGGAGAAAAAGCCGTTTACGACGGTGATGCCGCCTCCGAACATTACCGGAAAGCTGCATATGGGTCATGCCCTGGATAACACGCTCCAGGACATTTTAATCCGGTATAAGAGGATGCAGGGGTACAATGCGCTCTGGGTGCCGGGTACGGACCACGCGGCGATTTCCACGGAGGTCAAGGTGACGAACCAGCTTAAGGACGAAGGGATTGATAAAAAAGAGCTGGGGCGCGAGAAGTTTCTTGAGCGCACCTGGCAGTGGAAAGAGGAGTATGCCGGAACCATCGAGGGGCAGCTGAAAAAGCTTGGCGTTTCCTGCGATTGGGACAGGGAGCGTTTTACCATGGACGAGGGATGCTCAAAAGCGGTTGAGGAAGTATTTATCAAGCTTTATGAGGAAGGATATATCTATAAGGGTTCCAGGATTATCAACTGGTGTCCGGTGTGCAAGACTTCCCTTTCTGACGCGGAGGTTGAGCATGAGGAGCAGGACGGGCATTTCTGGCATATCAAGTATCCGCTTGTAGGGAGCGATGATTACCTTGAGATTGCCACGACGCGTCCGGAGACGATGCTTGGAGACACTGCCATCGCGGTTCACCCGGATGACGAGCGCTATAAAGATATTGTAGGAAAGAAAGCGATTCTGCCGCTGGTGGGAAAAGAGATACCGATTGTTGCGGATGCTTACGTTGACAAGGAGTTCGGTACGGGCGCGGTGAAGATTACGCCGGCTCATGACCCTAACGATTTCGAGGTTGGGAAACGCCACAACCTGCCGGAAATCAATGTGATGAATGACGATGCCACCATCAATGAAAACGGCGGGAAGTATGCGGGGATGGAGCGCTACGCAGCCCGTGAGCTGATGGTGAAGGAGCTTGAGGAGCAGGGGCTTTTGGTGAAAGTTGTTCCCCACAGCCACAATGTAGGAACCCACGACCGGTGCCACACGACAGTAGAGCCTCTGGTAAAACAGCAGTGGTTTGTCCGCATGGAAGAGCTGGCGAAACCGGCAATCCAGGCGGTGAAAAACGGTGAGCTTAAGTTCGTGCCGGAGCGGTTTGACAAGATTTACCTTCACTGGCTTGAGAATATCCGCGACTGGTGCATCTCCAGGCAGATTTGGTGGGGACACAGGATTCCGGCGTACTACTGCGACGAGTGCGGCGAGATGGTCGTGTCAAGGACGAAACCGGGCGTTTGCCCGAAGTGCGGCTGCAAACATATGACCCAGGACGAGGATACGCTGGATACATGGTTTTCCTCTGCGCTGTGGCCGTTCTCTGTGCTTGGATGGCCGGAGAAGACCGAGGACTTAGATTATTTTTACCCGACGGACGTGCTTGTCACCGGATATGACATTATTTTCTTCTGGGTAATCCGTATGGTATTCTCCGGATATGCACATACTGGTAAATCACCGTTCCATACCGTGTTCATTCACGGGCTGATAAGGGATTCTCTGGGGCGCAAGATGAGCAAGTCTCTGGGAAATGGCATTGACCCGCTGGAGATTATCGACCAGTACGGTGCGGACGCTCTCCGTATGACTCTTGTGACGGGAAATGCGCCGGGCAACGATATGCGTTTTTACAATGAGCGGGTTGAGGCAAGCCGCAACTTTGCCAATAAAGTGTGGAACGCGTCGCGTTTCATCATGATGAACCTTGACGAGAAGGAGCTTGACGAACCTGATGGAAATACTTTCCGTCCGGCTGACCGGTGGATTATGTCTAAGTGCAACCAGCTTGTAAAAGACGTGACGGAAAATATGGATAAGTTCGAGCTTGGCATCGCGCTGTCCAAGTTATATGATTTTATCTGGGATGAGTTCTGCGACTGGTATATCGAGCTTGCAAAATATCGGATCTATCATGGGGATGAGGACGCGCAGAGCGCCAACGACGCGCTGTGGACGCTGAGGGAGGTGCTGAAAAAAGCGCTGAAACTTCTTCACCCGTATATGCCCTTCGTGACGGAGGAGATTTACAGCAAGCTGATTCCGGAGGAAGAGTCTCTGATGATGTCTGCGTGGCCGGAGTATGACGAGGCGTTAAGTTCCCCGGCGGCGGAAAGGATTGTGGAGCACTATAAGGAGATTATCCGCGGCGTGCGGAATGTCCGGGCGGAGATGAACGTGCCGAACTCCAGAAAAGCCAAGGTGTACATTGTGTGTGAGGATGAGGAGCTTTGCAGCGGCTTTGCGTGTCTCAGCGACGCGGCGCAGATGATGGCGGCGGTGAGCGAGCTTAAGATTCAGCACGATAAGGAGGGAATCGCGGAGGATGCGGTGTCTGTTGTTGTGCCGGATGCGTCAGTGTATCTGCCGCTTGAGGATCTGGTTGATTTTGAGCAGGAGATGGAGCGTCTGACGAAGGAAGAGAAACGTCTGACCAAGGAAATTGCCCGGGCGGACGGGATGCTGAAAAATGAGAAATTCATGAGCAAGGCTCCTCAGGCGAAGATTGAGGAAGAGCAGAAGAAACTTGAGACGTACCGCGAGATGATGGCGAAAGTTCAGGAGAGGCTTGAGGGATTGAAGGCAAGGCAGAGCTAGAAAGCAAGGCAAAACTAGAAAGCAAGGCAGAACTAGAAAGTAAGGCTGGCATAACAGGTATCCGCTGCAGCCTGATTTGTTGGGAGATTGCATTTTATTATGAAGAAGATCCAGTTAAAAAGGCCCGATATAAAAGGGGCGTTTCACAGGCTTAAACATCTGAAGAAAGAAGATATTGCAGAATATTGGAGAGCGAGGAAGGAACGTCGGCAGAGAATCCTTGAGGAGCGCAGGAACAGCGCGTTTGCCAGAAGGATGCAGCCGGTTTATCGGTGGATGAACCGGCTCTCGCTGTTGTTCCATGCGCTCCTCGCCTGCCTGATCAATTTTGCCATCGAGGCGATTTCCAGGCATTCTGCAATCCGGGCGTGGGAATACATGACGGAGACTCCGTTAGTATTTCTGTACAATGCGTTTATGATATTCATGACATTTTCCGTCGTGTATCTGTTTAAGCGAAGGGTCTTTGTGCGGATTATCATAGGTGTCCTCTGGATGGTGCTCGGGGTGTGCAACGGCTATATGCTGATTAAGCGGGTGACGCCTTTTAACGCGCAGGACCTTAAGGTTGCCACGGACGCGGTTTCCCTTATCAATAATTATTTTAACGGATTTGAGCTTGTCATGGTGATGGTGGGCATCGGCGCGGTTACCGTGTGGGTCGTTTCTATGTGGCGGCGCGGCGGGCAGTATAACGGAAAGGTACACCGCATCCGGGCGCTGGCAGGGATTGCAGCCTGCGCGGCGCTGTACGCGGTTGCCACGGACGCGGCGATTGACGAGAGAGTGGTGTCTACTTATTTCGGAAATATTGCATTTGCCTATGAGGATTATGGGCTGCCCTACTGCTTTATGGCCAGTGTGTTTAATACAGGTATTAATGAGCCGAATGAATATAATGAGAAGTCGATTGCAAGGCTTTCTGATAACGGCAGTATCGTGAAAAGCGAGACCGGGCTTAAGGACAGCAAAAAGCCCAATATCATCTTTGTGCAGCTTGAGTCTTATTTTGATGTGGCGGAGTCGGAGTTTTTTACGACTTCTAAAGATGCCAGCCCGAACCTTCGGAAGATGTATGAAAATTTTTCTTCCGGGTATTTTAAGGTGCCTTCTGTGGGCGCGGGAACGGCGAACACAGAGTTTGAGGTGCTTACGGGCATGAATCTCCGGTATTTCGGGCCGGGGGAGTATCCGTATAAGACGGTGCTCAAGGAGCGTCAGAGTGAGAGCGCGGCGTCGGCACTCAGCGCTCTCGGTTACGGAACCCATGCGCTCCACAATAACGGCGGGAATTTTTACAGCCGTGCCAAGGTGTTTGACCATATCGGGTTTGACTCTTATACGAGCAAGGAATTTATGAACATCTTACAGTTTACCGAGAACGGGTGGGCGAAAGATGACATCCTGATTCAGCATATTATGGAATCTATGGACACGACCGAGCAGCAGGACTTTGTGTTCTGCGTAAGCCTTCAGGGACACGGGGATTACCCGGAGGAGAAGGTCATCGAGAATCCGGAGATTACGGTGGAAGGGATTGAGGATGAGGCGCTTAAGAACCGCTGGGAATACTATGTGAACCAGGTGTACGGCATGGATGAATTTGCGGGCAATCTGGTGAAGGCGGTGGAGGAGCGGAACGAGCCGTCCGTAATCGTGTTTTACGGGGATCATCTTCCGACACTGGGCCTTAAGGCAGAAGATCTCAAGGGGCGTTACCTCTACAATACGAACTATGTGATCTGGGATAACATCGGCCTTAAAAAGGAGGACAGGAATATTCCTGCCTATCAGATTATGGCGGATGTGTTCGAGCGGCTTGACATCCATGCCGGAACGGTGTTCAACTATCACCAGGGGCGGAGGAAGACGAAGGATTACCTGAAAGACTTAGAGCTTTTGCAGTATGACATCCTTTACGGGAAACAGTATGTCTACGGGGATGGCGAGATGCCTGTGAAGGAGCCGCATATGATGATGGGGGTGCGGGATGTGACAGTGACAGATGTGATGGAGCATCTTGACGGAAGTATCAGCCTGTACGGGGAGAACTTTACCGGAAACAGCAAGGTGTTTGTCAATGAGGAAAGGCAGAAGAGCACGTTTCTTAACAATACGCGGATTGAGTTGCCGGAGACGAATCTGAAAGAAGGCGACACGGTGTCTGTGATCCAGATGGGCTCCAGCAATACCGTGTTCAGAGCTTCTAATAAATACATTTATCAGGAAGGAAAGCTGGTTGTGCAGGAAGGAACAGGAACAGATATCACAAAGTCGTGGCAGGAGCAGGCACAGCCGGAAGAAAATTAATGGAGAATATGATGTCAGACAGGATACCGAAAAATTATAAAGAGGCAGTAGATTACATTGAAGATCTTCCAAGATTCACGAAGAAGCATTCCCTGGAACACACAAGATTGTTTCTTGAACGGCTTGGGAATCCTGGTTTTGACAGGAAGATCATACATGTGGCGGGGACCAATGGGAAAGGTTCTGTGTGCGCATATATACAGGCTGTTTTACAAGCGGAGGAAAAGCGGACGGGATTCTTTACATCCCCCCATCTGATAAAGATCAATGAGAGGATTCAGATTGACCGGAAGCTGGTGGATGATGATACCTTCTATCAAGTGTTTTTAAAGACATTGAAGGTTGCGCAAAAGATGGAGGAGGAAGGAACTTCGCATCCATCTTATTTTGAGTTCCTTTTTGGAATGGGAATGATGGTGTTCGCACATTCGGATGTAGAGTATATTATACTCGAGACGGGTCTTGGGGGAAGGCTGGATGCGACAAATGCGCCGGGTTCACCTTTCCTTACAGTGATCACATCAATCAGCCTTGACCATACAGAGATCCTTGGAGATACTGTGGAACAGATTGCCTACGAAAAGGCAGGGATCATAAAGAAGAATATTCCCGTTTTTTTTGATGGAAGCTGTCGGGCTGCGGCGGGAGTCATTCGGCGAATCGCGTCAGAAAGAAAGGCTCCGTGTAGAGAAATCACGAATTGTGCGTACGAAATTCGGGAAGCAGGCCGAAACTGTATTGCATTTTCGAGAAATAATGCGTATGATAAAGATATTACATGGCAGGTTTCTAACGGTGGTCTCTATCAGGTCATGAATGCAGAGCTTGCACTTCAGGCATTAGAGTATGTGTTTCAGGATTGTGAGATCTGCCGGAGGAAATGGGCAAAAGCCATAGCATCTGTCAGATGGGAAGGGCGGATGGAGATGGCAGCTCCGCATTTTATGGTGGATGGAGCACACAATCTTGGAGCATTGGAGGCATTTGCAGAGAGCATTGGCGAAGTTTCCGGGAACTGTGAGCTTCCGGTAGTGATATTCTCAGTGGTGTCTGACAAAAAATACGAACAGATGATAGAATACCTTTGCCGGAACATCAGAGCAAAGAGATATATAGTGACAGAGATTGCTGACAGGCGGCGAGTGCCGGCGGATGAGTTGGGAGAGATTTTTCGGAGATATACATCTGCTCCGGTATATGTAAGCAGCGGTATTGAGGATGCAATTGAGGATGCTTATAAGATGCGGGGAGGCAGTGAGATTTATTGCCTTGGTTCTCTTTATCTGGTGGGTGCCGTGAAGAAATATTTTGCAGGAGGCGAAAGGCAATGTTAGATTTTGCAGAAGAACTGAAAAAGTTCCAGCCAAGTCTGGAAGTAGAGGATATTGAAGGCGCGGTTTATCAGGAGGATTTGACAGACATGACGGATATTCTGCGTGAGATGATAGAACAGACGAAATAGCGGAGATAAAAAGAGGTTATAATAGTCTATGGAATATACAACAAAGCTGATGTACCAATCAAACTACTGGTATAACGACGGTCTGAAGAAAGCGAATATTCGGGATATGAGCGGGGCGGTTACGTCCCTGCGGCGAAGTCTGCAGTACAATCGCGGGAATATTGCGGCGAGGAATCTTCTCGGGCTTGTCTATTACGGCAGGGGAGATGTGGTTGAGGCACTTGTAGAGTGGATTCTCAGCAAGAATTTTCAGTCTGAGGATAATGTTGCAAATTATTATATTGGCAAGATACAGGAAGTTCCGGGTGAGCTTGAAAGCATTAACCAGGCGGTGAAGTTGTTTAACCAAAGTATTGAGCTTGCGGGGCAGAATGGGGAAGATCTGGCGATCATCCAGCTCAAGAAAGCAATCGCTGCCCATCCGTCTTACGTGAAGGCCCATCAGCTTTTGGCGCTTCTCTATATACAGACAGAGCAGTTTTCAGCGGCAAGAAAAGAGCTTCGGACGGCGCATAAGCTGGATACTACGGACGAGACTACCCTTCGTTATATGCACGAGATCACGCAGATCCGCAAGTCCAGACCGAGCCGTGCAAGGGACAGAGGAAAAGGCGGAGAGGCAAGACAGGAGCAGACGGTTACTTATAATATCGGAAATGAGACGATCATCCAGCCGGCGTCCTCTGTATTTAAAGAGAATTCGGGCCTCCATACATTTTTAAATATTGCTGTCGGTGTGCTTGTCGGTGCTGCGGTTATGTGGTTTTTAATTATGCCGGCAGTGTCGGTAGGGAGACAGAAGAAGCTTAATGAGCGGGTGATATCATTCAGTGACAGAATCGCCACACAGGAGGCGCAGATCAGTGCTCTTAAGACTGAGCTGGAGGAGTACCGGGCCAACAGTGAGGAGAGCGAAGACTTGAAAGAGAAGTCCGCATCTACGCAAGAGAGTTATGAGATAGTACTGGATGTTGCCAGACATTTTTCAGCGGAGGATATGAGTGACAAGGAGATGTTGGAGCAGATGCTCAAGGTATCTCCGGATTCCCTTGGAAAGATTGGAAAGAGCAGATATGAGGAAGTGGCTGATTCCCTGTTTCCCCGGATGTGTGAGAAGTTGTATGATACCGCAGGTGATGAGTTTGAATCCGGGGATTACGACGGGGCCATCAGCAGTTTGGAAAAGGTTGTAAAGATGGAGGAAGGCTACCAGGATGGAAAAGCATTGCTTCTTCTTGCACAGTCTTTTGAGAAGAAGGGCGAGCAGGACAAGGCGAATATCCGTTACCAGAAGCTGGTTGAAAAGTATAAGGGCAAAGAAGCGGCAGGAACAGCTCAAAAGGCGTTGGATGGTCAGAACACGAAAGGTGATCAGGGCGCCCAGAGGGAACAGGATGATGAAGCTGCACAGGAAGACCAGGAAGATCAGGACGAATCAGAATAGATAAATTACGAAAGAGAAGGATATGCAAAGGGATGCATATCCTTTTTCTTATATAAAAAAATGAAGGAGGATGTATATGAAATATCAGGTACAGGAAAATTGTCTGACCATCTTTCTTCCGGGTGAAATTGACCATCATAATTCGGAAGAGCTGAGAAAGGAATCAGACCATCTGATAGAGAGAAATCATATTCGGTATGTTATTTTTGATTTTAAGGAGACAGATTTTATGGATAGTTCAGGAATTGGTGTCATTATGGGAAGGTATAGGAAAGTCTATATGCTGGGCGGAGAAATATGTGCAGTACATGTGGGAGAAAGAATGAAAAAGATATTGACCATGTCCGGAGTGACAAAAATAATGCAGATTTATGAGGAGGATAATTAAATGGAAAACACCAATGAAATGCAGGTAATATTTGACAGCCGTTCTTCAAACGAATCATTTGCCAGAGTGACGGTTGCATCTTTTATGACTTCCCTCAATCCAACGGTGGAGGAGGTGTCAGATGTAAAGACCGCAGTGTCAGAAGCAGTGACAAATGCGATCATCCATGGGTATGAAAACGAGATACATAACATCTACATACATTGCCGCACAAAGGGGCAGACACTTTTCCTTGAAGTCAGGGACGAGGGAAAAGGAATTGAAGATATTAAGCAGGCGATGGAACCTCTTTTTACAAGTAAGCCGGAGCTTGAGCGTTCCGGTATGGGATTTTCCTTTATGGAGGCCTTTATGGATAAGCTTGAGGTGGTATCTGAACCGGGAAATGGAACTGTTGTAAAGATGGAAAAAACAATCGGTAAAGGACGGAGATTATGGACCGCACAATCGCTTTAATTCAGAAGTCTCACAATGGGGATGAAGAAGCAAGAGCACAGTTGGTAGAAGAGAATGCGGGATTAGTCTGGTGTATTGTAAAACGTTTTTTAGGCCGCGGGGTGGAGGCGGAGGATTTGTTTCAGATTGGAAATATTGGACTTTTGAAGGCAATCGACAAGTTTGATCTGAATTACAATGTCAAGTTCTCCACCTATGCGGTTCCCATGATTTCCGGAGAGATCAAAAGGTTTTTAAGGGATGATGGGATGATCAAGGTCAGTCGGTCACTTAAGGAGTTGGCGTATAAAGCTTATCTTTGTCAGGAGAGGCTTCAGGAAATTCTCGGAAGAGAACCGCTCCTGTCTGAGATTGCAGAGGAGCTTTCCGTATCAGTAGAGGAGTTGACTATGGCGATGGAGGCAAGCGGTGACATAGAATCACTGCAAAAATCTATTTACCAAAAGGACGGGCAGGAAATCCGTCTGATGGACAAGCTTCCGGGGCAGGAAAGACAGGAGGATAAAATACTGGACCATATGGTTCTCGGAAATCTTCTTATGGCTCTGGAGCAAAAGGAGCGTCAGCTTATCTATCTGAGATATTTTGCAAACCGAACACAGACGCAGGTCGGAGAGGAGCTTGGCATCTCGCAGGTGCAGGTCTCAAGAATGGAAAAAAGAATTTTAAAACAAATGAGAGAAAAAATCTGACAAGTTTCTATGTGTATATTTTAATAAAAAAGCAGCATACTAACAGAAAAACAAAGGAAGGTGTCAGTATGGAAGAGGCAAGAAAAAAACTGCGGCTCTGCCTGGCAGTCGTAGTGGCGGCAGCAGTTATCATCGGACTGCTCTATTATTTTGGCGATGTAAAAAAAGGAAAGAATATGAGTGAAGGCACATTGGTCAGACAGACGGAATGGAATCCGGGCACTGCACTGGCTGACGGCGGCGGAGGACACTATGGCTTCGAGCAGTGATACGATCTATATCAAGGCAGACCGTAATGTAGAGGTGACAAAACCGGAAGTTACTCTTGGGGATGTCCTTAAGATCGAGTGTGCCAATTCGTCAGTCACTTCGAGGCTTAAGACTTTAAAGCTGCTGAAATTCCATAATACAGACAAAAAGAACCAGAACAGGACGGCAGTATCGATTCTTAAAGTGATCGAGTGCATCCATGAGGTATATCCGAATGCAGATATCCAGAATGTTGGAGAGCAGGATTTCATTGTTACGCTGGAAGAACAGCAGATAGCGGGACAGCTTCTCCATTGGATAAAGACAGTATCAGTCGTCATTATCACTTTCTGCGGTGCTGCATTTTCTATGATGGCTTTTAACAACGATGTTGACGTGACAAAAATGTTCGGCCAGATATACGAAAGTCTGACAGGAACAAAAAGTTCAGGATTCACAATTCTGGAACTTACGTACAGCATCGGAGTGATCATAGGAATTCTTACCTTTTTTAATCATTTTGGGAAAAAGAAATTTACGGTGGACCCGACACCGATGGAAGTGGAGATGCGTCTGTATGAGAATGATATTCAGACAACATTGATTGAAGATTTTTCAAGAAAGGGAAAAGAACTGGATGTGGGCAGCTCAGATCATACTGGCAATTCTAGGACTTAGTGCCGGGTTTGCAGTAGCGGCAGGTCTGTTTTCCTTTATTATCGGGTTAGGGGTTATCTCGGACTTTGCAGACCGCACACACACAGGAGAACATATTTTTCTTTATGAAGACAGCGTTGCCCTTGGTGGTATGCTCGGAAATATTTTCTGGGTCTATCACCTGACGATACCTGGCGGGGGATGGATTCTCCCGGTGTTCGGCATCTTTGCGGGAATTTTCGTGGGGTGCTGGTCTATGGCGCTGGCAGAGATCTTGAATGTGTTCCCTATATTTATCAGACGTGCAAAGATTATCAAATGTATCCCGTATCTTATTGCGGCTATGGCAATCGGAAAAGGAATCGGCGCACTTATTTTCTTTTACCGGGGATGGTAACGGCGATTTGGAAGGAGAGAGTAGAGTGGATAAAAAGAAGCAGCAGGAAGCATATGAAAATTATGTGAAGCAAAAGACGCCTGTGCATAATCTTCCTGTAAATATGACAAAGGCATTTATTACAGGCGGAATTATCTGCGTGATCGGGCAGAGTGTTTTGAATTATTGTGAAAAGATGGGACTTGATAAGGATATCAGCGGCGGCTGGACGTCTATGATATTGATTCTGTTAAGTGTCGTCCTGACCGCGTTGAATGTGTATCCGCGGATTGCGAAGTGGGGCGGTGCGGGAGCGTTGGTTCCCATTACCGGATTTGCCAATTCTGTAGCGGCTCCGGCTATTGAATTCCAGAAGGAAGGCCAGGTGATGGGAATTGGCTGTAAGATATTCACCATTGCGGGACCGGTGATATTGTACGGGGTGTTCACAAGCTGGGTGCTTGGATTTTTATACTGGATCGGAAAGATCGCAGGGATATTTTAATCATAGAAAAGGCAGGTATGATATATGACACAGGGATTACAGAGTATTGCATTTGAACAGTCACCTTTCGTGGTGTCAAGTGCGTCTGTTGTTGGGAAAAAGGAGGGTGAAGGGCCTCTCGGAAAAATGTTTGACATGGTGGAGACAGAGAATCTCTTTGGAGAAGACACCTGGGAGGCAGCAGAGAGTACCATGCAGAAAGAAGCATGTATATTGGCTATGGGAAAAGCCCACCTTCATAAGGAGGATGTAAGATTCCTTTTTGGAGGCGATCTTCTCCGGCAGGGAATTGCCACATCCCTAGGAGTTGAGGATCTTGGGATTCCGCTGTTTGGTCTGTTTGGAGCATGTTCTACCTCGGGGGAAGCGCTGGCGCTTGCTTCTATGAGTGTGGCAGGCGGTTATGGAGACTGTATGCTTGCTGTAACATCCAGCCATTTCGGAAGTGCGGAAAAAGAGTTCCGCTTTCCTTTAAGTTATGCGAACCAAAGACCGCTGTCTGCACAGTGGACAGTGACGGGAAGCGGTGCATTCCTGGTGGGAAAAAAGCGGAGTCATGTAAGGATTACAGGTATAACGGTAGGGAAAATTGTAGATTACGGTCTGAAGGATTCTCAGAATATGGGCGCATGTATGGCACCGGCAGCAGCAGATACGATTGAGAGGAATCTGAAGGACTTTGGACGCGAGCCGGATGATTACAGCCGGATCATCACCGGAGACCTGGGCTACGTAGGGCAGAGTATTTTGTTTGACTTGATGAGGGGAAAAGAGATAGATATTAAGAAGAACCATATAGATTGCGGAATGATGATCTTTGATCAGAATAAGCAGGATACACATGCCGGAGGAAGCGGCTGCGGCTGTGCCGCGTCAGTGTTGTCGGCCTATGTGCTGCCGAAGCTTGAGCGGGGAGAATGGAAAAGAGTCTTATTCGTTCCTACGGGGGCGCTCATGTCAACCGTGAGCTTCAATGAAGGAGCAAGTGTGCCGGGCATTGCCCATGGCATTGTTCTGGAGCACTGTTAGAAGGGGGGAGTATACATGGATTATATAAATGCATTCTGGGTCGGGGGTTTGATCTGCGCGCTTGCTCAGATTCTTTTGGACCGCACGAAGCTGATGCCCGGAAGAGTGATGGTACTTTTAGTATGCAGCGGTGCAGTTCTCGGGGCGCTTCACATCTATCAGCCGATACAGGATTATGCGGGGGCGGGAGCAAGCGTCCCGCTGGCGGGATTCGGTAATCTTCTGTGGAAAGGTGTGAAGGAAGCTGTGGATAAGGAAGGTTTTATCGGCATTTTTCTGGGAGGGTTCAAGGCAAGTGCTGTCGGAATCTCAGCGGCGCTCGTGTTTGGCTATCTTGCGTCTCTGATCTGTGAGCCGAAGATGAAAAAATAATATTGTTTTTGAGACCGCTGTATGATATTGTGTGTTTAACAGACAGTGACAGTCTGGTAAATACATGGGAGGAAAACTATGGAATACTTGGATATTATCATACCATTTGCAGGTGGACTCGGAATGTTCATTTATGGTATGCAGATTATGGCACAGGGTCTCGAGAACGCTGCAGGGAACAAGATGAAATCACTGCTTGAGATCCTGACGAAGAACAAGCTTATGGGAGTGCTCCTGGGGGCCGCAATTACAGCAGTCATTCAAAGTTCGTCTGCTACGACAGTCATGGTAGTCGGGTTTGTAAATGCCGGGCTTATGAACCTTACCCAGGCCATGGGCGTGATCATGGGAGCTAACATCGGTACGACAGTGACCGGATGGCTGGTGTCTTCCGTGGAATGGGCAGAGTTTTTAAGCCCG
Source organism: uncultured Dorea sp. (assembly GCA_910586965.1). Taxonomy (GTDB): domain Bacteria; phylum Bacillota; class Clostridia; order Lachnospirales; family Lachnospiraceae; genus MD308. The sequence continues at coordinate 41,012 of CAJUMF010000011.1, read as the reverse complement.
TCAAAGCTGGCTCCGGTTGCGGTAATTGCCGGTGTTATCGTGATGCTCACGGGGAAAAGGCGTTCGACCAAGGATATCTCAAGCATCGTTATCGGCTTTGGACTTCTGTTCATCGGCATCACCACGATGTCAGATGCAGTGGGTCCGTTGAGAGAATACGAGGGATTCGTGAATATGTTCGTTGTCCTTGGCCAGAGTCCGGTGTTAGGGATTCTTGCGGGGGCAGTTGTGACGGCCATCATTCAGAGTTCGTCTGCATCGGTGGGTATCTTACAGAGCCTTGCGGCGGCGGGGCTGGTGCCATTCAGCGCAGCAATCTATATCATCATGGGACAGAATATAGGTACTTGTGTGACGGCAATTCTTTCCGGACTCGGAGCGAAAAAGAATGCGAAGACAGCAGCGCTTATGCACCTTTTATTTAACATTATCGGAACAGTGATATTCAGTACGATCGTGATCGTGTACTTTGAATTAATGAATCCGCAGGCCGGGGTTGGGGCAATCAGCCAGACACAGATCAGTTTGGTCCATACCATTTTTAATATTGGTACGACAGTTCTTCTGTTCCCGGCATCAAACCTGATCATAAAGCTTGCAAAGAAGATTGGCAATGTCAAAGAAGATGAGCAGGACAGAGGAAAGGTACTCTTGGACGAACGTGTTCTTGAGACACCCGGTATCGCCCTCCAGTCTACGATCAATGAAGCTGTCCGCATGGGAGAGCTGGTTATGGAGACGATGGAGACAGCAAGGGATATCTTATTTACAAAGGCGCAGACGGCCATTGCTCAGATCAGGGAGGATGAGTCTACGGTAGACAAGCTATGTGCAGGGATAACTGATTATGCGGTAAGATTAAGCACGATGCAGATCAGCGAAAAGGAACATGAGACAGTAGCCCATCTTTTGCAAATATTATCGGATATTGAGCGGGTGAGCGATTACTGTGAGAATATCTCTGAGTACGCGGAGACAATGATAGAAAAGAAAGTTACTTTTTCTGACATTGCGAAGTCCCATATGGAAGAAATCATGTCAGAGACGATTGACAGTTATCGGTATGCGATAGAGGCGTTCAGGGAAAACAGCCAGGAGAAGGCTTTGAAAGTAATTGAGAAAGAGACCAGGATTGACGAGCTGGAAATCAGGCTCAGAACGAAGCATATCGCACGGCTTGCAGACAATCAATGCAGTGCAGAAGCGGGAATTGTCTTTCTGGATGCCCTTGTAGGATTAGAGCGTATCTCCGATCATGCGAGGAACATCGCAGAAGAAGTATTGAAAGGTTAGCCATATATCGTACTATAAGGCTGGGGAGGGCAAAAGTGTCTTGCCCCGCGACGCATGAGAAATTTGTCTTTACAGAGAATTTCTCATGCTTTTTTTGTTATGTATTCAGCGATCCAATCTACAGCACTTTTGAGCCCTTCCGGAGAAAAGGGAAATTCATTCCATGTCTTATCATCATCGGGAGTTACCTCGAAGCACCAGGGTTCCGGGTAGATACAGACCTTGATCTTATCTTCAGCACTGCATAAATAGTAGCGGGAACCGGCATGAGAGCCGGTATAAGGTTCTTTTTTTAAGAAATTAACAGATAATCCGGGCGTATCGATCATATACAGATGTCCTTTCCTCTTTTCTAAGTATATTAGCATAAATGAGAAAGGGGCGCAATCTTAAGAAATTTTTTCGTTTTTCTAATGAAAGTATTTCGTAATCTGTGTTATGATAGTAGCAAATGATGATAAAAGGACGATGTACAGATTATGGAAGAGGTAATTCAGGTCAGAAACCTGTATAAACTTTATAAAGTCGGAGATGAGACGGTCCGTGCATTAGACGGTGTAGATTTCGACATACATCATGGGGAGTTCTGTGCGATTGTAGGAACTTCCGGTTCTGGAAAATCAACACTCCTTAATATGCTTGCAGGGCTTGAAAAGCCTACAAAGGGCTCTGTAGTTATCGGGGGCCAGCATATTGAGAGTCTTAAGGAAGGGGAGCTGGTTGCTTTCCGAAGGAATAATGTAGGATTTATCTTTCAGTCGTTTCATCTCATGGGGACAATGAATGCAGTGGAGAATGTGGCGCTTCCGCTAAGCTTCCGGGGAGAGGACAGAAAAGTCCGTACGAAGAAGGCGAATCAGATGTTAGACCTTGTAGGGCTTCGAAAGCACAGGAAGCATATGCCGAACCAGATGTCAGGAGGGCAGCAGCAGAGAGTAGGTGTTGCCAGGGCGTTGGTGGTGGATCCGAAGATTATATTTGCCGATGAGCCGACAGGAAACTTAGACTCGCATACATCGGAGGATGTGATGAAGCTGATGCAGCGGGTCGTCAGAGAACAGAAAAAGACACTGGTTATGGTTACTCATGATAATCACCTGGCAACTTACGCAGACCGGGTTTTTCATATCAGTGACGGAAAGATTATAAAGATAGAAGAACATGGCAGAATGAGGGAGGAAGAACAACAATGAGAAGATGGAAGGAATTGATCAGAGGAACGGCGGCAGTGCTTGCAGCGGTGGTGCTTGCCGGAGCAGGAGTGGAAGTGCCGGCGAAGGCGGCGGAGGATGCGCAAACGAAGAAAGACATAGAATGGAAAATAATTAACAATGAAGTGCCTGAATTTAAGTATCAAACTCCTAATACAATTAATATGTATTTGAAAAATACACATAAAAGTAAAAAAATTACGAATATAGTGATTGAACCGTATATCGCAGATGATGATATTGGAAAATGGCCCTTTCAGAAGGATAATCAAGACGATGAGCAACGAATAGAAGAGCTTGAAGCAGGAAAAAAGTATGATGAGATTGTATTTAAATTTACAGAGCGAGACAATATAGAAAGTGGTAACCATAAAATTTATTTTAGATGCTCCTATAAATATGAAGATGGAACTGAGGATACATTTGATAAAGGATTTTGGGTAAAGACAATCGCCAAACCCGAAGAAAAGAAAGAGGACAAACCAATAGAAGTACATATCACAGACAAGACACCGAAAGACAAGGAAGATGATGCCGAGAAAGAAGAGAAAAAGCCTGAAAAAGATCCTTCTGAGGAAGAGGGCGGTATCAGCAACGGTGAAGCATCCTACTCCGGCGGTGGCGGCGGTGACGATGGCGGCAGCGGTGACGGAACAGTACCGAGAGTTATCGTGACAGGGTTTGATACAAAGCCGAGGAACGTTAAGGCCGGGACTGATTTTACACTTACCGTTCATTTGAAGAATACTTCTAAGAAAACAAGAGTAAAAAATATGCTGTTTGATCTCAATGCACCGGAAGAAGGTTCCGATGAGCAGACGACGGCGCCTGCCTTCCTTCCCTCATCGGGGAGCAGTTCCATCTATCTGGACGGTATGAAAGCCAACGGGACGGCAGATATTTCCATCAAGCTCAACGCTAAGTCAGACCTTTTGCAGAAACCATACAGTGTAGAGCTGAGCATGAAATATGAGGATTCCAGCGCCAATGCTGTGGAGGCGGCATCCAGTCTTTCTATTCCGGTAAAGCAGGATGCAAGATTTGAATTCAGTGATTTTGAGATTAACCCGGAGAGTGTTGCCGTTGATGATGAAGCAAACGTAATGTGCAACCTTTACAATCTGGGGCGTATTAAGCTTTACAATGTGAGGGCGACTTTCGAGGGGAATTGCATCGAGAAGGAAGAGGTTTTTGTCGGAAATGTAGAGTCCGGTGCTACCGCGTCTATAGACGCTATGTTGAAAGGCACGCAAGCGTCACAGGGACCGGAGCCGGTAACGATGACTATGAGTTATGAGAATGAAGAGGGCGAGGCTACCACGGAGGAGAAGGAGCTGATGCTCGAGGTAACTGAGGGCATGGATGAAGGTATGGATGCAGGTGGGATGCCGATGGAGGAAGAGCCGTCAGGCGGGCTGCCGATCGTACCGATCGTGATCGTGATAGGAATTATTGCGATGGTGGCTGCAGCAGTCATTATCCTTAAGGAACGCAAGAAAAGAATGAGAAAGAGCGAAGAGGAGGATTTTCTGTATGAACTGGATGGATCTTCTGAGGATGAGCAGTAGTAATCTGCGCAGAAGAAAGTTACGTACATTTCTTACCGTCCTCGGAGTTGTCATCGGTACAGCATCGATTGTAGTAATGATTTCGTTGGGACTTGGGCTTCAGCAGGCCATGTATCAAGAGATTGAGCAGTACGGAGGTCTGACTACGATCAATGTGTCAGGCGCTAACGGCGAAGGTGATATGATGATGTACAGTTCTATGGGCGATTCGGAAGAAGCGTCGGAAGAATATGTTGATGATGCATGTCTGAAAAAGCTGGCGCAGTTAGAACATGTTACAAGCGTGGAGCCGGTCTACAGTATGTCCGTAATGCTGCTCAAAGGTTCCTATGAGGGATATATGCAGCTTATGGCTATGACACCGGAGGGACTTGCGTCAAGAAATATTGAGCTGTCAGAGGGGACACTGCCGCCTAAGAACAGTGGGCAGATTGAGCTGGTTTACGGCAATATGACACTTGTTAATTTCCAGCAAAAAGGCACAGGAGCTTCGTATTGGGAGACTGGTGAGCTTCCGGATATCGATCTGGCAAAGGATTCCTTGTTTTTGATACTGGACCAGGATAGTTATTATGCCAGCCAGGAGCAATCCCCGATGGATATCAGCGCAGGCGATGAAGAGGGCGGCGAGGGCGGACAGAGCAACAAGCCGGTACAGAAGCATGTAGTCCGCGGCTGCGGTCTTGTAAAGGGCGGAGTTGATGATTATAATGCTAACTGCTATTATATATTCTGTGACCTGGATACGTTAAAGCAGGTATTGAAGAAGGAATTTGCGGGGCGTGTAATCCCCGGTCAGCCTCAGACAAAGAACGGCAAACCGATGAAGGAATTTTGTTACTCTTATGCACAGCTTAAAGTGGATGACAAGGATAACGTGTCGGCAGTAGCTAATACGATCAAAGAGATGGGCTATAACGTGGAAACGAATGCGGAGATGATGGACAGTGTGAACAGGCAGATGGGTATTATCCAGGCAGTTCTCGGAGGAATCGGAGCGGTATCACTGTTTGTCGCAGCGATAGGAATCGCAAATACGATGATGATGTCCATCTACGAGAGGACGAAAGAAATCGGCGTTATGAAGGTGCTTGGCTGCAGTCTTGGCAATATCAGGGGCATGTTCCTGATGGAAGCAGCATTTATCGGTATCTTTGGAGGGATTATTGGAAATATACTGAGCCTTCTTATGTCGGTAGCGATTAATGGATTGACGGCGAACTCGGAGATGATATCGACAGGCGGTGCGGATATTTCTTATATTCCTGTATGGCTGATGCTGGCTTCCATAGGATTTGCAATGCTTGTAGGAATTGTGGCAGGATATTTTCCGGCAAAGAGAGCCATGAAGCTGAGTCCGTTAGAAGCGATCCGCAACGGATAACAAACAGATATGTGAGAATTTACAGGTGCTCCGGCAGATGACGGGGCACCTTCTTTCTTAAATTTTATCATTCTTCAATGACATGTATCTCCAGATAATCAAAATCTATGGAATCCACAAAATTATCCTGATAAAACCGTGCTTTGCTGTGACGCTTGAACTCTTCAATCGTTGCGTCAAGCCAGATTGGTTTACTTAAATCAAATTCATAGCAGATGGTCTCTAAAGCGTTAAATATTTTGTGGGTCCTTGTATCGTCTGAGTCGTCACAGATAACAGTGTCTCTAAGCATACGATTGTCTTTAAATTCTTTTCCCCATAAACGGAACATAGTATTACCTCGCATTTTCTGGATTATTATTTCATTCGGCAGAAAATAGTATACATTTTTACAGGAAGGATGTCCATAGAAAATGAAAACTTGCGAAAAAGAGCAGGGTATGTTACAATGCAACAAGTGACAAGACACTTGACAAAACAATAAAATATAAGGAGTCTATAATGAAAGAATTAAAGAAGATACTGGACAAGATATTTATAGAAGGCTTAAGTGCTATGGCACAGGGACTTTTTGCAACCCTGATCATCGGGACGATCATTCAGCAAGTCGGGACTCTTCTTGGAGGGACGGCCGGAGATATGATCTTTGTGATCGGAAAGGTTGCGGCATCCCTTACCGGAGCCGGGATCGGGGCGGCAGTCGCTTATCGGTTCCGTGAAAGCCCGCTGGTAGTTGTGTCCGCGGCGACGGCAGGCATGATCGGTGCATTCGCCAGCAAGCTTCTTGCAGGTGCAGTGATGGTGGAAGGGGCTATGGTTTATGCAGGCCCGGGAGAGCCTTTAGGGGCGTTTATCGCTGCCTATGTAGGAATCTTTTTCGGTCATCTGGTATCGGGCAGGACCAAGGTTGATATCTTGGTGACACCGCTTGTGGCAATTGGGACTGGCTCCGCTGTCGGTCTTATCTTAGGGCCGCCGATATCCGGATTTATGGCGTGGCTTGGCAGTATTATCAACTGGGGTACGGAACAGCAGCCGTTTCTCATGGGGATTATCGTATCTGTGTTAATGGGAATGATTCTTACGCTGCCAATCAGTTCGGCGGCCCTTGGGATTATCTTGAACTTGTCAGGACTGGCAGCAGGTGCCGCTACCATCGGATGCTGCTGCAATATGGTTGGATTTGCTGTGGCGAGTTACCGTGAGAACAAAGTCGGAGGACTTCTTGCGCAGGGAATCGGCACTTCCATGCTCCAGGTGCCGAATATTGTAAGGAAGCCTGTTATATGGATACCGGCAATCCTTTCCAGCGCGATCTTAGGCCCGGTGGGAACAATGGTACTTCATATGACAAGCAACGCTACGGGTTCCGGTATGGGTACCGCAGGGCTGGTAGGACAGATTATGACGTGGCAGACGATGATCCAGACAGAGACAGCAGCAGTAGTGCTGACAAAGATACTGGCAGTTCAGATCATCCTGCCGGCGATCATTACGTTAGGTATTTCAGAATTTATGCGTAAGAGAGGCTGGATCAAATTCGGCGATATGAAGCTTGAGATGTAAAAGGTTCGTGAGAGGTGTTTGCGATGGGAGATGAAGGGAAGATCCATGTATATTATGGAGAGGGAAAAGGAAAGACCACGGCGGCGGTCGGACAGACCGTGCGGGCAGCAGGAGCAGGGCTTCGTGTATTGGTATTCCAATTTTTAAAGGACAATTCGTCCAGTGAGAGAATGGTGCTTGAAAAACTCCCGGGGGTTACCTGTATTCCCGGAAGAGATAAAGTGAAGTTTTACAGTCAGATGAGTGAGGCAGAACGCTTAGACATCAAAAATTATAATAAAATGATGCTGGATGAAATTATCAAACTTTGTGATTCTTTTGACATACTTTTTTTGGATGAGGTATTGTGCGCGATATCTTTAGATGCTCTTGATGAGGACAGATTGCTGGGATTTTTGAGGGCCAAACCTAAGAGGCTTGAGGTGATTTTGACGGGTCATGAAGTGTCCGGAAAAGTGCTTGAAATTGCCAGTTATGCAACAGAGATGAAGAAGAGAAAACACCCATTTGACGCGGGATTCGGGGCTCGTGCAGGAATCGAATATTAATTATTACATGTTTCTAAAATTAATATTAAAAAAGGTACATAACTCCTTATTCTATGCTATAATATATATATGTACGAAAGGACTCTTCGCATAGAGAGGAGAGATTATATTTTGGAGAACGCAATTAAGAACTACGAGGATGTAGACAGTTGGAAGACAATTATGTTTCTCTATAATGCAGCGTTGAAGGAAGTCGGAACGAAACTGGAGATATTGAATGATGAATTTCAGCATGTTCATAAGTATAACCCTATTGAGCATATTAAAAAGAGGGTGAAATCACCTGAAAGTATCGTGAAAAAGCTAAAGCGTTATGGATATGAAACATCCATTGAAAATATGGTAAAGTACGTCAATGACATTGCTGGCGTGAGATTGATCTGTTCATTTTCGTCAGATATTTATCGGCTGGCAGAGATGATTGGGAATCAGAGTGATCTGAAGGTGCTATCGATCAAGGATTATATCAGGAATCCGAAGCAGAGTGGGTATAAGAGTTACCATATGTTGGTCTCTGTTCCTATTTTTTTGTCAGACAGTGTTGTGGATACGAAAGTTGAGATACAGATACGCACGATTGCCATGGATTTTTGGGCGAGTTTGGAACATAAGATTTATTACAAATTTGAAGGAAATGCGCCGGAATACATTAGCCGGGATCTTCGGGAGTGTGCAGAGATGGTGTCATCGCTGGATGAGAAGATGCTAACATTGAATGAGGCGATTCTGCAATGCCTGAAGAAGCACGAGGAGTCAAAGAAGCGTACATATAACCGGCCGGAACCATTATTGGAACAAAAGCAGGAGACCGAAGACCTGAGTTGATGCTCAGGTCTTCTTTGGTGTGCCGGCGTAAAAATCATAAACAGGTATGGTGGAGGAATATGAAGTATTGTGATATCTATCAGGGAAGATTTGTTGATCGTCCCAATCGATTTATCGCGCATATAGAGATTGAGGGGAAGCGGGAGACCGTACATGTAAAGAATACAGGGCGATGCAGAGAGCTATTAAGACAAGGAGCGGCGGTCTATGTACAGGATAACCGCAAGCCGGAGCGAAAAACGCGTTGGGATCTGATCGCTGTAAAAAAAGGAGACAGGCTGATCAATATGGATTCCCAGGTTCCGAATAAGATAGTGAAGGAATGGCTGGAAAAAGGGAATCTGATAGACAATATATCATCCGTTCGTCCGGAATATGTATATGGCAGTTCGCGTATTGATCTGTATGTTGAAGCGGGAGACAGAAAAATACTTATCGAGGTAAAAGGCGTGACATTGGAAGATGATGGAGTAGTTCGGTTCCCGGATGCGCCCAGTGAGCGGGCAGTGAAGCATGTGGGTGAGCTTATGGAGGCCGTAAAAAAAGGGTATGAGGCATATGTTTTCTTTGTGGTCCAGATGAAAGATGTCCGTTATTTTACACCGAATACCGATACGCATCCTGCATTTGCAAAGATATTGACGGAGGCAGCAGGAGCGGGAGTAAAGGTTGTGGCATACGATTGTCAGGTGGAATGTGACAGTATAGCAATCCGCAGAGAAGTGCCGGTTGTTCTTGAAAGTTCTCCTTCCGGTATGTTAGACGGTGTCTTGGGGAAACAGATGGCTGAACTTTTGGTTCCGTGGTTTCGGGAGCATAAGAGGGCCTTGCCGTGGCGGGAACATCCGGATGCCTACAGGGTGTGGGTGTCAGAGATCATGCTCCAGCAGACAAGAGTGGAGGCGGTAAAGCCTTACTACGAAAGGTTTATGAAGGAACTTCCCGGGATAAAGGAGCTGGCAGAGGCGAAAGAGGAACGTCTGTTAAAGTTGTGGGAGGGCCTTGGATACTATAGCAGGGTGCGCAATATGAAACATGCGGCGCAGCAGATCATGATCGATCATAACGGGGAATTTCCCCAGGAATATGAGGAGATTAGGTCGTTAAAGGGAATTGGGAGTTATACGGCAGGCGCGATCAGCTCTTTTGCATATGGCTTTCCGGTGCCGGCAGTGGACGGCAATGTGTTACGTGTCATGACAAGGCTTTTGGCAGATGATTCTGATATCGCCAGACAGAGCACGAAGTCACGTATTGAGAAAGCGCTTAAAAAAATAATTCCGGAAGATGCTGCCAGTGATTTTAATCAGGGGCTTATAGAACTTGGCGCTCTTATATGTGTGCCGAATGGCGAGCCAAGATGTAAGGAGTGCCCCCTTGCGTTACTGTGTGAGGCAAGACGGATCGGGCAGACAGGAAAGTTTCCTTTAAAGACAAAAGCAAAGGCAAGAAGGATAGAAAAAAAGACGGTGTTTGTCTTCCTGGACAGTGAGAGAATTGCAATTGTGAAACGTAAGAAAAAAGGACTTTTAGCAGGGCTGTATGAACTCCCGAATGTGGAAGGACATCTCAGCATGGACGAGGCGACGGCCTACTGTAAAGAGATTGGGCTTATGCCGGTGCAGATAAAAGAACTTGCAGAAGCAAAGCATATATTCAGTCATGTGGAATGGCATATGGTCGGATATGCAGTCAGGGTAGATGAGCTGGAAAAGACGAATCAAAAGGATTTCCTGTTTATCCATCCGGAGGAGATAAAGTCAATCTATCCCATTCCCTCTGCCTTTGACAAATATATAGACAGGGATTAGCTTGAAAAGGGGTTTTTTCTTTAGTATAATGAAACACAACAAAAATTGAAAGAAATAAAGGAGAAGAGATGGCAAGCATTCGTGATGTGGCAAGAAAGGCTAATGTAGGCTCTGCCACGGTATCAAGAGTATTGAATAACAGCGGCTATGTATCTGAGGAGACAAGGCGCAAGATAGAAAAGGCGATGAAGGAACTTAATTATACGCCGAATGAACTGGCAAGAAATCTGTTTCACAAAAAAAGCGGCATTATCGCGATTCTTGTGCCTAGCGTATCACATCCGTTTTTTGCAGAGCTGGTAAAATGCGTTGAGACGGAACTGTATGCTCGCGGTTATAAGACGATGCTGTGCGATACCTTTCGGGAAAAAAACAGTGAGCAGGAATATCTGGACATGCTGAACAGGAATATTGTGGACGGGATTATTACAGGAGTCCATTCGCTGAAGATAGAGGAGTATACAAAGATTGATAAGCCCATCGTGGCGTTTGACCGCTGTCTTGGGGAGGATATCCCGTTAGTGAGGGTGGATCATGCGCTGGGCGGGCGGATGGCTGCAGAGCTTTTGCTCTCCAGCGGATGTAAGGATGTCATACAGTTTCAGGGTGCGAAGTCGGTGCGTTCGCCATCGGATATACGGCACATTGAGTTTGAGCGTGTGATGAGGGAAAACAATGCCAAAGTAACTTCTGTAGAGCTTATGTGGAACCGGTTCGATAGCGAGTATTTTTCTGATATTACAGAAAAGACCATGAAGGAACATCCGGACATAGACGGAGTATTTGGCGCTGACCTGCTGGCGGTATACTGCATGAAAGCTGCCGTAGCACAGGGCAGGCGGATACCTTCGGATCTAAAGCTTGTCGCCTATGACGGAACTTATGTGACGGATGCGGTTACCCCGGGCATCACCTCCATTGTGCAGCCGATTCCGCTTATCGCAAAGGAGCTTGTGGGGCTTTTGCATGACATGATAGAGCAGAAACCAATTATGCAGAGAGAAAAGCTTGTGAATGTCACTGTCCGCTATGGGAATACTACGATTGGCAATAATTGACAAAAAGATGAAAAATGGAACGGTTACCATAAGAGCAAAATTGACAAAAAAATTCTATTATTTACTTGACAAGGGTAATGATTGAATCTATAATGTACTTAAATAAAACGCATGTGTTATATTGAAAAAGAATTTCATAAAGAGATTCTTTTTTAAAACCGCAATATGGAACGGGTTCCACAATGAAATAAAAAGAAAATGGAGGAAAGAAATGAAAAAACATATGAAAAAAGTATTGTCAGTGATATTGACAGGTGTGATGGTATTTTCATTAGCGGCATGTGGGAACAGCAAAAAGGAACAGGAAGGCAGTGCAGATGGTTCCGGTAAGACGCTGCGGGTTCTTAACTGGGGAACCGCGGAAGAGGAGCAGATTGCGGCAGATGCAATTGCAAGGTTCAATGAAAAGAATCCTGGCGTAGAAGTAAAGCAGACTTGTGTGCCGGTGGATTCCTGGTCGGATTTCATCCAGAAGTGGATTACCATGACGACATCGGGCGAGGCTCCGGATGTCATCAATATCGGGCTTGAGGCTGCCAGGATGGCAGTGGATAATGAGCTTTTGATGCCTCTTGACGAGATTGTAGAAGGCGATGAGAGCCTTAAGAAACTTAGAGGCGAATATGCGGAGTCATTGATTAATGGATTTTCTGTAGACGGGAAATTATACGGCCTTCCGAACGGAACACAGACGATGGTTATGTATTACAATAAGAAAATGTTCGATGATGCAGGGATTGCCTACCCGAAAGACGGCTGGACCTGGGATGAATTTCTGGAAGATGCGAAGAAACTTACAAAGGCTGACGGCTCCGTGTATGGTTACGGACTGTCCAGCTCCTATTTCCAATTGACGCCCTGGTGGTCAACGAATGACGCATACCCAACCACGGATGATTATTCCGCACCGGCTTTAAACAGCAAGAACATGGTAGAGGCTGTAGAGTTCCTGAATGACATGACAGAGGCTAAGGTGACGCCTGACCCTATCAGCTCGGATGTGTATTCTATGTTTGCATCCCGGCAGCTTGCCATGGTCGGCGCAGGAAGATGGGTGCTGAATACATGGATAGACGGAGGACTTACGAATGATGAATTTGACTGTGTACAGTGGCCGGTGAATAAAAAGGAAGGTTCTGTGTACGGAGGAGCGGCATGGAGCATATCTGTATCTACGAAGGAGAAGGAACTTGCAGTGGAGCTCTTAAAGGAGCTTGTGTCTGAGGAGACGCTGAAAGCGAATGCGGCAGGAGGACAGCAGGTTCCCCCGACAGAATCGCTGGCGACAGATACACAGATTATGGGTACGACGCCGGATAATATACTTGGAATCTGGAAGGCGGTTACGATTGCAGAGCCGGTTGCGGCGCCTACATACTTTGGAGATATTGAACAGGGATTGCTTAGAGGATTGGAAGAAGTATTTTCAGGCAAGAAGAAACCTCAGGATGCATTGAATGATGTGCAGACGGAGGTGGAGAACGCGATTAAATAACAGAAAAATCCGGTAAATGATGCAGCCGCATGTTCCCGCATGTCTGTGCGTATGGGCGGTGCGGCTGTATTTATCTTCGCAGGGTTTTGACTGGCGGCCGGATTGGCAGAGAGGAGGTGTCTCTTGAGATGAAAAAAAGAAAGAGAAATAAGAGAGAGAGCAGGGCGGCTTACCTGTTTACCCTTCCGTCGTTCGCAGGATTCATAGGGTTTGTCCTGATTCCGATCATATGGGTGATTGTTATCTCTTTTCAGGAGTATAACGTATTTACGGGTACTTCGGAGTTTGTGGGGCTTGAAAACTATATGTCGATTTTGACGGATGCCCGCTCCATTTCCGCATTGAGGAATACGCTTTGGTATACGGTGCTGTGCGGAATCGGGAATACGGGGCTGGGCCTTGTGCTGGCGGTGCTGGTAGACGACATCCTTCCGGCTAAGATTAATGTGTTTTTCCGGTCGGTCTATTTTTTCCCGTCGCTGATAGCTCTTACTTTTGTGGCGATTATCTGGCAGGAGTTTTTTCAGACGGATGCAGGGGTTATCAACTATTACCTGGGCCTTCTGGGAATATCAAAAGTGGGGTGGCTCAGTTCCCAGAGCACGTCGAAGATTGCCGTATTGATCCTGGACGTATGGAAGAATGTGGGGATGTCCATGCTGCTCATCCTGGCAGGGCTCCAGAATGTGGATAAGGGGCTTTTGGAGGCGGCGCAGATTGACGGGGCAAATGTGTTCCAGCGTTTTCGGCGTATTATCGTTCCGATTGCGTCGCCGCAGATATTTTTTGTTCTGATTATGAACGTGACGGGGGCGCTCAGGATTTATGAGTCTATCTATGTGCTTACCGGCGGCGGGCCGGGCGATTCTTCGAGGAGCCTTGTCATGCTGGTGGCGGAAAAGGGTTTTACATCTTTTGATTATGGAGCTGCGTCTGCCTTGTCGGTACTGCTCTTGATTTTAATCGGAATTGTAACCCTGATACAGTTTGCAGGAAGCAGGTGGTGGGTGCATTATGAATAAGAAAATAAAGATATTTGGAAAGAAGATAAAAGTGAGCCATATTCTTTTGGCAGTTTTGATGCTGATGATTGCATTTGTTATGATTGCGCCGTTTTTGTGGGTATTTTCAGCGTCGCTGCGGGCGAGCTACAGCGAGGCGACGGCGCTGCCGCCAAAGTGGCTGCCGCCTGCATTTTCAGAATGGAATCTGGCATATTATAAAAAGCTGTTTACCGGGGAGCTGCCGTTTTTCGGATTTATGCTCAACAGTTTTAAGATGAGCACGGTCATTACGATTGGCATGGTGCTGCATGGCGTGATTGCCGGGTATGCTTATGCGAAGTTTGACTTCAGGGGGAAACGGGTCATGTTCGGCCTGATGATGGTAGCGATGATGGTTCCGGTACAGGTAACAATCGTAGCTTTATATAAGATTATGAATTTTCTCGGCGTTATCAATACGTCATGGGCTGTCACGCTGCCTTCTTTATTCGGGGCGATGTGTCCGGGGCTCGCAGGGGCTTTTGGCATCTTTATGATGCGCCAGTTTTTCCTGAGCATCCCGAAGGAGCTTAATGACGCGGCGGCGATTGACGGGGCAGGGCCGATACGCACGTTCTTTTCCATTATGCTGCCGATGGCCGGTTCTACGCTGGCGTCGCTGGCGATTCTTGTCTTTACGTTTTCGTGGAATGACTATTTTACGACATTCATCATGATCAATGATACGGACAAATTATCGCTGCCGGTGGGGATTCTGTCCATACGCCAGCCTTATGTGAAGGGAAATGAATTTGCGGCGGTGGTGCTGTCCATCATCCCGGTTCTTATTGTATTTATCATAGGACAGAAATGGATTGTAAAAAGTATGACTCATGTAGGAGTAAAAGGATAGTAGGAGGACATTATGACGAGAGAAAAATTACACTCAAAAGTTGACTTATTTCGCACAGGAGGAGAGATTGCGTACAAAAAGGACGCGTCTGTAGCTAAGTTTTTGCTGGGAGGTCTGGGAACGGGAAATATTTCCGTAGGCCCGAGAGGGGAGCTGAGAGACTGGGAAATCTTTAACTGGCCCGGGAAAGGGCAGTTCGTTCCGTTTTCCTTTTTTGCCATCTGGGTGAAGGAAGAGGGCCGGGACCCTGTGAGCCGGATTCTGGAATCAAAGATATGCCCTCCTTATTATAAGTCTCATGGATTTTTAAACGGTGAGCTGGCGGGCATCCCCCGTTTTGAAGAATCTAAGATGGTAGGAAAGCAGCCGTTTGTATATGTGGACCTGGAGGACAGCAAAGTTCCGGTACAGGTAAGGATGGAGGCATATACGCCGTTCATTCCGCTGAATGCAGATGATTCCGGCATTCCGACGGCTGTTATCAAGTATAAGGTGAAAAATCCCACCAACCGTCCGGTGGATGTGTCTGTGGTTGGAACCCTTGCGAATGTTGTAGGTTTTGAAGGCTACGATGTGTTTAACAATGTGAAACTTGCAGATGAAGTCCAGAATGAATATTTTGAAGAAGACGGGATGAAGGGGTGGTATTACACTGCGAAAAACCTGAAAGAGACAGATATGAAATACGGCAGTATGTCCATTGTAACGACGAACCAGGGGCAGATTACAAGAAAGAAATGGCTCCATGGACAGTGGACGGACAATGCACAGGATTTCTGGGATGACTTTACCGCGGACGGGATGCTTACGGAAGAGGAGGAGATTGAGGCGAAGGGGTGCGATTTGCTGTCGCATTATGACTTTAGTTTCCTGAATCTGAAGGAGCGGATCAGCTCTGTCAGCAGCTATGAGACAATCGGGCCGAATGAAGAGAAAGAGTTCGAGTATATGATTTCATGGTATTTCCCCAACCGCCCTAAGGGATGGATTGAGTATGATGAGGATTTAAAAAAGTACCGGGAGGGGGGCTATGGGACAATCCGGAATTATTACGCAACGAAGTGGACAGATGCGCGGGATGTGGCAAGAT
Source organism: uncultured Dorea sp. (assembly GCA_910586965.1). Classification (GTDB taxonomy): domain Bacteria; phylum Bacillota; class Clostridia; order Lachnospirales; family Lachnospiraceae; genus MD308. The sequence continues at coordinate 25,267 of CAJUMF010000011.1, read as the reverse complement.
ATGTTGTGAAAAAGAAAGACTATCTGGAAACGACGTCAAAGGCGTTTGAGGACGCGCTTTTTGATACGACGCTCCCGGCCTATGTGGTTGACGCGGTGGCATCCAATATTATGTCGATGAAGAGCCACTGCTGTTTCCGGATAGAAGACGGGAATTTCCTGGGATGGGAAGGAATCCGCGACTATGTAGGATGCGGGCAGGGCAATGTAAACCATGTCTGGAATTATGCGACGGCAGTGGCGGCGCTGTTCCCGGAGCTGGAGATTACGATGCGTAATGTGGAGTTTAATGTTGAGCTTGATGAGGACGGCTGTATGCCGTTTCGGGCGAGGAAATGCCTGGGGGAGAGCCGCTGGGATATGATTCCTGCATGTGACGGCGAGTTTGGCTCCATCCTGCGGATTTACCGGGAGTGGAAATACACCGGAGACGACGAGTTCTTAAAGGGTATCTGGGACAGCATGATGAAAGCTCTGGAATTCTCGATAAAAGAGTGGGATACGGACGGAGACGGCGTGTTGGACGGAAAGCAGCATGTGACTTACGATATCGAATTCTACGGGCCGAATACGATGACGAACACCATTTACCTCGGCGCCATAAAAGGCGTGGCCAAGATGGCGGAGCATCTGGGAGATAAGGAGGCTGCGGAGAAATATAGGGCTCTGTATGAAAAAGCCGCTCCTTTGGTGGATGAGAAATTATTTAACGGGAGCTATTATATCCAGGAGCTTGAGGATGTGGACGCGTACCGCTACCAGTACGGGAAGGGGTGCCTTACAGACCAGCTTTTAGGGCAGTTTATGGCACAGACGGCGGGGCTTGGCTATGTGTTGCCGAAAGAGCATGTGAGGAAGGCGCTTGCGTCTATCTACAAGTATAATTTTAAGGAATGCATGGATGATGTGCCTAATGTACAGAGGACTTATGCGCTGAATGACGAGGCGGGGCTTGTGCTGTGCTCCTGGCCGGAGGGCGGGAGGCCGAGATTCCCATTTGCCTACTGTGATGAAGTGTGGACAGGCGTGGAATATACGGTGGCGGTAAATATGATTCATGAGGGGATGGTCGAAGAGGCATTTACCATCATTAAGGCAATCAGAGACCGCTATGACGGCTATAAGAGATGCCCGTGGAGCGAGACGGAGGCGGGGCATCACTATATACGGCCCATGTCCAGCTTTTCACTGATTCCGGAGCTCGCGGGCTACCAGTGCGATATGGTGAAAAAGACGATGTCGTTTTCTCCTGTTATCAATGAGAAGGATTATTCTACATTCTGGATCAATGGAAAGGCATGGGGAACTTACCGCCAGAGGATTGATGAAAACGGAAAAAAAGAGACAGAGCTTAATGTCCTCTTTGGAAATATTGATGATGTAAAGGTAGATTAGTATGGTAAGCGAACATATTGTAAATAACCGTCTGAATAACAGGAATGAGGAGAAGTGGAGACCCAAATATCATTTTACTGCGCCGGTGTCCTGGATGAATGACCCGAACGGGCTCATCTATTATAAAGGCTGGTATCATTTGTTTTACCAGTACAATCCCAAGCACTGTGACTGGGCGTCCATGCATTGGGGACATGCGGTCAGCAGGGATATGATATACTGGAAAGACATGCCTATTGCGCTGAAGCCGGAAGAGGATTATGAAAATGACCCGGAGGGCGGGTGTTTTTCCGGATGTGCAGTTGAAAAGGACGGCCTGCTCTATATTTTTTACACTGCATCGGTAAAAAGGGCGGGAAAGCTGCATCAGACCCAATGCCTGATTACATCGGAAGATGGTATTAATTTCGAAAAATACAAGGGGAATCCCATCATTCCCGAACCGCCGGAGGGCGCATTGGAGGAGTTTCGGGATCCGAAGGTATTCTACGCGGCGGGCAAATGGTACATGGTAGTCGGGGGCTCGGCCAAAAGCGCGAATCCGGAGGGTGATGCAAGGGTATTTCTGTATGAATCGGAGAATCTCTATCAGTGGAAATATAAAAGCGCAGTGCTGGAGTCAAACGGAAAGCTGGGAACGATGACGGAGTGTCCGGATATGTTTGAGATAAACGGGAAGTGGATTCTTACTTGTTCTCCTATGAAACATCCGGATTATAATAAGGCTCTTTACTGTGTGGGAGACATGGATTTTGAGAGCGGGCGCTATACGATAGAGAAGACAGGGCAGATGGATGTAGGGTTTGATTTTTATGCGCCCCAGTCTTTTTTGGATGCCCACGGGAACCGCGTCATCATTGCGTGGCAGAACGGGTGGCTCTGGATGCCCTGGTGCCAGGACTGGGGGCCTACCAGCATGGAGAACTGGCGCGGAACGTTCAGTATCCCAAGAGTTGTCAGCCTGAATGAAAAGAATGAAGTGTGCCTGTATCCTGTCAAGGAGCTTGCTGCTCTGGAAACGGAGACAGAGGAGTATCAGAAGTTTGAGGCAGTGCCAAAGAGACGGTATCTGCATCCTGCGGATGCAAGGAGTTTTTCCATGGAACTGTGGCTCGACGTGGAGAATGTGACTTCCCGGTACCTTGAGATTGGGGTGCTGGGAGCCGGGGAGAGGGCTACGGTCATAGAAATCGATTTGGTGGAGAAGGTCATAAGCCTGGATAAGAGCCAGGGTGACTTATACGGCAGGGGGAGGATGAACTGCCCGGTGGAGCTGGAGAACGGGAAATTTAAAATATTGATTCTCGTTGACTGCAGCAGTGTTGAAATCTACATTAATGAAGGGCGGTACTGCATTACGAGCAATGTATATCCGGAGAGGGAGCAGACGGAATGCTGGATATCAACGCCTTACAAAAACGCAGTGATTGATAAGATAAGGCTTGCGTCACTTGGCAGCATATGGGATGTATAGGAGCAAGGCTCCCGGCGGCAGATTACAGATTGCCGCCGGGAGCCTCGTTTTGAGCGTTGATTAAATTTTCTTTAATAAAAATCTGCGTCAGGATGCGCCCATTTATGTATGCGACGCCTGAAAATCCGAGAAAAATGATGAGCGGCAATATTGAGAGGAAAGAGCCGGGGCGCAGGATAAGAAAAAGAGGGATAGCTCCGTTCATAAGCGCCAGGACAAGCACCAGGAAAAAATGCCGGGCTGTCAGTATAAAGCAACTGCGGAGAATGAAACGCGCCTTTGCCCGGAAACGGGCGGCAAAAGCAAAAAGGCAGCAGGACAGCAGGTATAGGTAGGCGAGGAAAAACGCATTAACAACAGTGCGCAGATACGCCAGACGTATCGGACGTATTTGGAGAGTGAATATTTCAAGCACTATAAACACGGCTGATATACATACCCCAAGCCACAACAGAGTACTTTGTTTAAAATGCGTTTTAAAATTGGAAATAAATGTATGGAGCATATACCCGTCTTTATTATCATGCATAAGGAAAATGCAGGCATACAAGGCAGTGTTTGCGGCACCGATGGTAATAAGCGGCAGGCAGCAGATGATGTATAAGATATTTAAGAAGCACAATGCTCCTATTCTGTTTGTAATTTGTTGAAATTTTTTCATTTTCTCAAGATTCTCCCTGATTAGAAGGATATTTAAACTTTTAGGTGCAGTCAATTTTATTATAACAAATTTCTGTAAACCTGCAACTTTTCTCTTATGGTATCTTGAGTTTCTATTTCACAAAGATAAAGTTATTCTTAGGGGGAATCTAAAAAAATGAAAATAGTTTCTAAAATCGAGAATTTTCAAAAAGTGTACCTTTTGGAAACGAAAAATTATATACAAATTCTTAATCATTCTATTATATTATCGTCAATTCGTCAATAAAATTAATCCCTTTTTTATTAATAATCCTTAAAACCATGAATTAAAAATATTTTCCAAAAGGTACACCTTTTGAAAATGCGGCGTCTTTTGCAGGATGCGTACTGGAGGGGAAAGGGTAATGCCGTCGGAAAAAATATGCAAGACCGTCCATCAGTATAGCAAGGGGCCGGTTTCAGAAGGGGATATGAAAAAGCTTCTGGAGATTGCGGAAGATTACCGGAAAGTAAAGAACTATGTATATGCCCGCTTTGGAGGGATTGGAAGCTTAAGCAAGCTTTATCCGGGCTATACCGTGCAGAATGAGATGACAGACAGCGGCTTTCGGGAAAATCTAGGGCTTCCTTCTGTCTATTTTTATCTCGCGGTTTTTGATGCTTTGGGCGACATTAAGTGCCGGTGGACCAAGACAAAGACCAGATTGAGACAGCTTATCAATAAAAATGAATGTTTCTCGGCTGAGGAAAAGCATTACCTTCGGTTTTTGCTCAAGGTTAATAATGCATTTGATGCTGTTTTGAATCAAAATCCAGTGGAGCTTACAAAGAAGGTACAGAAGCAATATGAAAAGCTGGCAGGAGCGGTGGAGACAGAACATTTGCACCGCTATCTGCGCAGACAGGTGAGAAAGGCGCAGGTAAAGCTGCACACAGATATGGCGGATGGGTTTTCTATATCGGAGAGAGCTTATCGGTATGCGGATCAGGGGATTTACATCGCGATAAAGGAAAAGAGAAAGCGTGTATTTATCCCATTGACGGATAATAACCGGTATGGCTGTCAGCTTTACATCAAGCTGTATCCGAAAGAGCAGAGGTTGGAGATCAAAGTGCCGGTCCAGGTTGCGGTGCGCCGTCATGCGGACTATCAGGAGTGTGTCGGGGTGGCGCTGGGTATGTATACGATGCTGACGACGGATAACGGGCATTGCTATGGGGAGGAGCTTGGGAAGTATCAGGCGGAGTATTCTGACTGGGTGCGTATGCAGGCGAAGATATATAGCCGCAATAAGCAGGCGAATCCGGGACGCAAGAAGTATCATGCGGGAAAACGGCGGATGGAGGAGCGGCTTCACAGCTATATCAATCAGGAGTTGAACCGTTTCCTGAACCTGGAAAAGCCGGGGCTCATCTATATGGTAAAGCTTCCAAAGCCGCAGAGCGGGGGCGTTAACAAGAATATCAATTATTCTGTCTCCCGGTGGCAGAGGGGATATATCCGGAAGCGTCTGGAACAAAAGTGCAGGGAGCAGTCGGTTGAGATTGCGGAGGTGCTTGGGAAAGATATCAGCCGCGAGTGCAGTAAGTGCGGAGCGGCAGGGAAAAAGACAGACGGGCTATTTTCCTGCGGGGTGTGCGGATATCAGGATGATGAGAAGATAAATACCGCCCGCAATGTAAAAAAGCGGGGGCAATCAGGAAAGACGATCATAAGAACGGCTGTTTAGATAAATACCGGTGATGAGCCGGGATTTTACCGCAAGGACTAAAAGAGTGCGTTCATGATATAAAACACAATACGGCATTAGAAGGCAGATGGAGGAGGATTCCTTATAAGTCTGTGTATTGGGTAGGCCAAGACCTTGTGAACATGAAAAAACGTGCTGCAGCTCTCAGAGATGCGGCATAGTCATGATCTAGCAGGGAGCGAAGCGGCGTAAGCCGCATCACCCGCAGGGGTGACCAATATTCCTTATTATTAAAAGGCGGTTATTTGGGAAGAAGCTTTGGATATAAGGAGGCAGAATGTGACGATTAGGCAGAAATCAAAGAGATATATGGCATTGATCATGGCTATGGCTTTGACTTGGAGTCTGCCGGTTTGCGTGTCGGCAGCAGATAGTACTCGGAATGATGAACCGAATATCAGTGAATTGACAGCTAATGTAGAAACGGACGTATGTCAGGTCGTTATGCCGGCGAATACGGAAGGGATTTTCGACTTTATCTTAGACCCGCAGGGATTGATCAACGAGACCGATGGGGCGATGTATAAGGGCAAGAAATTTGAGAAGGACTGTACAGTGTTCTTCCGCCGCCGGGACGGCAAGGTGAAAGAGGATTATAGCCGCAAGAGTGATTCTGTGACGATTACGAATAAGAGCACGATGCCTGTGGAGGTGTCTTTAGAAGTAAAGGTGGATCCCGCCTCCCTTGCAGGGATTGAGATGACGGAAGACCGTAAGTTTAAAAAAGATAAAAGTGCAAGTCTTTATCTGGCTGTGACGGATGGGGAAAAGGAAGTGCCCGTTGGGAAAGATGGAGTGATGATCCATAAGACAATTGAAGCGGCTCCGGACGGGGCTTATGGGTATGAGTATAACAGCGATACTGAAAAGTATGAATATGGGTTAAAGGAAAATATCGAGGAAAATATATTTGATAACTATTCATTTCAGCTTATCGGAGCGGCCAATGAAAAAGGTGATTGGTCTGCTTTAACAAAAGCTGTTCCTGAGATAGTGGTAACATGGAAAGTTACGCCTAAAGAAAATGCGGAATTGAGAAAAGACGCTGTATTGAAGGAAGATATCGCGGCGGACGAACCGGATGAAATTCCGGAACAGCAGGAAGAAGGCAAAAACCCAGCAGAAGATGAAAAACCGGCAGACAAAGAGGCTGAAATAGAACAGGCGGCGCCTGTTGGGGATGAAGGTGAAAATGAGCAGGAGCAAGAACAGGAAGCACCCGATAATGGGGGCGCAATAGATGGGGAGGTTCCAGCAGATAATGAGAATGAAGATTTGAATGATATAGCAGAATAATTAATTTTGCGGGATATACAGGAGGTACATAGTTGTGAGTGGTAAATCAAGAGGACAGGCGCAGGAGGCGGGAAAAAAGAACAGAAAGATAATTATCATAGGTATGATTATTATTATCGCATTGCTTGCGGTTATCGTCATATTGCTTTTGAGGGGGAAAGAGGAGAAACCGGATAGGAACGTAGTGGTGACCAGAGATAATGTGGATGAAGTAGTTGATAATATGCTTGAAAAAGAGTATGTGGAACCTGGGTACTATAATGCGTCAATGAGCAATGTATGGCATTTCGCAACAGGGGATGCGGCATCGGAAGATGCCTATGTTGAGAATGTGGGGGAGAATACACATGATGTTTATTTTGACGTATTTCTGGCAGACGACGAGGAGAAAGCGATACTTGAATCCCCGGTGCTGCCAAGGGGGAGCGAGTTGAAAGAGATTACCCTTGATACGCCCCTTGATGCAGGCACTCATGATTGTATCATGGTCTACCATCTGATTGATGAGGATCAGAATACAGTGAGTACCCTTCGGGTGGGGCTTACGATTATTGTAGAGAAGTAGTGTCTATGGGAGAGGTAACAATCATGCGGATAGCATGGTATGATACAAAATTATTTTTATATCAAGGAGGAAAAGAATATGCGAAAAATGAAAAAAGGAGTAGCTTTAGCACTCACTGCTACAATGGTACTTGGCAGTACAGTTACCGCTTTCGCGGCTGATGCCAATAGCGGATCTACGACAGGTTCAGGTACATCAGAGGGTCATGTCGACAAACATGTGATTAATGTAGAGCTTCCTACTGTAGCAGAAGGTTCCACACCTTTTGCTTACACAATGGATGCTGAACGTCTGATTCAGGAAACAGGAGGCGCTAAGTATGAGGATGCGGTATTTCCGATTAAAGACAGTGATACAGGTGTATATTTTTTGACAGGACAGAATGATGACGGTAAAAATACTTATGCTAATACAAGTGAGGAGCTTAAAGTTACGAGCAAGAGCAGTGCTGATGTGAAGCTTACTGTTGAAGTTACGGCTGATTCAAAGGATACAGATATTGCTCTTGTGGATGCAGAGCCTGCAGATGATGCTACAGATCCGCAGTTGTATCTTGCGCTGAAGGTTGGTAGTACAACGAAAGCAATCAAAAAAGGTGAGACTGCTAAAGCAGAAGTTACAATTGCAGGTAAGGACGATAACTTTGAGACAACTGTAAATGACGAGAAAAAGTATGTTTATACAGAAAAAAAGGTTGAAGACGGTGGAGAGGCACTGACATGGAATGGAGAAAGCATTAGCCTTACAGGAGCTGTCAGCAAAGCTTCAGCAAAGGATTTAACTGCTCCTGAACTTACGGTAACATGGAAGTACGAAGATCCGGCTGCAGCTCCGACTGAGGCGGCTCCGAGTATTGCAACTACAAGTTATAATATGGAAGCAGATACTGATATTGAGATTCCAGTAGATCTTGGCACAGGTGATTTGAAGGCAACAGGAGTTTCATCCATTAAGTGGGGAGCAGTTGATTTGGTTAGCAAGAGTTATGCTACATATGCAGATAATACAGTTACAATAAAGGCTAACTGTGTAAATGTTCTGCTCAATAAACCAGACAGCAGTCAAACAATAACTATCACATTTGATGATGCAGCATCTACAGTAAAAACGGTGACGTTGAATAAATAAGCGTTTGGGATTTGTGAAGTTGGCAATATAAATGTTAGTTATCAAAAAGAGTGGCAGAAATAATATTTTTGCCACTCTATTCTCCTTAATTTGAATATATTATGGAGACTTTATATCAGCTTAGAAGGGGGTTGCTTATGGAAAACGAGGAGATACACTTTTATGCTGCATATTCGAAAAGTACAGATGTTGTATATAATTCGTCTTCAGGAGGAGTGTTTTATGAAATATGTAGATGGGTTATTACGCAGGGAGGAATTGTTTATGGTGTTGTACAGGAAGATGTTTTCAATGTTGTACATAAGCGCGCAGAATCAATACAAGATGTAAAGGAATTTCGTAAGTCTAAATATGTTAGGAGTAAGTTGGGAGAATCTTTTGTAGATGTAGAACAAGATTTAAAAAATAATAAAATTGTTTTATTTTCAGGAACTGGCTGTCAGATTGCTGGTTTATACAAATATTTAGATGATAAATATGACAATCTTTATACGGTGGAAGTTGTATGCCATGGAGTGCCGTTAATGGAGGCATTTCGGAAATATGTGCTAGAGAAGTCTGCAATACATAATGCTAAACTGAGTAAGATTGATTTTCGGGATAAACGTTATGGATGGAAACAGAATAGCACATGTGAGTTTTATGAAAATGGAGAATACGATATATATTTAAGTAAGAATCATCCGCATCATTCTATTTATGTAAAAGGAATCAACATGGAAACGGGATGCGGGCAATGCCCGTTTGCTACATTGCCAAGGATTGCGGATGTAACGCTTGCTGATTTTTGGGGATATAAAGGTATCCTTGAAGAGCAGAACAAAAATTCAGGGATATCATTAATAGTCACTAAAGGCTTTAAAGGGGATAAATTATATAGAAATATAAAAACAGAGATTTATTATGATCAGGTGACAAGAAATATGGCATCTGGGAGTTGCTGGCACTTAGAACATGCTCCTCTCGTGCATGTGAGTCAAGAAGCATTTCATGAATTGATAAGAGAGACATCATTTAAACAGGCATATGAATTGTGTACCCAATTTGGAGATGTAATACTCTCGTCCCAAGTCTGTAGGATGCAATTGGAGGATGTGGATTATGTGATTCGAAGCTTACAAGAGGATAGACAACAGACTATATATTACATGCGAGACAATGGGGAAATTGAAGGAATTGTAACCTTTGGTGCATTTGTTCGCACGTATTTTGAAGGTAAAAAATGGGTTAATAAAGATTTTAAAAGTGTATGTTTAAATGATGATGAGTGCATTAATAAAATAAAAATAATATTTAAAAAAAATAAAAAGATTAATCGCATTCCTATTACAAATGCTAATGGCAGGTTTTTATATGAAGTTAGGAGGACAAGTTATACTTCAGGTTTGGAAAATGAGGGTGGTTTAATCTTACCATTTAAAAAATTAATTGAGAGAAAAAATAAATGTTATTTTTATAAGAGACCCGATTTGTTGGTTGATTTTGCATACAGTGAGAAAGAACAGAATCGTATACACAATCATTGGTCATTTCCTGTGATGAGTGAAAATTTGGAAAAGTACGGAAAGGATTTACAAAGTATATTAAAGCATAATTACTCTGAAGAATATATTGAAGATTTGCAAAGGATACCACCTATTATTAAAAGAGGAAAAAGGTATCAGCATGCGGATGGATATTCAAGGCTTGTTAATGTGATAGGAGGGTGGCGAAAAGTTTGTTTTCAGCCTGAGGTATATAAGTTTACAATTCATGTATATGGAAGATGTGGCGTATTCGGCTATGCTGTGGAAGATGCAGATACTTTGCCGTCAAGATTGCAAAGAAAAGTACAGGGAATGAATATTCGTGTAATGAGTCATAGTACATGGGGGGCAACAGATGAGTATGTAATTCAAAATCTACGTGAAGATTTGCAGGAGGGGGTAATAGGAGAAAAAGATGTAGTGCTTTGTTATATGAATGAATTGCCTTTTATGAATGAATTGAGACAAATGGGAGTTTATATCGACGACACTACATTAGTGTTTCATCAAACTTTGAAAAATGGAGATGTAGAGTTTTTTGATATTCCTGGACATATGAATGCAGCGGGATATGAATTCATTGCAGATTATATATATAATGATTTAAAAGGTGATTTGGAGGTGCAACTGATTAGAAGAAATCAGACAGAGTGTTTAAAATATGCAAAACATGGATGTGTTCTTAATATAGAACAAGAGAAAGAAATAGAAAAATATATAAATATGATTAAGATGCAGACGCCTATAGAAAATGAAAAAAAAGAAATAGGTGCAGTTGTGATGAATTGCAATCCCTTTACAAATGGACATCGTTATTTGGTTGAAACCGCATTGAAAGAAGTGGATTTTTTATACGTGTTTATTGTAGAAGAGGATAGGTCAGAATTCGCTTTTAAAGATAGAATCAATATGGTGCGTTTGGGTGTACAAGATATAGATAACATTGTAGTAATTCCTAGTGGGAAATATATGGCATCAGTTTATACGTTGCCGGATTACTTCTTCCGAAAGGAGCAAAAGCAAAAGATGATTGATATGACATTAGACGTACAAATATTTAGTCAATATATTGCATCTGCTTTACATATTACTAAGCGTTTCCTGGGAACGGAGCCAGAGGATGCGGTTACATATGAATATAATAAGACAATAAAAAAAATAATGTCACTTTATAATATTACGGTAAGAGAAATAGAAAGACTCAGAATAGAGGAAAAGATTATTTCGGCAAAAACGGTTAGAAAGTTAATAAGTACACGGAATGAAAAAGAACTAAGGGATTTTGTGCCAGAGAGTGTATTGGAGTATTTAAAAGAAAATTATTTTTAGAGGTATTTTATGAATGATACACGAGTTCATTGGATTAAAACGGCAGCTTTAAGAGATAACTATTTGTATTGCGTATATGGAAAATATAATATTTTATTTAGAATAGATATTACTTGTTGGACATATCAGAAAATTGCAATATTAGAGTGGGATTATCAGGGAGGGATGGCGACGGATGTTTATGCTGCGGATGGGAAGATTATATGTGTTTCCATGAGTGGTGTAAAGATAGCAATTTTTAATCCAGAGTTTGAAAAAATTGAATATTATTCCGTAGAAGCTGAACCGACGGAATTGGTAGAAAGCATGATGTGCGATAATAAAATATGGTTTTTCCCAAGAAATTTGCCAGGGAAGCTATATTATTATTCGCTAGAGCAAAAAAGGTTTTTTGAAGATAACATATGGGAAAGGGTGATAAATCAAATTGGATTGCGGGGACGAATAAGCAGGAAATGTTTTGTTGAAAATGGTGAAATATACATTGTACATATGGGAAGAGTGGTAAAATACAATCCATCAACTTGCATTATGAAAGAAATTGTGATACCTATAAAAAGAAATTATGCGGACATAGTCAAAATGGACAAGATATACTACGTCCTTATTGAAGAGAGTAAAAGAGAAGTTTTTAGTTGGAATACGGAAAATGGGCAAATTAGTGAACATAAAGGAATTGGGGCACACGATTATATTAAGCTTACAAAAGTTGGAGAAGCCATTTTTTTAGATGCCGGAAAAGAAATTGATATTTTAACCAATGGAGTAATTAGAAAATGGGAGTTTTCAGGAGATGCTAAAGTTAAAGGTTCACACTTTATTAATGCTGTCAAATATATTGACAATTGGTTGCTTTTGCCGTGGGGAACCCACTCATTTATTAAGTGTTCATCAGACTATATAATTGAAAGTATGCATGAGATTGAAATATCTCTTAAAGATGTTTGGAGAAATACCATTCCTTTTTTAGAACCAGAAATATTGTTGACGGATTTTATAGATGGGGGACAATATGAAAATAGAAATATAATTAATGCTTGGCATAATGTGGGGCGAAAAATATATGGCTTACTCAAATAAAAATAAGACAGTGTTACTATGCGGCGGGACAAATTTTTTGGGTCCTCACTTAGTTGAACGATTAATAACAGAAGGATATGATGTGACAATTTGTACTCGTGGAATTCATAAGATTCCATTAATGGAATTTGTGAAGACCATAGTTTGTGATTGTAATAGTGAAGAAGGTGTGAAAAGGACATTGGGCGGAAAAAAGTTTGACATAATTATTGATTGTATCGCCTATTGTCCCAAAGAAGTGTTTAATATATTATCAAATGTAAAAACAACAAGATATATTCAGGTTTCTTCTATAGGAGTATATTCGGATTCGATGACCAATACGGATAGACGATTATATTTGCCTATTGATGAAGAACGTTTTGATCCGCGAACATATGACAATTGGAGTATGGAAGCAGATAATACGGTAAGATATGGTGATAGAAAAAAATATGCTGAATGTGTTGCTTATCAAAGATTTCCTGAATATAATCCTGTGAGTATTCGACCGGCCTATGTAGCAGATCCGTTTAATTTTATGCATGAACAAAATGTACGATTGCCAGAAATAGTTGATTGGATAAGGCGAGGAAAAGGTATTAAATCGACTAATAAAAACTATGCAGTATGTTTTACAAGAGTTGATGAAGAAGCAGAATTAATTTTAAAATTGGCTGATAATTCTTATAATGACCCGCTTAATATTTCCTCGATTGGCTATGTGACGATTGAGGATATTGTAGCTCATATTGCATCGAAATTTGATATTGCAAAGTGCTTTGATGAAGATGGGGAGTTACCTAATTTTCCGTCGGGCATAAATCTGGATGTTAAGCGGTTGGAAGAAATGGGGTATGTCCCCTCAAAGCTTACAAATTGGCTTTGGGAATATGTAGATTATTATTGTGAGTTCCCAATAGAAAACTATAAATCATGGAAAATAGTTAAAAGTGAGATGGACGTATTCATGAAATGATGATTTGAGATGAGGAGGTGATAGAATGGCTAACCATAGTTTAGATATATATAAGAATATGTCATTTTTATTAGCCAATGGTATTCATTTGTCTGATATTTTGTGTTTTATGGGAATAGACAATATATATGTATACGGTGCAGGTGAAATGGGGAAATTGACACTCTATGATTTAAGCGGCAGTAATAAGGTAGTAGCTGTCTTTGACCGGTCAGTGCGAACCGACATGTCAATTTGCATTTATAAAACAAAGAAGACGGAGAGTAAAATTATAACATATGAGTATCCGCTATATCATCCTGACAAAATTCCAAATGATAAAAAATATATTTTAATTACACCAGCTAGTATGTATGTTGAAATTACAAGTGATTTAGAGAATAGAGGAATTACAAAATGTAGATTTATCTCACTTAATTTATTGTTATATTACGGAATGCTATATCGAAAAAGTTGGCAAAAAAACCAAAATTCATATCAATATCTTCCTGAAAAACAATTTCTAATTACAGGAGCTCAATTTAAGAATAAAGGTTCACAAGCAATGTTATTTACAACTATATGTGAACTCCGAAAAAGATTTCGAGATGCGGTAGTTTGGTGTTGTCCTAATATATATGATAAAAGAGATATAGATACTTCCGAACAATACAATTTAATATTACTGCTTGATGGAATCAACAAAGATTCAACATTGTATGAATTATTGCCGCATCTTGATGGAATTATTGATGTAAGCGGATATGCACTGACATCTCGTGAGTGTGTAAATGCCACAGAACGAGAGATGCATTATGTAAGAATGGCACGTAGTTGTCAAGTCCCTATATATTTTATGCCACAATCGTTTGGGCCTTTCAATTATAATGAAGAAAAATTGAAGGAAATTAAAGAGCTGCTTTCGTATGCTAAAATAATTTATGCGCGAGAATGGGAAAGCTATAATTTGTTGGTTAATGAATGTAACCTTTCAAATATAAGACATTCAAACGATCTTGTTTTACAAAATAGAAGTATAAATCCTGAATATATATATACGTGTGTAAAAAAGAAAATAGAGTTTAGTTTACCTACAAGAGCTAATGTAGCGTTAATTCCCAATATTCAAAATTATAAAAATGGAAATTTTAAAGAAGTAGAAGAGACATATAGAAAAGTTATTACAAAATTGACGTCTTTTGAAAAAGATGTGTATATTATTGCTCATTCTGATGATGAACAGGTATGCAAAGATATTTATAAGGAGTTTGCAAATAATACAAAAGTTCATTTATATGAAAGAGAACTGGACTGTGTGGAATTTGCTGAGTTTATTGAGCATTTCCAATATATTATTGCTTCTCGTTACCATGCTATTGTACAAGCATATAAAAAAGGGATACCTTGTATGGTAATTGGATGGGCAGAAAAATATAGAGAATTATTACAAATATTTGGACAAGCTCAGTATTTATTTGATGTTCGCAGTAGTATAGATATAAAAAAAGTGGAGGATACATTGGAAATGATGAATGCATCATATAAAGCTGAAAGAAAAAGCATTAGAGATATATTGTCTGATGTACAAAAGGAGAATTGTTTTGATATTTTAAAAAATAATTAAAATTTTAAATATTCGGAGCGAGAAAAGATGGAGAAAATAAAATTTTCAACGGTTATTCCGGTCTATAATGCTGAAAAGTTTTTAGAAAGATGTATAGATAGTGTGATTGGTCAGGATTTAGAGATGTCAGAAATCATTTGTATAGATGATGGCTCTACTGATTCATCACAAAAAATTATAGAAACATATTGTAAAACAAATAAAAATATTCAATATATAAAACAAAAAAACCAGTATGCAGGAACAGCGCGAAATAAAGGGTTGCATGTAGCACGTGGAAATTTTGTACATTTTCTGGATGCAGATGATTGTCTATTACCTAATGTATATAAGGAGTTATATGATTTCGCAGTATCTTTAGATGCGGATTGTATCAAATTTAGATCAAAATGTTTTTCTATGAAAACAGGGGTAGAAAAAAGTAATGAGCATAAAGATTATACTTGTGAATTTATGAAAGCAACAGATTTTGGAAAATTGATTTCCATAGAAGATCATCCTACAGAGTTAATTGAAGCATCGTCGCATACGCCTTGGTCTGGAATTTATAAACGTTCTTTTTTAATTGATTATAAAATTGAGTTTAATAGATTAAGATGTGTCAATGATCGCTCTTTTTATATAAAGGTTATAACAAATACACAGAAAATAGCATATTTAGACAAATATGTTGTTAATCATCAGATTGAAAACCCAGATTCCCTTATTGGAATTAGGGGAGATAATTTTGAATGTCAGTTTTCTTCTTTTAACATGATAAGAGATTATTTAAGAGGAATAAAAAGTAGTATAAAAAATGATATATATAAACGTATTTTAACAATGGAATTGACGGATTTATTAATTTGGTACGTTTATTTGTCCGATATACAAAAAATAAGAATCAGAGAAAAGTTAAAAGATTTTTTCGCTGAATTAGATTGGGATGAAATTAATAAAAATGAAGATTTATATTCTACAATAAAAAAGATTAATATACTCGATTGATTAAAGATATAATTACGAATAAAGATTTGAGAAGAGATACAAATTCAGAAAGTTAGATAATACAGCAGGAGAAATTAATGTATGATTTTTTACTGGTAGGAGCAGGTCTTTTTAACGCGACTTTTGCGCATGAGGCGATTAAAAGGGGAAAGAGCTGTTTGGTATTGGAAAAAAGAAAACATATAGGCGGTAATTGCTACACGGAAAATATAGAAGGAATAACAGTTCACAAATATGGTGCACACATATTCCGGACATCTGATAGTATGATATGGGAATATATGAAACAATTTGCAAAGTTCAACCATTTTATCAATTCTCCTATCGCGAAGTATAAAGATGAATTATATAATATGCCCTTTAATATGAACACGTTTTCTAAAATGTGGAATATACAAACGCCGAAAGAAGCAGAGGAAATTATAAGAAGGCAGAGTAAGAATGCATATAAGCCGGCAAGAAATTTAGAAGAGCACGCCATTGGTTTGGTTGGAAAAGATATTTATGAGAAACTGATAAAAGGCTATACAGAGAAACAATGGGGAAGGCGATGTACAGAACTTCCGGCGTCCATTATGCGGAGAATACCGTTAAGGTTTACATATGACAATAATTATTTTAATGATCCATATCAGGGTATACCCATTGGCGGGTATACGTCGATTATGGAGAAGATGTTTAATGGCTGCAAAATTAAGTGCAATGTAAACTATTTGGAAAATAAGAGCAAGTGGGATAAAATAGCAAACCAAGTTATTTATACCGGAGCTATAGATGCTTTTTATATGTTCAAGTATGGAGAATTAGAATACAGAAGTCTTCGATTTGAAACAGACATATTAAAAGAAAAAAATTATCAGGGTGTAGCAGTTGTTAATTATACGGATGCATTGATACCCTATACGAGAATAATTGAACATAAACATTTTGAATTTGGAACACAAGACAAGACGGTTATCTCCCGGGAATATCCTTTGAAATGGGAAGTGGGAGCAGAGCCCTATTATCCTATTAATGATGTAAAAAATAATCAAAAATATAATCTGTATAAAAGGGATGCGGAAAAAGAAGAAAAGGTCTGGTTTGGCGGGAGACTAGGAGAATATAAGTATTATGATATGCAGGATACTGTAAAATCGTCGTTAAAACTGGTTCATAAATTACTAATCTAATTATTAGTACAATTTGGAAGAGGGAGAATACTATGTTTGGAAACAGGAAGGTTATTATTTGGGGAATGGGAAAGATACAAAAAGATTTTGAATATATTTTTGCAGATGTGTCGCCAGTAGCCTATATCTGTGACAACATACCCAACGATTATAAAGGCCAGTGTATTATTTATACAAAAGAACAAATTAGCGAAATCAGCTTACAAGACCACATGATTATAATATGCGTTTTGGAAACAGAGAAAATAAAGAAAATATTAAGTGAATACGGTTGGAAATATAAAGAAAATTTTATAATAGCTGAGGATTTATTTTATCTTTTAGATAATAAAGAGGACAGTCTGGCCTTATTGATGGGGGGGAGAAAGGTTGTATTTTGGGGAACAGGCAGTATAGCAAGGATGAATGTTAAAATTCAGGGAATATCACCGGATTTTTATATTGATAATAAAGCTGAAGAAAAAAATACTTTTAATGGGAAAAGAGTGGTGTTGCCAGAAAATATAACAAACTGGTCTGAGTTGTTTTGTGTTATTTTGACTGCTTATTATGATGAAATAATTCCGATTTTGAAGGAAAAAGGATTAAAGGAAAAGGAGGATTTTATAGTATACAAGGAAATACCTCAAGATTTGCCGTCTCAAATGCTTAAAAAAACAGTATTTGATGTACCACGTGCATATCCAATATGTAAATATCCATTTAATCGGATAGTTATTTATAATGACGGGAATGTAATGTGCTGTTGCGAAGGGATGAAAACGAGTTATGGGAATATACTGCAAAACAGTGGGGAAGAAATATGGAATTCTGTAAAGGCAAGGATAATCCGCTTGTCTATAATTAATATGACGTATTCTTTTTGCTGTAAGGACATGTGTCCGTTTTTGCAAGGAAGTTTTAAAGAGGATGCACATTTGCGAATAGAAAATGTGCTTATTGCTTCAAACATGCCTGAGTGGGTACAATTAAATATTGATTATACTTGTAATCTTCGTTGCACTTCATGTAGGACGAGCCTGAGAATAGCATCTGGTAAAGAATTAGACAGGATTAATACAATTGCAGATAGATTGGTAGAAACAAGGTGGCTGCTAAATTCAGAAAGGCTATCAATTGCCGGTGATGGAGAGGCTTTATTCAGCCCAACATATAAAAAATTGATATTTGATATATATGGAGGAAAACGAAAGCAAATAACAATAGGCACAAATGGGAATCTTTTAAACAGGCATGTGCTAGATAGGCTTACAAATCTGTATGAAGTCATCAATTTTAGTGTATCTGTAGATGCAACGACAAAGGAAACCTATGAAAAAATTCGGCGAGGCGGGAGTTTTGAAAAAGTATGTGAAAATATTGAACTATTAAAGGAGTACAAAAAGGCGGGAAAAATTAACAATATTAATCTTGTTTTTGTCGTTCAAAAAGATAATTATTATGAAATGATAGATTTTGCAAAGTGGGCGAAAAAAATAAATGCTAATGCTATTTTTTATGCAATTCATAATTGGGGAACTTATACGGAAAAAGAATTTGAAAATATCAGTATGATTAATAGTAAATCAGGGGAGTTGAAACCTGAGCTGTTAGAAATTATGAAGAATTCTATTTGGGAGTCTTCCAATATTGAAATAAGGGAAATAAAGAACCTGATGTGTAAACAAATGGATACCCAAGGAGCAGATATATGATTAAAGTATCAATAATTATCCCCATATATAATGCAGAAGTCTATATACAGAAATGTATTGAAAGTGTTGAAAATCAAACAATGAAAGAGCTAGAGATAATCTGCATTGACGATGGTTCTATAGATACTACGTTGCAGGTTCTTTATGGATTGCAGAAAAAGGACGGACGTATACGTATCTTGAAACAAAGTCATGCTGGTTCAGGAGCGGCGAGAAATTACGGAATTTCTAAGGCCAAGGGTTCTTATATTTCATTTCTTGATGTGGATGATTTCTATTATGATAAAAATGCATTGCAGTACATGGTAAATGCATGTGAAAAAAATCATGTAAATATTTGCGGGAGCTTTTTAAAAGTTATAGATGAGAATGGAATACAGGATTATTCATTGTTTCCTGATATTGATATAAAAGAGATACAAGGAAAGCTTGTTGATTTTAAAGAATTTCAGGAGGATTTCCATTATCAGTGTTTTATATTTAACAGGTTGTTTTTATTAGAAAATCAAATTGACTTTCCTCATTATCTTCGGTATCAGGATCCACCTTTTTTCCTGAAGGCTTTGCTTAAAGCAAGATGTTTTTGGGTTCTGCCTGTTACGTTATACTGTTATAGATTTGGGCACCAAAACAAAGAGAGAAATGCAAGAAAAATAGAATATGTATTAATGGGTATAAAGGATAATCTGCAGATGGCTGTGGATAACGATTTAAGAATTCTATATAAAAAGATTATTGGGCGAATTGAAAACGAATATTACGAAGATATATTATATAATTTGTCCGACAACGTTATGCGTCTTCTGTTGGAAATACGTGAAATAAATGATAGATATAAAGGTGCAGATGAATTCAAAATATTGAATGATATATACGGTTTGTGTAAGAATGCCGAGAAGATTCCGATTGATGTACCCTGTGAAGAGGTGTCTAATTTAAAGAAAAGCTATGGTTTGATGAAAAATATCATACGAATTCAGCAAAGTGCATATGGATTCAGACAATATTTTTTTGACAGAAAAATTAAAAAAGTAGCGGTATATGGAGTAGGAGAGTATGGGAAAATCCTTTTAAATATATTGAAGGAATGCGGGATAGATATTGTATGCTGTATCGATAGGCAAGTTCTGTCATATAAGCAAGTTCGGATTATCAAACCGGAAGATGATATACCGCAATGTGATTGCCTGATTATTTCCTTGCTGGATTGTGCGTCTGTTTTGAGAATGTATCAGGAAAGAAATATAAAAAATGTGATTACGTTCAGAGACATCATTGTAGACATCATTGTAGATATCTCCAAATGACCGTCCTGTGGAAAGGAATCGATTATTTATGTTAACAGTGGTGATACCTGTTTATAATGTAGAAAAATATTTGAAAAAGTGTATTGAGTCAGTTCTTGGGCAGTCATATCAGGATATGGAGATATTTTTAATAAATGATGGGTCTACAGATGGTTCGGGAAATATTTGCAAAGAGTATGAAATCATAGATCATAGAATTCGGTATGTTGAAAAAGAGAACGGAGGTTCTGGGACGGCCCGAAACTTGGGTCTTAGAATGGCTCAAGGAGAGTATATCACTTTCCTTGATTCTGACGACTGGTGGGAGAGAGATTATGCAAAAATAATGATGGAATATGCAGAAAAATCAGATATAGTAATCTGTGATTTGTACTATGTGGATGATATTGGCGGAAAGAGGGAACTGCATGTATCAAAAATTCGTATGCCTGATCGGATAGTACAGAATACAGAAGATAATCCGGATTTTATAAATAAAGGGAGAACATTTTTATGCGGAAAGATTTTTCGAAGAGAAATTTTTAAAAAGTGGGGAATTTGGCAACCAACAATAGCAATTAATGATATTCCAATAGTTCCGCCTTTAATAGCTCTGTCGGAAAAGATATGCCGTGTTGGAGAACCTTTGTATTATTACTTGAGGACAAGAGAAGGAAATACAATATCGTCAGTGGAGGCATTGAAATCTTTTGGAACAGCCTTGATAAACATGAGAGATAATTTTGAACGATTTGGTTTAGTGGAGAAATATGAGAAGGCGCTCCAAAAAATGTATTATAGTCAGCTGAGATTTGCTTTGAGAAAAGCTCAAATTGCATATAAGTCCGGGAAAATGGATTTAAAAAGTTATAAGGAGGTCAGGAACTATTTGTTTGATGTTATAGAGCGCTTTTGGAAAGAATGGCCCAATGTGGATGGAAAACGTTTTTTCTACTCAGATGATCCGGATATAAACCAGGCGATAAAAAATATATTATTTGATGATGATATGTTATCAAAAGAAGAACCAATTACATATATAGTGCGGGAAAAGGGAAGGGAAACCAGACGGAGAACAGATAAAACTTGCTATGATGTAAATATAGTAAAAGATGTTACTTTGGAAGGTGAAGATTTATGGTGGCAAATGGCAGATGACTTACTTTTTGAGTTAAGAGGGATTAAATAATTTAAGAAGAGAACGGTTAAAGGAGGGGCGATGGATGGACGTATTAGTGTCAGTCCTGATTCCGGTTTATAATACAGAAAAATATGTGGAAGAATGTGTGAACAGTATATGTAATCAGACATTGCAGGAAATAGAGATATTATGTTTGGATGATGGTTCTGTGGATGAGAGTGCGCAAATATTAGATAGGCTTGCATCTCACGATACTCGGATTAAAGTGGTACACAAAAAAAATTCTGGATATGGCAGTACGATGAATTTGGGAATCCGTATGGCAAAAGGGAAATATATAGCAATAGTTGAATCAGATGATTATATAGAATCGGAAATGCTTAATACATTATACAGAATAGCAGATAGTAACGGATATGATTTTGTAAAATCGGATTATGATTTTTTTTGGAAAGATGGCACAGAAAGAATATTTGAAAATGTACATTTGACAGAGCAAAAGGATTTGTATGGAAGATGCTTATTGGCGGAGGATATAAAACCAATGTTTAGAGGGTATATTGCAAATCCCACTGGCATTTACCGTAAAAAATTTTTGTGGGAGAATCGTATTGTCCACAATGAAACACCAGGAGCGTCTTACCAGGATTTGGGATTCTTTTTTCAAGTTTTGATGAAAGCACAGAGGGGATATTTGTCTGATAAAAGTTTCTACCGTTATCGTCAAGACAATGAAGCATCCTCTATTGCGAGCAAAGAAAAAGTTTTTTGCGTGTGTGATGAGTATCAATTTATCTATAGAAAAATGATGGACAGCAAGGAACAGTTTATGCAATATCTTCCTATTTATCAGATGTTCCGTTTTCAAAGTTGTTTGTTTACTGTTAAGCGCATTAAGGAATCTTTTCGGAAGAATTTCTTAAGTAGAATCAGAGAGGATTTTTTGGAATCAAAAAACAAAGGAGAATTGGACTTGTCGGAGTTTTACGAGGATGAAAAGGAAAAACTTCGACTAATATTATATGACATGGATTTTTATTTGGAAGAATTATTTAAGAAACCAATGAAGCTCCGGACAATAATAAAAAGGTATTCAGAAGAGTTGATCATCTATGGTGCCGGAGCCTGTGGCAGTGAAGTGTGGGAATGGATAAAAGATGATATTAGTTCCTTTCGGTTTATTGTTTATGCAGTGTCCGGGAGAGTGCCGGAAAAAAAATATAAGCATGGGTTGGAAGTAAAGTGTATTTGTGATTTAAAAAAATATGCGGAAAGTGCAGTTGTTATTGTGGCGGTAACAGAACGGTATAAAAAGGAGATAATTAAAAACTTAAACGCTTTAGAATTTCGGAACGTTGTAACTTTGGAATAACGGAGGATGGAGACATATGGACAAGATTGCTGTATCTGTGATAATTCCTGTATATAATGTGGAAAAATATTTGGCAGAATGTTTGGACAGCGTCATTTCTCAGGATATACAGGATATGGAGATAATTTGCGTGAATGATGGCTCTACAGATAGTTCGGGCGAGATTTTAAAAACATATGCGCGAAAAGATGATAGAATCAAAGTGGTCAGTCAGGAAAATAAAGGTCTTTCTTCTGCTAGAAACATCGGAATTGAATATGCAAAGGGAGAGTATCTTTTGTTTTTGGACAGTGATGATTGTCTTGCAGAATTTGTTTTGAAAGAATTATACGAAACAGCACAAGGTGAAGATGTTGAAATTTTGACTTTTGATGCAGAATGCTTTTATGAGACAGAGGAACTTAAAAAAAGAGAATATAAGGACAACTATTACCGTAGACAAAAAGAATATTCAGGAATATGGACAGGGGACGAATTATTTTGCGAGTTAATAGAAAATGATGACTTTTGCGATGCAGCGTGGATTTTATTTATTAGAAGTTCGTGGTTAAATGAGAATAAAATTCGTTTTATGCCGGGAATTCTCCATGAGGATTGCCTTTTTTCGTTTCAATGTTACATAAGTGCAACAAAAATCACGCATAGGAAGTGGGAATGTTTGCGGTATCGTGTTCGGGAGCATTCTATTATGACTTCAGAACCTTCTTATTTCAGCTTGATAGGGCGGATTATCTGTTATAAAGAAATCATGAGATACTTGATGACCCATAAACTTGCGGCACGGATGGAAGCTGCCGTTTCGAAATATATGGAATTTATCATGTATAATATAAAATATACGGATTTTGCACTTGATGATGCACAAAAAATAAAAACAGAAAATTTGCCGGTAGTAGATAGACTATTGATGAATAGTCTCGGTGTGGGAATGGCAGGACGTTATACGATGAGTGCGTCCATTTATGAATTGGGATTTGAAAGTTTAGTACGTGGAAATAAAAAAATTATATTATATGGAGCTGGTAAGATAGGAAGAATTGTATGGAATTATCTGAAACAAAAGGGTATGGGTGGAAAAGTTATTGGGTTTGCAACATCAGAAAACAACACGCATCCCACGGAAATAGAAGGAGTAAAGATAAAAGGAATCAGAGAGTATACAAGTAATGATGCGATACTGGTTTTGATAACTGCCAGATGGGATTATCAGGATGTTATGATAGATAATGCTAAAAAAGCGGGATTTCAGAAAATAGAGGTAATTGATTTCCGATTGGAGCAAATACTTATGCGGAGGAGTTTATGAAAATAGCTGTTGCGGGAATTGGATATGTAGGATTATCATTGGCAGTTCTGCTGGCGCAAAAAAATGAGGTGAAAGCGTTCGATGTCATTGGGGAAAAAGTGGATATGATAAATGAACGCTGTTCGCCGATAGAAGATCCGGATATCAAAGAGTATTTTGCGAGCAAAAGTTTAAATCTTATGGCAACTTTAGATGAGGAGCAGGCTTATAAAGACGCGGATTATATCATAGTTGCGACGCCGACGGACTATGATGACGAGAGGGATTTTTTTGATACATCTACGGTAGAGATGACTGTGAAAAGCGCTTTGCAGGTAAACCCTGATGCAATCATAATAATAAAGTCAACGGTGCCTGTAGGATATACGGGGAAGCTTCGGGATAAATATAAATCAGAAAGGATTCTGTTCAGCCCGGAGTTCTTACGTGAATCCAAGGCTTTATATGATAATCTGTATCCATCACGGATTATTGTGGGATATCCTGCCGGCAATGAAAAGATGCTTAAGGCCGCGCAGGAGTTTGCCGCATTACTGCAGGAAGGAGCGGTAAAAAGGAATATTCCGACATTATTTATGGGTTCAACGGAAGCAGAGGCAGTAAAATTGTTTGCCAATACCTATCTGGCCTTGCGGGTGGGTTATTTTAATGAGCTTGATACATATGCTGAGATGAAGGGCCTGAATACACAAGAGATCATAGAAGGAGTCGGACTGGATCCGCGTATTGGCGGATTTTATAATAATCCATCCTTTGGTTACGGAGGATACTGTCTGCCAAAAGATACAAAGCAATTATTGGCCAATTATAAAGATGTTCCGGAAAACCTTATTGAAGCGATTGTGGAAGCGAATCGGACAAGGAAAGATTTTATTGCTGACCAAGTGGTTAAGAAAGTTCAAAACGGATCTACGGTTGTCGGTGTATACCGGCTTACGATGAAGAGCAATAGTGATAATTACCGCCATAGTTCAATCCAGGGCGTAATAAAAAGAATAAAGGCGAAGGGGCTTACAGTTATTATTTATGAACCTTCTATAAAAAATCATGCTTTTTTTTATGGGGATCAGATAGTTAATGATCTGGATATTTTTAAAAGACGGGCAGATTGTATTATTGCTAACAGATATGATAAAGTGCTTGATGATGTAAAAGAGAAAGTATATACAAGGGATTTGTTCTATCGGGACTAAAATAACGGTAGTATCTATTCCCGATAGCCCCGTCCTGGTTACTCTGATAAAGTATATTTGGAACAGCGAAAACCCGCTTGCCTTATGGCTTGCGGGTTCTCGTTGTTGTTATAGTTATCTAAAGGAATGAGAGTAAAGTGCTGCACAATTCATCGTGCATACTTTTATGAGGGGGAGATAGTGATAAGTCATTTATCAACTATCTGGTATTAAGTATAAAAGTTAAATGTGTCTAAAGTATGTTGAATCTATAAAAGAAAACAAAAAAATCTTAAGAACAGCTTAAGAAGATGGGAAGAAAACCTAAATTGCAGAACTAGTGCACTGTATCATTGATTTTTAGCATATCTGTCACCTCTATTATGAGGTG
>CAJUMF010000010.1 GCA_910586965.1 uncultured Dorea sp. | reverse complement strand
GCTTGGTAGAGCGCTACGTTCGGGACGTAGAGGCCGCAGGTTCAAATCCTGTCACTCCGATTTTTGAGAGAGATACCTCAAAGCCTAATGTTTATTAGCTTTGAGGTGTTTTTATATTTTCAAAGCGTATCCGAAAACTCTTTAAAATCTTCTATATCCAACCTGTATTGTTGAGTTCTGCTCGGCTGATATCTTTTTTGAAAAATACAGAAACAATGAAAGGTATTGATGAATATAATGATGATATAAGATATTAGAAAAAATAAGCAGGGAGACGTTTTTATGGAAAATTTCTTTGAACCAGAAACAGAATGTAAGACTGAACAGGTCGGATGCCCGACAATGGGATATCAGGATGTAAATGTCTGCGTACCGGTGAGGATCAAAGCCTTCGGAGAAGTGGGAAATGCTACAACAAAATGTTTGGGAAAAGCTCTTATTACATCCGGATGCGGTTCATGCATCAGCAGCTCTGGAAACATCTGTAAATTTACAGTAAGTCAAAAACTTCGTATTGAGGTTCCGATTATCTTTGGGGCGAGAGCAGAAGCAGATGAGGCTATTATTGATTGTGACTGTGATTGTGACTGTGATAGTTAACGCAGTAAACATGTGCATCATATCGAGATAATAACGAATGTATAAAAACGCCGTCGTTGCAGCTATCAGGCGTTTTGCATAAGCTGCAGCGATGATGTTTTTAGTTGAGTAATCCTGCATAGGGATGAATAGAGTCAAACCAGCCGGTGAGCGTCTCGTTGTTATGGGTTCCAGTATAGGCGACACAGTTTTCAAAGTGTTTCACCATCATTCTTAAGATGTCCGATCAGTATTCGCATCGGACGATAAAGCACCAGTGCTACGATGATATTGCCGGCGCAGTGAAGCAGATCAAAAGGAATCCCGGATACCCAGTAGGCGAATCCGGCAGCCCATCCGCCGGCCAGGAAGTATGGCAGTGAGTACAGGAATCCAAAGCACAGACCGTATGCGCCGAGAATAATGCATGTTATAGGTATTGATGTCTGGCTTTTTCCCATAATCAAAACAATAATTGCCAATACACTCCAGATATACAGATAACCAAACCACCAAATCCCGAATCCGTATATGCATCCCTCTAAGATTACAAAGACATAGATTATAAAAAATACTTTCTTTCGGTAAATTTGAGTATAAATATACACGAAAAGAGACACCACTTCTATATTGGGCAGGTAGGACATGCCTACCTGCCCAATAAGCAGAAGTGCGCTTAAGAGAGCCATATATACCAGTTCTTTTGTACTAGTTTTGCTCATTTTAATAACCTTCTTTTAAAGTTAGTTCAAATTGTTCACCGTCCGCAATCGGAGTTTGATCTGCGGAGGTATTGACCTGTTCTCCTCCCTTTGTGATGCACCACCATTGTTCTTTTGAATCATCGGCAGTTTCTCCGTCTACAGAAGTGATGAATAATCCATATTCTCCTTCAGTACCTTCTATAAGTCCTTCTTTTTCAAGAACAGCGCCCAGATAAGTCTCATCCGTCTGATAAGTAAAATCTTTTTCTGTTTTGTCGGCATGTACGACGGACACTGTTATTTCTTTTGCTCCGGTCTGGCCTTTAGGCATAAATGTTTTGTAGATCCCAAACATTGCCAGGGCGGCAATTGCCAGTATTGCGACTAGAATTAATGTTTTGATGCCGGACGATTTCTTTGATTTGTTTTCCATTTTTGAATTCCTTTCTTTTGTTGTTTGGTTTCAAGGGAACAAAAAAGTCCGCCTCCTTTTGAGGCGAACTTCATCTTACACATACACAATGACAAACGAAGATATACATGTTATAAGCTCATGTAAATCTTTGCTGACAGAGGATATTAGTAGAATGTTTCGCTTTGGTATGGAAGCCCCATTCTGCATACGGACAGGTAATCTGGCTTTAGGCATAGCCCACACAGTGACCTCATCGCTCAGGAATTTCACCTGATTCCCACTGCCTGTATGTGTTATGTTTATAAATTCCAGCAGATTATATATCAAATATTGACAACATGCAAGTGTTTTTCAAAAATTATCACGAATAATCAAAATATAATCAATGTTTATTTGCTGAGCAGTACAAATGCTTCATAAGGCTTTAATATAATGCTGCTCTTGGTGTAATCGTTTTCAATATTGGCGATCAGACAAGGGCTTCCGATAAATTCATCGGGGACATCAAAGCTTATTTCCCGGGCGGAGAAGTTGCATACAACGAGTAATTTTTCGGTCTCCAGAGTACGGGTGTATACATAGAGTTCATTGCTGTCGGCTAAGAGCAGCTCATACTTACCGTATACAATGACTGGATTCTGTTTTCTTAAGACAATCAGCTTTTTGTAATAGTGGAATACGGAATCAAGGTTTGATGCTTCTTCTTTTGCATTGATTTCCTTATAGTTTGGATTTACAGCAATCCACGGTGTTCCGGTGGTGAATCCGCCTTGCGGGGTATCGTCCCATTGCATTGGCGTTCTGGCATTATCCCGGCTCTTAAAAAGAAGGCAGGGCCAGAAAGATTCGTGGGAAACATTGCCGCTTTTGCACCATTCATTGTAGGCATTGATGCTCTCGATGTCGCGGAAATCTTCGGGGCTCTTAAAGGGGAAGTTTGTCATGCCAAGTTCTTCGCCCTGATAGATATAAGGCGTTCCCTGCATCATATGCAGACAGGTTGCCAGCATCTTTGCCGAGATTTCACGGTATTTAGGACTGTCGTCTCCGAACCTTGAGATAGCTCGCGGCTGGTCATGATTATCCCAGAACAGACTGTTCCAGGCTTCGCCGTATAATTCTGTCTGCCAGCGGGTCATGATCTTTTTCAGATCTGTGAGAGGGAGTTTCTCGTCGGTCCATTTGCCGTATTTTCCCGGAGTATCCACAAGTTCAAACTGGAATACCATATTAAGCTCTTTGGTATCTTCGCCTGCATATTGTTTTGCAAGCTCAGTAGTAACACCGGGTGTCTCGCCGACAGTCATAATATCGTATTTTGACAATACTTTTTCATTCATTTCTCGGAGAAACCTGTGGACATTTGGTCCGTTTACAGTGTAAGGAGCAAAATCTCCGTAAAAATCTGTCACTTTTCCATCAGGCATATCGTCTGTCTTGGAAATCATACTGATGACGTCCATACGGAATCCGTCAATGCCTTTATCACACCACCAGGTCATCATGTCAAAAACGCTTTTGCGGACTTTCGGGTTGTTCCAGTTAAGATCCGGCTGCTTTTTAGAAAACAGATGAAGATAATACATGTCTGTGTGTCCATCGTACTGCCATGCAGAGCCTCCAAAACAGGAACCCCAGTTGTTGGGCGGAGTCTTGCTATCTTTTCCCTCACGCCATATATAGTAATTTCGATAAGAGTTGTCTTTTGAACTGCGGCTTTCCATAAACCATTTGTGCTCATCAGAAGTGTGGTTGACGACAAGGTCCATAACGATACGGATCCCTCGTTTGTGTGCTTCATTCAGCAACTCGTCAAAATCCTCCATAGTCCCGAATTCATCCATGATCGCCTGATAATCGCTGATGTCGTATCCGTTGTCGTCGTTGGGCGACTTGTATACCGGGGAAAGCCATATTACATCGATTCCCAGATATTTAAGATAATCCAGTTTGCCTGTGATCCCCTTTAGATCACCGATGCCGTCTCCATTGCTGTCCATAAAACTGCGGGGGTAGATCTGGTAGATCACCGCCTCTTTCCACCATGTTTTTTTCATTTTCGTTTGTTTCCTTTCTGTTAATATATTGTGAAGCTGCAGCCGGGAAAAGTGCCGCCGGAAATTACATTTCCAAAATGAGCACCTGATATGCATTCAAAGAAATTGTCTGCCCGTTCTCTGCAATGTCAGCGTAATTATTTACAAGTACACGCTTATATGAGGATGGGAGAGTAACTGTTTGGATGTCCATCTGATAGTTCCCGATAACAAGAAGGGTTTTGGCTCCTTTGCGGTAGTACGCCATCAGATTGTGTACGTCTTCCCAGATTGGTTCAAGGGAGCCATATACGACGGTTTCCTTATATTCGGGATTTTTTCTTAAGGCAATCAGCTTTTTGTAAAAGTTTTTTACGGAATTCGGGTCGTCTTTCTGCGCGGCGGCATTGATTGAAACAAAGTTAGGATTTACCTTAAGCCATGGAGTTCCAGTGGTAAATCCGGCATTTGCACCATCTGACCACTGCATCGGAGTTCTGGCATTATCCCGACTGTACTTTGCTACTGCATTCAGGGCATCATCCGGTGAAAGTCCTGCTTTTAATGCAACCTGATATTCGTCCAGCGTGCTGATGTCATCGATTTCATCAATAGAAGAAAACGGAACATTTTCCATCCCAAGTTCCTGCCCCTGATAGATAAAGGGCAGCCCCCGCAGCATAAAATTCAGCGCTGCCAGAAGCTTTTTGCTCTGGGGGGAACATTCCCCTTCCGGGATGTAACGGCTGACGCCTCGCGGCTCATCATGATTCTCAATGATATTGGAGAGGAAACCGATATCGCCGATCTTAGCCTGGGACTCAAAGCAGCATCTTTTATAATCATCTGGTGTGATGGGTTTGGCATCGTACCAACCCTTTTCGCTGGAGCCGAACACAGTCTCATTAAAGTCGAACATACTGGAAAAGTAGCCATTCTCTCCGATAAAATCAGGGATTTCTTCCGGTTTTTCATTAAAGACCTCCCCGACGGAGAATGCATCGTATTTTTTAAATGTATGGTCGCGCATCTCGCCTAAGAATTCTCCGATTCCTTTGGCATCTTTGAGCATCTTATGGATGTTGCACAGTCCGTCATCCCTGTCGGGTTCATAACTGCGAAGCGGAAGCGCTTTCTTGATATTGATAATAGCGTCAATGCGAAAGCCCGCCAAACCTTTATCCAGCCACCAGTTAATATTCTTATAGACTTCTTCGCGAAGCTCAGGATTTTCCCAGTTGAGATCCGGCTGCTTTTTGTGGAACACATGCAGATATTGTTTGTCAGTTCCGGGCAGGTCATCCCAGACCGGACCTCCGAAATAAGAGCGCCAGTTGGTGGGAAGTTCCCCGTCCGTTTTGTTTCTCAGGTAGAAGAAGCTGCCGTATTTCCCTTCCGGGTCTTCACAGGCTTTTTTAAACCATTCATGCTCGTCGGAGCAGTGGTTGACTACCAGATCCATCAGGATGTACATATCCCGCTTTTTTGCTTCGTCGATTAATTGATCCATGTCTGCCATTGTGCCGAAGCGCGGATCGATGTTGTAATAGTCTGAGATATCATAGCCCTCATCGGCCAAGGGGGAGCAGTAGCAGGGAGAGAGCCAAATAATGTCTATTCCCAGGTCTTTCAGATAATCCAGCTTGTCTATGATACCGGGCAGATCGCCGATGCCGTCTCCATTGGAATCATAAAAGCTTTTGGGATAGATCTGATATGCTACTTTGTCGTGCCACCATTTTTTTGTTATATTATTTGCCATAATTGTACCTCCGAATCTTATCTTATCTATCATTATAGCGGCCGGAGGCTTTGATGTCTTATATTTCTCTGATTAAAAATTACGAAATATTGACTTTATTGTATTGGGATTGTCTGCGATATTTCAGCGGAGTAGTGCCGGTATAGTTTTTAAATGCCCGCATAAAATTTCCTAAATTATTATACCCGCATTCCAGACATACCTCTGTGACAGCAAGGTCTGTTTCTTCAAGGAGCTTTATGGACTGTTTAAGGCGGTAATCATTGATATATTCCATGGGAGAGCGTCCAATAGATTTTTTAAAGAAACGGCAGAAATACTGGGCATTCATATTTACTTGTTCCGCCAGATCGTGGATGTATATTTTTTCTTTATAATTTTCTTTGATGTATGTAAGGATAGTCTTGAGTTCTTCTACACGTTTATCATAGTTTTTTTCCGTGGGCGTAAAAAGCCTGCTGCCCGAAAGAAGTGCCAGGATGCGCAGAAGAGAAGATTTGATAAATAGCTGACTTGTCAAGTTGTCTGTAACCGCGCCGTTTATTGGCGGAAGTGCTTCGCCTGACGGGAATCCGAAGGAGTGCACGGTTTCTAAAAATGCGTCCCGAACCGGAATAAATGCTTCGTGTCCCGGCATAAGGCTGCGGGGAAACAAAAGCATTCCATTTTGTATGGGCTGGATAAGCTGCGTCTGGGCGGCATCATAGGAATCAAAATTGAGGATGCCTGGGGAAAAGACGATAGCATCCTCCCCGGAACTTTTTGCATTTTCTGTGGAAATGCTGTGCAGCTCCCCGGGGTTGATAAAATATAATGCTTCTGAGTGGATAAAAAAGTGTTCCATGTTAATTTCCAGACGGAAATCGCCGCCTGAAAAGTAAAGAATCTCGACTTCGTCATGCCAGTGGTGTTTGACGAGGGTTCCCTTTCCGGCGCGGCGTGTCTGATAGAAGGCGCAGGGAAAGGACTTTGTACCGTGGAGGCAGACTTCTTTTAATGTGGGTAAATGGGGCTGCATAGATTTCTCCTTTAAAATGACAGATATAAAATCACGATTTTCTGTTTTATTATAGCTCTGAAACCCGGGAATTTCAATAAATCAATTCTTTGCTTTTTCGGCAGGTATATTTGTGTTAATATATAGGCATGAATTTATTTGCAAGGGGAGGTATAGGGCGATCATGGGAGAGCAGCTTACTAAAAGCGATGTGGAGAAGATAAAAGAAGAGATTGAGTACCGCAAGCTTGTAGTCCGAAAGCGGGAGCTTGAGGCTGTGAAGGAGGCAAGGGCGCAGGGCGACTTAAGCGAGAATTTTGAGTACAAGGCGGCAAAGCAGGACAAGAACCGCAATGAGAGCCGCATCCGCTATCTGGAAAAAATGCTGAAACATGCGCGGATTGTGTCTGACGATTCGAAAGATGACGAGGTCGGCATTAATAATACGGTGACGGTGTATTTTGAGGAGGATGATGAGACAGAGACTTATCGTTTGGTGACAAGCGTCCGGGGAAATTCCATGCAAGGGCTTATCAGCATAGAGTCTCCTATGGGAAAAGCAATACGGGGGCATAAAGCCGGAGACAGAGTGCTTGTGAAGACAAATGGGGACAACGGCTACTATGTGGTGATCAAGGAAATCGTGAAGACTACGGATGATTCGCAGGATACGCTGCGTAGGTATTAGTGCAAGATGCATTACGTAGGTATTAGCGCAGGATATACTGTGCAGACATTGGTGTGAGATACACCGGAAGGATGGGAGGAGTGCGTTATGGATGATATTATGGAATTTGCTGACAGAGAGGAATTCAGAAAATGGCTTGAAGTAAATTGCCTGTCAGATGACGGCGTCTGGCTTTTATTTGGCAAAGCGGGCGGGCCGAAAACAGTAAAAGCGGGGGAGGCTCTTGAGGAGGCTCTCTGCTTTGGGTGGATTGACGGGCAGATGAAGAGCATTGATGATAAGTCTTATAAGAAATATTTTTCTAAGCGCAGGGAGAAAAGCAAGTGGTCGCAGAAGAATAAGGAACTGGTAAAAAGCCTGGAAGAACGAGGGATTATGACAGATTTCGGGAGAAGGAAGATAGAGGAGGCCAAAGAAAACGGGCAGTGGGATGCGGCGAAACCTGCGGGAATCACAGAGGAGCAGATTGCCTGTGTGTCAGAGATACTAAAAGGCCATGAACCGGCTTTCACAAATTTCCAGGCAATGTCTCTGTCAGTAAAAAAGACCTACACCCGGGCGTATTTTGACGCGAAGACGGACGCCGGGCGGGAAAGGCGGGTTGCCTGGATGGTGGACAGGCTGAATAAAAATCTGAAACCGATGTAGTTGTAAGGATACATTTCTGGAAGGAGGAGCAACAGGCATTGACCCGGGTCAGTTAGGTCTGTTTTTTGTGATATGCCTGATGCGAATATCATGATATAAAATATAAGCATTAGACATACCAATGTTCAGCGGTTATAATGAACCCAACAAATACGAATATAGTTTATATTAATGAATTATAGGATGTTCAGGAGGGTTAAGATGGAAGAAAAGCTGAATCTGACACAGGAATGGGATAAGACATTTGCAAAAAGCGGGAAGGTAGACCACAGGAAGGTTACGTTCCGCAACCGATACGGAATCACGCTGGCGGCGGATTTATATGAGCCTGCGGATGGGGAGGGGAAAGACGGGGGAGGGAAGTTCCCGGCGATTGCGGTCTGCGGACCGTTCGGTGCGGTAAAGGAGCAGGCGGCAGGACTTTACGCCCAGACAATGGCAGAGCTTGGGTTCCTCACGATGGCATTTGATCCGTCCTTTACGGGGGAGAGCGGCGGGAGCCCAAGGTATGTGGCATCGCCGGACATCAACACGGAGGACTATCAGGCGGCGGTTGATTTCCTGTCTGTCCAGGCTAATGTTGACCCGGAGCGGATTGGCATAATCGGAATCTGCGGATGGGGCGGCATGGCGCTCAATGCGGCGGCGATTGACACAAGGATTAAGGCAACTGTATCTTCTACCATGTACGATATGACCCGTGTCACGGCGAAGGGATATTTCGATGCGGAGGACAGCGAGGATGCCCGCTATGAAAAGCGAAGAGCCATGAACGCCCAGAGAACCGAGGATTACCGGAACGGGGAGTATAAGCTGGCCGGCGGCGTGGCGGATGAATTGCCGGAGGATGCACCGTTTTTCGTAAAGGATTACTTTGACTATTATAAGACCTCCCGCGGGTATCACAGCCGTTCCCTGAATTCCAACGGCGGATGGAATGTGACCTCATCGCTCTCATTTTTAAATATGCCGATTCTTCAGTACAGCAGTGAAATCCGCAGCGCGGTGCTCCTAATCCACGGTGAGAAGGCGCACTCCTGCTATTTCAGCAGGGATGCCTACAAGAATCTTAAGGGAGATAACAAGGATCTGCTGCTCATCCCGGGGGCGGTCCACACGGATCTTTATGACCGGACGGATATCATACCGTTTGAGAAGATGGCGGAGTTTTTCCGGGAGAATCTCAAATAGATGCCTTGCCGAAAGTTTCCTGCAGCCGTTCCAGAAACAGGGCGGCGGCAGGAGAAAATATCTGATGCTTTTTCCAGACAATCTCAAGCCCAGACTCAAGGCGCGGCTTAAGAGGGCGGAAACAAAGGCTGCTTGCCTCGGCGGTATCGATTAGATTATCAATGGCGATGGCATATCCGATTCCGGCATCGACCATGATTGACGCATTGTAGACAAGGTTGAATGTAGTCACTACATCTGCCTTGTCTAAATCTTCCCCAAACCATTCTGCAAATGCCCCTGTCCTCCCGTGCTGCATCGCCTGTCTGGAGCAGATGAGGGGGAGGTGCTGCAGATCCTCTTTTGTAATAAAGGGTTTTTCAGCAAGAGGGCTGTCTTTCCGCATGATGACGCCCCACACATCCTTTGCGGGGATGCCGATATAATCATATTTGGAAATGTCTGCCGGCTGGATCAGGATGCCAAAGTCTAAAAGTCCTTTGTCCAGCCGTTCTGTTACGTCTTCGGAGTTGCCGCTGTACAGGTGGTAGTGGATGCAGGGATAAGTTTTCTGTATGTCCCGCATGACCTCCGCCACCAGCTTTATCGCCCGGGTCTCGCCGCCGCCGATGTAGATGTCGCCGCTTACGGTGTCTTCCAGGGAAGTAAATTCCGCCTCGGTCTTATCTACCATGGAGATGATTTCCTCGGCGCGCTTACGCAGCAACATCCCCTCGGGGGTCAGCCTGACCCGGTGGCTCCCTCTCACAAGGAGCTGCTGGCCAAGCTCTTTTTCAAGTTCTTTGATCTGCCTTGACAGAGTTGGCTGCGTCATATGCAGAAGGTTTGCGGCGCCGGTGATGGTCTCCTCCCTTGCGATTGTTAAAAAATAGCGCAGTACACGGATTTCCATAGAAAACCTCCTCTCTTTGGACGGATAGCCTTTGACAGATGCAGGCTGCATCCTTTTAAGATGATTGTATCTTTATAGAGGGAAAAGGGCAAGGGAAATTGTAAGGGAAATGGTGAATGAAAAGAATGAAAGGAGAATTGCCAATGAAAAGATGGCTGTGGAGCATCTGCCTGCCGGCGATGTTTTTTATGATTTCAGCGTGCAGCGCGAAGGAAGATGCGGGCAAGAAGGAGATTTCAGGTTCTGAGGAGATGCCTGCCGGGGATGAGGACGCGAAGTCTTTCCAGAATGAAGAGGACAAAGATATGCCTTATGACGGCGTATACCCCTGGCATGAGCCTTACGGGAAGGGCGTCGGCGCATTGCCGGGGCGCGTGGTGTGGGCGTATGAGCCGGATTCCATCGCATGGAACGGAAAGGGCTACTGGTGGAGGACAGAGAATTTTGATGAAAAGCTGATACAGGGCATGGTGAATGACAGCATTGCATCCCTTGGGGGCAGTGAGTATGCGGGGGAAGGCTGGGATGTGCTTTTTCGCTCTCACAATGAGAGGCGGGGAAAAGAAGGAGCCGGATATAAAGCCGGGGAAAAGATTGCCGTTAAAGCGAATATCAATGGTTCCGGCGTATTTGACGACGACACCTCGGGGGAGACGAAAATGAGTTATACGAATCCAGTCCTGTTAAAGGCGCTGCTGGTGTCTCTTGTTGAGGAGGGCGGCGTTTTGCCTTCGGACATAACGGTTTATGACGTATCCCGCCTGTTTCCTGATTATATGGCAGAGATGTGTACGGCGGGCAGGCTGAAAGGCGTCCGGTTCGTGGACAGGAGGAACGGGCAGGCTGACGGGAATGCCCGGATTGACTGGTCGGAGAAATTCGGCGGGGCAGAAAATTTCCTCCCGACCTGTGTGACGGAGGCAGAATATATGATAAACCTTGCCAACTTAAAGGGGCATAGTTACGGTATCACGCTCTGCGGAAAGAATCATTTCGGCTCTTTTATCAACGGCAATGCCATGCGCCCGCCGGAGGGTGCAAACCTGCACGGATGGCTTACGAGAAATGAGATGGGAATCTACAGCCCGGTGACGGATTTGATGGCGAAGGATGAGCTTGGCGGGAAGACGGTGCTTTACATGCTGGATGCGCTTGTCTGCGCGCCGTCGGAGGGTGCATCTATAGACGGGGAGAATGCCAGATGGCGGCAGGAACCATTTCTCGGGAATTACACATCAAGTGTGTTTGTGTCGCAGGACCCGGTAGCGATTGATTCCGTGGGTGCGGATTTCCTGATGAACGAGCCTGCGGTGACGGAAAATAACGGCATGTTAAAGGACAATTCCAATGCGGAGAACTATCTGCACGAGGCGGAGCTTGTAAACCATGCGCCGTCAGGCATTTCCTACAAGGACGGGAACGGGAAGGCAGTGCAGAATCTAGGCGTCCATGAACATTGGAACAATGGGGCGCAAAAGCTGTATGGGCGTAACCTTGGAAAGGAGGAAGGAATTGAGCTGGTGAGGATTGGAAAAGGCGCTGAATAAATATTTGGGTGGCTGCTTTTTTTCGAAAGCTACATATAATGTACAAGTGTAAGGGATTGCTTGGATGAAAATATCTGCAGGGGGATGGATGTCTTATCTCCCTGCTTTTCTATCATGTTTGCCGGAGGTGGAGATGGAACTGAATTGTCGTGAAAATAGAGGTATGCTGATATTGTTATACATTTATGGAAATACTATTTTTAATGGAACACCGATGTTCTGTTTTTGGATGTTTCATAGTTGCTTGACGTGTTTCGCTTGCAACGGTATAATAAAACTAATGATGAAATAATGGAAGGATTCAAAGGAGGTTTTCTGAATATGTTATCTTTTCTTAAATTGGTATTCGGTTCGGATATTACAGAGGCAGAATATCGTTATGCGGATGATACGCCGTATTATATCCGCGATGGATATACGCCGCAACTGCTGAGCTGGGGGCAAAACCAATGTATCATTTTGACTCCAAAGGCTCCTTCCTGGCGGCTGCCTGCATTAAAGAAACAGCTAAAGAAGTTTCAGGAACTTTGTACAATTCCCTGTGCACTGGGTCTGGAAAATTTAACTGCGCTGCAGAGACGGAACCTGATAGAAAATCACATTCCTTTCGTTTCCAAGTCCCAGCAAGTATATCTTCCGTTTTGGGGATGTTCCTTCCGTGAACAGTTTAAGGCGGAAACGGCCATTGCCGATAAAATGGCTCCGGGAACACAGCTCGTCTTTCTGTATTTATATTATGACCAGGGTACAGAGCCTGTAAATCTGACACAGATTGCAAAAGAGCTTTCCATTTCAAAAGCGACCTGCACGAGAGCTATCAGTGATCTTACTGTTTCTGGCCTGATCACGCAAAATGAGGAAGGCACACATAAATGGGTCACTTTGGCATACGGGAAACCGGAATTTTTGAAAAAGGGATATGAACGTCTGAAATCACCCGTGGAGCGGCGCATTTATGTGAAAACACCGGTTCAGATTGAAAAACAGATCATAAGTGGAATACGTGCGTTGGCACAGCAATCTATAATCAGTGTAAATGAACAGGATGGCGCAATTGCTATTTCTAAAAAGACTGCTGCGAAAATTCCGGCAGATGCTATTTGTACTGAACAGTATTTTGGAGATTTCGGCGGGTCTGTCTTTGAGGTATGGTCCTATGACCCTGCTATATTGGCAAAAAATGCCTGTGTAGATGATATTTCCCTGCTGCTGAGCATGGATAACGATCCCAACGAGCGGATTCAGATGTGCCTGGATGAAATTCGTGAAAGATATGAATTGCCTGTCAAAGAGGAAGAATAAGGAGAAAATCAAATGGTAAACGCTACCGCTTTCTT
This sequence comes from uncultured Dorea sp., assembly GCA_910586965.1. Taxonomy (GTDB): domain Bacteria; phylum Bacillota; class Clostridia; order Lachnospirales; family Lachnospiraceae; genus MD308. The sequence goes on along the minus strand of CAJUMF010000010.1, from coordinate 95,130 downwards.
TTAGATGGAAGAACCGTTGCCGACGGTATTTCCATATTGGATGCAGAGCATATCATTCCTCTGAAAATGAAGGCATGGCTGGACCTGAAAAGCAAAAAGGCTGAAGGGATCCATGTAAACTCAAGGGATATTAAAAAGCACCGACTGGATGTATTTCGCTTGTTCCAACTGGTACGGGAGGGTCAGAAAATAACTGTTCCAAAGTCTGTCAGTGAGGATATTACACAGTTCATAGGCCAAATGCGAGAAACAGAGATCCGCTTAACAGATATAGGTATTCATCGCCCGAAGGATTCTATCTTGGATATTTACAGCAATATGTATGTTACAGAATAACACGCAAAATGATTCTAAATTCAACTAGGAAAGGAACTGTTATGAACCGTGGCTTTACCAGTATGTTTGCAAATGACCTGAATCATCTGATTGTTTACCTGAATGTCCTCCTATTTGTGGAGAGGAAGAGGGCATTGGATATCAGGAGGCAGGAAGTGTCTGCGGCGGTTTTGGAGGCAGAGGCGCGGGAGGTCGTGGAGGAATCTGGGAAGAGGGAGTACCGGGAGGCTCTGCGAATTCGGGAGTATCTGCATCTGGAGGGGTATAATAAGCGGGCGATGGTTTCTTTGAGTGAGAGCGCGAAGGTGATGGGGGAGGACAGGATGGAAGTGGTCTGGAAATTTGGGAATGTTTATGAAAAGATTTTAGGCGAAATGCGGTGAGGATATGGTATAATTAGGGTGCCTGCCGGAAGGGATGGTTGTATGATTTACATAACGGGAGATGCCCATGGGGAGTTTGGGCGGATTGAGGATTTCTGTAGGCGGTTCGGGACCTGCAGGGAGGATGTGATGGTTATTCTGGGGGATGCCGGGATTAATTTCAGCGGGGGAATCCGGGATATGAGGAAGAAGGAGTTTTTGGAGGCTCTGCCGATTACGATTTTTGCGATCCATGGGAACCATGAGCGGAGGCCGCAGACCATTGAAGGATATCGGGAGAAGGTGTGGCGCGGGGGTGTGGTGTACCAGGAAGAAGAGTATCCGAGTCTGTTGTTTGCGAAGGATGGGGAAGTGTTTGATTTAGACGGAAAGCAGGCTGTTGTCATGGACGGGGCTTATAGTATTGATAAGATGGTCCGGCTTATGTATGGATATGGGTGGTGGCCGGATGAGCAGCTTTCGGAAGAGGTTAAGAGGTATGTGGAGAGCAGGCTGGACGGGCTGGGGTGGAAGGTGGATGTGGTATTGAGCCATACGGTTCCGCTGAAATATGAGCCGGTGGAGGTGTTTATGGCCGGGGTGGACCAGAGTAAGGTGGATAAGTCTACGGAGGAATGGCTGGATGGGATTGAGGATAGGCTGGATTATGGAAAGTGGTATTGTGGGCATTATCATACGGAGAAGAAGATTGATAGGGTGGAGATAATGTTTGAGAATTTTGGGGTGTTTTGACATAGATATCATAATGGAGGTATTATGAAAACAGAAGAACTTTTTGAAATTATTAAATCTATGAACGAGAGAACTGATATTGACTATAAAAAAGAATTATATAACCTATCAAAACAAAAAGATGATTTTGTTAAAGATATTATGTCCATGGCCAATTCATTTGAAAGTGGTAATAAGTATATTGTTATAGGGGTTAAGGATACACCTGGTCTTGATAGAGAGATTATAGGGATAGATGAAAAAGATATAAAAGATGCAGCAGATTATCAACAAGTAATAAGAGATAATATTGAACCTAATATCGGGTTGGATATTGAGAAGCATATTGTAAAAGATAAAACACTACTTTGTATAATTATTGGTTCAACTAATGATAGGCCATATGCAATGAGAAAGGATTTGAATAAGTTAAAGAAAGGTGATATTTGGATACGGATAAATAGTAGTCAATCTAAAATAACTCGTTTAGACTTAGAGAATATATATAAAGAACGTTCAGAATTCAGAAATATTGAATTGCAAAAGTTAAAAATAGAAAGAAATGAATTAAGCAAAGAATTACTTTTTGTAACATTATTAAACGACAATATTATTTATTTATATAAATCATATAATAATTTGCAAAGATTAATCAGAAATCATCTTGAAGAAAAAGAAGAAATTCAAGAGACTCTATGGAAATATGATGTTAAATATAAAACTAGCAAAAAATTTTCTGATCAAATAAAAAAGTCAATGCTTAAAATTAAAAATTTTGAATGTAGAGAAATGCCAAAAGAATATCTATATGATTTGTTGCTCGGATGTAATTATAAATGTTATGATAAATATAGTAGTAAATTAGTAGAGATGGAGCAAAGTTACCTTTATCTGAAAAATAATTTGAAAAAATTATTAAGTGATTTACAGAAAGATGAACAAGGAAATAATTTAAGATATGACGGAATATTGGAATTTTATGAGAATGTATTTTTGTCAGAATATAGGGAATTGATGACCATAACAGAAAATACATGTGAACTACAAAGTAGTTTGGAGGAAATTGATATAAAAATAAATATGCTATAAATTTTTGCCCCATACTTGACATAAGCTGATGGTAACGGCCGGACAGGCAGACTAGTGATGAACCAGATGCTGCTCAACTATGGAATGCTGCCGGCAATTATTACAGACCATTCAAAGTATCGTCAGGCATTCCGGAGATACGATAAAAGTGAAGATTTGACATTGATGGTATATGTAGTGGCGAAAGGGATTCTTGAGTCGTATAAGATTTTGACAGAGATTCAGGACAAGTATGTAAATGACAGATGTTAAACAGACTTGAGCGGCAGCTTGCCGGCATGGGCCGGAAAGCATGAACCGGAAAAATGGGCGGACGCTTGAAATACGAAAGGATATTATATATAATAAAATACGCTGATATTTTAAGATACCAAAGGAGAAAGAGGATGCTTGGAGATACGCAGGGAAGAAAGCTTGACAAATACATGCCGGATTATGTGGTGTTTGATCTGGAGACGACGGGAATCAGCTATATGACGGACAGGGTGATTGAGATTTCCGCTGTCAAGGTAAAAGGGAAGAAGGTTGTGGAGGAGTTCTCCACGCTGGTAAATCCGGAGATGAAGATACCTTTCCGGGCATCCCAGGTCAATCATATCTATGACGACATGGTGAAGGATGCCCCTGTGTTTGAGAAAGCACTGGCGGATTTTGACGCGTTTATCGGAGACATGGTTCTGGTGGGGCATAATATCCACACGTTTGATATGAAGTTTATCCAGAGGGATGCGAAAGTTTACTGGGGAAAGGCATTTGCCAACGATTACATAGACACTCTTACGCTGGCGAGGCAATGTCTGCCTGAGCTTTCCAATCACAAGCTGACGGATTTGGTGGCGCATTACGGTATCGCTGCGGACGGGGCGCACCGTGCTCTTGCAGACTGCGGCATGAACCAGAAAGTGTTTGAGCGGCTGGGGGAGGCGTTAAAGTCACCAGCGGTAAAAAAGAATCTGAAGATATGCCCCAGGTGCGGGCAGATGATGGTGAGGCGGAAAGGGAAATTCGGGCAGTTCTGGGGATGCGGCGGGTATCCGGGCTGCCGGTATACGGAGAATGTGTGAGAGATGTCCGAGAGATATCCGTTGCCTGCGGAGAGTGTAGAAGAAAACTGAGGAAGAAGAGGATTTTACGGTATGCTGTTGATTAAAAATGCAGAGGTTTATGCGCCGGAATATTTGGGCAGGAAGGACGTCCTTATTTGTAATGAGAAGATAGAGTGCGTGGAGGATTCTATCGATGGGCTGCCGGCTGTGTGTGACGTGATGGACGTAAGGGGGATGGCGCTCATCCCCGGGCTTATCGACCAGCATGTGCATGTGACGGGAGGCGGAGGCGAGGGAAGTTTCCACACCCGTACCCCGGAGCTTGAGCTGTCGGAGCTTGTAAGGGGAGGCATCACGACGGTAGTCGGTCTCCTGGGAACCGACGGGATTACCAGGAGTGTGGAGAACCTGTATGCGAAGACGGCTGCGATTAATGAGGAGGGCGTGACGGCATACATGATGACGGGAGCTTACGGCTATCCGTCGCCGACGATTACCGGGGATGCGGACAGGGATGTGGTGTTTATAAAGGAAGTGCTGGGATTAAAGCTTGCCATATCCGACCACCGTGCGCCCAATGTTACCGTGCGGGAGCTGATACAGTGTGCAGGAAAAGTGCGGGTGGCAGGGATGCTTTCTGGAAAACCGGGGGTGGTCGTCCTCCATATGGGAGATGAGGAGTCGGGATTAAAGCCGGTGCTTGCGGCTCTTGAGGAAGGCTCTGTTCCCATCCGGATTTTCCGCCCTACCCATGTCAACCGCAACAGGAGGCTTTTGGAAGAGGGGTATGCATTCCTGGAAATGGGCGGATACATTGACCTGACCTGCGGAATCAGCAAAGACGCTGCTCCGGGGAACTGCATCGCCGAGGCAGTAAAGCGCGGAATCCCCCGAAACCATATCACCGTAAGCTCTGACGGACACGGGAGCTGGTCTAATTACGCGGAAGACGGAACGCTCATTGAGATGGGGGTCTCCGGGGTGGACGCTCTTTTTAAGGAGCTGACCCGCATGGTAACGGAGCTTGGGATGCCCATGGAGGAGGCTCTGCCTTACATGACCAGCCAGGTGGCGGAGTGCCTTGGGCTGTATCCGAAAAAAGGCTGTATCCGAAAAGGCGCGGACGCAGATATGCTCCTTTTGGGAAATGATATGTCTCTGGACAGTTTCATTGCCCGGGGGCAGATATTTATGCGGGGCGGCGAGGTCATCCGGAGGGGAACTTATGAAAAGTAGAAAAGGATAGTAAGGTTGTGGATAAAAAAGACAGCCCGTGTGTGTTTCACGCACAGGCTGTCTTTTTACACAATTACTCAGATTACCGCTCAATTGATTTCTGTCTTATTCCCGCTTTTAAACAGCGAATTCCCGGAATACTTCCGCCACCCGCTCCATATCTGATCTATCAAACCGCTGGTCGCAGCTTATGGACATAACATGGTCGTAGATGTACTGTGCGCCTGGATATTTCTCAATCTCAATAAAGGGCGGTACCGGCCAGTACACTTTCGGCGGAATCTGACTGTCCGCCAGATGTTTCATCAGTGCGTCTCTTTCGTCAACAAGAAACGGGAAGAACATGGGGCATACATCTTCCGGCAGCTCGGTAAAGACAGGGCGCACCGCCGGATTCTCCGGCAGATTTTTAAGAAGATATGTGAAGTTTTCCCGCCGTTTTTCGATAGATTCATCAAGGGGATAGTGCAGGATGGTTTTGAGGGATTCTTCATCTCCTGCCTGCATATCAAAGATTTCCCGGAGCATGAATTCTGCTTTCCAGAACGCGTCGGCGCTTTCTTTGTTGAGGGATTCGTCGCCGGTAAGCTCGTACTTTTCCCGTTTGCCAAGGGCAGTGCGGCGGATGTCCAGATGGACTTCGTCCGCCGGGATGGGTGCGACGTTGAATTTCCCGCTGCGCTTGATGGCAAGGCCGCCGGAAGTGACGCCCATCCATTTGCGGAGGCTCACAGCCAGATAATCCGTCTCCGGGTATGCGGGGGAAAATGCGGTGTGGGTCATATCCTGCATGACGACGACATTGTTTCGGCGGCATTTTTTCACGAATTCCGTATCGAAAGCGGAGAAACCGTAATAGCCGCAGATCATAAGGAAACTGATCTTCGGAATCAGGCTTTCGTCGAACTTCGGGGTAAGGTCCCGGTCAAAATCGTAGTAAAAGATTTCATAACCTGCCTTGACAAAGCAGCCGCTCACAGTCTCGCAGGTGTATGCGGGCAGATAGGCAGCCCGCTTTTTGTCTGACGCCATTATGTCCTTAAGGCAAAGGTAGATGGCGCATCTCCCGGACATAAGGTGAAGGACGTCGTCCGTGCCCGGACACATCCTTTTGATGTAGTTGTTTTCTTCGTTCAGTAAAGAAGAGTAAGGGAAAAATCCTCCGATTTCCATGAAAAAATCCTCCTTGTAATTTTATTCCCCGCTGGCTGTAGCGGGTTTTTGCGTGCGCCCATGATAATGCTGCATCGTATCTTTCTGTCAGGATGATAAGGTATCTTTGAATTCTTCCATCTCCGAGGGCGATACATTGTCGATGACCAGGCAGGAGGCTAAGAGGTTCAGCACCGCCATGGGGAGTGCCAGGGAGTTGTAGAAGAATTTCGTCTGTCCGGGGCAGATAAGAAGGTGGTCGCCGTATTTTGCAACCGGGGAGGTATCGCTGTCCGTGACGGCAAGGATGGGGATGCCTGACCCGGATATCTTCCTGGCAATATTGCCGATGGGGAAAAAGTAGCGCGGGAAGGAAAACAGGATGGCAAGGTCTCCTTCGGCAAGGTTTTGGAGATGGTACTGCGTCTCTTCCAGATTCCCCAGGTCTACGAGAGTCGCATTGAAATAAAGAATCTTCAGGCGCGATTCTAAAAACCGCCCCATGATCTTGGACAGGTCGTGGGCGAAGATATAGATTCTCCGGCTCTTTCGTATCTCGTCTGCAATCCGGGTGATGCTGTCTAAGCGGATGTTCGAATAATATTCCGAAAGGGCGCAGACGTCTTTGTTGAAAATCTCTGATAAAAGAGCCTCTTTTTCTGACGCACTGCCGGTGGTAAGCTTTGGAGCGATGAAATGAGCCGAAGAGACCAGCTTGATCATCGTCTGTGTGTAATCCCGGAATTCATTTTTAAGTTCCAGGAAACTGGCGCAACCCATCTTCTGGCAGAACCGAAGAAGAGTCACTTCACATGCGGAAGTATTCTGGCTTAGCTGGGCGAGGGTTATGTAGCAGATGTCCTCCGGGTTTGCGGTCAGGTAGTCAGCGATGGCTTTCTGCTTTTTCGTCAGGTCAGGATAAGAGGCGCGGATGCGTTCGATAATGTCCATTTTTAATCTCCGTTCTTTCTGAAAATTAATTTGTTTTTGTCAATTTCGGACAAAAAATAATGTAAATGCTTTACAACAATAGGCACGACATGATATAATCCAAAATAGAAAGTAAATACTTTACAAAATGAGTATAACACAAACGCATATGAAATAAAAGTAAAGTTTTTACTTTGTAATTTCGCGCGTGGAGGATAAATAGGATGTCTTTTTGTATACGATATATTTTACAGAGAGTTGTCCGAAAAGTAAAGGAGGAGAAATACTATGAAGAAACTTTTTGACGAGCATTTTGAGCGGACATGGCTGATTATTTTTTTATTTATGTTTTTCCTGATCATGGTGCCGTTTCCGTTTTTCTACAGTGAGGCTTACATCCCGTCGATTGGCGGCATCCCAAGCTACTTATTCGGGTGGTTTGCCCATACAGCGGTGACATTTGCGCTGATTGTCGTATACTACCGTATGTGCATGAAGAGAAAAGAGTATCATGTTTATGATGAAGAAGAACAGACAGAGAAGGAGGGCAAGTAAGTATGAACGGAGCAATTCAGCCGTCACCGGTACCATTTTACACGGTGATCATCTTTTATCTTGGAATCATGGCGTTTATCGGCTGGTATGCCAGCCGCAAGACAAGCAGCCTGGGAGACTTTTTCGTGCTGAGCGGAAAAGCGGGAGTTGTGGTCAGCGGTATCGCGTATTTTTCCACCCAGTTTTCCATGGGAACATTTCTTGGAACACCCGGAACCATCTACGGGGTCGGCTACGCGGGAATGGCAATCTCGGTACCCGGCGCGGTATTCTGCATGATTCTGCCGGCGCTCCTTATCGGGCGCAAGCTGATCACGCTGGGGCATAAGTACGGGTTCCTCACGATGGCGGACTATCTCGCGGACCGCTACCACTCCAAGAGCATGAGCGGCGTGCTGGGCGTGATGATGTTATTCTTCCTGATTCCCATGATGGGGGCGCAGATTATCGGCGCGGGAGTTATCGTTCATGTATTTACCGGACTTCCTGAGTGGGCAGGGGTTGTCGGAATGGGTGTCATTGTTATATTATATTGTATGGCGGGCGGTATGAAGGGAGCGATGATGACGGATGTCATCCAGGGCTCGCTGATGATTGCAACGGCAGTTGTGACGTTCATTGTTTCTATTATAATGGGCGGCGGATTTGAGAATATCAATCATACATTGCAGGGGATGAATGAGGCGTATCTTACGTTCCCGGGAGCTAACGGTTACATGCCGTGGACATATTTTGTCTCCAACATCGTGTTGTGGTCGTTCTTCACCATGGGGCAGCCCCATCTGTTCACGAAGTTTTTCGCCATGAAAGACCATAAGACTATGTTCAAGGCGATTCTTCTCGGCACGGCGGGCATGTTCTTCTCAGCGACGCTTATTGAATGGGCGGGCGTAAACGGCATCGCCTCCATCCAGAATATTGAGAAGGCGGACCAGATTGTGCCGATGATTCTTCAGAGGGGCTTAAATCCGTTCCTTGCGTCCATCTTTATCGCGGGAATCGTGGCGGCAGGCATGTCCACCATCGACGGAATCCTGGTGACCACTACCGGGGCGGTGACAAGAGACATTTACCAGAAGATTATCAACAAGAAAGCGACGGACGAAACGGTCATGAGCCTTTCCAAGGTTGTGACAGTGCTGATTGGAATTATCGTTATCTGCTTTGGCGTGTTCCAGCCGGGAAGTATCTTCGAAATCAACCTGTTTGCATTTTCAGGTATGGCAATCTTTGTGGTGCCAATCCTCTTCGGCATGTACTGGAAGAAATCCACGGTGGCAGGAGCGGTGTCGGCAGTGATTGTGGGTGTTATCGCACTTCTTGTGTTTACGCTGGTACCGTCTGTGAAAGAGCTGGCGCATGGATTCCACGCATTGTTCCCGGCGACGATACTTGGCTCTGTCACAATGCTCATCGTCAGCAGCATGACACAGGCGCCCCCGAAAGAAACAATCGAACGGCATTTTGCGATTTTTGAAAAATAAGTAATAGGCAATTGCGAAACTTAAGGTTCGCCGGAGGTCATTGTGCAGCTTGTGTATTCCAACGCAGACACGCTCTCGCTCCAAGTTTATCGTAGCGGTACATAAGCTGCCAAAATACGGCAGCTAAGTGCCGACGATAAACTAAGGTCTGCTTATGGAACATACAAGCTGCACAATTCGGCACTGGCAAAATAGCGTTTCGTAATCACCTAAAAAATAAGTACAGAGAAAAGGAGAGTGTGGTATGTATCTTGGTAAAATGACTACGGCGCAGGCGGGCGAGGCTTTTAAGCATGACCCTATCGTCGTGATTCCGGTGGGCAGCACGGAACAGCACGGGGCGCAGAGCGCTCTTGGAACGGATTATATGGTGCCGTCTTATCTGGCGGACGCAGTTGCGGACATGGACGGAGTAATCGTCGCGCCCGCAGTGCCATACGGCGTATGTCCGTATCACTTAAGCTTTGCGGGCAGCATTAATATCGGGTACGAGGGGCTTTACCTGGTCCTTCGCGGTATTATGGATTCCCTGATGGGGCAGGGGGTTAAAAGGTTTGTCGTCCTGAATGGGCATGGCGGCAATACGCCGTCCATCGACCGGGCGGCGCTTGAGGTGTACCATAAGGGCGGCGTGTGCGCCAGCATCGACTGGTGGAGCCTGGCAGCGGAGCTTGACGAAAGGTTCAGGGGCGGACACGGGGATCTCTTAGAGACATCGGCGGTGATGGCAATTGCGCCTGAGGCGGTGCATTTGGAACTGGGACAGCCGATAAACGCACAGGATGCGACGGATGAGCTTAAGGCGGCTTACATCCAGGCGGTGAACTTTAAGGGCGGAACGGTGCGCCTTGTCCGGGATACGAAAGAGATTGCGCCAAGCGGGTGGTTTGGGCCGTTTGACCCGAAGGATGCGACGGCGGAGCTTGGACAGGCGGCTCTTGACCTGGCGGCGGGATATATCCGTGATTTTATGGGTGAGATGAAAAAAATAGGCTTGCAAAAAAAGTGAGCTGTAGTATACTGAATATGTAAACAAAATACAAAAAAGGGGAGCTTGCGTATCAAGCAGGCTGAGAACAGGCTGAATGCCTGGACCCGCGGACCTGATTTGGATAATGCCAACGTAGGGAACGGTATGATGGATAGATATTCGTGATGCCAGGATGAGTGAAAACGGCGGATGTACCCTTACAGGTATGTCCGCTTTCTGCTTGGATAAAAATTTGCGTAAGAGGCATGATCCAGGAAAGAGGAGGTAATCGAGATGCTTGGAACCTGTTTGGAAAATGTGAGAAAGACCGTGCCGCTTGTGCATAATATCACCAACTATGTAACGGTGAATGACGTGGCGAATGTGCTGTTAGCCTGCGGGGCGAGCCCCATCATGTCGGACGAGCCGAAGGATGTTGAGGACATCACGGCAATCTGCGGCGGGCTGAATATCAATATCGGCACATTGAACCAGCGGACCATCGAGGGGATGTATGCGGCGGGGAGGAAAGCGAATGAGCTTTGCCACCCCGTGCTCTTAGACCCGGTGGGGGCGGGAGCCAGCGCCCTTCGCACCGATACGGCTGTCCGCCTGATGGAGGAGCTTAAGCTTACGGCTATCCGGGGAAATATCTCTGAGATCAAGACACTGGCTTTAGGGAGCGGCACTACGAAGGGCGTGGACGCGGATGTGGCGGATGCGGTGACGGAGGAAAATCTTGACGGGACGGTCGCATTTGCAAAAGAGTTTGCGAAAAAGAGCGGCTGCATCGCCGCAATTACCGGAGCAATCGACCTTGTAAGCGACGGTGAAACGTGCTATGTCATCCGCAACGGGCGGTCGGAGATGGGGAAGATAACCGGAACGGGCTGTCAGCTCTCCGGCATGATGACTGCGTTTGTCACGGCAAATCCGGGGAACGTCTTAGAGGCGGCAGCAGCGGCGGTCTGCGCCATGGGGCTTGCCGGGGAGATTGGGTGGAGCCGTATGACAGAAGGCGACGGCAACTCCACGTATCGGAACCGGATTATTGATGCCGTCTACAATATGGACGGGGAAATCTTAGATAAAGGAGCGAAGTATGAAGTTCGATAAGAAAGACCTGCTGCTATATGCGGTGACGGACAGGAGCTGGCTTGGAGGGGAAACACTGGCAAGCCAGGTGGAGAGGGCTGTCAAAGGGGGAGCTGCCTTTGTGCAGCTACGGGAAAAAGAACTGGATAAGGAGCATTTTCTTGAAGAAGCAGTAGAGCTTGGGGAGCTTTGCCGAAAGTACCAGGTGCCTTTTGTGGTGAATGACGATGTGGAGATTGCGGTTAAGTCGGGCGCAGACGGTGTGCATGTGGGCCAGAGCGACATGGAGGCCGGGGATGTGCGGGCGAAGTTAGGGCCGGATAAGATTATCGGCGTGTCGGCACAGACGGTGGAGCAGGCGGTTCTTGCCGAGGAGCGGGGAGCGGATTATCTTGGCGTGGGCGCAGTGTTCCCTACAGGCTCCAAGGCGGATGCGTGTGAAGTATCCCATGAGACCTTGCGGGCAATCTGTGAGGCGGTGGATATTCCGGTGATTGCTATCGGCGGGATTAACGCGGATAATCTGCGGGAGCTTTCCGGTAGCGGAATCTGCGGAATTGCGGTGATCAGCGCAATCTTTGCAAAAGAAGACGTTGAGGGTGCGGCAAGGGAGCTTAGGAGCCTTGCGGAGGAGATGTTTAAGGATTAAGAAAACCCAGGGGCTAAAGATGCCTGTGTGGAAAATTCAGCCGGATAATGAAGGAGGCGGAAAGCAACGTGATAAAAGGAGCAATCTTTGACGTGGACGGCACGCTCTTAGATTCCATGGAAATATGGGAAAATGCGGGGGCGCGTTACCTTAGGGGCATTGGGATAGTGCCGGAGGAGAACTTAAGCGAGATATTGTATCCTATGACTATGGCAGAGGGGGCGGCGTATGTAAAGGAGCGGTACAGCCTTTCTGCCCCCTTGGATGAGATTATCCAGGGCGTCCTTGATGCGGTGCGGGATTTTTACTTTTACGAGGTGCGCCTGAAACCGGGGGTAAAGGAATTCCTTGCCGGGATGGAAAAGAGGGGAATCTTGATGGCTGCCGCGACTGCCAGCTACAGGGAGCATATCGAGGCGGCATTTAGGCGGCTCGGCATCGGCGGGTATTTTGGGCGTATTTTTACCTGTGCGGAGGTGGGTGCAGGAAAACGGTATCCGCTGATCTATGAAAAGGCGGCGGAGTATCTTGGGGCTAAGCCTAGGGAGCTCTTAGTATTCGAAGATGTTCTCTATGCCGTCGAGACAGCAAAACGGGCGGGCTTTCGCACCGTGGGAGTGTATGACAGGTTCAGCGCGGGGGAGACGGAAGAGATAAAGAGACGGGCGGATGTGTACGCGGAGAAACTGACAGAGGAGCTGGCGGAGAGTCTGTGCGGAAAGCAGCGGGAAAAGGAGGTCAAACTATGAAAACAGCTTTAACGATTGCCGGAAGTGACCCGAGCGGCGGCGCGGGAATCCAGGCGGACATTAAGACGATGCTCTGCAACGGTGTATATGCCATGAGTGCGGTGACGGCGCTGACGGCGCAGAACACCATGGGTGTGACCGGGATTATGGAGGTGACGCCGGAGTTTTTGGGGGAGCAGCTTGATAATATTTTTACAGATATATTTCCGGATGCGGTGAAGATCGGCATGATGTCCGGCAGCGCGCTTATCGTAAAGACAGCGGAAAAGCTAAAGGAATACGGGGCGGAAAATATTGTGGCAGATCCGGTGATGGTAGCCACAAGCGGCTCAAAGCTGATCAGTGACGAGGCGGTAGATACGCTGAAGGAACACCTCCTTCCCCTCGCCGCTGTACTGACGCCCAATATCCCGGAGGCTAAAGTGCTCTCAGGGATGGAGGTCAGGACACCGGAAGATATGGTTTCGGCGGCGGAGAAGATTGGCAAAGGCTATCGCTGCGCGGTGCTCCTTAAGGGCGGGCATCAGCTCAATGACGCCAATGACCTGCTGTACCGTGACGGTTCTTGCAAGTGGTTCACGGGAAAACGGATCGACAACCCGAACACCCATGGAACGGGCTGTACGCTTTCAAGCGCCATCGCGTCAAATCTGGCGAAAGGGTACAGCCTTGATGAGGCGGTGGAGGGAGCCAAAGAGTATATCTCGGGCGCGCTGGCGGCGATGCTTGACCTTGGGAAAGGGAACGGACCGCTTGACCATGGGTATCGTTTGTTGCGATAGCTTAAGAATTATAATGAACAAGGGCGCTGTCATTGTGACAGCGCCTTCATTTAAAAACTATTTCGTTTTCACTTTTTTCGCTTCACAGATAAATAATCTGTAAATGATTAGGATTAAGATGAAAGGCTAATACAAGCTGGAAATCTGTTTACAAGTGTGATAAACTGATCAATAATAATCAGAAAAAGATAGAAATGGCAGGATATCAAATAATGGGTGATAAAACAGCATTTGAAATGATTTATGATATCATTTGTCAGATTCCTGAGGGTAAGGTTGCCACCTATGGACAGATTGCTGCACTTGCAGGTAATCGCCGGTGGGCCAGGGTCGTAGGCTATGCTCTTCATGCAATTCCTCATGGGAGTGCTATCCCATGGCACCGGGTGGTGAAAAAGAACGGTGAGGTTTTTGGCGGTGCAGAAAGTTCAGGCGGAAAATATCAGACAGAGCTGCTTAAAAAAGAAAATGTGGGATTTGTAGATGGGTATGTAGATATGGAACATTATCAGTGGAAGAAACTTACGTTTTAAAGATTGGGGACCAAGGTTCGGTGGATTTGACAGAAGAATTAAAAGAATTATTGCTGCAAAGCGGGGCATCGCTTGTGGAAGTAGGAAGTCTTGAGAAGATCAAAATCAACGCTTATGATAAAGGCGTATCTGTAGCGGTTGCGCTGCCGAAGGCTGTGGTGCATGAGTTACAGAAAACGCCGACGATAGAATATCATAGGCTGTATTATGCTCTGAATGATAAGCTAAACAAGATCGTAACGGCTGGGGAGAGATTTTTGAAGGATAAGGGCTTTGCTGCCTATGCTCAGACGACAGACAGGGTAAAGATTGATGAGAGGAGAAGCTCAAGGCTTCCTCATAAAACTGTGGCTACAAGGGCAGGACTTGGTTGGATTGGGAAGAATGGGCTGCTTGTGACAGAAAGATTTGGTTCGGCGGTGCGGATTTCGTCTTTGCTGACCGATGCACCTTTAAGCTGTGGCAGGCCAGTTAATGAGTCGCGGTGCGGCGGATGTTCACTGTGCGTGAAAGAGTGTCCTGGACAGGCATTGGAAGGAAAATTATGGGAGCCTGGCATGTCCAGAGAAGAGCTTGTAGATGTGGAAAAATGTTATAAAACACAAAATGAGATCATGTACCAGGCAACGGGTATTGAGACAGATCTGTGTGGGAGATGTTTCGCCGTATGCCGTTATACGAAGAAATATCTCAGAGATATTTGAATGGAGATGGGGATATCTATGCAATTGAAAAGTAAAGAGGATGCGATAGTGTGGCTGAAAAAGGATCTTACCATAGACCGGCTGTGGGACATTATGGAATTTTATGAAGATTTTCCGTTTTACACAACGCGGGATTTGGAATTTACTTATATCATCAAAGGAAATGAGATGTTTGTCAACCGCAAGGAAAAAAGCATCACAAAAGCGACTGTCGGTATGGCCCTTCGTAAGGCTTTGGTACTTGGCGGGATTGTTCCCGGTCCGAAAAAGCTTGGAACTTTCGGGGCAAGCTATATATATCCGATATTTTTATATTTTGAAATTATCAGGCAGAAGTAGAGGAGGCATGTTTATCTTTTGACATGCCTCTTTATTGCATCAAAACTCTCTTTACTGATGACATGTTCAATCTTACAGGCATCTTCTGCCGCAATGTCGGCAGGAACGCCTAAAAAGGTGAGCCATGAGCTGAGGAGCTGATGGCGTTCATAGATCATCTCGGCGATTTCACGGCCGGATTTGGTAAGGTAGATAAATCCGGCATCGGTCACAGTGATGTGTTCTTTTGTCCTGAGGTTTTTCATAGCAACGCTGACACTGGATTTCTTAAAACCAAGCTCATTAGCTATATCCACTGATCTTACGACAGGAAGTTTTTTGCTCAAGATTAATATTGTTTCAAGATAATTCTCTGCAGATTCGTTTAATGTTTGCATCTGATTTCTCCTTGTAAATTTCTTTTAGTATATCATATTTAGACAGGAAACACAAAAAACTTAAAAAGATCCAAAAAGTTGTTGACATCTAATATATGTTAGTATATACTAACAATGAAATTGAAAATATTTATCAAAATTAATACGTCATAGACTGATGCAGTAAAAGGAGGATGGTGTAATGCCGTTGTCAATGGTAAATTCAGGTGAGCCGATGCAAATCAAAAAAATCAGCGGAAAAGAAGAGGTAAAGAAATTTTTAGAGAATCTTGGATTCGTTGCCGGCGGAATTGTGACGGTTGTATCCGATATCGGCGGCAGCGTGATTGTGAATGTGAAGGATTCCCGCGTGGCCATAGGAAGGGATATGGCGAATAAGATTATCGTGTAGGCAGACGCCGCCTGCAAAGTGGCTTGCAAAATATAAAGGAAAGAAGGGATAAGGGAAGATGAAGACGTTAAAAGAAGTGCCTTGCAAGGAAACGGTGAGGGTGAAAAGGCTGACAGGCGAAGGGCCGGTGAAGAGGAGGATTATGGATATGGGAATCACGAAAGGCGTAGAAATATTTGTCCGAAAAGTTGCGCCTCTTGGAGACCCGGTGGAAGTAACGGTGAGAGGCTATGAGCTTTCCCTGCGGAAAGCAGATGCAGAGATGATATTAGTGGAGTAATGGCAGAGCGAAGGTTTAATTTTTTTTACACATAGGTTAGTTAAAACTAATAAAAGGAAGTAAAAGCTAACATAAAAAGTTTTTATTTTGCGAATATTTATGAGAAGGAGAAGGGTTATGTCTGTAAAAATAGCACTTGCGGGAAATCCAAACAGCGGCAAGACGACGCTGTTCAATGCGCTCACCGGATCAAATCAGTTCGTGGGCAACTGGCCGGGGGTAACGGTAGAGAAAAAAGAAGGGAAATTAAAGGGGCAAAAGGATGTCATCATCATGGACTTGCCGGGTATCTATTCCCTGTCTCCCTACACGCTGGAGGAAGTGGTGGCGAGGGATTACCTGATTGGCGACAGGCCGGATGCCATCATCAATATCGTGGACGGAACAAACATTGAGCGTAATCTTTATCTGTCCACGCAGCTTATGGAGCTTGGGATTCCGGTAATCATGGCGGTGAATATGATGGATATCGTGCAAAAGAACGGCGATGTGATTGATACCGTAAAACTGGGCGAAAAGCTCGGTTGTGAGGTAACACGGATTTCTGCCCTTAAGGGAACAGGCATCATGGAGACGGCGGACCGGGCGGTGCTCCTTGCGAAGTCCGGGAAAGCGGCGAAAGCAGTCCATGAGTTCGGAGAAGAGGCGGAGAGCACCATAAGGAGAGTAGAAGAACGGCTTGCCGGAATCGTGCCTGATGCACAGAAAAGATTTTTCGCGGTCAAGCTTTTGGAGAAAGATGATAAGATTAAGGAACAGATGCCGTCTGTACCGGACATATCCGCAGACATAAAGGAGATGGAGGAGCGGTTTGACGATGATACGGAGAGCATAATCACGAATGAGAGGTATGTCTGCATATCTTCGGTAATCGCGGAATGTGTGCAGAAAAACCGGACGCAGAAACTTACCGTATCAGATAAGATAGACCGCTGGGTGACAAACCGGTGGCTGGCGCTGCCTATATTTGCAATTGTCATGTGGCTGGTGTATTATGTATCTGTATCGACAGTGGGGGCATTTGTAACAGACTGGACAAATGATGTGCTGTTCGACGAGATCATCCCTCCGGCAATCGAGAACGTCCTTGTGAGCATAAACTGTGCAGACTGGCTTAAGGGTCTCATCCTTGACGGAATTGTGGCAGGAGTGGGCGCAGTGCTTGGTTTTGTACCGCAGATGCTTGTACTGTTTATCTTCCTTGCGTTTTTGGAAGGCTGCGGATATATGGCGAGGGTGGCATTTATTATGGACAGGATCTTCCGCAAGTTTGGCCTTTCAGGGAAATCTTTCATCCCGATGCTCATCGGTACGGGATGCGGCGTACCGGGGATTATGGCATCCAGGACGATTGAAAATGACAGGGACCGCAAGATGACGATTATGACGACCACATTTATCCCCTGCGGGGCAAAGCTGCCGATCATCGCGCTGATTGCAGGAGCGCTCTTTGACGGGGCGGCATGGGTTGCGCCCAGCGCGTACTTTGCAGGCATCGCAGCAGTCATCTGCTCCGGCATTATCTTAAAAAAGACGCGGATGTTCGCGGGAGACCCGGCGCCCTTCGTTATGGAGCTGCCGGCGTACCATATGCCGACAGCGGGAAATGTCCTTCGAAGCATGTGGGAGCGCGGGTATTCATTTATCAAAAAGGCAGGCACGATCATCCTTGTGTCAACGGTTCTTTTATGGTTCCTGATGAGCTTTGGCTGGTCGGACGGTTCCTTTGGGATGCTTGAGGCAGAACAGCTTGACAGCAGCATCCTGGCGGCTTTCGGAAGTATCCTTGCACCGCTTTTTGCGCCTCTCGGCTGGGGTGACTGGAAGATGGCGGTGGCGGCGGTTACCGGACTCATCGCCAAAGAGAACGTGGTAGGAACCTTTGGCATCCTGTTCGGGTTCGCAGAGGTTGCGGAGGACGGTACAGAAATCTGGGGGCAGCTTGCCGGCAGCATGACGGCGGCAGCCGCATATTCCTTCCTTGTATTTAACCTCTTGTGCGCGCCTTGCTTTGCGGCGATGGGAGCCATCAAGCGGGAGATGAACAATATTAAGTGGTTTTGGTTTGCAATCGGATACCAGACACTTCTCGCCTATGTCGTATCACTCTGCGTGTATCAGATTGGAAATGTGATGTCCGGCGGCGGTTTCGGCATCGGGACAGTTGCGGCAATAGCCCTTGTCATCGGATTTGTCTATCTGCTGGTGCGTCCGTATAAAGAAAGCGGAACGCTGAAGATGGGTGTGAAAGGAATGGCTGCGGCGAGATAGGAGCCGGAAGAAAAAACAGAAAATGCAGACGGAGGTTTAGAAAAATGGGAACTTTTGTTGTGGGGATAATTGTCTGCGCTCTTGTGGGGCTTGCTGTAAGGAGCATGGTTCGGGATAAGAAGAATGGGAAATCCATACAGTGCGGCGGCGACTGCAAGAACTGCGGCGGACATTGCCATTGAGAATGAATCGAAAAACGGTGCCTGCATAGTCTCAGCAGGCACCGTTTTAAATATTCATAAAAATAAGTTTTTTAATATCCAAGATTTTCCCCAACCATAAAGACTTTGATCCTTCCGGGCAGGATGCTGCGCCTTGTTATGACAAGATGGCTGCAGATGCAGTCCGGAGAAAAGCAGTTAGCGCACAGTCCGGTCTCATGGCAGGGTGTTTTCCGGTCAAGCCGCTGTACGTTTGCGGGAGATGCCAGATTGCGGATGCGTTCGATTCCAGCCTCGACGGTTTTTGTAAATTTGTTCATGCCGACAATGACGTATACTTCCTTGGGACCGTGCATCAGGCAAGCAAGCCGGTTCCCTGAACCGTCAATGTTCAGGAGGATTCCGTCGTATGTAATGGCATTGCTGCTCATAAAATAAGCATCAGCCACGACAGTACGGCCGTAAAGTGTCCGCTTTTCTTCATCAGTAACAGCAAGAGCGCGGTCGATAAGCTGATAGTTCCCTTCCTTAAGAGCAGCTAACATACCGCTTTCCTTAAAGCTCTCAGAGCCGCCCCAGGCAATAGAGCTATTCTCCGGCAGCATAGATAAGATTTTTTTCACCATCTCATCACAGCTTTCAAAATAATACCCTTCCATGTTTCGCTTTTTCAGCTCTGCAATCACAGAAGGTGCTGCAGCAGAAAAAGCTTTTTGCAGATTGTTCATGTAAATCACCTCACTCTTTGATACAAAAACAGTATAACACCGCAATTTCCCCATGGCAAGGAATTTATGCGGCAGTATATGATTGAAAAAGCGTGCAGGGGAAGATATAATGATGGTACTACAATTGATTGGGGGAATCGGATATGTCCGGAAAGATGGTAAGCCTGTTTACAAGGCAGAATGACAAGACTTTATATCAGCTTGAGCGGGATGGAAGGGTCATCAATGTGAGGAAGTATGTGGAGCTGCATTTTGGGGATATCGCGCCCCTGTTCCTGGACAGCTACGACTGGTTTACGAGGACGGCGGCAAAAAAGGTCCCGAAACCGGAGGATGTGAAAGCCCCCATCTGGTGCGCCATCCGCAGAGAGGACTGCCTGCCGCCGATCGAGGGTACGGTGGTGTATGAGCTGTCCGTTCCGGAGGAAGAGGTCATCTATTTCAGCGACCTTAGGTGGGATTATGTCCTGAACCGTATCTATCTTCCGAAAGATGATGAGGACGCGGCGCGCTATAAGCAGCACTTGAAAGATATCGGCGTGGCCAACGGATTTGAATTTTTTGAGGGGAGGTACAAAGGGTTTTACCCGGAGGAGGTGCAGAAGATCAGGGAGAGCTGGAAACGGGTATTCGAGATAGAGAGCCTTGAGGAATCAGGCGTATGCGGAAATATATGGGAAATCCGGAAAGAGAATGTGGTGCGGGTCGTGAAACCCGGAGAGAAAGTTTGATATCAGAACCTTCCTCCCAGGAACATCATGGGGCCGAACCCGTGGGCTTTGCGCCTGTACAGTAACCATGTGAAAGCGGTCATCCTTTCATGCAGCAGGTGGCAGGTCCGCAGATAGAAACCGGTGACGCTGTCAGAGGTAGCATGTACAAAAGATATGCCGATTTGGGCGGCGGCAGCCGGAAATTGCAGAGCAGCGACTTTATTTGTAAATGCAGTGAGCTGCGGGATGGAATAAACGGCGGTCAGCAGTACGCAGCCGCAGAGCAGCAAAAGAGACTCGGGCACGGTAGTTATATTTTTAAGCAGGTTCGTGCAGTCCTTAAGGTAGGAGTAAGTCAGTCCGTGGAACAGATAGACTGCCATAGTGCGTGTTCCGATGTAGGAGAAAAACATTTTTCGGGCCGGAACCAGCAGTAGCCCCGCGAAAGTCATGGCAAATCCTATGGCGTAGCAGAGGGCGCGCCAGAGGATTCCGGTAAGGACGTCCTGCCCGAGAAAGTCATAGTTGTACCGCCCGTAAAATACTTTTACGGAAAGGGTGCCGAATACAGGGATGCACAGGATGCACCCGGTAAAAACTGCGATGGCTGCGGCGGAGAGGAGACGGAATGATTTTTTCCGCAGTTTCGTGAGGACAGAGCGGTCAAAATCCGTACCTGCCAGGAAAAACGGGTAAAAATAGAGAATCCTCGGCAGGCTTAAAAAATTGTCCGCCATATCAGAGCAGCCGATGAAAAGTCCTGCGGCCGCGGACAGCCACAGATAGTGCGGGCATTTTTTCACAAGGGGAGTTACGGCGCGCCACACAAAGAGGGCGAGCAGATACCACAGGGAGAATTTGGGATAGAGAAGGTAAAGCCCGGTCTCCTTGTGCAGGACAAAAATATAGAAAAAGTAGTAGACAAATTCGTACACAATATACGGAACGAGAAGTTTCTTAAGGATTACGGAGAACTTCAGCTCACGTTTGGAAAAATAGCCGGAGATGAAGATAAACGCCGGCATGTGGAAGGAAACGATGAGCCACTTGAGGGTGTACAGAAACGCATTGTTCCGGTAGCACGGCTCGATGAAATGCCCCATGACGACAAGCACGATCAAAAGAACTTTGTAGTTGTCGAATAAGTAGTCGCGTGTGTTTGCTGCAGATGCTCCTCTGTTCATAATAATACCTCGTCTTAAAATCTGATAACCATTCTATTCTTTTCGCTTATCCGGTTCAATAGTAAAAATATACGAAAATAAAAATCTGTATTCCGCAAATTTGTAACATGTTTTGAAAGCGTGTAAATACTACTGGAAAAATCCAGGGGTTTTATATATAATAGAAGAACAATTCAACAAAAGTAAAAAGGAGATGTATTCATGGAGATGTTATCAATTGAAAAGGAATTGCAGGGCAATTCTTATCCGGGCCGCGGGATTATCATCGGGAGAAGTGAGGACGGTAAAAAGGCGGTGTGCGCCTACTTTATCATGGGGAGGAGCTCCAACAGCCGCAACCGCATATTTGCGGAGGAGGGCGAGGGAATCCGCACCCAGGCTTTTGACGAGTCAAAGCTTGAGGACCCCAGCCTTATCATCTATGCGCCTGTCCGCATTCTGGGGAATAAGACCATCGTGACCAACGGCGACCAGACGGATACCATCTATGAGGGGATGGACAGGCAGCTCACCTTTGAGCAGTCTTTAAGGAGCCGTGAGTTTGAGCCGGACGGGCCGAACTTCACGCCGCGCATTTCCGGAATCATGCATATCGAGGACGGCATGTACAATTATGCCATGTCTATCCTGAAGAGCAATAACGGGAATCCGGAAAGCTGCAGCCGCTTTACCTTTGCCTATGAGAACCCGGCGGCGGGCGAAGGGCATTTTATCCATACATATAAATGTGACGGCAATCCTCTGCCGAGCTTTGAGGGCGAGCCGAAACTAATCGGCATACCGGATGACATGGATGCATTTGCAGATACATTGTGGAGGAGTCTCAACGAGGACAATAAGGTGTCGCTGTTTGTGCGCTATATCGACATTGCTACGAAGGAATATGAGACGAAGATTATCAATAAGAACAGATAGGAGGATATTCAGATGAAAGAATTAGAGCTGAAATATGGCTGCAACCCGAACCAGAAACCGTCGAAGATCTACATGGCAGGCGGCGACGACCTTCCCATCACCGTGTTAAACGGAAAGCCGGGCTATATCAATTTCCTGGACGCCTTTAACGGCTGGCAGTTGGTGAAGGAGCTTAAGCAGGCGACCGGACTTCCTGCGGCGACTTCCTTTAAGCATGTATCACCGGCAGGGGCGGCGGTAGGCCTTCCTCTTTCGGATACGCTGGCGAAGATTTACTGGGTGGACGACCTCGGGGAGATGTCGCCTTTAGCCTGTGCTTACGCAAGGGCGAGAGGAGCGGATAGGATGTCTTCTTTCGGGGATTTTATCTCCCTGTCCGATACCTGCGACGCGGACACGGCAAGGCTCATCAAGAGAGAGGTGTCTGACGGCGTGATTGCTCCGGGCTATACGGATGAGGCTCTGGAGATATTGAAAGCAAAGAAGAATGGCAATTATAATGTGATTCAGATTGACGCGGATTATGTGCCGGAGCCGCTGGAGCACAAGGACGTGTTCGGCATTACTTTCGAGCAGGGAAGAAATGAGTTAAAGATTGACGATGAGTTTTTTGCCAATATCGTGACGGACAATAAAGAACTTACCGAGCAGGCGAAGATTGACCTTGCTATCTCTATGATTACATTAAAATACACCCAGTCCAACTCCGTGTGCTATGTAAAGGACGGTCAGGCGATTGGCATTGGGGCGGGGCAGCAGTCAAGAATCCACTGTACCCGTCTGGCAGGAACGAAGGCGGACAACTGGTGGCTGCGCCAGTCGCCCCAGGTGATGGGCCTTCCTTTCGTGGACGGCATCCGCAGGGCAGACCGGGATAATGCCATCGACCTTTATATCGGAGAGGACTACATGGACGTGCTGGCGGACGGCGCGTGGGAGAACATTTTCAAGGAGAAACCGGAAGTGTTTACGAGAGAGGAAAAGAGAGAGTGGCTTGATAAGATGTCAGACGTGTCGCTGGGGTCTGATGCCTTCTTCCCCTTCGGGGATAATATCGAGCGGGCGCACAGGAGCGGCGTAAAGTATGTGGCGCAGCCGGGCGGCTCTGTGCGGGACGACCATGTAATCGCAGCCTGCAATAAGTACGGGATGGTAATGAGTTTTACGGGTCTTCGTCTGTTCCATCACTAGATACAGATGATTTGTTTTAAAGGAGAGAGGGTTAGGTAGGTAAATATGCGGAAAATCAGATATAGAGTTATAGCACTTGTGATGATACTGGCAATGTTATTCTCAGTGATACTTCCTATGGAGGAAGTACAGGCGGCTGAGAGCGGCAGGATATCCATAAAAGCAACGTATGATTACGAAAAAGCATTTGAAGTGCTGAATCAGGTCAACAAGCAGAGGAAAGCAGCAGGTGCACGGCCGTTGACGATGGATCGGGAGCTTTTGGATACAGCAATGCTCCGGGCCCATGAAACGTCAGTATTTTTTCAGCATGTCCGCCCAAATGGGGAGGATTGTTTTACGGCTTCTGGCTTGATGATGGGCGAGAATATAGCAGCCGGACAAAAGACGGCGTCCCGGGTAATGGAAGGATGGATGGGCTCACCGGGACACAGGGCTAATATATTGAATCAATCTTACACATCGATAGGAGTCGGGATGGCTGTAGTTGACGGGCGGTATTATTGGGTGCAATGCTTTGGCACGGAGTTATCGGGTACTGCATCAAAAGGCTCTTACAGCAGTAAAACGGTTACCCGTGGAATTGCGTTTGACCGCAGTCTGGTTCCGGTAAAACTCACGTACAGTCCGTCCAAAGTTGAAGCGGGCAAGACGGCAAAAGCGCTTTTGATTTGCAACAACGGATTTGCTTCCACGACAGGGAGTCCGAAAGGATTCTCTTTCCAAAGTTCTGATACAGGCGTGTGTACCGTAGACAGTAACGGAGTGATAAAAGGCGTAGGGGCAGGGAACGCTACAATTCGAATGTTATCCGGCTCTACGGTGATTTCTTCTGCAAAGATAAAGGTTAGCGGAAGCTTAAAAACCACATCTAAAACCTCCGCGCCCAAAAAGACCAGTATAGCCAGGTTGACTGCCGGAAAGAAAAAGATCAAGGTAAGATGGAACAGACAGTCTGTAGGCAAGCCGGGTTATCAGATACAGTATTCAACGAACAGTAAGTTTAAAAATGGGAAGAGGACGGTAACTGTCAGCAAAAATAAAACTACATCGAGAACGTTGACGAAACTAAAAGCAAAGAAAAAATATTATGTCAGAATCCGGACATACAAGACGATTAAAGGAGAGAAAGTATATTCTGCATGGTCTAAGGCGAAATCGGTAAAAACAAAATAGGGTTGTATCTTGCGGAAAAAGGGAATATAATGTGATAGTGCATTTTTAAATGTGCAAGAAATATAGCAGATATGACAAACGATATTTAAGGAGAAGTATTATGGGTAAATATTTTGGTACAGACGGATTCCGGGGCGAGGCCAACGAAGTGTTGACGGTGGAACATGCTTTCAAAGTGGGAAGATATCTTGGGTGGTATTACGGACAGGAGCATAAGGCGAGAGTCGTCATCGGCAAGGATACGAGAAGGAGCAGCTATATGTTCGAGTACGCGCTGGCGGCAGGACTTACTGCGTCAGGGGCGAATGCGTACCTTCTCCACGTTACGACGACGCCCAGCGTTTCTTATGTGACAAGGACAGAGAACTTTGACTGCGGGATCATGATCTCCGCCAGCCACAATCCATATTATGATAACGGGATCAAGGTTATCAACGGCAAGGGCCACAAGATGGAGGCAGAGGTAGAGGAAAAGATTGAAGATTATATCGATGGAAAGATTCCGGAGATTCCTCTTGCTAAGAAGGAAAAGATTGGACGGACCATTGATTATGTAGCGGGAAGAAATCGCTATATCGGTTATCTGATCTCACTTGCAACCCGCTCCTTCGAGGACATGAAAGTAGGACTTGACTGTTCAAACGGAAGTGCATTTACGATTGCCAAGGCAGTATATGATGCACTTGGGGCGAAGACCTATGTGATCAACTGTGAACCTGACGGGACGAATATCAACGCAAATTGCGGTTCTACGCATATCGAAGTGCTCCAGAATTATGTAAAGGAGAAAAAACTGAAT
The DNA here is from genome assembly GCA_910586965.1 of uncultured Dorea sp. Taxonomy (GTDB): domain Bacteria; phylum Bacillota; class Clostridia; order Lachnospirales; family Lachnospiraceae; genus MD308. Next base: position 70,201 of record CAJUMF010000010.1, on the reverse strand, counting down.
GTAGGTTTTGCCTATGATGGGGATGCAGACCGCTGTATAGCTGTAGATGAGGACGGCAATGTGGTGGACGGGGATTTGATCCTTTATGTTTGCGGCAAGTATCTTAAAGAGAACGGACGCCTTAACGGGGATACGATCGTCACGACGATCATGTCCAATCTTGGATTATATAAGGCATGTGATAAGGTTGGATTGAAGTATGAAAAGACTGCTGTGGGCGACAAGTATGTGTATGAGAATATGGTACGCAACAATTTTTCCTTGGGCGGAGAGCAGTCCGGGCATATTATCTTCAGCAAGCACGCGACGACAGGTGACGGGATCCTGACATCCCTGATGGTCATGGAGGTTATGTTGGAGAAGAAGCAGAGCCTTTCTAAACTTTCGGAGGACGTAAAGATCTACCCGCAGCTTCTTAAGAATGTCCGGGTGGCAGACAAAAAAACTGCCCGTGAGAATCCGGAAGTGACAAAGGCTGTGAATGATGTTGCAGAGGCATTGGGAGACGATGGACGGATCCTGGTGAGAGAAAGCGGTACAGAGCCGGTTATCCGTGTGATGGTGGAGGCAGCTACTGATGAGCTTTGCGAAAGGTACGTCAACCAGGTAGTGGATGTGATCCGTGCAGAAGGATTAGTAGTAGGGTAATAAGGAAATAAATGGAAATATGAAAAAGATTCGGATATCCGGTATATGACAGGAAATCCGAATCTTTTTTAATAACAGTTTAAATGGAATGGAAACCTTTTCCGATGATCTCGCTTGTATTGGAGATAAGCAAAAAGGCGTCAGGAGAATTTTCTTTGATAAAGTTTCTAAGCCTTATCGCTTCCATCCGGTTCAGGACCGTGAATATAATATACTTATCGTCTCCCGAAAATGCACCTTTTGCATTTACGATAGTGGCGCTCCGGTTCAGACTATCTTTAATAAAATCGCAGATAGGCTGCGGGGAAGTGCAGACTACGTTAAAATATTTTGACAAATTCAGGCTCTCGATGAATCCGTCAATCATGAAGGAGCGCAGTGCAAGTCCCAGAAAAGAATAAAGTCCGTTTGAAATATCGAATACGAAACATCCGGATAGAGTGATAAGTACATCGGAAAGAAGAAGTGCTTTCCCTATGTCCACGCTGGTATATTTTTTCATGATCATTGCAATTACATCTGTACCGCCGCTTGAAGAACCGATATTGAACAGGACCGCAGAGCCGAGAGCAGGCAGCGCGATGGCGAACATAAGCTCAAGGAGCGGTTCGTTGGTGAGCGGATGGCTCATGGGATAGAGTCTTTCAAGGGCCGAGAGGGAAAAGGAGAGAAGAATCGTGCAGTATGCAGTTTTTGCAGCAAACTTTTTCCCGAGTACGATCCAGCCGATGATCAGGAGAAGTATATTTGCAATGAATGAAAAATCACTGGCAGAGATAATTCCCGATTTGGCAATTAATACGGCAAGACCCGTGATGCCACCAAACGTAAAGTTGTTGGCGAACTTGAAAAAATAAATTCCTACAGCGCTTAGAAGCGTGCTCACAGTTAACAATATGAAATTTTTCGCTTGAGTTTTCATAATTAATTCTCCGGCATTTGATAATATTTTTATATAGTCTAAGGACCATTGAGATTGTAACCCTTGTATTTTTGTGCGTCAACTGATGAACAAAATATGAATGAAGAAAATCAAGAATATTGATGAATTTGGTTTGTGGTTTCAGGAAATACTGTTTTTAGTAAGGAGGAAATTAAACTATGCACAAATATTTGCCGATTACAGATGTATACGCAAGAGAAATATTAGATTCCCGCGGAAATCCTACGATAGAGGTTGAAGTACTGGCAGGAGAAGAATTCATCGGACGTGCCGGTGTTCCGTCAGGAGCATCTACAGGGCTGTTTGAGGCCGTGGAGCTTCGGGATGGGGAAAAAAGATACAGAGGACTTGGGGTGACGCAGGCGGTTGACCATGTCAATGCAAAGATAGCGCCGGAGATTACCGGGATGAATGTGTTCGGACAGGCGGCGCTTGATGCAGTACTGGGCAAACTTGACGGGACGGACAATAAGTCCAATCTCGGTGCCAATGCGCTGCTTGGAGTGTCTATGGCCGCAGCCCGCGCCGCGGCCAATGCGCTTAGACTGCCGCTCTATGCGTATCTTGGCGGCACAAATGCAAAGAGGATGCCTGTGCCTATGATGAATATACTGAATGGGGGAAGACATGCGGATAATACCATTGATATTCAGGAGTTTATGATCATGCCTGTGGGGGCGTGCTGTTTTAAAGAAGGGCTTCGAATGTGTGCAGAGGTATATCACACGTTGAAGGAGCTTTTGAAAGCTGCGGGACTTAGCACTGCTGTAGGGGACGAAGGAGGATTTGCTCCTGACCTTCCGGATGCGAAAGAAGCACTTCGCATTATGGTTGAAGCCATTGAGAAAGCAGGGTATCGCCCGGGAAAGGATGTAAGTCTTGCACTGGATGTTGCGGCTTCTGAACTGTATGATAAGCATTTCAAGAAATATGTATTTGAGGGAGAAGCAAAGATGCACGGCCACAAAGTAATCAGGTCTGCGGAAGAATTAATTGATTATTATGAAGAACTGATACAGCAATTTCCCATTGTGTCTCTGGAAGATCCTCTTGATGAGGAAGATTGGGATGGATGGGAACTTCTGACGACAAGGACCGGACTTCACACGCAGCTTGTAGGGGACGACCTGTTCGTGACCAATACGCGAAGGTTGAGAAAAGGTATTGAAAAAGAGGTTGCCAATGCGATCCTTGTTAAGGTAAATCAGATTGGGACACTCACCGAAGCTTTTGATGCGGTGGAGATGGCTAAAAATGCAGGTTATCAGGCAGTTATATCACATCGCTCAGGGGAGACGGCAGATTCGATGATTGCAGATATTGCTGTTGCATTTAACGCAGGGCAGATTAAGACCGGCGCGCCTTGCCGAGGTGAACGTGTAGCAAAATACAACCGCCTTCTGCGCATCGAAGACGAATTGGGAAATACTGCGGAGTACAAAAATCCATTCGAGCAGGCACAGCAGGTGAAATGATTCAAAAAACACTTGTAAACTTTTGCCCTTTATGTTAATATAGACATGGTTTATCCGCAGGAGGTGGTAGATTATGGAGATATTGAAGACGGTATTAATGATCATATTTGCAATAGATTGTATCGCATTGACGGCAATCGTGTTGATGCAGGAAGGGAAGTCAGCGGGACTTGGGACGATCAGTGGTATGGCAGATACCTACTGGGGACAGAACAAAGGCCGTTCTATGGAAGGTGCGCTGGTAAAATCTACAAAGTTCCTTGCGATTCTGTTTATTGTACTGGCAGCAGTGTTGAATTTGAAAGTATTTGCTTAAGGGACTGTATTGTGAGCATGATGGGACACTCCTGTAATGAGGGAGTGTCCTTTTTCCATATAAGAAAGGAGCGATGTACGGGATGGATAAGACATATGATAAGAGAAAAAAGGTTGTCTACGATTTGCTCTGTGACGATTTGTATACGCCTATGAAGTTTAAGGAGCTTGCCATCTTGCTGCAGGTTCCGAAAGAACAGCGGGAGGAACTTCGAACGGTCCTTGAGGCTCTTGAGCGAGAAGGGAAGATATATCTTTCCAAGCGTGGGAAATACGTAAAAGGGGAGACAAAGAGACTTTCCGGAGTTTATCGCGCCAATGCAAAAGGTTTTGGTTTTGTGGAGACGGAAGGGGAAACGCCGGATGTATATATCGGAGAAGAGTATACGGGAGAAGCCCTTGACGGCGATACGGTGGAATATGCGGTGATAAAGGATGTTCCCGGAAAAAGGAGCGAGGGGAAGATTGTAAAGATTCTTTCGCGGGGAATGACGAAGGTCGTAGGATACTATGAGATGACTCCGGGGAGGAATTATGGATTTGTGATGCCGGATAACCAGAAGTTCCATAAAGATATCTTTATCCCGGCGGAGAAGTCGAAGGGGGCAGTCACCGGTCACAAGGTAGTAGTTGAGCTTACTTCTTACGGTGGAGAAGGGAAAAAGCCTGAGGGAAAGATTACGGAGATCATCGGCCATGTGAATGACCCGGGGACGGATATTATGTCGATTGTAAAGGGGTATGATCTTCCGGTGGAATTCCCGGAAAAGGTACTTAAGCAGGCGGAGCGTGTCTCGAAGCCGGTGAGCGAGGCTGATATGGCGGGACGCAGGGATTTAAGAGATATTAAGATGGTGACGATCGACGGCGAGGATGCGAAGGATCTGGATGACGCGGTGTCAGTTGAGCGAAAGGGCAGTGATTATATTCTCGGTGTGCATATTGCCGATGTGACCAATTATGTTCAGGAGAACAGTGCTCTTGACCATGAGGCGAGGGAACGGGGAACCAGTGTCTATCTGGTGGACCGTGTGATTCCGATGCTTCCCCATACCTTAAGCAACGGTATCTGTTCGCTGAATGCGGGGGAGGATCGGCTGGCGTTAAGCTGTATCATGACGGTAGATACGAAGGGAAATGTTATTGACCATGAGATATTAGAGACCGTTGTCCATGTAGACAGGCGCATGACTTATACAAGTGTAAAAAAGATACTGGAAGACCATGACGAAATAGAGCGGGAAACCTACAAAGAATTCGTACCTATGTTTGAGTGTATGCAGGAGCTTTCCGGGCTTCTGAGGGAGAAGAGAAAGCAGCGGGGTTCTATTGACTTTGATTTCCCGGAGACGAAGCTTGTGCTTGATGATGCGGGACATCCTTTGGAGATCAAGCCTTATGACCGTAATACGGCAACGAAGATCATCGAAGACTTCATGCTGCTTGCGAATGAGACAGTAGCTCAAGATTATTACTGGCAGGAGCTTCCCTTTGTATACCGCAACCATGAGGCGCCGGATGATGAAAAGATAAAGGCATTGGCTGCATTTATCAACAATTTCGGATATTCCATGCATATCGGCGTCAATGAGGTGCGGCCGAAGGAAGTACAGAAGCTTTTAGGAAGGGTAGAAGGAACGCCAGAGGAGGCATTGATCAGTCGGCTTGCGCTTCGTTCTATGAGACAGGCCAGGTATGCGCCGCAAAATTCCGGGCATTTCGGTCTGGCAGCAGCGTATTATACTCATTTTACTTCGCCGATACGGCGGTATCCGGACCTGCAGATCCATCGGATCATCAAAGATAATCTGCGCGGGCGGATGAATGAGGATAAAATACAGCATTATCATGCCATCCTTGAGGAAGTAACGAAGCACGCCAGCGAGACGGAGCGGCGTGCTGACGAAGCGGAGCGGGAGACAGTCAAGCTCAAAAAAGTGGAGTATATGCAGGAGCGGATCGGACAGATCTTTGAAGGCGTCATCTCTGGTATGACAAAGTGGGGGATGTATGTAGAACTTCCCAATACGATAGAAGGGCTTGTGCATGTAACCAATATGGCAGATGACCATTACGATTATTACGAGGGCAGCTATGAGATGGTCGGAGAGCATACGGGAAAAGTGTATAAATTGGGGCAGAAAGTCTATGTGCGCGTGATCGATACCAGCAGGATGACGCGGACGATTGATTTTGAGATTGCAGCAGAAGGAGACGGGGAAGATGGCAAAGACGAACGGCAAGCTGATAGCTAATAATAAAAAAGCATATCATGATTATTTTATACTGGATACGTATGAGACGGGCATTGCCCTTCACGGTACAGAAGTGAAGTCCCTCCGCATGGGAAAATGCAGCATAAAAGAGTCATTTATCCGGATAGAGAACGGGGAAGTGTTTATCTATGGGATGCATATCAGTCCCTATGAGAAAGGAAATATTTTCAATAAAGATCCCCTTCGTGTCCGCAAGCTCCTTCTCCACAAGGCGGAGATCAATAAGCTTCTGGGAAAGACGAAGGAGAAAGGAATTGCGGTTATACCTCTTAAAGTGTATTTTAAGGGGAGTCTTGTGAAGATGGAGATTGGTCTGGCAAAAGGTAAAAAATTGTATGACAAGCGCCAGGATATTGCCAAAAAAGATCAGAAGAGGGAAGCGCAGAGAGAGTTCAAAGTAAGGAATTTGGCGTAGCGCAATAATTTTTGTTCAAAGGCTGCCCTGTATATCTTTTTGATATGCCGCCCTCAGGGGATAAAGGATTGAGTGTTCTTTTGTCCGCTGAGGGCATTTTTTATGTTTGATCATAGAAACGATTATCTGCCGAATGTCAAAGCATCGTTTGCAGATACAGCGTGAAAAAAAGTATGTAGGTGGTAATCTGTCTTAGAACGGCAGGGAAAGGATAGGAACCCCTTTGTTTTCCTTCGGAACTGCTGGAAAATAAATTAGCGTTCCGGTAAAAGAGAACGTCGGAGCGGGTTGTCAGCCAAGTGCTTTTATGAGCTGCATGGATGCTGGCCCTTTTTTCTTGAGCTTCATCTGCGGTGATGGAAAAAGTGCCGCCTTCGAATGTCCAACACAGATTGCGTCCGCATATCCCGTCAATTGCAGTTTTTGAAATTCTGGCCGGAGACTGGGCAGTGTGTTTTATAAAATGTGCTGTGAAGCGGGCGGCAGTTCTTAAGATGGATTGTCCGGTAAGATAGAGGCATACGAACAGCAATAAGGTGAGTAAAGCAGTGACTACTTTTTCGTTATTTTTCAATCTTTGTCCTCCTTTGTTGGTAAAATACAACCATATGGTAGCATAAATGGAATAAAAATGCAATTATTTGGTAGCATAAAACCGAGGTGGTTTGATGTATTTTCAACGTCTGGAAGACTTACGGATTGACAATGATAAAACACAGGCGGAAATCGCAGAATATCTGGGCTGCCAGCGCGAGGTGTACCGCCGGTATGAGAAGGGAACGCGCCAGATACCGGTAGATCTTCTGATAAAGCTTTCTTTATTTTATAATGTGAGTATTGATTATATGGTTGGTATTACGAATACAAAAAAGCCATATCCGAAAAGCAAGTGAATCAAAGGCTTACTTTGGGATATGGCTTTTATTAACCTGCTGATTATTTTCCCCACACGATTTCTGTATACTGTTTTTCCATAACTCCATTGTCTTGACTATAATAAGTTTCCAATAAAGTGCCGCTATCATAATCTTCATGTTCATAAAGCTTTCGCGAGAATATGGCTTTTTTGTCTGGCACATTTTTCTCGGTCTGGACGAGGAGGTAAGCGGTGTCTTTTTCTGTGTGCAGCGTCTCCGGGAGCTTTCCGGGTGTGAAAATCTCCTGCTTTATGACCTTGTTTTCTTTATCCATCTGGCAGAGCGTGATCTTTACCGGCTCATACATGACGGCGAATCGGACGGTTACAGTTGTTTTGTCTTCCTGTTTTTTTTGATCATCCCAGTATTCTGTCTTGTCGTCGAGGTGAATGGACATAACCTCGCCTTCGTCGTGTTCTGCATCAATATCGAAACTACTGCCGGGAAGAGCGTAGATTTCTCCGTCAGCAGTCTGGTATACCTGATTCAGGCAGTAGTCATAGCTTTTGATATTGTCTTTGGGCGTTGTATAGAGCGTAGCGGAAAGTTTCGTCTCTCTTCCCTGGTCTGTATTCATGACATCTACGCCGGAGTCGCAGATACCGTCGCTGGAGTAGGTATACTGACAGTCGAATCCATCCTTATCCGTCCAGGTCGGGACAAAGAACTTATGTCCCTTTACACCTTCAAATTCCACGGTCCAGTCGGAAATATCTTCGCTGTTATGACGGTTTATGGTGGCAGAAAACGGCGCCTCATATCCGAAAGACCCTGCGACACTTTCCGGTGTCCGCATAAGCTTGCGGGTATGCTCCTTAAGATAGGCATCATCGTCGAACTGGTCAAGGGGTTCTTCGGTGATAAATACGCCGATCATTTTATCTTGCGTATCATCCTGCGCGTCCTCCACAGCAAGGGAGCAGCCGTTAAGCAGCGGTATGAAAATTAAGATAAGAGTAATCGTAAATATAATCTGAATCGTTCGCCTAAGTTTCATCGTTATCCTCCTCTTCAAGTTTTCCGTCAAATTTTAAAATATCTCCTACATCACACCCAAGGTAATAGCAGATTCGGTTGATGGTGTGGAAACGCACACCTTTTGCTTTGCCGCTTCGCAGTACAGACAGGTTCGCCTCGGTAATATTTACCAATTTGCATAGTTCCTTCGATGTCATGCCCCGTTTTTTTAACACCTCTTCAAGACATACTTTTATTCCCATATATACGCTCCTTATATGAACAGATCGTTATCCTGCTTCAGTTTCTGGTTTTCACGGATATATTTTGTCGTCAGCAGCACAGCGAGCACGAAAGCAATGGAAAATACGGGAATAGACACTGCTATGCTGACCTGCCGCAGGTGTTGATGGAACAGAAGCTGCAGGATATTGAAGATCATGCTGGACAGTACCGAGATGACCAGTGACTTTGTACACAGGTCAGCGAGTTTTTTTGCGGCGGCAACAGACGCATCAGAATAACGGTCCGTAAGCAGTTCATTCAAGGCGCGGATGCTGGTAAACAAGATGAAGATAGCCAGCGCATAAGGAATGATATTTATGACACACTGCAGGATCAAAAAAATGTAAGCTGCCGTAAAGCTTTCACCTGTCGGATTATCCGTCTCGTTAAGAAGTCTTAAGGATACGGTCAGATTTTCCAGGCATTCCGTCAGTATGACGTAGAAAAACAAGAAAATAATGGCGGCAAGCAAGGCTCTGAGCCAATATTTAAGGCGTTTGGCATCTGACTTTCTGCAGCTTTCCAGTATTCGCAGGATGATGTAACCGAAGAATACAGAATAAAAGGTGCTGCCAAGCAAGGTATTTACCGCGCCCGGTACTCCGCCGTAGAATAAGCCCGGGTTGATCATATAGTAGATGACGGCAAAGAGCAGGACACTTAAAAACGGGAGAAAGAAATCGGTCTTTAAAAATCTCTCGGTTTTCTTAAGCCGCCAGAGAATCAGGCAAGGGATCAGGCATATCAGGATATAGATAATGATAGCGAACACATTGCCTGCCGCGCCGGATAATGATAGCTTTCGCAGTCCCCATCCGATTTGTTCAAATGGAAAGGTAATGAGATAAGAGAAAAATTTCGAGTACATATTATTCCTCCTAAATTATTGTTTTTCGATAATTATTAATTTTATTATAGCGTATAATTATCGTTTGTCAATAATTTTTCAAAAGTTTTATATGGATTATATGGATTTGACTGCTTGACAATGGGACGGATCCTGCATATAATAATGTTGCAGACCAGTGATATCAGCATATTGATCAGGGCTTGTACTGGTTTCGACGGGGGTTTGGAAGTTGGAGAAGCCATCCGTAGCGGGACACTACGTTAAAAGTTCCAATTAAATATAAACGCAGACAATAGAGAATTAGCGTACGCTGCCTAATTAAAGGCGGCAGTCGGCCTTAAGTCATCCGCTGCTTAAGATTCCGGCTTCATTTAGGCGGAGCACTTCGCTTCCAAAGCTTTGAGGAAGTGGAAGAACTGATGAAGCTACTGAAATCAGCAGCCTGTCATTAGGCGGCTGACGGAGGGAATGTTAATATAATGACTGTGATGGGAGATGCTTCGATGGATGGGCTTTCGGACGCGGGTTCGATTCCCGCCAGGTCCACTTAAGCATGTGTTTTGCTTAGTATATTGGAGAGAGTAAAGACGGCGTATGCTGTCTTTATTTTTTCTCTGCGGACATAAAATAACCGTCCGGCATCACCACCGGACGGTCGTCTTTGCATTTATTTTTTAATTTTGCTGCTCGTTTTTACTTTGCTCCATGTGCCGTATAAGGTTTCCTTGCCGGATTTCTTGTAACTGCGTAACCTTACATAATACTTCTTGCCTTTTTTCAGCTTCTTGAACGTGTAAGATGTCTTTGCTAATTTCTTTGCTTTTACGTTTTTCTTGAATTTCTTATCTGTGCTTATCTGCACCTGATACCCGGACGCGGTCTTATCTTTTGACCATTTCACAGTCAGTTTTTTACCTTTTACAGTTTTTGTCGATTTTACTGACGGCTTTTTTGGCTTTACCTTAACAGTTACCTTCTGAATTGCGTTTCCTGCATTGATAGTTATGATAGCAATTCCGGTATTTTTGACGGTCACCTTGCCGGTGATCTTATCCACAGCGGCAATCTTTGGGTTGGAGCTTGTAAAGGTCATCTTGTCTGTGGATGACGCGCTGATCTTGAACGGTTTTGTACCGTATGTAACTTCATATACGGTTTTCTTGCAAGTAATGGATGCGGCATTGTTTCCAGGGGTGTCTCCGCTGTCCGGGGTGTTACCTTCTCCGGGATTGTCTCCGCCGCCCGGTTTTTCATTATCATCATCGTCTGTATCGGGGATGGCAGGGAGGGCAGATTCATAATGTTTAGTTATATTTGTCATTACGCTCGCTGTATCAGCTGTCATACGTATAGAATTCCACTGCGCTTCAGTACCGGCAAAATATATTTCCTTCAGAGAAGCACAGGCTGTGAACGCACTTCTTTCTATTGTTGCTACGCTGGCCGGAATTCCCACAGAGGTCAACATAGAGCAGGAAGCAAATGCCGATTCTCCTATACTTTGTACACCATCCGGGATATCAATTCTGGTAAGCGACAGGCACTTCTGAAATATTCCTATACCGATGCCGTCTATACTTTTGGGCAGTGTTACACTCATCAGTTTGTAACAACTGGAGAACATATTGTCTCCCATCTTCACTGTCTTGCTGCCGGAAACAAACTTAGCGCTTGTCATTTCCGTGCATTGAAAAAATGTGGCTGCGCCCACTTCTCTGATACTGGCAGGCAAAGTTATGGACTTAAGATTTGTGCAAGATTGGAAAGCATTTTGAGTAATTATTTCGACTCCTTCGGAAATGTTCACCTGGCTAAGATTTGTGCAAGACTGGAAAGCGCTGTCGCCGATGGTCTTAACACTGGAAGGAACCGTTACGGAAACCAGTGAAGACCCACGGAAAGCACTATTGCCGATCATTGTTACGCTGGAGGGAATCTCTGCACTGAGAACTCCGCAGTTCCAAAAAGCACAGTTTCCGATTCTGGTAACGCCATTCTCGATAACGACCTTTCGAATCTGGGCGTTGAATTCTTTCCAGGGCTGGCCTTCGGCGCTTTCAAAATCCGGCATAGCGCCAGCGCCGGAGATTGTCAGTGTACCTGCTTTCGTCAGCTTCCAGGTATGAGTAGAATTGAGGGCTCCATTTTTGATTACATCATTAGCCGTAGGGTCATCTGGTGAGACATATCCTTTCGGATAGCGGGTGATATAATGGCTGGTGCTGCTCATCACATCTTCTTTAGAAATCGCCCGTCCCCAATGGACCTTACCTTTGTGGTCTCCGGTGCTGATATTTCCTTCAGCCACAACCACACCTGCATCACTCACGTCAAGGACAATCACTGTATGGGCGTCGTTGTTCATCCGCAGGATATCTCCGGGTTTTATATCCTTGTATTCAAACCTGCCTGTTGCGTACATTCTAGCCGGCAAACTGTCAAACGCCGCATCGCTGAGGATAAAGGCAAAGGCAACACAGCCTACGGCAACAATATTTACCCCGTCAAGTGTTCCGCCTTTCCAGCGGTAATATCCCTTTGCATCCGAATAAGGCTCATCGTTAGTCCAAGGCGTTCCCTCCTTATACTGCTCCTGCTCCTTCAGCGCGATCATATCCTTGTAGACTTCAGCCGGGGAAGGAATTACAGTATCTCTGGCAGCCGGGGCGGATAGGGCTTCTGCCGTAAGTGCTTTTTCCTGATGCGAAGCTTCTTCCTGCTGTGCGAACACCGCTGACGGGGAAGAAAAGCACAGGCACAGTGCCAAAACAATTGAAAGTATTCGTTTTTTCAATTTCACAACCTCCTGATTTTAGCGCTGATATGTTTATATTTTATAGATCGGGAGCTTTTGTCTGATAATACTCCCAGTAATAAATATATTGTTATTCTCTGGCTTTGTCAATATGCATAGCAGCTTAGAAATGAATTGTCTGGGTTGAGACGTAATCATCACAAAAAAGACATATTTTTATGGTAATCTGTTGATATAATAAGAAGTAGGACACAGAGTTATTTCCAGATATTATAGGCGGAGGTCAGGGTATGGAAAGAATAAAAATACTTGTCGTGGATGACGAGAGCAGGATGCGGAAGCTTGTGCGGGATTTCCTTGAGCGGGAAGGGTACCAGGTGCTAGAGGCGGAGGATGGACTTCAGGCGATGGATGCTTTTTATGAGGATAAGGATATTTCTCTTATTATACTTGACGTAATGATGCCCAAGATGGACGGCTGGCAGGTGTGCCGGGAAGTGCGGCAGGTCTCAAAGGTTCCGATCATTATGCTGACGGCGCGCGCCGAAGAACGGGATGAGCTGCAGGGATTTGAACTGGGTGTGGATGAGTATATCTCAAAGCCCTTTAGTCCGAAGATACTGGTGGCTCGGGTGGAGGCAATCCTTAGAAGGAGCAATGTGCTGAACACGGAGGAGGTTTCGGATGCGGGCGGGATCGTTATTGACAAGGCGGCTCATCAGGTGACGATAGACGGCAAAGTGATTGAACTTAGTTACAAAGAGTTCGAACTTCTCACTTATTTTGTAGAGAATCAGGGGATTGCGTTGTCCAGAGAAAAGATACTGAACAATGTGTGGAATTATGATTATTTTGGCGATGCGAGAACGATTGACACGCATGTAAAGAAGCTTCGCAGCAAGATGGGAGAGAAGGGGAATTACATCCGGACGATCTGGGGGATGGGCTATAAATTCGAGGTGGATAAGTAATGAGACATTCCATAAAAAGTCAGATGATCGTTATATTTGTCGGTCTGATCGGCTGCGTGCTTTTAGCTCTTCTTGTCATTAATATGAATTTTCTTGAACCTTACTATATCAGTAACAAGAAGACGGAGTTCGTGAATATGTATGTCAGTCTCCGGGATGCTATGGAGAGCGGTACGATCGAGCAGCAGGATAAGGCAGAAGAACTCTGGCATATGGCTGAAAAAAATAATATGTCTTATCTGATCGTAGATGAGGCAAATGCAAGGATGCTTACCAATGTCCATGATATGGATATGTTAGAAAAGCAGCTTGCGGGATATCTTTTAAATCAGGCACAGAAGCAGAGCCGGATTCTGGCCAGCACGGAAGAGTATCAGATAAACCGATCGAAAAGTCCATGGAACAAGGAAGAATATATTGAGATGTGGGGAGAGTTTTCTGATGGAAGCCTTTTTCTTATACGAAGTCCTCTTGAGAGTATCAGAGAGAGTGCTTCGCTTTCTAATCGATTTTTGATCATCATCGGTTGTTTTATGATTGTAATCTGTATCGTGCTTATCTGGTATTTTTCTAAGAGGCTGACAGATCCTATCCTGGAGCTTGCGGCGCTTTCTGAGCGAATGGCAGACCTCGATTTTGAGGCAAAATATACCAGCGGCGGGAATAATGAGATTGGGAACCTGGGTGCCAATTTCAATCGGATGTCAGAAAAGCTGGAGAGTACGATTTCGGAACTCAAAAGTGCCAATAACAGTCTGATGAAGGACATCGAACAGAAGGAAAAGTTGGAGCAGATGCGCAATGACTTTTTAGGGAATGTATCGCATGAGCTAAAGACTCCGATTGCTCTTATTCAAGGTTATGCAGAAGGGCTTAAAGAGGGAGTGAGTGACGATCCGGAGAGCCGGGAGTTTTATTGTGACGTCATTATGGATGAAGCATCTAAGATGAACCAGATGGTGAAAAATCTTCTTGCCTTGAACCAGTTGGAATTCGGTGATGAGGAGATTGAATTCGAGCGGTTTGATCTGACAGCAGTGGTCAGAGGAGTCTTGCAGAGTATGGAGATACTGGCGCAGCAGGATGATATCCGTGTGATATTCAGGCAGCAGGAGCCGGTATATGTGTGGGCGGATGAATTTAAAGTTGAGCAGGTAATAAGGAATTATGTCAGTAATGCGTTCCACCATGCAGGACTTGAGAAAGTAATTGAGGTTAAGATAAAGATTCAAGATGAAACAGCGAGAATTACTGTGTTCAATACAGGTACGCCAATTCCGGAAGAGGATCTTGCCCACATTTGGGATAAATTTTACAAAGTGGACAAGGCTCACACAAGGGAGTATGGCGGGAACGGAATCGGGCTTTCCATCGTTAAGGCGATTATGGAATCATTCCATCAAAAATATGGAGTCAATAATTATGACAATGGGGTGGAATTTTGGTTTGAGCTGGATGTGAAATAGGAGATTATTTGTTTACTTTTGGAAAAAAAGTGATATAATATAAACAGTCCAGCTAATAAATGTCAATAGAAAAATGAAAAAAATTTTCTCCTAAAAAAGGGCGCACTTACCCCTTGGTGAAAATATCATTTTTAAAAAAGATATTGGTTCATTGGATCTGAAATATTTATGCAGCTATATCACGTTTGGCAGCGTTATATTGTTTCATATGCTCCTGTGGAGTGATGATCTCAAAAGGCTTGTTATCCCGGAGTATTGCAAATATTATATTGCATACCTTGTGTGAAACAGCCCCCATTGCCACAAGCTTAGGTTTTGTTTCACATTTCTTTAGGTAGTAATCACGGAGCACTGGATTCTTTGGTCCGCCAGTACGGCAGGTGCTGATGCTCTGTAAAGCCAGGGTATGTATTACACGTCTGGCAATGGCAGAGCCACGCTTGGACATTTTGATCTTAGTCCCTTCAAACTTACCTGACTGCTTTACAGCCGGATCCAATCCAAAGTAAGCAAAAAGCTGTTTTGGCTTTGAAAAAGCAGAAAAATCACCGATCTCTCCCATGAGGGATACAGCAGACAGGAAACCGGCGCCTTTAAAGGTCTCGATCAAATGTATCTGTCTGACAAAAGCGGTATCTTCATTTGCGTCTACAAGTTCATGCATGGAAGCAAGGATGCGGCTGATCTCCTCATCATATTTGCGGATGAAACGGATATAAAGGCGGATACGTTTGATATTGCTGTCAATGATGTAACCAAATTCATCCGCTTCATTTGCGGCTTGGATAATGGCATTATATTTATTCTGAGCATAGGTAAGCCCAAAACGGGCAGTAGATCTGATCGTGTCGATGATCTCTTGTTTGTCTGCTTCAATAAAAGCAGCTGGGGATGTATAAGTTTCCAATAAAACAAGAGAAGTATTGGTTGTAACCTTGGAGAAGATCCCAAGGTATTGAGGGAAGGCCATACGCAATTCACCCTGGAGTTTATTCACATAGGCGCTGCGGTTATCCATTAAGTCGTAGTATTCACGGCAGAGGTTACGGCAGTTGAGGGTAAGGTCGGATGGCATAAGCGAGACCTTCAGATCAGGCTTCAGTCCTACTAATGCAGCTTTTTTGGAATCAAAACGGTCATTATGCACTTTTCTGATATTCATGTTTGTGCTATTCTTAGTGATGATAGGATTGATAACTGAGCAGTTAAGACCCTTATCACGAAGATAGCAGAAGAGTGGGTAATGATACATTCCCGTGGATTCGAGGAAAATGCGGCTTTCCAAAGAATACAGCTCTTCTGCCTCTTTTATTTTAGAAACAGCGGCTGTAAGGGAATCTATGCTGCCATGTAGGATCTTATAAGGTTTTCCTACAAACTGTTGGTTTGGAAGGGCGATAGACATCCAGGAGAAGTCAGCACCGACATCAATACCAACGGAGATGAATAATTCGTCAAGATTAAAAATAACTTTGTTTGGCATAAGCGAAAGCTCCTTTCTGATAGGGATCCATTTCCAATCTGGCAGGTACACAACCTTGCGGGTTATACAGGTATAGCCATCCGGCTCCCAACCAGCTAAAACATAAAACCCTGTCGAATGGACTAATTGACTATCTTGTAGGTATGAGCTGAATGATCAGCTTCCCAAGGAGGTGGAGATTTTTTATCCTATCCTAAGGGATAATACCTTATGTTTTATCTGGTGTCTATCAGGAACCGTCAGACATGATAAATATTTATGGATAACATCTGATGAAGGAAGAACCCCTTCTTCTGTTATCTATGATATATCAAGAAATTTATTAACCAAGCAGTCTTGATTGGCTGCATCATTATTATACAAGGAGGTGGTAAGATGTTAAATAAAAATTTGAAATATTATAGATTGAAAAAGAATATGTCAAAGAAGGAGCTTGCCGCTTCAGTTGGTATAACCCCGATGGCTGTCAGCTATTATGAGAGTGGGGAGAGGAAACCGGGAATGGACACTATTAAAGCATTAGCGGAGGTATTAGATGTAAAGATTTCTGATTTTTTGAGAAATCGTAATGATAACCTTGTTTTTGCACATGGCGAATTCCGAAAGGGTAGCAAGCTTCCAGTGAAACAGCAAGAATACATTCGGGAATTTGTTGAGGAATATATGAACAGATTTTACACTGTTGTGGATATCTTAGGTGGGGAGGTTCTTCCGAACGCACCGGCATGTCATGGAGCAGATTTATCAGAAAATGTGGAGGAAGATGCAAAGACCCTGCGGAAATACCTGCGTATTTCGGAGACCGGTCCTATCGGGAATTTAGTAGAACTGCTTGAAAATAAAGGAATATTGATTTGTTTTTTGGATATTGAAAATGATGCGTTTTCAGGGATGAACGGACTTGTAGACAAAAGGCCATATATTATTGTTAACCGTAATATGTCGCCAGAGAGGATTCGCTCAACAATTGTACATGAGATGGCTCATTTTATTTTTAAATGGCCGTATGATATGGGAGAAAAACAGATAGAAGAGAGGGCAACGGCTATTAGCGGTGCATTTCTTTTGCCTGAGGAAGATGCCCAAAGGGAGTTGGGTATCAGACGGAGTGCGATAACTAGGGATATGTCGCTTATCTGTATAGAATATGGTATTTCCATGTATCTGCTTGTAAAAAGAGCCAATCTGTGTGGAATTATTACAGAAAATACTGCAAAGGATTTTTACATTAGAGCCGGACAGTGTGGTTGGAAGAAAAATGAGCCAGTAAGGATTAAAAAAGAAGAGCCGATGTTATTTTCCCAGCTTGTATACAGAGCAGTTAGTGAAAATGAGATATCTATCCAGAAAGGAGCAGAGCTTTTAAAACAGTCATATTCTTCTGTGGCTGAACAGTGCTTTGCGGCGGAGGGATAATGAATGGAGTATATAAGCAGTGATACAAATGTCTGGCTGGATTTTGTGACGATAAACCGATTAGAACTGCCGTTTAAGCTGCCATATATTTATCTGATGAATGACGAGGCTGTTGATGATGAATTGTTGAATCCTCCGAGCTTGGGCGAGGATTTAATTGATAGAGGGCTACGGAAAACACAGCTTGCTTATGAAGAATTTATCTTGGCCGGACAGCTTACGAACAAGTACATCAAACTCTCGTTATACGACTGTGTCGCGTTGGCCATAGCGAAGGTAAGAAAGATTACATTGTTAACCGGGGACGGGGCACTTAGAAAAGCAGCAAAAGCAGAAAAGGTTGAGGTTATAGGAACTATTGGTATATTGGACCAATTATTGGAAAACCAATGCATTAATGCTGAGGAGTTTTCTTACTGTATACATGAACTCTTGAAAAATAACGGCGGAAAAGTACGCTTGCCGGCTGCAGAATTAAAAAAGCGTCTGAATCAATTGGAGGTATCTGGAATTTGAAGATGTACGGAGAGATTTATAAACAAGGCATGGTGCAGTCTGCACCGTGCCTTGTGCAATTATATTACATAAAACCAGGTAAAAATGTCACGATCTGCGGAAAACATGCACATAGAAGCATAGCGAACAAAAGTGCTGCCGCAAACGGGATCATGGCTCTTGCTGTCTTCATGATCGGAACTTTGGCCGTCCCGCTGGCCACAAACAGAAGACTTCCCACCGGTGGGGTGATGCCGCCGGTTGTGGTCATCATGACCATGACAACACCGAACTGGATTGGGTCTATGCCGTAAGATTTTACAATCGGGATAAACAGTGGTGTCATAATCGTGATCATAGCTGCATCTACAAGGAAACAACCCATGATCAGAAGCACCAGCAATACGATCAGGATAATAACCGTCTTATTGTCAGTAAGCCCGGTCATAAAGTTGACTAAAAGCTGCGGCATCCTTCCGATAGTCAGGATCCAGGATAATGCCTGGGATGTGGCGATGATGAACATAACAGCAGATGAAGTCAGGGCGCCGTTGTAGATAATACTCGGGATGTCCTTAAGCTTCATAGATTTGCTGGACAGTCCATACAATATTCCGTAGACTAAGCCCACTGCACCAGCCTCCGTGGATGTGAATATGCCGCTTAAGATACCGCCCATAATGATGACGGGCATCAAAAGCGCCCCGAAAGAGCCGGTCAATGCACGGCCGCGTTCATTCCAGCCGGCTTTTTCGTGGACCGGATACTTTTTCTTTACCGAGACAATGTAGGCGATAGCCATAAGACAGACAGCCATCAGGATTCCCGGTACTATGCCGCCGAGGAATAATTTCCCTACGGAATCCCCGGTAATGGAGGAGTAGATGATAAATGCGATCGACGGAGGGATAATAGGCCCCATCGTTGCGGCACAGCAAGTCACGGCTGCACTGAATCCCGGATCATAGCCCTCTTCTTCCATAGCCGGGATCATCATTCCGCCCACAGAGGAAGCGGCAGCGACAGATGAGCCTGACATGCCTGCGAATAATGCGCTGGCAAGAATGGTCACATGTGCGAGACTGCCCCGGATGTGCCCGATCAGAGCGGTAGACAGTCTTACCAGTGATTTGGTAATACCTGCTTTATTCATCAATTCTCCGGCAATCATAAAAAGCGGGACGGCAAGCATTGCAAAACTTGCAGAGCTGGTATACATTCGCTGGCATACGACCATAGGAGGTATATCTGCGCCGGAGATCAGATAAACAGCAGCCGCAATTCCTGTTGCAAATGTAATTGGAACTCCTAAAAATATCAAAACAATAAACCCGATCAGCATAACAAAGATCATAAGCTGCAACCTCCTTTGTCTTTGATATCCCCTGTGTTTCGGGGATTGAGATTAACAGTGAAGTCCTGGATGGCAACTCTGGCGATATTGATTGCCATGATAATACCTGAAATAGGGATGGCCATATAAATATACCGGAAGCTTAAGTTCAAAGTTGAGCTGAACTGTACGGCTGCTTCCACAGATAATTGATTTCCGTAAATGATCAGAAATACTGCAAAAGCAAATTCAAGCAGGTAGACAGCCATCATCCACCATCTTAAGACCGGCATGGGAAGGCGCTGCAGGATAATATCGATAGTGATATGTTTTCGTTCTGTCACGCAGACGGCAGCACCTAGAAAAATAGCAATATAAAACAGCAGGTTGCAGAGTTCCTGTGCCCATATAATGGAACTGCCAAGAACATAGCGGACAAAAACCTGGGTGATACAGATAGCAGTAAATCCTGCAGTTGCCGATATTAACAGCACACGAATTATTTTGTCATAGTATTCAAAGATTTTTTTCATTTCATCTCCCGCCTTTCAGTGAATATAGAGGGTTAATCTGCCATGTTCCGGATTTCTTCTACAATAGACTCATCATATATGCCAGCGATGGATTTTTTGATCGCAGGTTCAGCTTTCTCAAAGAGCTTATTCATCTCTTCGCCTGGGAGTGTAATTGTCTCTACGCCGGCTTCAGTAAGCTGCCGTTTGAATTTCGGCAGATTATTTTGAAAAGTTTCTATCTGCTTTTGGCCGCCTTTAGCAAATGCATCTAAGACAATGTCCTGTTCCGTGTCCGTTAATTGCATAAAAGACTTTTCGCTCATAAAAAATCCGTCCAGAGTGTAGCTGTGGCTGGTTTCAATACAGTATTCGGCGACTTCCTGAAGATTGTTACTAAGTGTGCTCTCCAGTCCGATTTCAAATCCATTCACAACGCCGGTCTGCATACCTGTATAGATATCCGAGAAAGCCAGAACTTGCGGGCTGGCATCCAATGCATCAAACAGATCGATAAGACCTTTCACATCAGCAAGCCGCATCGTCAGTTTAGAAAAATCTTCAGCCGTGCGTATTTCTTTGGTCGTATACACATTCCGCGGCCCCATGTCCAGCCAGCAAAGCATCCGTATCCCTTTTTCTTTCAGCAATTTTTCCCTAACATCTTTGCTGTATGGGCTGTCCCACAATTTTTGCGCCTGCCGGGAACTGGATATTGTAAAGGGTATGTCATAGAGAACAAACCCAGGTTCAAAGTTTTCTAGGCCGGCCAGACTGGTGTAACCGATGTCTATGATGCCAAGCATTGCGCTCTCGATATAATCCCGCTGAGTGCCAAGCTGCCCGGATGGGTAGACTTCGATCTTTACAGAACCGCCGGTGCGCTTGTATACATCATCTGCTATCTCTTCAGCAATCTTTGTGCTCCCATTGTCTGGAGCGACCTCCAGCCCGAATCTGAGGATTTTTGTCTTATTTTCTCTTCCGGAGCAACCGGTAAGACCTATAAGGAAGCAAATAATCAGAATGGTGGATATCAATTGTCTCTTCATCGCTCATCCTCCTTTTTTGATGACAAAACTGGCATCTATGTGTATTGATAACGTATTACAATAAATCTTTTTCAGAGAGAACCTTTTCAATCAGCATACGTGTTGCTTCTGTCGGTTCTTCCGGGATGGGAGTACATGCATATCCGCCGTTTAACCCTAAGCGGCGCATAGCGTATTTGATCGGACCCGGGTTAGCTTCTTTGAACAAAGCCTGAAATACCGGCAGGTAATCCTTTAGCATGTCATGGGCTTCCTTCGTGTTTCCGGATTTGGTCAGTTCATATAATTTTACCCAGACCTGCGGAAAAACATTAGTTGTAGCGATAATTCCTCCTGCAGCACCGGCAGCCATTACGCTGACGGCAAGGAATTCTTCGCCGCTTAAGATGGAGATGTGTTCTCCCGCTCTTTTTATCAGTTCAATGTTCTGACCAAGGTTAGGAGAACATTCTTTAATGCCGATTACATGTTTTGTTGTGCCTGCAATCTTTTCTACTGTCTCTGGCAGCATATTTACCGCGGTACGGTAAGGAATGTTGTAGAGTACGATGGGGATGTCCACCATCTGATCGATCCGCTGGAAGTAGTCAAGGATGCCTTCCTGGGAAGGGCTTAAATAATAGGGCGTTAGCACCAGCAATGCGTCGGCACCACATTCCTGAAAAGCTTTGCAGGCTGCCGCACACTCGCCGAATCCCGGCTCCAGCACACCTGCGATCACAGGAACACGTTTTTGGGCAGCCTCTATTGCGACTTCAACTGCACGTTTTCTCTGGGCAGTTGTCAAAGCTGCGTACTCACCGGTACCTCCCATCATGACAATGCCCCGGATTCCGTTCTCAATCTGGAAATCTACATGTGCGCGCAGTTTTTCCTCGTCTAACTCATATTCTTTTGTAAGCGGTGTAACTAATGCAGAAAGAATTCCTTCTAATTTTTTTAAACTCATTTTGACCTCCAATTCTTCTTCCGGTTGTCGGAAAGATTATAGATTCAACTGTTTTTTGTTTACGATGTTCAAGTCGTACTGCCCTTCCTGGTAGATTGCTTCGGCAATAGCTTCTGCCCCTGCTTTTGCCTGGTTTTCCATAAGCGTCTTGTGAGTGCCCGCTACATGGGCGCTTAGTATGATGTTGTCCAGTTGAAACAATGGATTATCTGCCGGGGTGGGTTCCTGCTCAAATACATCCAGTGCGGCGCCGGCAATCTTTTTCTCGACCAGTGCATGGTACAAAGCTTCCTGGTCAACACATGCTCCGCGTCCCACATTGATCAAAAATGCAGAATTTTTCATTTTGTCAAACTGGGAATGGGAGAACATCCTGCGCGTTGTCTCTGTAAGCGGCATATGTACACTGACAAAATCTGCAAGGGAGAGACCTGTATCCAGTGTCTCCGCTTTTTGGAGCCCTACTGCTTTCATTTTCTCGTCAGAGACATACGGATCATAACCATATACGTTCATACCGAGGCCCGCTGCTTTTTTTGCAACCTGCTGACCGATATTGCCGGTGCCTACGATTAAAAGATTGCTTCCCGATACCTGTACACTGTTAAAGGATGGCTGATTAAAAGATTTCCATTCACCGGCACGGGTTGAAATGTCGTTGAACCTCAGATCCCTTGCAAGTGCCATAAGAAAAGCTATTGTATGTTCAGCGACTGCCAGTGCTCCGAGAGATAAGTTTGCAACCATCACCTGACTTCTTGTGGCTGCCTCAACATCTATGTTGTCCACTCCGATACCGTTTTCCACGACAATCTTAAGGCTTGGGCAGCTATCGAATACTTTTTCGGTTATTTTTTCGATGCGGACGAACATTCCGATTACATGGTTATCATTGATCAGCCGGATCAGGGAATCTTCAGCAGGGTCTTGTGCAATGATTACCTGGAATCCTAATTCTTCCAGAGTGCTTTTTGCCTTTGGATGAAGAGTGGGATTGGTGATCAGTACAGTGTTGCTCATAATGAATTACCTCCTTTGTCAAGTTTTATGAAACAAGGCGCGTCTTATTTATTGACTATATGATAGCATAAGCTTGACATGAAATAAATCTCATTATAATATTGATATAAATGAAAAAAATTCACTAAAGAAAGGAGCAGACCATGTCACTTTCATCCTATAATTTATTATGTGTAATTGCAGAAAAAGGCAGTCTGGCCAATGCGGCCAAATATCTTCATATCAGTCCTTCCGCAGCCAGTCATGCAGTGAATGCGTTGGAAAAAGAGCTTTCCGTAACTTTGCTTAAACGTGACAGGAACGGGGCTTCCCTGACTGTTAACGGAGAAATGCTGCTTCCCTTTATCCGCGGGGTTGTGCAGGCGGATAATCTGCTGGTTGAAGAAGCAGCGCGTATCAGCGGATTAGAAAAGGGGATTGTCCGAATAGGCATGTTTGAGAGCATATTAAGACACTGGATGCCGGATATTCTAAAGATTTATTCCAGAGAACATCCGAATATCTATGTACAGATCCATCAGGCAGGCTACTCAGAGGTGGAACAGATGTTGGCGGCCGGTACGCTGGATCTGGGCTTTGTGTCGCTTCCGACTCAGGAGTGTTTTTCAACCGTTACATTGACGCATGACCGTCTTCTTTGCATTACTCCTCCTGATTTTCAGCCTGAAAATGAGGGGGTTATGACCCCGGATGATATCCGGCGGAGTAAATTGATCATATCCAAGAGGGGATATGACAGGGGGATGGAAGCATACATTAAATCAAATCATCTGGATATCAATCTCTGGCATGATATTGATCTGGACAGTGCTGCAATTGCTTTGGTCGAATGCGGCCTCGGTGTAAGTATACTCCCCAAGCTTGTACTGGATGTGCATCCGGGAAATTATAAGGTATATCCATTAAAGAGTAATCCTTACCGTACGATTGCTCTGGCCACGAATCGGCAGCAGCCGGAGTCACATGCATCAGCAAAGCTTCTTGATACAATTGTGAATTATATTGAAAACATTTCACCTTAATATTCAGAATATTTAAAGTATGGATTTAAAAGTGCAGAGAATAATAGTGCCTGTTTAGACAGAAAGGGAAGTGGAAAAACCTCATGATGTGTGATAAGATGATAGTGTAAAAGGAGGGAGCAGATGATAGCAATTATAGATTATGATGCGGGCAATATCAGAAGTGTAGAAAAAGCGCTGCAGTTTTTAGGACAGGAAGCGGCAGTAACGAGAGAAAAGGATGTAATACTTGAAGCAGAAAAAGTTATCTTGCCAGGTGTCGGTGCATTTGGAGATGCGATGGAGAAGCTTCATCAATATGGACTTGAAAATGTGATCTGCAAAGTGGTGGAGAATCATACACCGTTTCTCGGTATATGCCTTGGACTTCAGCTATTGTTTGAAAGAAGCGACGAGTCGCCGGGAGTAGAGGGGCTTGGCATATTAAAAGGAGAGATACTGCGTATTCCGGAAAGTCCGGGGCTAAAGATACCGCATATCGGATGGAATTCTCTGACATTTCCGAACCAGGGCAGATTGTTTGATGGGATTTTGGAAGATTCCTATGTATATTTTGTTCATTCCTATTATCTGAAAGCGGAAGATGAAGGCATTGTTACTGCAGCCACAGAATATGGGACCTGCATTCATGCTTCGGTTGAGAAGGACAATGTATTTGCGTGTCAGTTCCATCCTGAGAAAAGCAGTGAGACGGGGCTTCGGATACTGAAAAATTTTGTCGAGCTGTAATGGCGGACTGAGATAAAGATAGCCGATGGAGGAAAATAGATGCATACAAAAAGAATAATTCCGTGTCTGGATGTCAAAGACGGACGGGTAGTAAAAGGTGTGAATTTTGTAGAACTTAAAGATGCCGGTGACCCGGTGGAGATTGGAAAGGCCTATGATCAGGCAGGTGCGGATGAATTAGTGTTTTTGGATATTACGGCATCTTCTGATGCTCGCAGTACTGTGGTGGATATGGTGCGCCAAGTTGCGGAGACCGTGTTTATCCCCTTTACAGTAGGAGGAGGAATCCGAACAGTTGATGATTTCCGGGCGCTTTTAAGAGAAGGGGCGGATAAGATATCCATCAATTCTTCTGCGATAAATACTCCTCGCCTGATATCCGATGCCGCGGACAAGTTCGGGAGCCAGTGCGTGGTAGTGGCAATTGATGCAAAGAAACGGGATGACGGAAGCGGATGGAATATTTATAAAAACGGCGGTCGCATCGATGTTGGCATTGATGCGGTGGAATGGGCGGTGAATGCAGAGAAACTCGGAGCGGGGGAAATACTGCTTACCAGCATGGACTGTGACGGAACCAAAGCGGGGTATGATCTGGAGCTGACGAGAGCAGTTGCAGAAGCAGTGTCTATTCCGGTTATAGCTTCAGGCGGCGCCGGGACGCCCAGGCATTTTTATGAGGCGCTGACTGACGCGGGGGCAGATGCGGCATTGGCGGCTTCTTTATTCCATTATAAAGAGCTTGAGATTAAAGAGGTGAAGGAATACTTGCGTGACAGAGATGTTTCTGTGAGATTGTAGAAAAATACATATACCAACGATGAGGAGGATTAGCTATGGCAGCGATTAATAATGACTGGCTGGATGCGTTGAAGGATGAGTTCAGGAAACCTTACTATAAAAAATTGTTTGAGACGGTGAATCAGGAGTATAAGACGAGGCTTATCTTTCCTCCGGCAGATGATATTTTTAATGCTTTTCATCTGACCCCTCTGCACAAGGTGAAGGTAGTGATTCTGGGGCAGGATCCGTATCATAATAATGGTCAGGCGCATGGTCTTTGCTTTTCCGTGAAAAAGGGCGTGGATATCCCGCCGTCCCTTGTAAATATTTACCAGGAACTTCATGATGACTTAGGGTGCCAGATCCCAAGTCACGGACATCTGACAAAATGGGCCGAGCAGGGGGTCCTCATGCTTAATACAGTGCTTACTGTGAGGGCGCATCAGGCCAATTCCCACAGGGGCATTGGGTGGGAGGAATTTACAGATGCAGCGATCATGGCGCTCAATGGACAGGACAGACCGATCGTATTTATCTTGTGGGGAGCACCGGCTCAGAGGAAAGAGAAGATGCTGACGAATCCGAATCATCTGATCCTGAAAGCACCCCATCCAAGTCCGCTGTCTGCCTACAGAGGATTTTTTGGGAGCAGGCCCTTTAGCCAGACGAATGATTTCCTCACAGCTCATGGCATAGAACCGGTGGACTGGCAGATTGAGGAATAGCTAAGATAATTTTATATATTTATATTGACATAACAGTTCTTTTGTGGTTTACTATATATGAACATATGAATAGTTGTTCATATATAAACATATAGGAGATGATATCATGAAAGAACAGAAATTACAGATGCACCATGAACACCATCATAGTCATGACCATGAAGAAGATTGTCATTGTAGTCATGAGCATCATGATCATGGTCACGAAGAAGATTGCCACTGTGGTCATGAGCATCATGATCATGGTCACGAAGAAGATTGTCACTGTGGTCATGAACATCACCATGATGAGGTCTCTCAAAAGAAGCCTGTATTGCCGGAGGGCGTAGTCCGGAAAACATATATTTTAGAAAATCTTGGATGTGCCAACTGTGCGGCGAAGATGGAGAGAAAGATCAATGCTCTGCCGGAGGTGGATGGGGCGGTGATTACTTTTGCCACGAAGAAGTTAGTAGTGGCATCTGACCGCCAGGAAAAGCTGCTCCCTGCATTGCAAAAGATCTGTGCGTCCATAGAATCGGAAGTCACGGTGGTTCCGCAGGAAGTAAAGACGGCAGAGAAGAAAGAAAAGAAAGGCTTTTACGCGTCGAATAAGGCGGATATTCTTGGGATAGGCTTTGGGGCAGTACTTTTCGTTGCCGGCATAGTAATGAAGAACATAGAAACAGCAGTGCTTTTGTATCAGGTAATATTCGTGCTTGCCTACTTGATCCTGGGGCTTGAGATTGTCTGGAAAGCGATTAAGAATTTAAAAAACGGAAGAGTTTTCGACGAGAATTTTTTGATGAGTGTGGCGACAATAGCAGCGTTTGCAATTGGCGATTTTGCGGAAGCAGTGGGAGTTATGCTGTTTTACCGGGTGGGAGAATTTTTTGAAGATGCAGCGGTGGAGAGAAGCCGTTCTCAGATTATGGAAGCGGTGGATCTGCGGCCGGAGGTAGTGAACCTTGTGGAAGGTGAGAAGGTGAAAGAAATCCCGGCAGATAAGGCAAAGGTTGGGGACATAATCATGATTCGGCCGGGCGACCGTATCCCCCTTGACGGAACAGTACTTGACGGAGAGAGCAGGATCGATACATCTCCGGTGACGGGAGAACCTGTTCCGGTGCGTGTCTGTGCCGGTATGGAAATTATCTCCGGATGTGTGAATGAGCAGGGTGTCTTAAAAGTAAGAGTCAGCAGGCTGCTAAGTGAATCGATGGTTACGAGGATTCTTGATTCTGTGGAGAATGCTGCGGCCAGCAAGCCGAAGATCGATCGTTTTATTACAAGATTTGCCAGAACCTATACGCCGGTTGTCGTGGGAGCGGCTGTATTTACAGCAGTTGTTCCTTCGCTGATAAGCGGGAACTGGAATCATTGGATCTACACGGCGATTACATTTCTTGTGATTAGCTGTCCGTGCGCCTTGGTGCTCAGTGTACCGCTGGCATTTTTTTCGGGAATCGGTGCGGGCTCGAAAAAGGGGATTTTGTTCAAGGGCGGTCTGTCTATTGAGGCCTTAAAAGATATTAAAACAGTCGTGATGGATAAGACGGGCACTGTTACGAAAGGAACTTTTGAAGTAGAAAGAATCGTATCTGTCTGCAGGCTGACGGAAAAGCAGATACTTACGATGGCGGCAGACTGTGAGCTTGATTCTACGCATCCTATCGGCCACAGTATTCTGGAGGAGGCAAAGAAGCGTAATCTGGAGCTTACAAGGCCCAAGGAAGTTCAGGAGATATCAGGAAAAGGAATTAAAGCTGCATTTTCGGAAGGAACGGTACTCTGCGGGAACAAAGCGCTAATGGAGGCTAACGGTGTGGGATTGGAGCTGTTTCGTGCAGACACAGGCGGGACGGAAGTTCTGCTTGCTGTAGACGGGGAGTTTGCAGGCTATCTCATCATCAATGATATTATAAAAGAAGAAGCGGAAGAAGCAGTGAGAAATATGAAGCGTAAGGGGCTGTTTACTGCGATACTTACCGGGGATGCGAGACAAAGTGCCCAGGCTGTAGCGGCTAAAATCGGTATCGATGAAGTACACGCACAGCTTATGCCGCAGGAAAAGCTATCCCATCTTCAGGATATCCGTAAAAATCATGGGGCTGTAATGTTCGTCGGCGACGGGATCAATGATGCCCCGGTGCTTGCAGGAGCAGATGTGGGTGCAGCCATGGGAAGCGGCGCAGATGCGGCAATCGAAGCGGCGGATGTGGTGTTTATGACATCTTCGGTCCAGGCGATTGTAGATGCCGTAGATATTGCGAAAAATACCGGACAGGTTGCTGTGCAGAATGTGGTGTTTGCCCTAATGGTGAAATTACTCGTAATGATCCTTGGGTTTGCAGGTTTTGCTAATATGTGGATGGCAGTATTTGCAGATACCGGTGTGGCTATGTTGTGCGTGCTGAATTCCATCCGGATTCTCTACAAAAAATGACAGATTAAAAAATAATTACGTTTTTATTAACTTTGTGCCAAGTGGTTGAAATAGATTTCACCATTTGGCATAATTAATATCGGACGTGTATTCGTATATTTGATGTGAAAGGGAAGAATATATGGGGAAAACAGAGGTAGAATGCTGTGATGTGACATGTGTACACAATGACATGATACAAAAGGTAAAAAAAATGATGCCGGAAGAAGAGCTTCTCAATGAATTGGCAGATTTTTATAAAGTATTCGGAGATGCTACGAGAGTGAAGATTTTGTGTGTGCTCCTTGAGTCGGAGATGTGTGTCTGCGACCTGGCAGAGCTTCTTGGGATGACACAGTCGGCAATTTCCCACCAGCTTCGTGTACTGAAGCAGGCAAAGCTGGTGAAAAACCGCAGAGAAGGGAAGACAGTGTATTATTCTCTGGCAGACGGACATATCCAGAATATTATCAGTCAGGGAATGGAGCATATTCAGGAATGATTTGAATATAGATATAAAAAAGGGAAGTATTATGACGGCGCAGTTGAAGAAAATAAGTATAATTTATTGTACAGGCGTAGCAATATATGTATGTGGAGTGATCTTGACACTCTGCATGACTGTGACAGACTGGGTGAAGTTTTTTATTTTTCTTGCCGCTTATCTTATCATTGGTTTTGGCTCATTTAAAAAAGTGAGCGAGAGGCTGATGCAGAAAAAGATTCCGACAGAGCACATCCTGATCATCCTTGCCACAGTGGGAGCTTTTGGTATCGGAAGATATATCGAAGGTGTACTTGTGATGCTTTTGTTTGATCTGGGATTGATTTTTGAAGAATTTGCAACAGACAATGCGAAACGCTCGATTGCTGAGATGACAGATATCCGTCCTGCATATGCGACTCGCAAGACATTGGGGGAGGAGATTCAGGTAGCGCCATGGGAGCTTAAGCTTTACAATATTATTGTGATTAAGCCCGGAGAACGGATCCCGGTAGATGCAGTAGTGCTAAATGGCGTGACGACAATCGACACGAAAGCACTGACCGGAGAGGCCGCACCTCAGCTGGCAAGACCGGGAGACAGGATATACAGTGGATGTATCAATCTTAGCGGTGTGATCGAGGCGAAGGTGATCAAGGTATATGAAGATTCTACAGTGTCAAAAATTATGAATATGGTTGAGGATGCACAGAACCTTAAGGCAGAGAGTGAGACGTTTGTGTCAAGGTTTTCAAAGATATATACGCCGGCTATGCTGCTGCTTTCGGTACTTGTAATGGTGTACCCGCCGACGACATTTTCCTACGGTAATTGGGATACATGGATTTATCGGGGGCTTATTTTTATGGTAGTGGCATGTCCGAGTGGTCTGGTGATGTCTATACCAATTGCATTTTTGGGTGGGATTGCCAGTGCTGCGCGTCAGGGTATATTGATAAAGGGAGGAAATTATCTGGAGGCTCTGGCCAAAGCAGATATTTTTGTGTTCGATAAGACAGGAACATTGACAGAAGGAGTGTTTTCTGTAAAAAAGGTAAAGGCAGTCGGCATGAGCGAAAGAGATCTGCTCAAGCTTGCTGCTCATGTGGAATGCTATTCGAATCATCCGATCGCACAGTCATTGTTTGAAGCCTACACCGGGGTTATTGACAAGAATAAAGTATCCAGGGTGAAGGAGGAACCAGGGTACGGCGTCAGTGCGACTTATGAAGGACGGCGCGTGCATGTGGGAAATTGGCGTCTGATGGAAAAGCAGAAGATAGAAGTAGAGACGGTAGATTCGATGGGTTCGGTTGTATATGTTGCAATCGGACAAGAGTGTGTCGGATATTTTATAATTGCGGATGAAATCAGAGAGGATGCCTATGATACTTTAGATTATCTGAGACAGCAATGTAACGGAGTTTTAGTAATGCTTACAGGAGATTCCGAGAGAGCCGGGATAGAGGTTGCAGAAGAATTGGACATGGATTATGCATATACGAATCTGATGCCGGTAGAGAAGGTAGAGCAGTTGGAGGAGTTTTTGTTTATACAGGACGATACGGAAAAATTAGTCTGTGTCGGAGACGGTATTAATGATGCGCCGGTCCTGGCGAGAGCAGATGTGGGAATTGCTATGGGCGATCTGGCGTCTGCGGCGGCGGTCGAAGCAGCAGATGTTATTCTTGTAAAAGGAGAACTTTTCAAGATAAAAGATGCCATTCGTATTGCGAAAGAAACACTTAAGGTTGTTAATGAGAATATAACCTTTGCAATGATTCTTAAAGTGTTGGTGCTGCTTATGGCAGTTATTGGATATTTTGGAATGTGGGAGGCAATTCTTGCAGAGGTAGGTGTGATGTTTGCAGCAATATTGAATGCAGTATGCGTGGCAAAGTATACGGCGTAGATAAGGGAGACAAGGGAAATGAGAAAATATTCGGTATTGATGCCGGTCATTTTGATGGTTGTCATGCTGACAGGGTGCATTGTTGATCCATATAAGGACGGCATGGAAGCATTGGAGAATGAAAAATATGAAGAGGCAGCGAAGGAATTCAAGGAGGCTGTGAAAAAGGAGCAGAATAAAGCGGACTCTTACAGAGGTCTTGGGATTGCATTGTGGGAAACAAAAGATTACGATGGTGCAAAAAAGGTTCTGGAGACAGCATTGAAAGAGGGAAGTAAAAAGACGGGAACTATTTACAACCTCCTTGGAAATTGTGAACTCCAGGCGGGCAATATGCAAGAAGCGATTGCATATTTTGAAGAAGGATTGGGACTTAAAGGGAACAGTGATGAGTTGACGCAGTCGATGCGTTTTAACTGTATTTTTGCTTATGAAAAGCTGGGTGATATGGATACTGCAAAGAGCCTTTTGGCAGAATATATTGCGGATTATCCTGAGGATGAGGCTGCGGCTAAAGAAGCTCAATTTTTAGAAACGAGATAGGGATATGATTGATACAAGGAACAAGACAGAACGGGTAATTTTGGCTGGAGTCTGCACGTTCAGCATGGAGGATACAAAATATCTGCTGGACGAGCTTTCCGAGCTTTCCGAGACTGCGGGTGCGGAGACTGTGGGAAGGCTTATCCAGAGCAGGGAGCAGGCCCACCCTACGACTTACTTGGGGAAAGGGAAGATAGAGGAGCTTAAAGACCTTTTGTGGGAAACGGAGGCTACGGGCGTTATCTGTGACGACGAGCTGTCTCCCGTGCAGATGAAGAATTTACAGGATATGCTGGATGTGAAGGTGATGGACCGGACGCTCCTCATCCTTGATATCTTTGCTGCAAGAGCGGCTACCAGCGAGGGAAAGATACAGGTGGAGCTGGCACAGCTTAAGTACCGGCAGACAAGGCTTACGGGATTCGGCACGGCGCTCTCAAGGCTGGGCGGGGGAATCGGGACGAGAGGCCCCGGGGAGAAAAAGCTTGAGATGGACCGCCGACTTATCAAGAACCGGATAG
The DNA here is from genome assembly GCA_910586965.1 of uncultured Dorea sp. Lineage (GTDB taxonomy): Bacteria > Bacillota > Clostridia > Lachnospirales > Lachnospiraceae > MD308. Next base: position 38,545 of record CAJUMF010000010.1, on the reverse strand, counting down.
CCCAGCTTAACCGGGAGCTTAAGGGAATCAAGTGCCATCGGGAGGTTGCCCGCGGGCAGAGAAAGAAAAGCGGGATACCTGTGGCGGCGATTGTGGGATATACCAACGCGGGGAAGTCAACGCTGCTCAATAAGCTTACGGGGGCGGATATCCTCATGGAGGACAAGCTGTTTGCTACTTTGGACCCCACTACCCGGAATCTGAAATTGCCGGGAGGGCAAGAGATACTTCTGACGGATACGGTAGGATTTATCCGGAAATTGCCCCATCATCTGGTGGAGGCTTTTAAGAGTACGCTGGAGGAGGCGAAATATGCGGACGTCATCCTTCATGTGGTGGATGCGTCCAATCCGCAGATGGGGGAGCAGATGCATACGGTGTATGAGACGCTTAGGAGCCTCGAGGTGGGAAACAAACCGGTGATTACGGTATTTAATAAACAGGACAGGTTCTCCGGGGAGGAGAGTCTTCGGGATTTTCAGGCGGACTGCACGGTAAAGGCATCCGCAAAGACGGGAGAAGGCTTGCCGGAGCTTTTGGAATCGCTGGAGGCTGTCCTCCGGGAGCAGAGAATCCCGGTGGAGTGCGTCTACGACTACAGGGATACGGCAAAGATACAGCTTATCCGCAAGTACGGGGAGCTCACCGAGGAAGAGTACCGGGAGGACGGGATTTTCGTCAGGGGATATGTGCCGTCCGATATCTGGGGAAAGGCAGCACCGTCTGGCCCGCTGGCTTGTCAATTGGGAGCCGAGGCACCGGGGGATTCCGAGAACTGGCGGCGGTAGGCTCTTGAAAAGGTGGAATAATCTCTGTAACCGCAGTCAAAGCAGGCCTGCGCCGGGGGCATTCCGGACAGGATCAGTTCTCTTGCCAGCAGGAGCCGCTTGCGGGAGATGTAGTTTCCGAGGGTATATCCGGTTTCCTGCTTGAACTGCCGCATCATGTAGTATTTGCTGATGAAAAAGGTATCTGCGATATGGCCGATGCTCAGATTGCCTGTCAGGTTGTCGTTAATGTACTGCAAGATTTCGGCAACCTTGGAGGAGTTTTGCGTGTCAAGGAATTCCAGGCGGTTTTTGAGGGCGGCTCTGTTTAAGTGGACCATGAATTCTAAAAATAATACCTGGCGGTACAGCCCGGCTGCGTACCCGCTGTCTGAAAAGGAGCGTTCTAACCGCACGATGGAGGAGAACAGGGAACTTTTTTCCAGGGAGGGTATCCTGAGCACGTCGGAGCGCTCTGCCTGGGCTTTCTGAAAGCAGTAATTTAGGTCGTAGTCATCGGTTTTGTACGCATTCGTAAAGTTCGGGGAGATGTAGACGATAATCCGGTCATAAACTTCGGAATTGTCGACAATCAGCCGGTGCATGTCGTTGTGCCTTACGAGAACGATATCGTAGGGCTTTAATTCGTAGGTCCTCCCTTCGATGATATAGGTGACTTTGCCTTTGATGAAAATGGTAATCTTGTCAAAATCATGGTAGTGTGTGCTGATTTCGCGGGTTTCTTTGTCCGTTAAGTGGAACAGGCGGAACTCGCTGTTGAGATAGCCTTTTTTTTCGTGTGTGTCCATGGGAGCTCCTTTCGTCTGTATAAATTTACAGGCAATTGCGAAACTCTGATTTGCCGGTGCCGAATTGTGCAGCTTGTATATTCCATAAGCAGACCTTAGTTTATCGTCGGTACTTAGCCGCCGTATTTTGGCGGCTTATGTACTGCTACGGTAAACTTGGAGCAAAAGCGTGTCTGTGTTGGAATATACAAGCTGCACAATGACCTCGGTTAACGTTTAAGTTTCGCAATTGTCTGGTATAAATTTATGATAGCTCAACAGAGCATTTTTTGCAATAAAATCAGCACGAATTGCCTTGAAAAGGGAAATAATGCCTGTTATGATAAGACTATAATGAATCCGGCATCGGATGGAATGTTAATGGAAACGAGAATGACACTAGAATGGAGGATATGTGATGAAGGTTACTTTGGAGAGGTATCATGGACTGGGGAATGATTATGTCGTATTTGATTCGAATAAAAATGAGCTTGTGCTGAAACCGGAAAATGTGCAGATGATCTGCGACCGCAATGCGGGGCTTGGCTCTGACGGTGTGCTGGAGGGTCCGGTGCTTAAGGAGGACGGCATGTATGTGAAGGTGTGGAATCCGGACGGCAGCGTGTCGGAAACCAGCGGGAACGGCGTGCGTATCTTTGCGAAATACTTGAAGGATGCGGGATATGTGCAGAAGAAGAACTTTAAGCTGTTCACGGAGAACGGGGCGGCGGAAGTGACGTTTTTAAATGAGGACGGCAGCAGGCTCAGGGTATCGATGGGAAGGCTTTCTTTCTGGAGCGACGATATCCCGGTTACGGGAGAGAGAAGGGAAGTCATCAATGAGGATATGGTGTTCGGGCGGACGCTCTACCCGGTGACCTGCGTGACTATCGGAAATCCTCACTGTGTCATTCCGATGCGCGAGATTTCAAAGCCGCTTGTGTGCAAGATTGGGGATTACGCGGAGATGGCGAGGTATTTCCCGAACCGTGTGAACACGCAGATTATGAAGGTGATGGATAAGGAGAACCTTGCCATTGAGATTTTCGAGCGGGGCGCGGGATATACGCTGGCGTCCGGCACGGGAGCGTGTGCGGCGGCGGGCGTTGCCTACAAGCTTGGCATGACCAACAGCAAGGTGGTGGTGCATATGCCGGGCGGCGAGCTGCAGGTGGAGATTGAGGACGACTGGACGGTGTATATGACCGGGGATGTGTTCTATGTGGCGAAGATAACCTTAAGCAATGAATTTGCGGAGAGATTAAGGAGCGTATAGTATAGAGGAAAAGGGGGCGTTTTCGCCCCCTTTAGCAGTTTGGGAAGTTGGGAGGTACTATGTCTTTAAAATTCATATTCGGGCCGTCAGGCTCGGGAAAATCAAAAGTTTTATATGATTATATTGTCGATGAGTCCCAGGCGCACCCGGAGCGGCAGTTTATTGTGCTGGTGCCGGAGCAGTTTACGATGCAGACGCAGAAAGACCTTGTGGAGGCGCATCCGGTCCGGGGGATTATGAATATTGATGTCCTTAGCTTTGCGCGCCTTGCCTACCGGGTCTTTGAGGAGACGGGGGGCGGCAGGCTCCCGGTGCTTGACGATGAGGGGAAGAATCTGATTCTCCGGAAGATTGCCGGGGATTTTGAGGGGGAGCTTAAAGTCCTTAGGGGCAATATGAAAAAGCCGGGCTATATCAGCGAGGTGAAGTCGGTCATTTCGGAGTTTACCCAGTATGACGTGGGGGAGGAGGAAATCCTGCGGGTGATGGAGACGGCGGGGGAAGGCTCGGGGCTTTCCTGCAAGCTTGCGGATATCCTTAAGCTGTACCGGGGATTTTCGGAGTATCTGGAAAAAAAGTACATTACGAAAGAGGAGCTTTTGGATGTCCTTAGCGGGGAGATCAGAAAGTCGGAGATGTTAAAGGGCAGCACGGTGGCGTTAGACGGGTTTACCGGGTTTACCCCGGTGCAGAACCGCCTGTTAAGGGAGCTTATGCGCCATTGCCGGGAGGTCCTTGTGACGGTTATGATGGACGAGCGGGAGAATCCTTTTTCCTATCGGAGCCCTTACCAGCTTTTTGCCCTCAGTAAGCATATGACCGTGTCTCTTGTGGAGATTGCGAAGGAGGAGAAGGTCGATGTCTTAGAGCCTGAGTATCTGTACGGGAGACCGAAGAGATTTGAAGAAAATGACGCCCTTGCTTTCTTAGAGAGGAATCTGTTCCGCTGTGGGAAGGATGTCTTCGGGAAGGAGCAGGAGGCGGTGAGCGTACACGCGGCAAGGAATCCGAAGGAGGAGGCGTTTGCGGCAGCGGGGGAGATACGCGCCCTTGTGAGGGAAAAGGGGTATCGGTTTCGGGATATCGGCGTGATTGTAAGCAATATGGATGTGTACGGGGATTATCTTGAGGAGGCGTTTGCGGCTTACGATATCCCGGCGTTTATGGACCACAAGAGAAGTATTTTGCTGAATTCTTTTGTGGAGTATGTCCGCAGCGTCCTTAACATGGCGGAGCAGGGCTTTACTTACGAGAGCGTGTTCCGGTTTTTCCGCACGGATCTTACAGGGATTTCCTATGAGGATACCTGCATTCTGGAAAATTATGTCATCGGGCTTGGCATTAAGGGTTACAAAAACTGGCAGTGCCGGTGGGAGCGGCGGCTTAAGGGGATGGACGAGGAGGAGTTAGAAAGGCTTAACCGTCTGAGACGGAAGTTCGTGGAAAAGGTGGACGGGCTTGTCTTTGTGCTGCGGCAGAAAAAAAAGACGGTGCGGGATATCACGGAGGCGCTGTATGAGTTTATGGTGCAGGAGGAGCTGCAGTTAAAGCTAAAGCGTCAGGAGGAGATGTTTTTGGCGGAGGGCGAGCTTTCCCTTGCCAGGGAGTATGCCCAGGTCTACCGCATCCTCATGGAGCTTTTGGATAAGTTCGTGGAGCTTTTGGGGGATGAGCCGGTGAGCCTTAAGGAGTACGGAAAGCTTTTGGATGCCGGGCTTTCTGAGGCAAGGGTGGGAGTGATTCCGCCAAGCCTGGACCAGTTGGTGGCGGGCGACGTGCAGCGGACCAGGCTTAAAGATATTAAGGCGCTGCTTTTTATCGGGGCAAATGATGCGTACCTTCCGGGGGCGCTCCTTCGGACGGGGCTTTTGTCCGAGCGCGACAGGGAGCGTTTTTTAAAGGAGAAGATAAACCTTGCGCCGGGAGGGAAGGAGCAGGCGTATATCCAGAAATTTTACCTTTATATGAACCTTACGAAACCGAAGGAGCGGCTGTCTGTCTATTTCAGCAAGGTTTCTCCCGACGGGAAGAGTATGCGCCTGGCCTATCTGATCCAGGAGATACGGAGGCTCTATCCGCTCCTTAGCGCAGAGGATGAGGAGCGTAAACTTTTGTGTGAGCGGGAGCTTACGGAGGATATAGGGATGGAACTTCTGATCAGGGGCTTTCAGGGGCAGGAGCTTACGGACAAGGGATGGCAGGAGCTGTATGCGTGGTATCTACGCAGCCCGGAGCTTAAAAACAGGGCAGAAAGGCTCCTTCTTGCAGGATATTACCGCCGCCCGTCGGACGGGCTGACGAAAAGGGTTGCGAAACGGCTTTACGGGGAGGATTTTGAGAACAGCATCACCAGGATTGAGCGGTTTTCGACCTGTGCGTTCGCCCATTTCCTGACTTATGGGCTCAACCTTAGGGAGCGGAAGGTGTATGAGTTCCAGCCGGTGGATTTGGGAAATATATGCCACGGCGCGCTGGAGGCATTTTCAAAGAGGCTTAAGCGGGAAAATATCGGCTGGACGGAGATTTCTGATGAGATGAGAATACAGTATATCGATGAGAGCGTGGAGGAGGCAGCGGCGGATTACGGCAATCTGGTGCTGGAAAGCTCTGCGCGCAGCGCCCATATGATGGTGCGGATGAAACGGATGCTGGAGCGGACGGTGTGGGCGCTGTCAAGGCAACTTGCGGCGGGGGATTTTGCGCCGGAGTTTTACGAGTTCCGTTTTCAAAACGGAAAGATTGACCGGATTGACACTTGCGAGGACGGGGATAAGGTCTATGTCAAAGTGCTGGATTATAAGACGGGGAGCAGGGCGTTTGATGTAGTGGCGCTGTACCACGGGCTGCAGCTGCAGCTTATGGTCTATATGGATGCGGCCCTTAAGGCGCAAAAGAGACGGCATCCGGAAAAGGAGGCGGTTCCCGCCGGAGTGTTCTACTACAGGCTTAGCGACCCGGTTGTGGATAAGCAGGAGAAGGATGTGGAGGCTGCGATTTTAAAGGAGCTTAAGCCGGACGGGCTGATAAATCTGCAGGATGAGGTGCTTGAGCATCTGGACCGGAAACGGGAGGGGGAATCTCTGGCTGTTCCGGTAAAATACAATAAGAACGGGAGCCTTTCTAAGACTTCAAAGGCGGTGCCGGAGGAGGAGTTCCGGCTGATGATGGGACATGCCCTGAAAAAAATCGAGACGGCGCACCGGGAAATCTTAGAGGGTGAGACGGCGGCGGCGCCTTACCGAAGGGGAACGGAGAGCGGGTGCGATTATTGCAGCTACCGCCATGTGTGCGGTTTTGACCTTAAGGTGCCGGGATACCGCTACCGGGAGATTGGGAAGATGAATAAGGAAGAGGCGGTTGCGGTGATGAGGCGGGATGCTGCCGGGAGCGGAGCTGAGAAAATGCAGGCGGCAGAAGAGAGGAAAATTTTGGATGAAACGGATGCGAGGAAAGCTGCGGAAGAAACAGAAGAGAAGAAAGCTGTGGAAGAAATGGATGCAAACAGACGTGGAATGAATGGATATGACGGAGGGGAGGCGTAGCGTATGGGCGTGACATGGACGGAGGAACAGCAGAGGGTCATCGACCTTCGGGGGTGCAATATCCTTGTGTCGGCGGCGGCAGGTTCGGGAAAGACGGCTGTTTTGGTGGAGCGGATCATAAGGATGCTGACGGCGAAGGAGCATCCGGTGAGTGTGGATGAGCTTTTGATCGTTACGTTTACGGAGGCGGCAGCGGCGGAGATGAAAGAGCGCATCCGCAGGGCCATTGAGAAGGAACTCGCGGCGCACCCGGAGGATGAGCACCTGATGCAGCAGGCGACGCTCATCCACAATGCACAGATTACGACGATACATAGTTTCTGCCTGTCGGTAATCCGGGATCATTTTCATGTAATCGACTTAGACCCGGGCTTTCGCATCGGGGAGGAGGGGGAGCTTAAGCTTTTGCGCCACGATGTGCTGGGGGAGCTTTTGGAGGAAAAGTATGCGTCGGGGGAGGAAGAGTTCCTTGATTTTGTCACGGCTTACGGGACCGGTAGGGATGACAGGAAGATTGAGGAGCTGATTCTTAAAATCTACGAGTTTTCCAGGAGCTATCCGGATGAGGAGGGGTGGCTTTCTTCCTGCGTGGATTCCTACTGTGCGAAAACGCCTGAGGAATTTGAGGAGAGTTTCCTTGCCGGAATCATTATGAAAAATGTAAGACGGTATCTTGAGGATGCCTGCGCCCTTACGGAGCAGGGGCTTTCCGTGTGCATGGAGCCGGACGGCCCGGCGGTTTATGAGACGGCGCTGCTTTCTGACCAGCAGATGATAGAGGGACTTTTGGCGGCAAAGACTTTCGGAGAGCTTTCGGAGAAGATGGGGGGCATCTCTTTTGCGCGGCTTGCGGCGAACCGGGATAAGACGGTTTCGGATGAGAAGGTTTCTTTTGTCAAGGCAGTCCGGGATGAGGTGAAAGGGCTTTTGGGAGATGTGTCTTCCCAGTATTTCTATGAGGACATGGACGGAATCTTGGCGGACCTTGCTCTTTGCGGGCCGAAGATGCGGGTGCTGGTGGAGCTTACGTTGGAGTTCGCGGGACGGTTTGAGGAGAAAAAGCGGGAGCGGGAACTTATCGATTTTTCGGATATGGAGCAGTATGCCCTTCGGATTCTTACGGAGCGGCGGGATGGGGAGCTTGTTCCCTCGGCGGTTGCCAGGGAGTACCAGCAGCAGTTCCGGGAGATTATGATTGACGAGTACCAGGACAGCAATTTTTTGCAGGAGGCGATTCTTACAAGCATTTCCGGAGTGTCTCAGGGGAGGCACAACATCTTTATGGTGGGGGATGTGAAACAGAGCATCTACCGTTTCCGGTTGTCGCGCCCGGAGCTTTTTATGGAGAAGTTCGATACTTACAGCCTTGCGGAGGGGGAAAAACAGAGGATTGACCTGCATAAGAATTTTCGCAGCCGGAGGGAAGTTTTGGACAGCGCAAATTATATCTTCCGGCAGATTATGACGAAACCCCTTGGGGGGATTGCCTACGACGGCGTGGCGGCGCTTTATGCGGGCGCAAAGTACCCGGCGCTTGGAGAAAGTGCGGCGGCGGAGGACTTGGAGAGAGCCGGAGACAGCGTGGCGGCGGAGGACTTGGAGAGAGCCGAAGACAGCGTGACAGCGGAAGTTTTGGAGAGAGATAAAAACAGCTTTGTGACGGAGGTTCTTGTGATAGACAGTGACTTGGAAGAGGTGCCGGAGCAGGATTCTGAGAGCGGGGCGGCGGCGCAGGCTTTTGCGGGTGCGGTGACGGAGCGGGAGCTTGAGGCGCGGGCAATCGCGGGGCGCATCCGGGAGCTTATGCGGGAGTTTCAGGTGGTGGACAAAGAGAGCGGGAAGTTCCGCCCGGTGAGGTATTCGGATATAGTAATCCTTACCCGGAGCGTGAGGGGATTTGCGGATGTTTTTACAGAGGTTCTTACCCGGGAGGGGATTCCGGCGTATGCGGGGACGAGAGAGGGGTATTTTAAGACACAGGAGATTGGTGTGCTCTTAGATTACCTGCGGGTGCTTGACAATGCTTACCAGGACATTCCGCTGGCGGCGGTGCTGGCATCGCCTTTTGGAAATCTTTCGGAGGGGGAGCTGGCGGAGATTAAGAGCGCATATCGGGAGCTGCCTTTTTACCGGGCGGTCTTTGCCTACCGTGAGGAAGGAAGAGACGAGGGAGTACGGGGCAAGCTTGAGAGGTGTCTTGGGCAGATGGAAAGCCTCAGGAAACAGGTTCCCTATACGCCGATGCAGGAGCTTTTAAGGAGGATTTTTGCCGATACCGGGTACGGGGAGTTTGTCTCTTCCATGCCGGGCGGGCAGCAGAGACAGGCGAACTTGGAGATGCTCCTTGAGAAGGCGAAGGCGTTTGAGAGTACCAGCTACAGGGGGCTGTTTCATTTTGTGCGCTACATTGAGCAGCTGCAGAAGTATGACGTGGATTACGGCGAGGCGGCGTTGGAGGACGAACAGTCGGATACGGTGCGGGTGATGACGATTCACAAGAGCAAGGGTCTGGAATTTCCGGTGGTGTTTGTCTCCGGGCTTGGGAAACGTTTTAATATGCAGGATGCCAGGAGCAGCGTGGTCCTCCATGCGGGGCTTGGAGTCGGGCTTGACGCGGTTGATACCAAGCGGTGTACGAAAAGCCCGAGTATCGTAAAGAAGGTCATCCAGAAGGAGGAGACGCTTGACGCTTTAGGAGAGGAGCTGCGGGTGCTTTATGTGGCTCTGACCCGGGCGAAGGAAAAGCTGATTCTTACGGGAACGATATCTAATCTGGAGAAGAGGATTGAAAAGTATGGGATGGTTAAGGAGCAGGAGGAGGAGCTTAGTTTCGGGCGGCTCAGTAAGGCGTCAACCTACTGGGATTGGCTCCTTCCGTCGTTTATGCGGCTTACTCCTGAGATTCCTGTACGGCTGCGGGTGCTGGGATTTGAGGATATTGTAAAAGAGGAAGTGGAAGAGGAGGCGGCAGGGCGGATTACGAAGGCGGCGCTTGAGCAGTGGGATGCGGACAGAGTGTATGACGGTGAGGTGAGGGAACACTTAGAAAGGCAGTTCGGCTACCGATACCCGTATGGGGAAAGCCGGGTTAAGAAGTTAAAGTTTACCGTGTCGGAGCTTAAGAAACGGGTGCATTTCCTTGAAACCTTTGGCGAGGGCGCGGATGAGGCGGGCGCATACGGCGAGATTCTCTATGAGGAGCCGGAGGTCATTCCGCTGATTCCGAAGTTCTTGCAGGGGGAGACTGAGCTTACGGGGGCGTCTAAGGGTACGGCGTACCATCGGGTACTGGAGCTTTTAGATTTCCGGAAGGAATATACGGAAGAAATGCTGAGAAATGATATCGAGGACTTCCGTAAGGAGGGGAAGATATCCGGGGAGATGGCGGATGCTGTAAGGCTTAAGGATATTATGGGGTTCCTATCATGCCCGTCAGGAAAGCGCATGAGGGAGTGCGCCCTTAAGGGGCGGCTTAAGAAGGAGCAGCCTTTTGTGCTGGGGGTGGATGCGAGGGAAATCTATCCGAAAGAGCAGGAGGGAGAAGAGATTCTGGTGCAGGGAATCATTGATGTGTATTTCGAGGAGCCGGACGGGCTGGTGGTGCTTGACTATAAGACGGACAGGGCGCGGGATGCCGGGGAGCTTAAGGAGAGATACCATGCCCAGCTTGATTATTATGCGAAGGCGCTGGAGCGGATGACAGGGAGGCGGGTGAAGGAGAAGATTATCTATTCCTTTGCCTTGAGAGAGGAAATTGTGGTGTAAAGGAGATGCAGCATGAGTATGCGTGTGTGGTGGCTTGTCTATCTGGCTGTGATAAATATCGTAGCGTTCGCGGCATTTGGCTGGGATAAGATGAAAGCGAGATGGGGCGGATGGCGGATACCGGAGAGGACGCTTATGGCGCTGGCGCTTTTTGGAGGGAGTGTCGGCGCATGGGCGGGGATGAAGTATTTCCGGCATAAGATACGGAAGGCGAAGTTTAAGGTGGGGATACTTGTGATACTTACGGCGCAGTGCCTGGGGGCGATGGCGGTAAGGTGGGTGCTGTAGGCGGGGAGCGGAAATAATGAAAATAAAGGTTTAGGGCTAGCCGTCATGCGAATGGTTTGATACAATGTATCTGTATAAGATATGAGGCAGAAAAACAGTTTGCAGATGACGGGAGGAGCGTGGAGAGAAATGGAGATGCGAAAGAAGAAACTTCCAATAGGAGTTGAAAATTTTGAAGAGCTTAGAAAAGAAGATTTTTACTATATCGATAAAACAGGGCTTATTGCGGAACTGCTCCATAATTGGGGAGCGGTAAACTTATTCACCCGCCCCAGAAGATTTGGGAAAACGCTGAATATGAGCATGTTGGAACATTTTTTTTCGCTGAATGGGGATAAAAGCATTTTTGACGGACTGGAAATATCAAAAGAAACTGCGCTTATCGAAGAATATATGGGGAAATATCCGGTTGTATTTATTTCATTGAAGGGGATTGATGCCCTTAACTTTAAAACGGCATTTGAAAAAGCAGTTCTGGTTGTGAAAAGGGCAGTTTCGAAAGCGTACTATCTTTTGGAAAGTGATGCATTGAATGAACAGGATAAAGAAAATTATCGGAAACTTCTGGATGATAATATGTCGGAGGCAGTATTTTGCGATAGTTTGAGAGTGCTATCGGAATTGCTGGAAAAGCACCACGGGACAAAAGTGATTCTGCTGATTGATGAATATGACGTTCCGCTGGCGAAAGCCCATGCGAACGGCTACTATGACCAGATGGTCTCCCTGATACGGGGGCTCCTTGGGGAGGCATTGAAGACGAACAACAGCCTGAAATTGGCGGTGCTGACCGGGTGCCTCAGGATTTCGAAGGAGAGCATCTTTACCGGGCTTAATAACCTGAAGGTGCTGACGGTTGCGGATGAGCGTTTTGATGAATACTTCGGTTTTGCGGACAAAGAAGTGAAAGACCTTCTGGCGTATTATGGCGTGATGGATCATTATGAATCAGTAAAAAGATGGTATGACGGCTACCAGTTCGGAAATGTAGAAGTGTATTGCCCGTGGGATGTGCTGAACCATTGCGACAGGATCAGGATTAGCCCCGATGTGCAGCCGGAAAACTACTGGATCAACACCAGCAGCAATGACGCGGTGAGACGGTTTATAGAAGAGTCGGCAAATGCTACGACCAAACGGGAGATTGAGCGTTTAGTGGCGGGGGAGGTCATTACAAAGGAAATCCGCCAGGAACTTACCTATGCGGAAATCTACCAGTCGATTGACAATATCTGGAGCCTTCTTTTTACCACGGGATATCTGACCCAGCGGGGGAAGGCGGAGGGCAGGCAGATGAAACTTGCGATTCCCAATCTGGAAATCCGGGATATCTATGTGACGCAGATTATGGAATTTTTTAAGGAGAATGTCCGGGAAGACGGGGAGATGCTGAACCGTTTCTGCGATGCCCTGCAAAATGAAGACGCGGAAAATGTGGAGAAAATCTTCACAGAATATTTGCGAAGAACCATCAGCATCCGGGATACGGCTGTAAGAACAGAGATGAAAGAAAACTTTTACCACGGCATTCTTTTGGGAATCCTGGGAGTGAAAAACCGATGGGGTGTTTCTTCCAACCGGGAAATGGGAGAGGGATATGCGGATATCCTTGCGGAGCCGGACACCGGGGATATGGGGATTATCATAGAAGTGAAATATGCCCATGACGGAGATTTGGAGGGTGCATGTAAGGAGGCGTTAAAACAGATTGAATACACGAAGTATGAAGATGACCTTGAGGACGACGGAGTAGAGAATATCCTGAAATATGGGATTGCCTGTTATAAAAAGCGGTGCAGGGTCGTGCTTGCACATAGATAAATCAAATAAGAATTGAGGTATAGCTATATCTCAAAATCATGAAGAAAAGCCATATCTCCGCCCGGAGAACTATGGCTTTTCTTCTTTCCCTTCAATGAGATATTCATAAGAGACATGGAAAATCTCAGTAAAAGCCTTTAATTCCACATCTGTTACATAACGCTTGTTTGTTTCGATTCTTGTGATCACATTTTTATCCATATCATATCCGTTCAGTTGGAGGCGGTAGGCTAACAGCCGCTGTGACATGTTGTTTTGGCGGCGGAGCTCGACGAGCCTCTGGCTGATCAGGTTCTTTTCCCCGGTAGCTGCTTTCGGTTTTGGCATATTTCTAATCCTCCTGCAAGTAGTGTGAACAGGTTTGTCTCGTTTTTTGCACTGTTTCTATTGATTTTAGATGGGATTAGGAATACAATCGGTTGTAAAAGTGAGACAAGGCATAATGCCGCAAAACGGAACAATTGAATAAAACGGTGAGAAAAGGAGAGAATAAAACGGGTAGAAGAAATTAAAATGTGGGAAACATGATTGCCGGAAGAGGCAAGAGAGAAACGATAAAGGCCGGACGCTTTACGGATTTAGAGGAGGCCGGAAAAGAATGCGTTGATATCCGTATGGAAGATTTTTGCGAGAGCGATGAGCTCAGAGACCCTGATGTTCATACGGTTGGTTTCCAGTTTGGCATAGGTGCTTTTGGACATAGAGATGCCCATCAGGTTAAGCTTTGCAATGACCTGGTCCTGGGTAAGCTGATTTTGATAACGGAGTGCCTGGATGTTTTTGCCGATGTCCATGTCGGGCCTGATCTTTTGCATGACAAACTCCTTTCGTTCTCTGAATGTTTCGCAATGAAGAAATTCTATGTTGATTCTACTGGTTTCATTTTTTATAATGTTTCGCAATAAGGAATTATTTGCAAGAAAGGTGATGCGTATGCACCAAAGGGATATTGAGCGGTTTGCTTTCCTGTATTTATGCGGAAAGCGTGACAGGGATATACTGCTGGGAAAAGAGAAGATGACATTTTCCGACTTGGACAGGCTGAATTACCTCACGGATTTTCTTGGGCTGAAAGTTTATAACCTGGAAATCTGGAATGAATATGCAGGGCAGTTTGGCGAGCAGTTTCAGCGGTTGGAACGGTTATATAATGAAGACATAAGTGCCACGCCGGGCGCTTTGGAAGAAACGGATGAACATCCGTATGACCGTTGGATTCAGGAGTTTTGCAGGCAGGTTCCGGAAAGGAAGAGTCGGAAATGGCTGGAACAGTTCTTAGAGCAGAAGTATAAGGAAAAGGGGATGGCAGTTCCCGGAGAGACAGACATCGTATAGGTGCCTGTCTTTTTTTGCGAAAATAATAGTATATTAATTATTTTTATGTTGACAAACAATATTATACGGCATATAATATAAGCATGAAAATAATATTATTATTTCATAGAATATTATAAACCCAAGAAATTTAGAAAGAGGAGTGGGCATATGGTATTTAACACAGGAGCAGCGCTCTTGGATGCGATTGTGCTGGCAGTTGTTTCCAGAGACAAGGAAGGCACCTATGGCTATAAGATTACCCAGGACGTGAGAAAAGCCATAGAGGTGTCGGAATCCACCCTGTACCCTGTGCTGCGGCGCCTTCAGAAGGATGACTGCCTGGAAGTATATGACAGGCAGTTTGACGGGCGGAACCGGAGATACTACAAGGTGACGGAGAAGGGCGCGGTGCAGCTTAATCTCTATGAGACAGAGTGGAAGAGTTATTCCAGCAGGATTAATGGATTATTTGAAGGAGGAGAGTCTGTATGAACCGCATAGAATTTATGACTGAACTTGCTGCGCTTTTGCAGGATGTGCCGGAGGAAGAAAGAAGAGACGCGATGCAGTTCTACAATGATTATTTTGACGATGCCGGCGAAGACAAAGAGGGCGAGGTAATCTCGGAGCTGGAAAGCCCGGCGAAGGTTGCCGGGAAGATTAAGGCGGACCTTTTGGGGCAGCATGACGGCGGAGAATTTACAGAGACGGGGTATCAGGAGCGTGTCAGTCTTGCGAAGGAAGTTCCGGCAGCCAGGGAAGAAAAGACGGGCGGCCAGGACTTTGGGAATAAGGGGTACAGCTACCGGGAAAATGCGGACGGCGCCGGATATGCTTATCAGGGCGGCGGGCAGGGAAATACGGCGTACAGCTACGAGAAGGACCCGGAGGAGCAAAAGCCCTGGAGCAGCAATGTGCTGAAGGTCTTATTGATCATAGGAATCATCCTTGTAGGCGCTCCGATAATCATACCGTGTGCGCTTGCGGTTGTTGCGGTGGCGGCTGCGTGTGTTATCGGGCTATTCTGCTTTTTCTTTGCGCTTGTGATTGGGTTTGCAGCGATTGCAATCGTGGGGATAGTGCTTTTCTGCGCGGGGCTTGTGGCGCTGATTCCGGAGATTGCGGTGGGGCTTGCGCTTATCGGCACGGGCCTTATCCTGGGTGTTATCGGCACGGTGGGCACTCTGGCGTGTGTTAAGCTCTGCATTGTGATGATTCCGGGAATATGCCGGGGACTCGTGTGGCTGTGCCGGAAACCATTTCATAGAAAGGCGGTGGCTTAGGCGTGAAAAGAGGATGGAAGATTTTCTGGATTGTCTGTGCGGTCTGCCTGGTTGTCGGGATTGTATGCTGCGCGGCATCATTTGTCATGGGGGTGACGGTGGAGGCTATTGAGAACCGTTTCCCCAACGGGTTTGGATTTGCTATGAACAGCGGCAAACATTATGACGACGGCTATACAGGCGGCGGGGCGGCGGATGATGATTATGCCTATGACGGTTATGAGGGCAACGATTATGCCGATGACGATTATGATGGTGATGATTATGTCTATGACGATTATGACGACGGCTCCCATCATCCGGATGCACATCATGGCACGGGGGACGGTTATTATGAGACGGAGGAGCCTGGAAATATCATAGAGGGCTCCAAGCGGCTGAGTTTTCAAGATGTAAGCGCAATCGACATGGAAGTGTGGGCGGGCGAGATTGAAGTTGTGCCTGATGCCGGGCTTTCTCGGGAGCTTATCATTGATACGGACAATATCAATAAAAAGCTGTGCCTTAGATGTTACATGGATGGCAATGAGCTGAAGATTGAATCCAGGAAAAAGCTGTTTGGCATAAATGACGGGAAAGCAGGAAAAATTCTGCTGCGGATACCGGAAGGCGCCCGATTTGAGGAAGTATCTATCGGGCTTGCGGCAGGATACCTTCGCATTGCGGATATTGAGGCGAATGAGCTGTCGGTTGACGTGGGCGCGGGAGAAGGAGTGATTGGAAATTTCAGGGCAATCGAGGCGGAGCTTGACTGCGGGGCAGGTTCCCTGACTGCAGCCGGCGCGGCTGAGGCTGAGATAGATATAGACTGCGGCGTGGGGGAAATCGTGTATACGGCATACGGGAAAGAGTCGGATTACAACTATGAGATTGACTGCGGCATGGGTGAGATTGTGTGCGGCGAAAGTACTTACGCGGGGCTGGGAAGGAATAAGACCATTGACCACCACGGCAGCAGGGAGATGGATATAAGCTGCGGAATCGGAAGTGTAGCAGTTAATTTTTCAGGACAATAAGGAGGATATGATATGGAACCTAAAAAACTTTACCGTAGCAGGAGGGAACGTATGATTTGCGGAGTGTGCGGGGGTATCGCGGAATATTTTAACATAGACCCCACGCTGATCCGGCTGGGGCTTGTGCTCCTGGCTTGCACAGGGAGCGGGATCCTGGCGTATTTTATCGCGGCTATCATAATTCCGGATGAGCCGCGGGCGTAAAAAAGAATAGGGCATGGAATAAGGGAGGGGCTTGAGGCTCCTTCTTTTTGCAGGTATATTTTTCCGGAGAGTGTCAATACTTACCTATATGCCATTTGTTCACAAAGGGTATAGAAAGGAGAAGCAGATATGGCGGGAAAAAAGCAAAAAGAGATTAAACTGGAAGAATTGACGGCAGAAGAGAAGATAAAGTACGAGATTGCAGAAGAACTTGGGCTTCTGGACCGGGTGATGGCAGACGGGTGGCGTTCTCTCTCTTCAAAAGAAACGGGAAGGATTGGGGGGCTGCTTGCCAGAAGGAAACGCTCTGCCAGACAAAAATAACGAAAATATTACGAATATTAATAAGTGTGAAAATTTTTTGACATCTGTTGAAAATAGAAGTTCCTTTTGCTATAATCGAAAAACCGACAGAGTAGAGTATAGTAGTGGAGAATGTATGGGTGGCAGAATTCGTGTTTTAGATATTAATATAGATAATTTTACGGCAAAGGAAGCGATGAAGCAGTTTATCGATTCCATGCAGTCAGAGCCAATCAGTGTGATTGAGATGGTGACAGCAGACAGCCTTATGCAGATGGACAGTATTCCAGAGTTAAAAGATGAAGTTTGTTACTTTGACCTTGTGTTAGCGGGAGATACGACCATTCTGGAATCGACAGATATTACGGAAAAAAGGAGTCTCCGGGAGATACAGGAGCGGACTTTTTTAAAGATGCTTTTGAGATATATCAATAAGCATCATAAAAGAGTGTATCTGCTTGTGGAATCTGAAGAAGAAGGACAGGAGTTTTTACAATACCTGGAGAGTTCTTACAGGGGGACTCAGGTTGGAGGAATGGCGAAAGTGTCGGCACAGGACAGGGCTGATGACATGATTGTAAATGCCATTAACGGAGCAGATATAGATTGTGTGATTTCTGCAATGTCTTCTCCGCTTCAGGAAGATTTTGTGACAAAGAATAAAAGCCTGTTGAATGCGCATGTATGGCTCGGGCTTGGGAAAGATATTATTCCATTCAGTAAAGCAGGGACTGTGCAGAGTCGGTTCACGCAATATGTGATCAAGAAAGTATTTCAGAAAGAATTGGAAAAGCGGAAAAAGATTGAGCCGCAGTCATTGCAGTTATAATCATAAGAAAATAATAAGAAACAGGTTTTGGTTACTATGTACATCGGTTTTTTGTCGAAAAAACCAAGAAAATTGAGGAAATCAACAAAAATATGTGATTTCCTCTTTCTTTTTTTGTAAGTTTATATTAATATAAGACCTAAAGGTGTGTGTTTTACAGGAATAAGATTTTTTTTTGTTGTGAAAAATGCATATTGAAATGAGTGGAGGAGATGGAATATGATATCTAATCAAATACTTCAAAATACAATTGAAGGATTGAAGGGGATTTCAAGAATTGACTTCTGCGTGATGGATACGGACGGGAAATCTCTGGCAAGTACATTTTCCGAACAGAACAGTTATGAAGAAGAAATTATATCTTTTGTAAATTCACCGGCAGATAGTCAGGTTGTACAGGGATATCAATTTTTTAAAATCTTCGATGAGCATCAGTTGGAATATATTTTATTGGCAAATGGCGGCGGGGATGATGTGTACATGGTCGGAAAGATTGCTGTGTTCCAGATTCAGAGTCTTTTGGTGGCGTATAAAGAACGCTTTGATAAGGATAATTTTATTAAGAATCTCCTTTTAGATAACCTGCTGCTTGTCGATATTTATAACCGTGCCAAAAAATTACATATTGACACAGAAGTCAGACGTGTTATCTTTATTATTGAGACAAAAAATGAAAAAGACAGTAATGCGCTCGACAATGTACGAGGTCTTCTTGGAAATAAAGTGAAAGATTTTGTAACAGCAGTCGATGAGAAGAATATTATTATTGTGAAAGAAGTCGATGCGAATGATAGTTATGCGGAATTGGGAAAGATGGCTCAGAATATTTATGATATTCTGAAGAATGACGGGGAGGAGGACATTCTGATCGCGTACGGGACTGTCGTGAACGACATTAAAGAAGTGTCGAAATCCTATAAAGAGGCAAAGCTTGCCCTTGATGTAGGGAAGATCTTTTTCAGTGAGAGAAGTGTGATCGCATACAGTGCGCTTGGAATTGGGAGGCTGATCTACCAGTTGCCGATTCCGCTTTGCAAGATGTTTATACGCGAGATTTTTGAGGGG
The DNA here is from genome assembly GCA_910586965.1 of uncultured Dorea sp. GTDB lineage: Bacteria > Bacillota > Clostridia > Lachnospirales > Lachnospiraceae > MD308. The sequence continues at coordinate 20,281 of CAJUMF010000010.1, read as the reverse complement.
AAATCTCCGGATGATTTTGACGAAGAGACATTGACTACGATTAATAAGTTTTTTGAAAATAATCTGAATGTGTCTGAGACATCCCGTCAGCTTTACATCCATCGCAATACGTTGGTGTACCGGCTTGATAAGCTTCAGAAGAGCACCGGTCTTGATCTGCGTGTGTTTGAAGATGCCATTACTTTTAAGATCGCACTTATGGTTGTAAAATATATGAAGTACATGGAGTCATTGGAGTATTAATAATCAGGAGGAAATTATGATTGAATTAAAGGACGTTAAGAAAGAGTACTCAAAAGGGGTTGCCGCCCTTAATGGTGTCAATCTAAAGGTTGAACAGGGCGAATTTGTATTTATCGTTGGCGACAGCGGTTCTGGTAAGTCAACATTAATTAAGCTGATCATGAAAGAGCTTGACCCGACTTCGGGGACAATCGTAGTGAATGGTCAGAATTTGAATAAGATGCGGCACCGGAAGATTCCCATGTATCGGAGGGCAATCGGAGTTGTGTTCCAGGATTTCCGTCTTCTTAAAGACCGTAATATTTATGAGAATATTGCGTTTGCACAGAGGGTTACGGAGACACCCGGCAGGATTATAAAAAAGAAGGTGCCTGCGGCATTGTCACTGGTAGGGCTGGCGCAAAAGTACAAATCTTTCCCGAAGGAGTTATCCGGAGGAGAGCAGCAGAGAGTTGCCATTGCAAGGGCGATTGTGAATGAACCGGCGATACTTTTGGCGGATGAGCCTACAGGAAACCTTGACCCGACGAATTCATGGGAAATTATGAAGCTTTTGGAAGAAGCTAATGACAGAGGGACGACAGTGCTGGTTGTTACGCATAACCAAGAGATTGTAAACGAGATGAAGAAGCGCGTTATTACGATGAAAAAGGGTGTTATCGTAAGCGACGAGAAAAAAGGTGGGTATAATAATGAGAATTAGTACATTTGGATATTCGATGAAACAAGGGGTAAAGAACATAGGCAGGAATAAGATGTTCTCCATTGCATCCATCGCGACGATGGCTGCGTGTATTTTCCTGTTTGGTCTGTTTTACGCAATTATAGTGAATCTGAACTACATTGTGGAAGAGGCAGAGAAAAATGTAGCGATTACTATATTTTTCAATGATGATGCCACACAGGAGCAGAAAGATGACATAGGTGAGCAGCTTATAGACAAAGAGGGTGTTCTGGATGTCAATTATATCAGTGCAGATGATGCATGGGAAAAATTTCAGGATGATTATTTCGGAGATTCCAAAGATGCGGCAGAAGGGTTTAAGAATGACAACCCGCTGGCAAATTCAGATAGCTACGAAGTCCTTATGGAAGATGTAGAAAAGCAGAAGGAAGTAGTTACTTTTGCGGAATCGTTGGAAGGAGTCCGCAAAGTCAAAAAGTCAGATGTTGTGGCAAAGACACTTACGAGTGTAAACAAATTGATGTATTATGTGTCCGCAGCGCTTATACTGATTCTTCTTGCGGTATCCATTTTCCTTATCAGCAATACGGTAACAATGGGTATTACAGTCCGCCGGGAAGAGATTGCAATCATGAAATACATAGGGGCGAAGGACGGGTTTGTCCGTGCGCCGTTTGTGATCGAAGGACTGATCATCGGTATTGTAGGGGCGATTATTCCGCTGATCATGTTGTTTTTCATGTATGATAAAGCGGTGGCATATATTATGACTAAGTTCAGCCTTCTGAATAATATTATTACGTTCCTTCCGGTAACGGATGTGTATAAAACGCTTCTTCCGGTCGGAATAGCACTGGGTGTAGGTATTGGATTTGTGGGGAGTTTCTTTACCATTCATAAACATCTGCGAGTATAATACATTTGATTTAGGGGGATATATAAATGCGAGGGAAGAAATTAATAAGTCTCTTGCTTGTAGGAACTCTTTGTTTTGGAATGGGATTTACATCTCAGGCTTCAAGTGCCAGTGAGGCAAAAAAGGAAGCAAGTAAGGCAAAAGAAAAAGCTGACAAGGCAAAAGAGGAAAGTCAGGAGCTAAAAGAGCAGAAGGAACAGGCAGAGACAGAAAGGCAGACAATATCTGCGCAGTTGGATGCACTTCTTGATGAGATCAGTGTGATAGAGGAAAAGATACTCGACAAAGAAGAAGAGATTACTCTGAAGGAGGATGAACTGATCCAGGCCAGAGTAGATGAAAATGACCAATACGAAAGCATGAAAAAAAGAATCAAATACATGTATGAGAATGGTAATGGCCAATTTGTGGAGATTTTGTTTGAGGCAAAAGATCTCAGTGATTTTTTGAATAAGACAGAGTATATTTCATCAATTTCTGATTATGACAGGGATATGCTTACAAAGTACCAGGAGATTGTCAGGCAGGTAGAGGAACAAGAAGCAGCTCTTCAGAAGGAACAGGAAGAGATGGAGGTCATGCAGGATGAGCTGATCGTGAAGCAGGGAAGCTTACAGACATTGCTTGCCAGCAAGGAAAATGAAATTGACGGACTCAAGGAAGAAATAAACGCGAATGCAGAACGTGTGAAAAAGCTTGAAGCAGCAGCGAAAGCAGCGGCAGATGCAGCGAGAAAGAAAGCGGAGGCGGAAGCTGCTGCAAAAGAGGCAGCGGCACAGGCAGAAGCGGCAAGGAAAAATGCTGCAGTGTCCGGCGGTGCTTCCGATGAAATCGTGGTGAGCGGCAACGGGACTTTTACCCATCCATGTCCGGGATATACGCGTATTTCCAGTCAATTTGGATATCGGACGGCACCGCTCCGGGGAGCAAGTACGAATCACAAGGGTACAGATTTTGCGGCACCCACAGGAACGCCGATCTATGCGGCGGCGGACGGGACAGTTACATCTGCAAGATACAGCGGTAATGCGGGCAATATGATTGTTATCAATCATGGAAATGGATTGCAGACATACTATATGCACTGCAGCCGGATATTTGTAAGAGCCGGAACAAGAGTTTCGAAGGGACAGCATATCGGTGCAGTAGGGACGACTGGGAATTCTACAGGACCGCATCTGCACTTTCAGGTAATGTCCGGAGGCAGACCGGTGAATGCGATGAATTATTTGTAAGAATAGGGAATTGGCATGAATAACAGAAAAAGTTTTTTAAAAGGGGCGTTTTGCGGCGCCCTTGCTATATTGTTGATAGCAGGGATTGTTTCCTGCGGACTGCGTCCGAAAGGAATATCTGTTTCAGGGGGAAAGACAGTGACCTCGGCTGCGGAACGAAAACTAAGCATTCTGAATGAGTTGATAGATGAAACTTATCTTGGGGACGTGGATGAGAAAAAGCTTGAAGAAGGCCTGTACGAAGGCTATGTCGGAGGACTTGACGATCCTTACTCCGTATATTATGACGAAGAAGAGACAAAAGCATTTATGGAGGCGACAGAAGGAGAGTATAGCGGTATAGGAGCAGTGATGACGCAGAGCAAAGACAGCGGCATCATTACGCTTACACATGTATATGAAGATTCTCCGGCTATGAAGGCTGGTCTTAAGGATGAGGATATACTCTACAAAGTGGAGGGAAAAGAAGTCACAGGAGAAGATCTGACAGAGGTAGTCTCACGGATCAGAGGCGAGAAAGGGACTAAAGTAGAGCTGACCGTATTACGCGGAAAGAAGAATGAAGAGGTCACAGTCGTAGCGGTCAGAGATACGATTGAGACACAGACTGTGCAGACGAAAATGCTGGAAGGCAATATCGGGTATCTGGCTGTCAGTGAATTTGATTCGGTTACTTATGACCAATATATAAAAGGGTTGGATACACTGGAAGGACAGGGAATGAAAGGCCTGGTGGTGGATCTTCGGGGCAATCCGGGAGGAAACTTAAATACAGTATGTGATATTCTTGATGTTATGCTGCCGAAGGGATTGATTGTCTATACGCAAGATAAGAATGGCGAGAAGCGTGAGATGACTTCGGATGAGGAAAACAAGTTTACACGTCCCATGGTTGTTTTGGTAAACGGGAATAGTGCCAGTGCATCAGAGATTTATGCCGGGGCTATCCAGGACTACGGACTTGGAAAGATTGTGGGTACGCAGACTTATGGAAAGGGTGTCGTGCAGCAGATTTTTGACTTGAAAGACGGAACTTGTGTGAAGCTTACGATTGCAGAATACTACACGCCCAAGGGACGTAATATCAATGGAAAAGGGATAACTCCGGATGTGGAGGTGGAGTTTGAACTGGATGAAAAGAATCTTGAGGCGGATAATCAGCTTGAAAAAGCTGTAGAGGAATTAAAAAAAGAATTATAGTCTGTTTGTGAGAGACAGAGAATAAAAAGGGAATGTAAAATGTGCATTCCCTTTTCCCTTGCCGTATGTTAAAATGACATAAGATACCCTCAGTGGACAAAATGGAGAAAGGAAAGCATATATGAAGATTCTGATTAAAAATGGACATGTTATCGATCCGTTGACAGACCGAGACGGATGCTTTGATGTGCTGATTGAGAAAGGCAGAATACAAAAGGTGGCGGAAAGTCTTGATGATGCTGCGGAGAGAGTCATTGATGCAGCGGGATGTTATGTGATGCCTGGTTTTATAGATCTGCATGTGCATCTGCGGGACCCGGGGCTTGAATATAAGGAGACGTTAAAAACCGGAGGAGAAGCAGCGGCGAGAGGCGGAGTTACGACGATTTGCGCCATGCCCAACACAAAGCCGGTGATAGATGATGGGGAGAAGGTAGCAGAGGTTCATAAACGGGCAAAGACAGAATGCCCGGTGAATGTGATACAGGTCGGAGCGGTGACAAAAGGACAGGAAGGAGCTGAGCTTTCGGATATTGAGGGAATGGCGCAGGCCGGCTGTCATGCTATAAGTGAGGATGGAAAGTCTGTGATGAACGCATCCCTTTACCGGAAAGCTATGGGGTTAGCGAAGGAGAATGGAATCTCAGTATTTGCTCACTGTGAGGACATTACGATGGTAGAGGGCGGTGTTATGAATGCGGATGAGAATGCAGAGCGTCTTGGACTTAAAGGCATCACAAATTCTGTGGAGGATGTGATCGTTGCGCGGGATATCCTGCTTGCCAAAGAGACAGGGGTAAGGCTTCATCTGTGCCATTGTTCCACGGAAGACAGTGTTAAGATGGTTGCGGCTGCAAAGAAAGAAGGACTTTTGGTGACGGGAGAAGTGTGCCCCCATCATTTTATACTTACTTCAGATGATATCAGGGAAGATGACGGAAACTATAAGATGAACCCGCCTCTTCGGAGCAGAGCGGATGTAGAAGCCTTGAGAGAAGGACTGAAAAACGGAGTTATGGATGTTATATCTACGGACCATGCGCCCCATGCTGCCAAGGAAAAGGATAAGTCTATCGCCCAGGCTGCATTTGGAATCGTGGGACTTGAGACGAGCGCTGCTCTCACGTACACATATCTTGTGAAAACCGGGATCTTGAGCGTGATGGACATGGCAGAAAAGATGAGTTATAACCCTTCGAAAATATTAGGGCTTTCTGAAAAAGGTTCTGTGTCAGAGGGGAAGATTGCAGATGTGGTTATCTTTGATCCAAACAGGACATATCGGATTGACAAGGATACATTTAAGTCAAAAGGCAGGAACACGCCCTTTGACGGCTTTGAGGTGAGCGGTGAGGTTACGTATACACTGGTGGACGGCGAGGTTGTATATGAGGCAGTATAGTGAACAGCAAAGGCTTATATTAGCAGTAGACCAAGGAGGAAGAGAAGATGATAAATAAGTTGATCGATAACATTAAAAAGACAGGAGCTCCTATTGTAGTAGGATTGGATCCGATGCTTAGTTATATACCGGACCATGTGAAGGATGCAGCTTTTGCAGAGATGGGGGAGACTCTTGAGGGGGCTTCTGAGGCAATCTGGCAGTTCAATAAAGAGATTGTGGATAAAACTTATGATTTGATTCCGGCGGTGAAACCTCAGATCGCCATGTATGAGCAGTTTGGAATTCCAGGGCTTTTGGCTTTTAAAAAGACTGTAGATTACTGTAAGAGCAAAGGACTGGTCGTCATCGGCGATATTAAGAGAGGAGATATCGGCTCTACTTCTGCTGCTTATGCGGCAGGGCACATCGGCAGGGTGCAGGTTGGAGAAAAGTCTTATCTGCCTTTTGACGAAGATTTTGTGACTGTGAATCCATATCTTGGTTCCGATGGGGTGAATCCATTTATCAAAGTATGTGAAGAAGAGAAGAAGGGTCTTTTCATATTGGTAAAAACGTCTAATCCATCCAGCGGTGAATTTCAGGACAGGCTGATCGACGGACGTCCGCTGTATGAGTATGTAGGTGAGAAGGTTGCCGAGTGGGGGGCTTCCTGTATGGGTGAGGAGTACAGCTATATCGGTGCGGTTGTGGGAGCAACTTATCCGGCGATGGGGAAAGTTCTTAGAAAGATCATGCCGAAATCTTATATCCTTGTACCGGGTTACGGTGCACAAGGAGGAAAGGGTGAGGATCTGGTTCACTTTTTCAATGAAGATGGACTTGGAGCCATTGTGAATTCTTCCCGCGGTATTATTGCTGCATACAAACAGGAAAAATATGAGAAGTTCGGGGAGAAGGATTTTGGGGAGGCATCAAGAGCAGCGGTTGAAGATATGATCGCGGATATTAAAGGTGCTCTTGAAAACCGATAGAACAGGAGAAGGATATGGCGGACAGAAAAAAAGAAAAAGTGAATATACTTTTGCAGGAATGTCTTGCAGACGATATTTTCAGTATGTGGATAGAGACGGGGGCAGCGGCCTTGGCAAGACCGGGCCAATTTATATCGATATATACACATGATGCGGGGAAACTCCTGCCAAGACCCATAAGTATCTGTGAGACAGAAAGAGAAAAAAAGGCACTTCGGGTTGTATACAGAGTGACCGGAAGAAACACAGGGACAGAGCAGTTTTCTAAGATGAAAGCAGGAGATGCACTGGATATCATAGGACCTCTCGGCAACGGCTTTCCTCTTGAGCGCGGGGAAGGAAAAAGAGTGTGCCTGATGGGCGGCGGTATCGGTGTTCCGCCGATTTTGGAACTGGCAAAGCAGATCAGATGCTCTGAGAAACAGATTGTAGTCGGATACCGAGATGGGAATACATTTTTAAAAGAAGAGTTTGACAGAAACGGAAAGCTATATATATCTACCGAAGACGGAAGTGTCGGTACAAAAGGGAATGTCCTGGATGCGGTCCGGGAAAATGACTTGGAAGCAGACATCATCTATGCCTGCGGTCCGACGCCTATGCTCCGGGCGGTCAAGGAGTTTGCCGAAAAAAGACATATAGAATGTTATATTTCTCTGGAGGAAAGAATGGCGTGCGGTATCGGAGCATGTCTTGGATGTGTGTGCCAGTCAACGGAGACAGATTCCCACAGCAATGTGAAGAATAAGCGCATCTGCAAGGATGGACCGGTATTTTTGTCAACGGAGGTGGAAATCTGATGGATATGGGAAAGTCGTTAGAGAATGCAGTAGATATGCATGTGAATATTGCGGGAGTAGAATGGAAGAATCCTGTTACAACAGCGTCAGGGACTTTCGGATCCGGAGCAGAGTTTTCGGAATTTGTTGATCTTAACAGACTGGGTGCAGTGACGACAAAAGGAGTTGCGAACATTCCATGGGCAGGTAATCATACACCAAGAATTGCGGAGACTTATGGGGGGATGATGAATGCCATAGGGCTTCAGAATCCGGGGATGGATCTGTTCTGTGAAAGGGATATTCCGTTTCTCAGGCAGTTTGATACAAAGATTATCGTAAATGTGTGCGGAAAGTCGGAGGAAGATTACTGTGAAGTGGTAGAAAGGCTTTCCGGTGAGGATGTGGACATGTTGGAGATCAATATCTCCTGTCCGAATGTGAAAGAAGGCGGGATTGCATTTGGCCAGAATCCCAAGGCGGCTGAGAATATTACAAAGGCAGTGAAAAGATATGCGAAACAGCCGGTCATTATGAAGCTGAGTCCTAATGTGACCAGTATCCCAGAGATGGCAAAGGCTGTGGAGGCAGGGGGTGCAGACGCAGTATCCTTGATCAATACTCTGACGGGTATGAAGATAGATATCCATCGCCGCAGGTTTGTGCTTGCCAATAAGACCGGGGGAGTATCAGGGCCGGCAATTCATCCGATCGCGGTGCGTATGGTGTATGAGGCAGCCCATGCAGTAAAGCTCCCGGTCATCGGAATGGGCGGAATTGCCAGCGCAGAGGATGCTATCGAGATGATACTGGCAGGAGCAGATGCAGTGTCTGTGGGAACTGCGAATTTCCACAATCCTGCAGTAACAGCAGAGATTGTGGAGGGCATTGAGAGTTATATGAAAACATATGGTTTTGCCAGAGTGGCTGACATGGTTGGAATCGTGTGACGTAAAAACCGGGCGTCTGTTTACAAGGACGGCCCGGTTATTTGTTTATTCGTATCTTTCGTCGTAGACTCTCTTTGACTTTTTCTCACTTCTTGGGAGGAGGCCGAGTTCCACTACCTTTACAAGCGGCGTGAATCCCACACGGCTCTTTACTTTTTCCGCGATTCTTCTGCCAAGATCCAGGAAATCTACCGTACCGTTTGTCTCCACATAGAGCCGCATCGTATCGCGTCCATCCAGATGAGAGATGCGGATTTGATATTCGCTGGAAGTTTCCGGAAATTCTTTCAGGATTTCTTCAATCTGGCTCGGGAATACGTTGACACCTTTGATCTTTATCATGTCATCCGTTCTTCCCATAATGATATCCAGACGCGGGAACTTACTGCCGCAAGGGCAGGAGCCTGGAATAATGCGTGAGAGATCGTGGGTGCGGTAGCGAATAAGCGGTGCGCCCTCTTTTACAAGAGTGGTGATGACAATCTCTCCAAGTTCACCGTCAGGTACAGGTTTTAAGGTTGCCGGATCAATGATCTCTATGTAGATATAGTCGTCCCAGTAGTGCATACCAGTATTGTGTATGCAGTTGATCCCAATGCCCGGACCGTAGATCTCTGTCAGTCCGTAGATGTCATAAAGCTCAATGCCAAGTTCATTGGAAATTCGCTGACGCATTTTTTCTCCCCAGCGCTCAGAACCAATGACGCCTTTTTTCAGACAAATCTTGTCTTTAATCCCGCGTTTTTCAATTTCTTCTGCGAGAAGAAGTGCGTAGGAAGAAGTGGCGCAGATGACGGTGCTCTTCATATCCATCATCATCTTAAGTTGTTTATCTGTATTGCCAGGTCCCATAGGGATGACCATCGCGCCCAATTTCTCAGCGCCGTTTTGAAAGCCGATCCCGGCAGTCCAAAGGCCATAGCCCGGAGTGATCTGGATGCGGTCTGTATTGGTGATTCCGGCAGTTTCATAGCAGCGGGCAAACATGATCGCCCAGTCGTCTACATCTTTTGCCGTATAGGGGATAATGACCGGAAGGCCGGTGGTGCCTGAGGAGGAGTGGATACGTACGATATCTTCCTCCCGGGCAGTCATAAGCCCCAGCGGATAGGCTTCTCTGAGGTCATTTTTTTCGGAAAAGGGAAGTTTCTCGAATTCTTCCGGGGTTGATATGCCAAGAATTCCTGCTTCTTCTAATTTTTTTCCGTAAAAGCTTCCTGCTTTTCTGAGTGCCTGGATCTGGTTGTTTACTTGACTGATCTGTAAGTCTGAAATCTGCATAGTCTTAAGTTTCCTTTCTTAATTTTATATTGATTCAGAGTGGCTGCGCGCATATTCCAGAGCCTTAAAATTAAGTTCGTGGAATCTTTCAGGCAGTCGTTTTTTAATTGCATCTCGGATGTCTGCCTCTGAAAGCCCGAGAGAACCGCTTTGGATAGCGGCTCCCAAGAGGAGGATATTCAGTACTTTGGAAGAGCCGATATCTTCACAGGCTTTTGGGGCATCTATAACAAAGAGATTATTTACATGTTTACGCAGATATGAGACCATCTCACTGCCGTTATAGGAGAAGTCGGAAAGCGTGGCAGTGACAGGGATGATCGCACGGCTGCTTACTATGACAGTTCCGCCCTTTTTCAGGAAAGGAAGCATCCGGACAGCTTCACCGGGTTCAAATCCTAAGATAATATCCGCTTCACCTTTTGCGATTATGGGCGAATAGACACCTTCTCCAATTCGTACATGGCTAAAGACGCTCCCGCCTCTCTGTGCCATGCCGATGGTCTCTGCGCTCATGACAGGAAGGGACTTGTCCATGGCTGCTGCAGCGATCAATTTGGAAGCAAGGACAGTTCCCTGGCCTCCCACTCCGCATAATATAATATTTTTATTCATTGCCGTCACCTTCCTTTCCGCTTATGATGGCACCTGTGGGGCAGAGCTTGTTGCACAGTGAACATCCGGTACATAGCGAGGAGTCGATACAGACATTACCGTCTTTTAATGTAAGCGCCGGACAACCTAATTCACGGATGCATTTTTTGCATGAGATACACTTTTCCGAAAGAACGTTCATGTACTTGGAAGGCTTTGTGACAGCAATACAGGGAGACTTGAAGATAATTGCTTTAACACCTGGTTTTTGCGACATTCTCTTTACGCAGTCGACGGACGCCTCATAGTTGAGTGGATCGACGGTTTCAATAGCTTCAAGACCGATACCTTTAAGGAGCGCTTCTATATTTATCTTTGTTACGATGTCTCCCATCATCGTCTGACCAGTGCCCGGATGCGGCTGGTGCCCGGTCATGGCGGTGGTGGAGTTATCCAATATGACAAGGGTCATATTCGCCTGATTGTACACTGCATTGATTACACCTGTGATGGCAGAAGCAAAGAAAGTAGAATCTCCTACAAATGCAAAGCAATGGGTATCCGGCTCAATGTGACCGATTCCTTGTGCAATGCCGAGCCCGGCGCCCATGCACAGGCACGTGTCCACCATGTCAAGAGGCATAGCATTTCCTAAAGTATAGCAGCCAATATCTCCGCAGAAAACAGTTTTTTTCCCTTTCATAGCTGTCTTTACGGCATAAAAGGAAGCTCTGTGAGGGCATCCGGCGCATAACACCGGAGGACGGACAGGAAGCTTAACGGTCGTTTCCTGGACAGACTCCTGCAATGCTGCGCTGTCGGCGGCTGGTACGAGAAAGCTTTGAATATCCTGAATGATGCTGTCCCGGCTGTTTTCGCCGGCTGTTTTTACGTGCCGGCTGAGTTTTCCGTAAATGTTGACAGAAAGATGGTATTTGCCGCATAGAAAGATAAGCTCTCTTTCGATGACAGGGTCAAGTTCTTCTAAGCAGAGTACTTCATCAACCCCATTTAAGAATTCCAGAGCAAGTTTTTCCGGGAACGGATGGGGGGTGGAGATTTTGAGGACCGGAAGCTCCCCTGTCGTCTTTAATGCTTCCAAGACATAAGTAAAACTAATACCTCCGGTGGCAATTCCTTTTCTGGAAGTCTTTGCGTTTGCTTTTGTCTGTGAAGAATGAAAGATCTTGTTTTTTTTATAGGAGGAAAAATCTTCGGCTATCTTTACATTTCTGTCCTCAATCTTTATATGATTTTGGTAGGACAGACGGGGGAAGATGACCCAGCGCCCGGAATCCTTTACAAATCCGTCTGCTTTGTGAGTTGTGTATTCATCTATATCTTTCACAGTGACAGAGGCATATCCGTGACAGACTCTCGTAGTGGGGCGAAGGAAAACAGGAGTTTCGTATTTTTCCGAGTAGGCAAATGCCTCCTGAACCATCTCGTAGGCTTCCTGTGCCGAAGAGGGGTCAAAGCACGGGAGCTTTGAAAAATAAGCAAAATGCCTTGTATCCTGTTCGGTCTGGGAGGATACAGGGCCGGGATCATCCGCCACAAGAATGACCATACCGCCCTTGACACCGATATATTCCAGGCTCATAAGGGGGTCGGAGGCTACATTTAGCCCTACTTGTTTCATCGTTACCATGCTGCGCGCGCCGGTATATGACGCTCCGGCAGCAACCTCCATAGCTGCTTTTTCATTGACAGACCATTCAACATATGTATGCTCCGGTCTTCGCTTAGCGACGGTCTCTAAGACCTCAGTGGAGGGTGTACCCGGATATCCGGATACAAGGTTCACTCCGGCGGCGATAGCGCCCAAGGCGATGGCTTCATTGCCCATCAAAAATTCTTTATGCATAATCTCACCTCTGAATTATAGTACAGTTTAAAATATACTTCATTATTCTATCATAATGTGTGTGATACAAAAACACTTTTTTTGATAAAACAAAAAGAGTTGAACGAAAATGATGAATATGGTAAAATTGAGAAAATATTTAATGGTGGACGAGAGGGAGAATTCATAGTTATGGAAAGCTACAAAAAAGAGTTTATTGAGTTTATGGTAGAGAGCGATGTGCTTAAGTTTGGGGAGTTTACATTGAAGAGTGGGAGAAAATCCCCGTTTTTTATGAATGCAGGAGCATATGTGACGGGAGCGCAGCTTCGCAGGCTCGGTGAGTATTATGCGAAAGCAATCCATGACATCTATGGGCTTGATTTTGATGTGCTGTTTGGACCGGCTTATAAGGGTATACCGCTTTCGGTAGCGACGACGATGGCGCTCAGCGAGTTGTATGGAAAAGATGTCCGCTATTGCTCCAACAGAAAAGAAGTCAAGGATCATGGAGATACAGGTATTCTTCTTGGCAGTAAGCTTAAGAGCGGCGACAGAGTCGTGATCATCGAGGATGTCACTACATCCGGCAAATCCATAGAAGAGACGTTCCCGATCATAAAAGCACAGGCAGATGTGGAAGTGATGGGGCTTATGGTTTCTTTGAACCGGATGGAAGTAGGAAAAGGCGGAGAAAAGAGTGCGCTGGACGAGATTCAAGGTTTATATGGTTTCAGGGTAGCTTCGATCGTAACCATGGAAGAAGTTGTGGAGCATTTATATAATAAGCCGTACAAAGGAAAAATTGTGATTGATGATACATTAAAAGCGTCGATTGATGCATATTATGAACAGTATGGTGCGAAATAAACCATTGAGGAGGTAAATAGATATGAATGAGAAAGCATATAAGACCATGGGGATCACAGGGGCGGCGAATATTGCGCTTGGTATCGTGACACTTGTGATGGGTATTACAGTTGGGGTCATTTCGATCATCAGCGGTGTACAGCTTCGGAAAGACAGAAAAGGACTTACGTTTTAAGAGGATAATTCTGAATAGTTTAGAAGGGGAGCAATATATTTGAATGTAAGGGACAAAAAAAGAATCCGTTTTGTCGGGAAGATTTTATTTGTACTTTATATTGCGTTTATCATATATTTTCTGATATTCTCTGACTGGTACGGGCGCGGAGATGTGATGTCTGAGTACCGATATAACCTGGTATTATTCCGGGAGATCAAGAGATTCTGGAAATACCGGGAACAGCTTGGGATGTTTGCCATGTTTACGAATCTGTTTGGCAATGTACTGATTTTTATGCCATTTGGTTTTTTTATGCCGATTGCATGTAGAAATAAAAGATTTTTTTCGGCATTGTCTTACAGTTTTGGTTTAAGCCTGTGTGTGGAGACATTTCAACTGGTAGCAAAAGTGGGGAGTTTTGATGTGGATGACCTGCTTTTGAATACAGTCGGAGGGGCAGCAGGGTATATCCTGTATACGATATGTAATGCAATAAGGAGAAAATATGTTTACGGGAAAACAGAAAAAGACAGAGGAAGATAGAGAAAAAGAGCTTGCCAAGGCAAGAGCAAAGCAGCGCAAAAAGCTTATAAAGACAAGATATGGACAGAGACAAAAGAAACATGCGAAAAAGGGGATACAGTCCTGTCTGTTGGCTGTTGTGGGTGTCTCTTTGGTTATAATGATGCTTGTGAATTCATTTAAGTCCAAAGGGGATATCAGCATATTATACGGATTGGCAGGTCTCATGATACCTGTAATCGCTTGGCGCGGGCTTGTGTATGCAATCAGGGGTTTTAACGAGAGGGAGAAGAATTACATAACATGCAAGATTGGAGCAGGATGCAATGGTGCTTTGATTTTTTGTATGTGTGCAATATTTATCAGGGGGCTTTTTTAAATGATTGAAGAAAGATATGAACTTGCAGTCGGCCGGATTCGGGAGATAAGGACGGAACAGACAGTGGATGGGGTGTTCCGGGATTATTTCCAGAAAGTGGCTGACTTTGTCATTATGATTGACGAGCTGAAAAGTGTACTTTCGGACGGTTCTTATTATGAGCTGCGGATGGATGGGTTAAAGGAATGGAACCGGAGGCTGTATCTTGACATTTTGCAGGAGCAGTATGAAAGGAGCTATGCAAACCCGGCGTATGCGGTGAAGGCGCTGGGAGAAGAGTACGGTGCGCGCTTAAGCTTTCTGTATACGGAACTTCGGGGCATGATCGTGTATGCGTTCGAGGGACGGACAGAGTATTTAGATATCCTGATGGAGCTTTTCATCGAGATTTATAACCAGTTCGAGGAGGGTGCGCCGGAGGTAAAGACAATCCAGGATATCCTGTACTGGTATGCCAGCGATTACTGTGATGTATTTGTGGCTGACCGGATCAGAGAGCAGATATTGCCGGAGGAATCTTTTGCCGCGGACATCATCCGGGAGAGCGACCTTTCGGACATCCGGTATCTGTACCGGTTCGGGGAATATGTCAGTGAAAATGAGAGAAAGAGCGCGCAGTATTTAAGCAGCCTGCCGGAGGAGACGATTCAGAAGATGGCGGATGTCTTTACGGAAGGCTATCGGACAGGCTTTGTGAATACGGGAAAGGACCTGTCGAAGAAATCTGTGGTGAACATCCGGTATACGCTTGGCTTTGAGCGGGTGGTGAGGAAAGCGATAGATAATTTTGAGAAGATGGGGCTTTCGCCCGTCATCTACCGCGCGTCGGTGAGCGCGCTCACAAAGCGCCAGCATATTAAGATTGGTTACTGCGGGGGTAATCCGAATCCTCAGTATGACTATGACCACAGGCACGACCAGGGCTTATTTTTAGATGGGCGTTTTGTGGAGCGCAAGCTTGAGGTCATAAAGACTGCCTATGAGAGACATAAGGCGGAGGCGGCGCAGTTTGCGGGTCCTGCGTGTATGGAGGTGTTCGGGGAGAAACCATTTGTGCCGGAGGCTAAGCCAGAGGCAGTAAGGCTTTCGGAAAAGCAGGAGGAGCTTGCCCTTAAGTTTGACAGCCGCCAGAATCAGATTACCAATGCGTATATCCGCGGAGATGAGCGGAGTTATACGATCATCGCCTGGCCGGTGCCGGAGATTGGGGAGGATTACGAGGATATCTTCGGGGAAATCATAAAGATCAATACGCTGGATGCGAAGGTCTATGAACATGTGCAGCAGACGCTTATCGACGCATTGGATCAGGGGGAATATGTCCGCATCCTGGGAGCGGGGAAGAACCGCACAGATTTGACGGTTAAGCTGCGCGCGCTGTCCGACCCTGAGAAGGAGACGGTCTTTGAAAACTGCGTGGCGGATGTGAATATCCCGGTGGGAGAAGTGTTCACCTCCCCGGTGCTTGAAGGAACCAACGGTGTTTTGCATGTCAGCAAAGTTTATCTCAATGAACTGCAGTTTAGAGATTTAGAGATTCAGTTTGCCAACGGGATGATTGCGGATTACATTTGCGGCAATTTTGAGCGGGAGCTTGAGAACAAAGAGTATATCCGGGATAATATCCTCCATAAGCATCCCACGCTGCCCCTCGGTGAATTTGCCATCGGGACGAATACGACGGCTTATGCGGCGGCGAAAAGATACGGGATAGCGGATAAGCTGCCAATCCTCATCGCGGAGAAGATGGGGCCGCATTTTGCGGTGGGGGATACATGCTATAGCTGGAGCGAGGATGTAAAGGTGTATAACCCGAACGGAAAAGAAATCATCGCGCGGGATAATTCCGTGTCGGCTCTTCGGAAGGAAGACTTGTCGAAAGCTTATTTCCACTGCCATACGGATATCACCATTCCTTACGAGGAGCTAAAGAGCATCTCGGTGGTGACGAAGGCAGGGGAAGAGATTACGCTGCTTAAGGACGGAAAGTTTGTGCTGCCGGGGACGGAAACGTTGAATGAGCCGTTGAAAAAGATGGAAGAATCATGTATGATGGGGTAGAGTCGTTACCCGGGGCGTTTGCCTAAACAGGATAATGTCTCTGCGTCACCACGCTTGCGCTCTGAAAAAGGCGTAGCAGTACTAGGCTCGAAAAAACCTTGCCAAGTACTGACGCCTTTTTACGGGATTCCTTAGAGACATTATCCTGTTTAGGCTGTATGGCGGACGGGTGACGAGGCACTAAAGATGATATATATACATGATTTTTAAGGAGCAGAGAAAAGAGTTTGTTGGACAGGATTAAGAAAGGATGAAGAAGATATGCCAAGAGTAGGAATTGTGATGGGCAGTGACTCGGATCTTAAGGTGATGAGCAAGGCTGCCAAGATGTTGGAGAAGTTTGGGATTGATTATGAGATGACGATTATCTCGGCGCACAGGGAGCCGGATGTGTTTTTTGAGTGGGCGAAGGCTGCCGAGGGGAAGGGCATGAAGGTGATCATCGCCGGAGCGGGCATGGCTGCCCATCTTCCGGGGATGTGCGCGGCGCTGTTCCCGATGCCGGTTGTGGGTGTTCCGCTGTCCGGGAAGAATCTTGAGGGCGAGGATGCGCTGCTTTCTATCGTGCAGATGCCGCCGGGAATCCCGGTTGCCACAGTTGCCATCGACGGAGGGCTTAATGCGGCGATTCTTGCGGCGAAGATTCTTGCAGTGTCGGACGCAGAGCTTTTGGACAAGCTGAAAGCGTATACCCAGGAGATGAAGGAGACGGTGCAGGGCAAGGCTGCGAAGTTAGATGAGATTGGCTACGAGGCGTATCTGAACAGCTAAATCCGCAGGGGTGATAAAAGCAGGGAACCAGTAACAAAAATATAAATCAGTGAAGTGAGGATGGATATGATGGATTATAAGAAAGCTGGCGTTGATATTGAGGCGGGTTACAAGTCGGTGGAGCTGATGAAAAAGCATGTGAAGGAGACGATGAGGCCGGAGGTTTTAGGCGGGCTCGGCGGATTTGCCGGTGCGTTTGACTTAAGCGCCATTAAATGTATGGACGAGCCGGTGCTCCTTTCGGGGACGGACGGGTGCGGTACGAAGGTTAAGCTGGCGTTTGTCATGGACAAGCATGATACGATTGGCATTGATGCAGTTGCCATGTGTGTAAATGATATCGCCTGCTCCGGCGGCGAGCCGTTATTCTTTCTGGATTATATCGCATGCGGCAAAAATTATCCAGAAAAAATCGCGACTATCGTAAGCGGCGTGGCAGAGGGCTGCAAGCAGTCCGAGTGCGCTTTGGTGGGCGGCGAGACAGCGGAGCACCCGGGGCTTATGCCGGCGGACGAGTATGACCTGGCGGGATTTGCAGTGGGCGTGGCAGATAAGAAGGAAATCATAAACGGACAGGAGATAAGGTCCGGGGATGTGCTTATCGGCATGGCGTCAAGCGGCGTACACAGCAATGGATTTTCCCTTGTCCGCAGCGTGTTTGAGATGACGAAAGAATCTCTGGATACATATTATGAGGAGCTCGGAAAGACCCTTGGGGAGGCGCTGATTGCGCCAACGAAGATTTATGTGAAGGCGTTAAAGAGCATCAAAAACAGCGGCGTAAAGGTAAAGGGCTGCAGCCATATCACGGGCGGCGGTTTCTATGAGAATGTGCCGCGTATGCTGCCGGAGGGCGTCCGCGCAGTGATTGAGAAGGACAGCTACGAGGTTCCGGCAATCTTTAAGCTTTTGGCGGCGAAGGGCGACATCGCGGAGGAGATGATGTACAATACCTTTAATATGGGTCTTGGCATGGTGATTGCCGTATCCCCGGAAGACAAAGAAAAGGCAATGGCGGCAATTGAGGCGGCGGGCGAGACGGCTTATGTGGTCGGACGCATTGAAGAGGGCGAAAAAGGAGTTACATTATGTTAAATATAGTCGTACTAGTGTCCGGCGGCGGAACGAACCTGCAGGCAATCATCGATGCTGTAGAGGCAGGAGAGATTACCAACACGCGGATTTCCGGGGTCATTAGCAACAATAAAAATGCCTATGCGCTAAAGCGGGCGCAAAAGCATGGGATTAAGAGCCTTTGCATTTCCCCGAAGGACTTTGGCTCAAGGACGGAGTTTAACCGGAATTTCCTGGAGGCGGTAGACGGGCTTAATCCAGACTTGCTCGTGCTTGCCGGGTTCCTTGTGGTGATTCCGCCGGAGATGACAGAACGGTACCGAAACCGTATTATCAATATCCATCCGTCGCTGATCCCGTCTTTCTGCGGAACGGGATATTACGGGCTTAAGGTGCATGAGGCGGCGCTTTTGCGGGGAGTAAAAGTCGTTGGCGCGACGGTGCATTTTGTGGATGAAGGAACAGATACCGGCCCGATTATCCTGCAAAGGGCGGTGGAAGTAGAGCAGGGCGACACGCCGGAAGTTCTACAGCGGCGCGTCATGGAGCAGGCTGAGTGGAAAATCCTGCCCCGCGCGATTGACTTGATTGCCAATGGGAAGGTGAAGGTGGAAGACGGAGTTGTAAAAGTGGTTGAGGACGATAATTAGGAGGAAACGAAGATGAATGTATTGATTGTCGGGAGCGGCGGAAGAGAACATGCGATTGCATACTGCGTGGCAAAAAGTGACAAAGCGGACAAGATTTATTGTACGCCGGGCAATGCCGGGATTGCGGAATATGCGGAGTGCGCGTCTATCGGTGCTATGGAATTTGAAAAAATCGTGGCATTTGCGAAAGAAAAATCGGTTGACCTTGTAATCGTGGGGATGGATGACCCGCTGGTGGGCGGACTTGTGGACGAGTTGGAGGCAGCGGGCATCCGCACTTTCGGACCGAGGAAGAACGCGGCAATCTTAGAGGGCTCCAAGGCATTTTCCAAGGATTTGATGAAGAAATACAATATCCCGACGGCGGCTTACGAGAACTTTACCGATGCCGGCAAGGCGCTCTCCTATCTTGAGACAGCAAAGTTCCCCATCGTTCTCAAAGCGGACGGGCTGGCGCTTGGAAAGGGCGTACTGATCTGCAATACTCTTGAGGAGGCAAAAGAGGGCGTCAAGACGATCATGCTGGATAAGAAATTCGGCTCTGCGGGAAATGAGATGGTCATCGAGGAATTTATGACGGGGCGTGAAGTGTCCGTGCTTTCCTTTGTGGACGGCAATACCATCAAGACGATGACCTCCGCTCAGGACCACAAGCGGGCAGGAGACGGGGATACCGGGCTTAACACTGGAGGGATGGGAACATTTTCCCCGAGCCCGTTCTATACAAAGGAAGTAGAAGATTTCTGCAATAAATATATCTATCAGGCGACGGTAGATGCCATGAAAGCGGAAGGAAGGCCCTTTAAGGGTGTCATATTCTTTGGGCTTATGCTAACGGAGGAAGGCCCGAAGGTGCTGGAGTACAATGCAAGGTTCGGCGACCCGGAGGCGCAGGTAGTCCTCCCGCGGATGAAAAATGATATCCTCGAGGTGGTAGAGGCATGTATCGACGGCACATTGGATAAAGTAGACTTGCAGTTTGAGGATAATGCGGCGGTGTGCGTCGTCCTTGCAAGCGAGGGATATCCGGTAAGTTACGAGAAAGGTCTTCCCATCGAGGGGCTTGAGGAGTTTAAAAAGCATGACGGGTATTACTGTTTCCACGCGGGAACAAAGTTTGCCGATGGAAAGATTGTGACAAACGGCGGACGTGTGCTTGGCATTACGGCTAAGGGCAAGGACTTGAAAGAGGCGCGGGCGAATGCCTATGCGGCAACCGAGTGGGTGCAGTTCGGCAATAAGTATATGCGGCACGATATTGGGAAAGCGATTGACGAGGCGTAAAAACGTTTGCACTGCGAACGGTTATTAGCTATAATATTGGAAATTAAGCAGTAATTATAAAGAGGGTGCTATACAGAATTATCTTGTATGGCATCCTCTTTTTTAATATAACAGATTTTTATATCAGTTTCTCCGTCACATGTGTCTTAAAGAACTGTATCAGCGGCCCGTTAAACAGTGCATTGCATACGGTGCCAATCCCGATGATCAGCCCCAATTTCCCGCCGGACATCAGGCAGAACACCACGCCGACAATTACGACGGTCACATCGCTTATGACACGCGCCTTGTCATATTTGAGTTTGTTGTGTGTCACCTCTTCGATGATAATGCCTACGGCGTCATAAGGGGCGCAATGTCGTCAACTTAAGCCGACATTACCCCCTATGTATTACAGATTTACCCGTA
>CAJUMF010000009.1 GCA_910586965.1 uncultured Dorea sp. | reverse complement strand
AGAGCCCTTGGGGGCGTTTTTCAAACCCCCACTTGAAGTGGGGGTTGGTGATTAGTATAAATATGAAGGGAGAATGATATGCTGGACGTATTAAAAGTATTTATTCTTGGACTTGTGGAAGGAATTACAGAATGGCTTCCGGTAAGCAGTACAGGACATTTGATCTTAGTGGGGGATTTGTTAAAACCAGGATTAAGCGATGCGTTTATGGAGATGTTTAACGTAGTGATACAGCTAGGTGCGATCATGGCCGTGGTCGTATTGTATTTCCATAAGCTTAACCCGTTTTCTCCGACGAAGACAAATAAGCAGAAGATGCTTACCTGGCAGATGTGGATCAAAGTAGTTATTGCATCATTTCCTGCGGCTATTATAGGGATACCATTTAATGACATTCTTGATAAGATATTTTATAAACCCCTTCCGGTAGCAATCATGCTAATTGTGTATGGTGTATTGTTTATCATTATTGAGACGCGTAATCAAGGGAAGAAGCCGTCTGTCAAAAGGATTTCTGATCTGACAGTGGGGATGCTTGTGTGGATCGGAGTTTTCCAGATGCTTGCGCTGATTCCGGGAACTTCCCGCTCGGGAGCGACGATAGTAGGAGCATTGATGATCGGCATTTCCAGGGAGGTGGCAGCGGAGTTTACATTTTTCCTTGCGATTCCGGCAATGTTTGGCGCCAGTCTTTTGAAGCTTTTAAAATTCGGTTTCAAATTTACCGGACAGGAGTTGGGACTTTTGCTGTTTGGCTGTGTGGTTTCTTTTGTAGTATCTATTTTTGCGATCAAATTCTTGATGAGCTATATTAAAAAGCATGATTTTAAGGTGTTTGGGTATTACCGGATTATATTGGGAGGATTGATTGTGCTTATGACATTGATTCAAATGGTATTTGTGTAAATATGCAGATGAGCAAGTGGGTTTTTATGAAAATATGTAGAAAAACCCACTTGCTTTTTGCCTGAAATATGATAAAATATCTGCTGTAATGTATTTTTATGCAAAAAACGGAGGAGATAATTATGAATATGAAGAAGTTGATCAGTATGTTATTAATCTCGGCATGTGTATTTTCCATGGCGGCATGTGGCAGCAGCAAGGACGAGGGCGAAAAGGAAGAAGCCAAGGGAGAGGAAAAGAAGACGCTTGTTATGGCTACCAATGCGGAGTTCCCGCCGTATGAGTTCCATGAGGGAGATGATATTGTGGGCATCGATGCCGAGATGGCAGCAGCAGTTGCCGGAGAACTTGGGATGGATTTTAAGATTGAGGATATGGCCTTTGATTCTATCATTCCGGCAGTTGACAGCGGGAAAGCGGATATCGGTGTGGCAGGCATGACGGTGACAGAAGGTCGTCTTAAGAATGTGAATTTTTCAGATACCTATGCAAAGGCAACACAGGTTGTTATCGTAAAAGAGGGTAGTGTGATTACAGGGCCGGATGATCTAACAGGGAAGAAAGTAGGCGTGCAGCTCGGAACGACAGGCGATATCTACGCAAGCGATATCAAGGACGCAGAGGTTGAGCAGTATAATAAAGGTTTTGAAGCTGTACAGGCACTCACACAGGAGAAGATTGACGCGGTAGTTATCGACGGAGAACCGGCAAAAGAATTTGTAAAAGATGCAGAAGGGCTTAAGATCCTTGACGAAGCGTTTACCGAGGAAGAGTATGCGATTGCCATTGCGAAAGATAATGATGATTTGCTTGAGAAGGTAAACGGCGCCCTTAAGAGCTTAAAGGAATCCGGCAAACTTGATGAGATTGTTGCAAAGTATATTAAATCAGATGCTGAGTAACAGCAGATAAGGATAAGGTATGTTTCAGGAATTACAGGATAAATTTGTAAATAACTTCATTACTGATGATCGGTGGAAGTATATTGCGGACGGGCTTGTGACAACGCTGCAGGTGACATTCTTTGCAGTCATTATCGGTATCGTACTAGGTTTTTTCGTGGCTGTGGTGCGTTCTACCTATGATAAGACGGGGAAACTTAAAGTTTTAAACGTGTTTTGCAAGCTGTATCTGACGGTCATCCGTGGGACGCCGGTGGTTGTCCAGCTTCTCATCATCTATTTTGTGATATTCGGAAGTGCGCGGGACATCAGTAAGGTTGTAGTTGCAGTGATGGCGTTCGGATTTAACTCCGGCGCCTACGTGGCGGAGATATTCCGTTCCGGGATCATGTCTGTTGACAACGGGCAGTTTGAGGCGGGGCGGAGTCTTGGATTCAATTATGTCCAGACGATGCGGTACATCATTATGCCCCAGGCTTTTAAGAATGTGCTTCCTGCACTTTGTAATGAGTTTATTGTTCTGTTAAAGGAAACTTCCGTATCCGGTTACATTGCCCTGCAGGATCTCACAAAGGGCGGAGATATTATCCGGAGCCGAACCTATGACGCTCTGATGCCCCTGCTTGCAGTTGCAGTTATCTATCTGGCGATGGTGATTGTATTTACAAAGCTTGTGAATATACTGGAGAGGAGGCTGAGGAGCAGTGACCACTAATCAAGGAGATACTTTGATCAAGGTTCAGGATTTACATAAGATCTTCGGGAAGTTACATGCACTAAGCGGGATCTCCGAGGAAATCCATAAGGGGGAAGTTGTGGTAATTGTCGGCCCGTCAGGTTCCGGGAAGTCCACGTTCCTTCGCTCTTTAAATCTTTTGGAAGAGCCTTCCAAGGGACAGGTGATTTTTGAAGGTGAGGATATCACAGATAAAAAAGTAGATATCAATAAGCATCGACAGAAGATGGGGATGGTATTCCAGCATTTTAACCTGTTCCCCCATAAGACAATCTTACAGAATATCACGCTTGCACCTATAAAGCTTCTGAAAAAGAGCAAAGATGAAGCAGAGAAGCGGGCGATGGAACTTCTGCGTCTGGTAGGACTTGAGGAGAAGGCGAACGCTTACCCGTCCCAGCTTTCCGGCGGGCAGAAACAGCGTATTGCTATTATACGTTCGCTGGCTATGGATCCGGAGGTCATGTTGTTTGACGAGCCGACATCGGCCCTTGACCCGGAGATGGTCGGCGAGGTGTTGGAGCTGATGAAGCAGCTTGCCAGAGACGGGATGACCATGGTGGTAGTTACCCATGAGATGGGATTTGCCAAAGAGGTGGCGACGAGAGTCATCTTTATGGATGAAGGTCAGATAAAAGAGCAGGGAGAGCCGGAGGAGTTTTTTGGAAATCCGAAAGATGAGCGGTTAAAAGAGTTCCTTTCAAAGATATTATAGATTTAAAATGATACAGGACTGTCATGCCAGCGTGGAATATAGCTGTGTGACAGTCCTGTTTTTGTGCGGTGTGTCCAGCAAAGCATCCGGAATTTACGGAGAGGAGGTTATGAAAATCACAAGATTAAATACTACTTGTGTTTGATAAGTCGGCATTTTTTCTGTATGAACCTGGAGAGAGACCGCATTTTTGGCGGAAAACTTTATTAAAGTAAGTGACATTATCATATCCTACAGAGATAGAAATATTGATGATCTTTTCATTTGTAACCAGCAATAATCTTTTGGCTTCTCTTATGCGCAGAGCATTTATATATTCTGAGAATGTTTTGCCCATTACTCTTTTAAACAAACGGCAGAAGCTGGCAACACTGAGGAAGATCAGCTGTGCCATGTCTTTTTGCCGGATGGTTTTATGGTAATTCATTTCTATAAAGTCCAGGACCGGCTGGAGACGCATCAGATCTTTTAGCTGCTTTCCAAATATTTTTGGCTGTCTGATCTGGCAGTTCCGCAATAAGTAAACATATATTTTTTCAATATCAGCTTTCATACTCAACTCAAAAGCCATTTCTTTCTGAGAAAATTCACTTTTTAAATCCCCCAAAAGATGATAGAGCATGTCGCTTTTTGTAATTTGTATCTTACGCTGGAAATTAGAAGTGCTGTTGTCAAAATAATGGTGATACCTTGACAGCATTGAGTCTGTAAATGTAAGAGAAAATGTATTGGATTCTACTTGTATGACCATGATTTCGGAATCCAATTCCATTGCTTTTGTTGCATGTGGCTCCTTGGCGTCAATAATAACAAAGTCTCCCGGTATGCATGGGATACAAGAATCATTGACCCATACTTGATAGGTTCCTTTTAAACAATAGATGAGTTCAAGAAATTCATGCCAATGCCAGGAACTGTTTGTATGATAGAAAAAAACGGAAAAAGGCAGCTGCGAAGATTCGCTGTGTAATGAGTTAGTAATACTGTTTTCTAAGTACATAAATCCATCTCCTATACGCATCATAATATAAAAGCAAAAAAGGAAAGTCAATGAAAATAATATAAATAATAAAAAAATATAATATTAAAAGGAAAATTTTGGACAAAATATTTAAAATGATAAAATTGTTAAAGAAAGATACAGTATAGATGTAGATGAAAAAGGTGCGGGATTATATAATCGAGACACAAAGTAACTGCCGACTAGAGAGAAAGGAGAGGATTAAGATGAAGATAGGATATCAATTGTATTCCTGTAGAAATTCAGCAATAAAAAATCTCTCAGCCGTCCTGCACAGTCTGGCTGAATTCGGCTACGACGGGGTGGAGTTAGCCGGATTTTGCGGACATAAACCGGAGGAACTGCGGGAGATGATGGGCCATGAAGGCTTAAGAGCTGTATCCAGCCATGTCCCTTTGGCTGCATGGGAGAGGGACGCAGAGCAGGTGATCAGGGAACACAGAATACTTGGATGTGAATATCTTGTCATCCCATATCTGGATGAGGAGTATCGGCCAGGGAATCCGGCGTTTTCAGATATTATCTGCAGGCTGTTTGAATGGGGAGAGAGAACCCAGGAGGCCGGAATGCAACTGCTGTACCATAACCATGATTTTGAATTCAGAGAAGTTTCTGGAAAAAACGGACTGGATTTTTTGATGGACAGTATTCCTTCTAAATGCCTGCTGCCGGAACTGGACACCTGTTGGATCAAATATGCGGGGTTTGATCCGGGCGCTTATATCCAAAGATATAAAGGTCAATGTCCGGTTGTACATTTGAAAGACTACTTAAGCAGCGGTAAAGAAGGAGAAGTACCCTATGGACTGTTAAAGGAAGGGACAAAAGAGGAATCCCAAAAGATACAAAAGGGATTTAGTTTTAAACCTTTGGGATACGGCTGTCAGGATATAGGGAAATTAGTGGAAGCGTCAGAAGAAAGCGGCGCTCAGTGGCTGGTTGTAGAACAGGATGAGCCGGACAAGTATGACGAACTGGAGGCCGCTGCATTAAGTATTGAGACATTGAAAAGGTATTTGTAATATCAGCCGTAAAAGTGCGCTGTTTAACCATTTGTGAAAGGAGAGAATAGGATGAAAAGATTGTTAGCATTGTTGATGACGTTAGTTTTGACAGTATCATTGGCAGCATGTGCAAATTCAGGAAAAGAGGGGAAAGAAGAGACAGAGGCAGAAGATAAGCCGGAAAAACTTGTCATGGTCACTACTACAGACCACGAAGACTTATATTCTTTTGTGGCAGATAAATTTTATGAAAAGTATGGGATTGATGTGGATATTATTTCATTGGCATATGCGGATGTACATGACAAAGAAGTAACCATGGCACTCGGGGGAAGCCAGCTTGATATTCTGACGGTTGACACTGTGTGGCCGGGGGAATTTGCGGAGGCAGGAATTGCCAGGCCCCTGAACGAATATTTTACAGAGGAAGAGATAGCAGAGCTATATCCTGCATTTGTGGATGAAATGTCAGTGGGGGATGATATATATGCGATTCCAACAATGACCGAAGGAAAATGGCTTTTCTATAATAAAGAAATGCTGAAAGAAGCCGGATACAGCGCGCCCCCCTCCACGTATGATGGAATGCTGGAAATGAGCAGGAATATGATAGACAAGGGAATCTGTAAACATGGAATTGCGTGGGCGGCATCCCAGGCAGAAGGATTTGTATGTGACTTCAATGCAGCCTTATATGCTTATGGCGGAGAGTGGGTAAATGAAAACGGCGACTTTGTGTTTAACAGCAAAGAAGGAGTAGATGCCTTGAACATGTTTATTAACTCTATGAAGGATAACACAGCGGATCCGGCGTCTGTTTCCTACTCAGACAGGGATAATCTGGATCCGTTTATGGCAGGGGATACTGCTTTTGTGACTTGCTGGTCCTATGCGTATGATTTTACGAATGATCCTGCCAACAGCTCTGTAGCAGGAAAGGTAGGGGTGGCGATCGCGCCGGGTCAGGGGGAGGTAGAATATTCTGCCACAACCGGAGGCGGCGGATTGGGAGTAACCTCCAGCTGCAAATATCCGGAATGGGCTGTGGAGTTTATTAAAATAGCTATCAGCTATGATGCGCAAAAAGATGTACTCGATAAGTTTGGAAATATGCCTATCTTAAAACGTGTTTTAGAAGATCCTGATATTCTCAAGGACAACCCTGAGTTTGAAGTTATGGCAAAGCAATTTGATTATGCCCATGGGCGACCGACCATAGCAGATTACAGCTCATGGAGTAAAATGCTGCAGCTAAATTTGAGCAAAGCGCTGACTGGAGAGGTGACTGCACAGGAAGCATTGGATGAAGCAGCCCGTGTCTCTGATCAAGAATATAAGTAGATGATATTCTGAAACATGGATCAAGGGTGATACGTATGAAAAGAATGGTTGACAATAAAAAATTGAATCGCCAAATGCCGGCATATAAGCTGATCTGTCCTGCAATGCTCGTTATCTTCGCATTAAACATTTATCCTCTGCTTAACACATTTGTTATCAGTTTTCAATGGAAGAATATGCTGGATGCTTCCCAAAATGGGTTTGCAGGACTGGAACAGTATATAAGTGTACTGATGAATTCTGAGTTTTGGAATTCTGTGAAGGTCACGGGGCTGTTTGTAATTTTGTCGCTGACCATACAATCCGTTTTTGGAATGTTGATCGCGCTTCTTCTTAATCAGGATTTTAAGGGAAGAAGATTAGTCCGTGGAGCGATCCTTGCTCCATGGGCAGTTCCCACACTGGTAAACGCAGTACTTTGGGGATGGATGCTGAATGCGAATTATGGATTGATAAACCGGCTTTTATTGCAGTGGGGGAGAATATCGGAACCTGTGGCATGGTTGAGCGATGGGAAGATAGCTATGATCATGATAGTTCTTGCTGATACCTGGAGAATGCTGCCTTTAACTGTATTAATGTTTTTATCAGGGCTTCAGTCTGTATCTGTTGTAAGCCTGGAAGCGGGGAAGATTGACGGTGCAAACGTGTTTCAGAGATTTTTTAACATTATTCTGCCCCAGATGAAGCCAATCATACTGGCGGTGCTTATTATGCGCACCACACAGACGATGAAAGTGTTTGATATTGTATATATGCTTACCAATGGAGGACCGGCTAATGGCACCATGGTAATTAGCTTCTATACCTATTACACAACATTTAAGAGCCTGAATTTTGGCTTGGGTGCAACACTGTCGATTGTTATAGCAGGGATTATTTTTTTGATAACTCTTTTATATCTGAGGGTTTTGAGGGAAGCTTGATCAAAGGTAAGGTCTATGAAGAAAAAAAGAAAAAGTATAAAAAGAAGAATTGGAAGAGCCGGGATTTATCTGGGGGTGATACTGTTACTGCTGTGGACGTTTGCTCCTCTGCTTTGGATGTTTTATTCTTCTATTTGCGAGAAGAGCGAACTGCTGACGAGCGGACCTGTCGTGTGGCCTGAGAAGGTAACCTTTTACAGATACCGGGAGTTCTTTTCTTCGATAATAAAAGTATTTCGCGGAGGAAGAATCGCCAGCACATCAGAAGTATTTATTCATTCTATATTTAACAGTTTTAAAGTTGCTGCTGTTACCACAGGTATTTCTCTGCTTATCGGAGGGATGGCGGCATATGCTTTTGCGAGACTAAAGTTTAGAGGCAGCAATGTGCTGATGATCCTGGCATTGTTTATTCAATTGCTGCCAACGGTGTCATTGGTGATACCTCTGTATGAGACTGTCTCCAGACTCGGGATGATTGACAGGATCATTACCCTTGTAGTGTTATACCTTGGAATGGTAATGGCGTATGCCATCTGGGTACTACATGGCTACTTTAAATCAATACCGCCTGATTTAGAGGATGCGGCCAGGATTGACGGGTGTAGTTATTTTCAGGCATTCTTAAGGGTTATTGTACCCTTGGCAAAACCGGGATATGTTGCGGTTGGGACGTTGGTCTTTTTAATGTGCTGGGATGAATTTTTGTATGCACTCATCTTTATGAACTCAAAAAAGACAACTACACTTACCGTCGCTTTATCGCAATTTAGTACCACTCATGGGGGAATAGACTACGGAATGTTGATGGCAGGCGGTTGTATTGCAACTTTGATTCCCATGCTGTTAGCAATCTTTTTCCAGAAATATATCGTATTGGGGCTAACGGCAGGAGGCGTGAAAGACTAGGAACAGTAAAAGCAACAGTGAAAGGAGAATTTATGAAAGTAGGAGCAGCAGTCGGATGTTTCACACATCCGCATTATGAACCGCCGTATGAAGAAGCGGTTAAGACGATTGGAGAATTGGGATTTGACGGTATTGAATTAATTGCCTATACGGCAGAAGATTTAAGTGAGTATTATACGGATGAGCGCTGCCGGGAACTGGACAGGATGATCAAGGGCTATAATATGGAGCTGTCAGAATTTATCTTATATGCACATGCAGTAGAAGATTTATTAGACAACGATGACAAAAAAAGAGACAGGGCATTAGACTTTTTTGAGCGGGGATTAGAGACTGCCGCCAAACTTGGTACGGACACGATCAATGTAGTTTCTAACTGGCCGAAAGAACTGAGAGCACCTGTACCGTATTTACCGTCATCTATACATCCGTATGCGCCTGGTTTTGAACTTTTTGAGCCGAAACATATTATAGAGATGCCTCCGAATTTTGATGCAGGAGGAGTATGGGAACGATATGTGGAATCCTTAAGCAAAGCTGTTAAGTTGTGTGAAAAGTATAAAATCAGATTTGCTCTTGAGGGTCATGCAAATGTTATGATCGGCACAACAGATGGTATGCTTAGGGCTTTTGACAGAATATCCAGTCCTTATTTTGGAACTAATTTTGATGCGGCATGGCAGTCTATGCAGCGGGAATATCTTCCGTGGTCTGTCTATAAACTGAGAGAAAAAATCTTTCATGTACATCTTAGGGATACAGATGGAATGCTCTGTTATTCATACCCGGTAGGACTGGGGATAATTGACTGGAATGGATTTGTCAGAGCACTCAAGGAAACAGGGTATCAGGGATTTCTTTCCATGGAACTGGGAGGTTTGAAGAGACCTGAAAAATATGTAAAAGAATCTTTAGATTATATCCGCAGAATTTTAAAAGAAGAAGAGGCAGATGAATAATAAATTAGGAGGAGAGGCTTTATGAGAATTATTAAATGTGCGTTAGCAGGATGCGGTGATATAGCCAGAGGCAGATATTTTTATTCATTTGAAAAAATGAAAGATAGAACAGAATTAATTGGAGTGTATGATACGGACAGAGAACGCCTTCATAAAACAGCCGAGGAGCTTCGGGTAAAAGAATATACAAGTTGGGAGGAACTGCTGCAGGATGAAGAGGCAGAGGCAGTTATCGTAACCTCTTATCACACGGCCCATGCCCGTTTGGTTACAGAAGCATTAAATGCAGGAAAACATGTGTTATGTGAAAAGCCGGTTGCAACGAATTTAAAGGACGCTTTGATGATCAAAGAGGCATCTGAAAAGACTAGTAAAATATTTATGGCACTTCCCAACGATGCATATACACATATCAGAGAAGTGAAAAAGATGATCGGTCAGGGGCTTATCGGAAATGTTTGCGCGGTAGACGGAGTCTTTGCCCACCAGGGGCCATTACACGCCCCATGGTTTTTTGATAAATCAAAGGCAGAATGGGGAGTGCTGGCAGATTTGGGAATATACCCAATCAGTATGCTTACATATCTGTTCGGTCCGGTGGACGAAGTGTATGGAAAAACAAATATAATGCAAAGAGAGAGGACCAGCCTGAAAGGAGAAACGTTCAGTCCCACGGTGGAAGATAACGCAGTGGCAGTCATGAACTGGAAAGACGGAAAAGTGGCTACCATACGCGCAAACTGGTGCACTGCTGCAGACAAGGATCTCTGTGTATGGGATTTTCGGATCTATGGAGACAAAGGAATTATATATATCAACATGAATGATGCCCAACATCGGGTGATTGTATATTCTCCATATCAGAAAGTAAATGATTCGAAAATCACTTATGCCGGATTCAGAGATTGTTACAAAATCCAGGTGGATATGTCAGACTTAAATATAGATATTCTGGAAGAGTTTGCAGAGGCAGTGGATAAGAATCAGAAATTCCCCGAGGATGGATGTTCCATTACAAGACAGATCCATGTGGTAGAAATCATTGAAGGGGTATATGCCTCCTCGGAGAAGGGAAATGCAGTAAAAATACATTCAACATTCAGACATTGAGGTGATTTATATGAAACATAAACCAAGTTATCATTTCAGACCGGAACAGAATTGGATCAACGACCCCAATGGTCCTATATATTTTGAAGGGAAGTATCACCTTTTTTATCAGTATAATCCTTCAGGATATCAATGGGGGAATCTTCACTGGGGCCATGCAGTCAGCGAGGATATGGTCCATTGGAATCATCTGGAGCCTGCATTATTTCCGGCAAAAGACAGAGGGGAAAATTTTTGCTTCTCGGGATGTGCATATGAAAACGATGGCCGGTTAGAAATTTTCTATACAAGTGTGGGATCCTATGGACACGGAGAGCGGGGACATATTGAGGGCGCGGAGCAGTGGGTAGCCGTCACAGAGGATATGAAGACCTGGAAACAGATCGATGAGAATCCTGTTTTATCCACAGAACAGAACAGAAGACAGGGAAAATATCTGACCCATTGGAGAGACCCTTTTGTATTTCAATATGGGGGAGAAACCTTAATGGTCATTTCAGGAATTGTAGACGGTTGGAAGGCGGCATTTCATATCTACCGATCAAAGGATTACCGCAATTGGGAATATAAGAACTGTTTTTATACAGAATGCAGGACAACAATTTATGAGTGTCCCAATGTGATGGTCTTTGGGGAAAAAATTGTATTTGTGTATACGTGCTTTCAGGAAAATGCACAGTATGTTGTGGGGACTTTAAATGAAGACTATTCACTTAATGTGACTCGGCACGGTGAAATCATAGATAGCGGCTGCTTTTGTGCCTCGAATGTATTCAAAGATCCTCAGGGACACTATATTATGTGGGGATGGCTGCGGGAAGATGACAGAAATGAACTTATCACTGACGGCCCCTGGTCCGGCGCCATCTCACTCCCCAGAGTAGTCACATTGGAGGACGGAGACATGGTAAGTTTCTCTTGTGCAGATGAGGTTAAATTATTGAGAAAACTTGAAGAAACGCATCAGCTTTGTGGATTTTCAGGCACAAAAAAGATGTCCTGCCATTCTATGACAGCAGAAGTAGAATGTTTCTTAAAGACAGACGGAGATATCAGAATACGGGTACTTGACTCGGAAGATGGTACGGAATACACAGATATCTGGATACTGTCTAAGACAAAAACAATTTGGATATACCGTGAAAGATCTTCTGTGATTCCTGAAGTGGTGAAAGAACCTCTTTACAGCAGGTATCGGGGAGATGATCAGCATGTGTCTGTACGTGTTTTTATTGACAACTCCGTTTTGGAAGTTTTTGTAAATGGCAATACGGTTCTGTCGGGCAGAGTATACCCGGTAAATGACAGGGCAGGCATTTCATTTACTGTAGAGAATGGAACAGCAGATGGCTGTGTGAATCTATATCAGATGGCAGATGTTCCGAAAGATGTAATATAAAGTTGCAAAGAGCTGTAAATGGTCATTTGGGCGATAAGAGAGTATCTTGTCGCCCTTTTTTAGTTCACATAAACTTTGGAAAGACAAAACTAGCAAACTAATAATTAGTAAATAAATAACTTGCACGCTAATTAAATGTATGCTATGATAGAAAAAAGGAGAGATAGAAAAGATGAAAAAGATAAAAAACGAGGCGGTATTGCTGCAGCATGGAGTTCAGGAGTCGAGAAAGATTGTATTAGATATTCTGGATGAAACATTATTCCAGTTGGATTCTTATAGAAGAATCCGAAATATGGTGACATTGGAAGGGAGTATGTTCACAATTGGGAATCAAAAGTGGGATCTGGATCAAAAAGACAAGGTATATTTGATCAGCACCGGGATGGCAGCAAATGCTATGGCGCGTGTTTTTATTGAAGTATTGGGAGAAAGACTGGCAGGAGGAGTGGTTGCAGTCCATGAGATGGAAGAGGGTATGGACTATGGAAAGGTTCAAGTATTTACAGGCGGTCATCCCCTTGCGAATAAAGGAAGTCTGGAGGCAGGGGAAGCAGCACTCCGGCTGGCGTCTTTGGCTGGTGAAAATGATTTGTTTATCGGGGCAATGAGCGGAGGATGTTCATCGCTTATGTCATGTCCGATGGACGGACTGACACTTGGGGAGGAGATATTCACAAGGGATATCCTTCGCAGGTGCGGAGCCAATGTCATAGAGATTAATTCCATATGCAGACATATATCAAAAATAAATGGCGGCAGGCTTGCAAAAGTGATCGAGCAGCAGGGAGCAGAAATTATAAGCCTTCTGGTGATGGACGCATTGGATTTCCCGATTATAGAAGATCCGGGGATTCCTCAAAAATTCATGGCTTCTCAGATGGCTCCGGATCCGACGACCCTGGAAGATGCCAAAGATGTGATTCGTCATTATCATATTGAAGAAAAGCTTCCAAGAAGAGTAGTAAGTTTTTTTGAAAATTGTACAGATAAGGATGAGACTCCGAAGGAGTTAAAGAGATGGACAAGCTTTCTTGTGAGTACTTTGCCTAACGCGAGCCAATGTGCGAAAGAGATTGCGGAAAAGAAGGGTATCCCGGCGGTAGTGCTTACGAATGTTCTGGAGGGGGAAAGTAAGGAAGCAGGTACATTCCTGGCTTCGATTGCAAAAGAGATACAAAGAGGCGGACAGCCATTTAAGCCGCCGTGTGTACTGATAACGACCGGGGAGGTAAGTACGCAGATTGAGGATTTCAACTCGCCGACAGGAACGGGCGGCCCCAGTCAGGAATTGGTCATTTCCTTTGCTATTAAGGCGAAAGGAATCCCTGGAGTTTGTATTGCCAGTATAGATACAGAGGGTAGCGATGGGACATCGAATGCGGCAGGAGGAATCGTAGACTCTAAGACATATGATGAGGCGTTTCGAAAAAAGATTGATTTATATAAGGTGCTGCGCGAACATGCGGCCAATGAAGCGCTTAATGATTTAAAAGGTGCGATTGTTACAGGAGCGACAGGTGTTACTCTGTGTGACCTGAATATTATGTATGTTCCGGATATCAGTCAGTCCGGCAAATAAATATCAATACGGAGAGGAGAATAGGCGATGGACATGAAAAAGATCAAAAATGCGGAGGTGTTGCTGGGTACAGGTGATAGTAAATCGCGGGAAATTGTGTTGGGCATACTGGATCGTACATTGGCCCGGATGGATTCCTATTATGTATTAAAGGGTATGACATCTTTAAAGGGAAAGATCCTCACCATAGGAGAAAAGTCATGGGATCTTGCCCAAAAGAGAAATATCTATCTAATAGGGGCCGGAAAGGCAGCAAACGCTATGGCGAAGGTGTTCGATGAGCTGCTCGGCGCAGAACTTGCGGATGGTATTGTCGTTGTTAAAATCGTGGAGGAGAAGGATAAATATGAACATGTAAGGATGTTCCAGGGCGGGCATCCTCTGCCAAATGAAGGAAGTTATCAGGCAAGTCTGGAAGTATTGAAAATGGTAGAGGAAATGAATGAAGACGATCTGGTAATCGGTTTGATGAGCGGCGGAAATTCCGCACTCCTCTCCTGCCCGATGGAAGGGATGACCCTGGAGGATGAGATGCAGACCAGGGATGTCATGTTAAAGAGCGGAGCCAGTGTTGTAGAAGTGAATGCGGTATGCAGGCATATTTCCCGCGTCAATGGAGGGCGCTTAGCACAGGCGATCGAGGCGAAGGGTGCAGAGATGATATGTATTCTTATTATGGATGCATTGGGATTTCCGGCAACAGAGTGTCCCGGGAAACCAAGGGAATTCGGATTTACCCAGATGGCGCCGGATGCGACTACGTTGGAGGATGCAAAGAATGCCATAAAAAATTACGATGTAGCAGATAAGCTTCCGCCGAAAGTCGTAGAGTTCTATCAAAACTGTACGGAGAAGGATGAGACACCGAAGAGCCTGAAAAAGTGGACAGGATATATTATCAACACCTTGCCGGATGTCAGTAAAGTTGCAAAAGAAGAAGCTGAAAAGATGGGATTGCGTACGATGGTCCTGACCAATGCTTTGATCGGTGAAAGTTCCGAGGCCGGAAATTTTATGGCATCGATCGCAGCCGAGATTCAGGCCAGCGGACAGCCCATCGCGCCTCCTTGTGTTGTGATCGCAACGGGGGAAGTCAGCGCGAAGATACCAGAACAGCCCAAGGGAATCGGCGGACCCGGCCAGGAGTTGGCGGCAGGATTTGCAATAGCAGCAAGAAAACTTCGGGGGCCATGTATTGCGAGTGTCGACACAGAAGGCACGGATGGACCTACAGATTCGGCGGGAGGTCTGGCGGATTCTAAAACTTTTTGGTTGTCAGAAGAAAAGGGGATCGATCTTTATGAGGCACTTAGAAACCATGCGGTTTATGAAGCACTCAGTCCGCTAAACAGCGAGATTATCACAGGAAATACAGGGACCAATCTCTGTGATCTTCATATTATGTACGTGCCGGAAGGAGAGGTGTAGAAAATGGGTAATACTGTCATACGCTCCATTCACGCCCGTCATCTTATCGATTGTAAAACGAGAGGACTGCTTGAGGTAGATGTTATTACCGAAGGAGGCGCGGCAGGAAGAGCCAGCGCGCCCACAGGGACTTCGGTGGGAGAAGGGGAGTCTTTTGTCATGCGTGACGGGGCAGAGGGAAGATTTTGCGGAACCAGTGTGTATAGAGCTGTGGATATCGTAAATAACAAGATAGCACCGGCACTTATTGGAAAGGATGCAGCAGACCAGGAAGGTATCGATAAGGCATTGCTTGAGATGGATGGGACACCATTAAAGACAAAGCTTGGGGGCAATTCCCTATACAGTGTATCAGCAGCCTGTCTTGCGGTAGCAGCGGCAGCCGGCAATCAATCCGTACATAGATTTATAGCCGGAAAAGAAATCCAAAGACTTCCTGTTCCGATTGTGAACATGTTTAACGGAGGAGTGTATCCGGATGTAAAGATGGAATTTCAAGAATTTGGTGTCGTGCCGTATGGGGCCGAGGATATGCAGGAGGCTGTTGACATCGCCGTTACGGTATTTCACAAAATCGGGAAGATGATACCGGAAAAGAATCAGGGGAAAATGCCGGCAATTGCAAATTATTTCGGACATTGCCCAATCTCGGATAATCCGATGGATTTGTTTGAGACGATTGCAGAAGCAGTGGAAAGCTGCGGGTATAAGAATAAAGTGTGCTACTATACGGATTGCGCAGCCAGTGAGTTTTATAGCCCGGAGCGAGGGACGTACCTGTTCATGGGCAAAGAAAGAGATAGAGATGAGCTTCTTGCATTTGTTTCTGATATGACAGAAAAGCTGCCTTTCTGCGGTGTGGAAGATATCTTGGAAGAGCATGATTTTGAAGGGTTTGCCATAGCAGCCGGCTTGATGCCTGATGTAAGGATAATCGGAGATGACCTGCTCTGCACGAATATTCAAAATCTAAAAAAAGCTGTGGAAATGAAGGCGTGCAGCGGGATTGTCCTAAAGCCGAACCAGATTGGGACGATTACAGAGACATTCCTTGCCTACAGGTACGCAAAAGAGCACGATATGTGGATATTGCCATCTGTCAGGGCAGGGGGGACAGTGGACGATATTGTAAAGGAGATTGCGGTAGGGATAGAAGCACCGCTGGTTAAGTGCGGAGCCCCTCGTTCTGGAGAGAGAATCAGTTTTCTAAATACACTGATGCGGGCGGCAGATGAATATCCCCAGGCGAGGTTATCTGAAGTTTACAGACGTTAAGGAGGAGTGGTTCGTGAAGATCAAACAGGTCAATGTATATGTTGTGGATACAGGAAGTTACCAGTTAGTAATGGCAGAAAGCATAACAGATGAAGGAATCTCCGGGATTGGAGAAGCGGCAGTCGGATACGGGATCGGGAGTGCAGCGGCGGCTGTTATGATCAAGGAGCTGGCAGATGCGTTTGTAATTGGCAGGGATCCATTTAATATTACAGATATCTGGAACGACTTTTACTATCATACATTTTGGGGAAAAGCCGGAGGCGCGATTTTTTACGCGGCTGTCAGTGCCTTGGAGATGACTTTGTGGGATATTAAGGGGAAAGCGCTGGGTGTCCCCGTATATCAGCTTCTTGGAGGCAAGCAGAGAGATGAGGTCAGAGTGTATGCCAATGATATCTTTGGGGTGGAGACACCTGCTGAATTTGCAAAGCGGGCGGAAGAAGTAGTGTGTGACGGATACGATATGATCAAGATATATCCGTTAAATCAGAAGGATCCGAGAAGAAATATCAATGGACATATTAAAAACCGTTATCTGGAACGAGAGACGGAAGAACGGGGCTATGAGATCATAAAAGAAGTCCGCCGTGCCATTGGGGATAAGGTGGAGTTGTTGGTTGATGTTACCTGTGAGGCTACCATCGATGTCATGATACGTATTGGGAAAAAGCTTGAGCAGTATCACCCATTCTGGTATGAGGAACCGGCGGATCCCTTCGATATTGAAGCATATCGGGATATAAAGGAGAAACTGAATGTTCCTATAGCCGGCGGGGAGCGTATTTATACAAAGTTTGGGCATATCAAACTGATTGAGACAAGAGGGGTTGATATTGTCCAGCCGGATCCGGGGACATGCGGAGGAATCGGTGAGGTGTGGCATATAGGAGTTATGGCGGAAGCGGCAGGAATGAGAATTGCTCCGCATAACTGCGGAGGACCGGTGCTTACTGCCGCGGCAGTCCAGCTTTCGGCTGCATTAAGTAATTATGTATGTCAGGAAGTCTTTCCGTACCGGCCGGACATTCATTATGCTGTTGTGAAGAATCCATTAGAAAAGGAAATAAAAAACGGAAGGCTTAAAGTTCCGGAAAGAGAGGGGCTGGGAGTAGAGTTAAATCATCAGGTAGCAGACAAATTTCAAGTGGCAAGGTGTGTCTAGTTCATGACAAAGGAGGAGAAAGATGAAAAAATCAATAATGACAAAAGTTGCGTTGTTCATGGCATTTATTATGATGTTAACGACAGGGTGTGCGTCAAAGAAAGAAGAAACGAAATCTGGTAAAGATACGCTTACTGTAGTAATCTCGCAGGATCCGGACGGGTTTGATCCTAATGCAAATACCAATTTTGCCCCGCATCAGGTAAAAAGCCAGATTTATGAAACTTTGGTGCGGCTGGATGAGAATAATGAGGTACAGCCATGTCTGGCAGAAAGCTGGGAATATGAAGATGACCAGACGTTGATCTTCAAGCTGCGCAAAGGGGTTAAATTCCATAACGGAGAAGAGTTGAAGGCAAGTGATGTTATCTTCTCATACAAGAGGGCGTTTGACGATAAAACAGCAGGCTATATCAATCTAACCAATATGGATATTGATAAATGTGAAGCAGTGGATGACTATACAGTTAAGATTGTGACAAAAGGTCCTTATTCTATGCAGCTAAATCTTTTGGAAAACCCATTGGTGTCTATCTTCAGCCAGAAGGCATATGAGGAATCAGGCGGAGATTTCTCTGAGCCGGTAGGCACCGGACCATATAAATTGAAAGAATATTTCCCGGGGGATCGTGTGGAGCTTTCAGCTTTTGAGGACTATTGGGGGAAAGACGAGCCGAAGATCAAGAATCTTGTATTCCGTGTGATCACGGAAAGCGCAAGCCGTGCGATTGCAGCGGAAACAGGGGAAGCAGACATTGTATATGATATTGCGTCAACGGATATTGAAAGATTGGAAAAAGCAGAAAAGGTGGATATGGTAAGAGAAATCAGTGCCAATACAAGATACGTATCGATTAACACAGAAACAAAACCATACGATGAACCGAAAGTGAGAGAAGCGCTGAAATATGCAATTGACAGGCCAAGTGCTGTAAAGGTTGCGTGGGGAGATTTTGGAAAGGTCGCAAATGGGTTGGTAAACGACGGAATCGCGGGGGCTTCTGAGAATCTGTCAGAATACTTTGTGGAGAGGGATGTAGAGAAGGCGAAGGCTCTTTTGAAAGAAGCAGGGTATCCGGACGGGTTTAAGACAAGTATACTCTGTTCTAACGCCGACCAGGAGAGTATGAGCTTTTGTGAGGCGATACAGAGCCAGCTGGCGGAAGTGGGAATCACCCTAGAGATAAAAGCGGAGGAACCTACCGCGTGGGTAGAAGATTCTTTGGGCGGCAGAGGAGAATTGTCAATCTATGGTTTTACAGCAAGCACAGGCGAAGCCGGAAAGATCTTGATTCGCTTCTTATCAGATGCCAATGAATTTGGAATGTATCATTGGAACAGTCCTGAATTTGATGGGATCATGGCAAAGGCTCTTCAGACCATTGATGACGATGAGAGAAACAAACTGTTCGATGAAGCTCAGAAGATGGTTATGGAAGCGGGGATTGCGATACCAATCTGGCAGAAAGAGCTTGCAATTGCTACATCCAAAAACGTAGAAGGGTTCCGATGCTCGGTTGCCTATGAGTCACATATTTTGAAAGATGTAAGTTTCAAATAGCAGCTATAGGGGAAGTGGGGCATAATGCCGCACTTCCCGGAATCTGGAGGCGGATAAGATGACGAAATATATATTTAAAAGGTTGTTATATATGCTGCCGGTTTTGCTGGGGATCATCATTATTGTTTTTACTTTGATGTATATTACACCGGGGGATCCGGCACGCTTTATTTTGGGGGATAGCGCGCCGCAGGAGATGGTGGATGAGCTCAGGGAAGAAATGGGGTTAAACGACTCCTATTTTGCAAGATTGGGAACATATTTGAAAAATGTGGCATTTCACGGTGACTTGGGTGTCTCTTACAAGACCGGGAGACCGGTGCTCAATGAGATATTGGCAAGATATTCGACTACATTGACACTTACAATTGCCAGTTCCGTTCTGGCAATCGTTTTGGGAATATTAATGGGGATCGTATCGGCTGTAAAGCAATATTCCGCTGTGGATAATCTGATAACAACAATCGCACTGTTCGGTGTTTCAGTCCCTTCTTTCTGGATCGCAATGCTGTTAGTCCTGCTGTTCTCAGTGACGTTGTCATGGCTTCCTGCGACGGGAAGTTATGGGATACAGTATTGGATCATGCCGGTCTTTACTATGGGTATGCAGTCGGCAGCTATCATTATGAGAATGACCAGGTCGAGTATGCTGGAAGTGATCCGTCAGGATTATATAAGAACTGCACAGGCTAAAGGTCAAAAAAAGTGGAAGATAATCACAGGACATGCATTAAAAAATGCTATGGTTCCGATCGTTACGACGGCTGGGATACAAATCTGCGGATTGCTGGCAGGCTCTGTACTTGTAGAGTCCGTATTTTCCCTTCCGGGAATTGGGAAATATGTCGTAGACAGTATTAACTATAAAGATTACCCGGCTGTCCAGGGGACGGTATTGTTTATTGGTTTTAACTGCGTAATTATTAATTTGGCTATTGATATTATATATTGTTTTATTGATCCCAGAATAAAGATCCAGTACAGCAGGAAAAAGAAGGTGGAAGTAAATGGCTGAGAAGAAAAGAAGGAGCGGACCCTGGCTTGATGTGTGGAAGAGGTTAAAGAAAAATAAACTGGCGATTGTCGGTATGGTCATATTAGGTTTGGTGATCCTGATTTCGGTCTTTGCGCCTTTTATCGCGCCTTATGGATACATGGAACAGGACTATGCGGCAACCCTTCAATTTCCGGGAAGGGAGCATTTGTTTGGAACAGATAATTTTGGCAGGGATATATTCAGTAGGATCATATATGGGGGAAGATATTCCCTGATCATCGGGATAGGATGTGTGAGTATTGCAGCGGTAATCGGGAGTATTTTAGGAATTGTAGCTGCATTTTACAGTAAGTTTGACAACATTATCATGCGGATGATCGATATCGTAATGGGGATTCCGTCATTTCTTTTGGCAATCAGCATAGCAGCGGCATTGGGAACAGGGCTTAGAAACCTTATGATAGCGGTCAGTATCACCAGCCTTCCGGCATTCACAAGAGTAGTAAGGGCCCAGGTGATGACGGTAAAGGAACAGGAATTTATAGAGGCTGCGAGATCTATAGGAGGAAATAACCTCAGGATTATCTTCCGGCACATACTCCCAAACGCACTGGCACCGATTATTGTCCAGTTCACATTAGGGGCAGTAAACTCAATTTTGTGGGCAGCTTCTCTAAGCTTTATCGGTCTGGGGATACAGCCGCCTTCTCCGGAGTGGGGTGCGATGCTGTCGGCGGGAAGGACATATCTTAGAGACAATTGGTATATGTCAGTATTTCCGGGGCTCGCTATAATGATTACTACTTACTCACTTAACCTGATCGGGGATGGGCTCAGAGATGCGTTGGATCCCCGCCTGAAACAGTAGGGAGGGATGAAGATGGCGAAAGAAATTCTGCAGATTTCAGATCTGGTTGTAAAATACAAGACGGATGAAGAAGTTGTGGAGGCCGTAAACGGAATCGGACTGAAAATATATAAAGGAGAGACATTAGGGCTTGTAGGAGAGACCGGGGCAGGGAAAACAACGACTGCTCTATCGATTATGGGTCTGATACCCAATCCTCCGGGAAGTATTGAGGGCGGGGAAATCATATATGAAGGAAATAATCTGCTCGCATTGCCGGAAAAAGAAATGAGGAAGATCCGGGGTGAAAATATCACGATGATTTTCCAGGATCCGATGACATCCCTGAACCCTGTACTGACAGTAGGTCAGCAGATTATGGAAGTATTAAAGCTTCATTCTGATCTGAAAAAGGATGAATTGCTGAAAAAGACAAAAGAGATGTTAGAGACAGTGGGAATACCTGGGGAGCGGTATGCGGAATATCCGACGCAGTTTTCCGGGGGAATGAAACAGCGGGTTATGATAGCGATAGCTCTTGCCTGCAATCCCCGGCTTCTCATTGCGGATGAACCCACAACAGCTCTCGATGTTACCATTCAGGCGCAGGTTCTTGAATTGATGAATAAGCTAAAGAAGGAATACAACACGGCGATGCTATTGATCACGCATGATCTGGGGGTTGTCGCGGAGGCCTGTGATAAAGTTGCGGTGATGTATGCGGGAGAGATTGTCGAAAGCGGCGCTCTGGAGGATATTTTACTCCATATGTCGCATCCGTACACGAAAGGACTTTTCGAATCCCTGCCAAAGCTTGACGAAGAAGTAAAGCGATTAAAAACGATCAGTGGTTCTGCTCCTAATCCGGCTTCATTGCCTTCGGGCTGCAAATTCCATGACAGATGTCCTCACAAAGAAAAAGTCTGTGAAACCGAAAACCCTGCATCAGTGATGATTGGAAAAGAACATTTTGTTAAGTGCCATTTGTTTGGAAAGTCAGGAGGTATATGATGGAAAAGTTTATAGAAGTCTCAAATTTAAAAAAATATTTCCCGACAAATTCAGGAACATTACATGCGGTAGATGGCATTGATTTTTTTATAGAAAAGGGAAAAACTCTCGGAGTAGTAGGTGAATCCGGGTGTGGGAAATCTACACTGGGGAGAGTGCTTTTGCATCTTTTGGAGCCGACAGAAGGAACAATTTATTTTAACGGCAAGGATATTACAAAACCGGGAAAAAGAGAGCTAAAAGAGTTGAGAAAGAATATGCAGATGATATTTCAGGATCCTTTTTCCTCATTGAACACAAGAATGTCGGTGGAGCAGATCATAGGGGAGCCGCTTCTTATCTACCGGTTATGCAAAGATAAATGGGAATATGAAAAACGAGTCTTAGAGATCATGGAGACAGTAGGGCTGGCGGAGCGCCTTCGGAGAGTTTATCCCCATGAATTAGACGGAGGCAGGAGACAGAGGATTGGAATTGGACGGGCACTTGCTTTAAATCCGGAGTTTATCGTATGTGATGAACCTGTGTCTGCGCTGGATGTCTCGATTCAGGCACAGGTATTGAATCTGATGATGGATCTGCAGGAGGAGTATGGGCTGACCTATCTGTTTATTACTCATGATCTGTCTGTAGTAAAGCATATTTCAGATGATATCATGGTCATGTATTTGGGAATGGGGGTGGAAAAAGCCGGGACGAAAGAGCTTTTTGAAAATCAGCTTCACCCGTATACAAAAGCGTTGATCTCGGCAATTCCCCAGATCAATATTGGGCAGAGAAAGCAGAGGGTAGTCTTAAAAGGGGAGATTACTTCGCCTATAAATCCAAAGCCTGCCTGCAGGTTTGCCCCAAGGTGTACATATGCCAAAGAAAGGTGTTTTAAAGAAGTTCCTGAATTAGAAGAAGTCTTGCCCGGACACTATGTATCCTGCTTTTTTACCAAGGAGATAAATAACCTTTCGTAAAAATTACTGAAATTATTGCACCCCTTTGGATGAAATTACCAATTGGATATGTTAAACTAATAAACACGAAAATGAAAGTGACGGAGGAAAAAATGAGTTTAAGTAATGATTTTTTTGTGATTTCATCAAGAGCGGCTCAGACAATACTTCAAGTATTTCAAAAGGAATTACAGGATTTGGATGTGACGCCGGTTCAATATGAGATGTTGCTGTGCCTGATGCAGGATGGGAATTGCTCCCCCACATATCTTGCCAATTATTTTGGACTGGAAGGTTCAACAATTACCGGCATTTTGGACAGAATGGAGAAAAAAGGGTTTGTATACCGTGAGAGGAATCCATATGACCGCAGGGCATTGCGGATTGTTGTATCTGAAAAGGGATGGAGTATAGGGGCAGATCTGCTGGCAGCGTCTGAGAAGGCGAATCGCATCGTAGAGGAGAAGTTGGGGAAAGAAGATGC
The DNA here is from genome assembly GCA_910586965.1 of uncultured Dorea sp. Lineage (GTDB taxonomy): Bacteria > Bacillota > Clostridia > Lachnospirales > Lachnospiraceae > MD308. The sequence continues at coordinate 88,759 of CAJUMF010000009.1, read as the reverse complement.
CATTACCCTGAAAAGACTGATGTCTAAAATATATAAAGAACAATGACTCTTTCCATTCATAGTCAGGAGCCATACCATATGTAGAAAACAGTGGTGCGGCTCCTGATTATTTGCGTTGATCCAGCATTACAAAGTGTAATGACAGGATTATAAAATAGATAGGATAAACAGGTTGTAAATTAAAGAAGCCGGTGATAGAATAGCAATGTTTTGATAATAAGAAAGAAGGAATGGAGTAATGGGAAAATTGATGACTACAAAAAGAAAGGAAGGATTGGAACAGCTTGTATATTCTGTAGGGGGCAATCTGATCTATTGTCTCGGGTTTAATCTTTTGATCGTCCCGATGGGTTTTTACAGCGGCGGATTCATGGGTGTCTCGCAGCTTGCCGGGCTGTTTCTTACTCAGGGGCTCCATCTCCCCATACCGCCGGAAGCAAATATTACAGGTATCATATACTTTGCCATCAATGTGCCGCTGTTGTATCTGGGCTATCGTATGCTGGGAAAGGAGTTTGCAGTTAAGACACTTATCATGACGGGTATGATGAGTGCGTTCCTGGTGGTGATACCGATTCCCAAGGTGCCGTATGTGGAGGACTACCTGACAGCATGTATCATCGGCGGGATCGTGTGCGGGCTTGGAAGCGGTCTGGTCTTAAGGGGCAGATCGTCGGCAGGAGGGCAGGATATCATCGGCCTTTGCTGTGCGAAGAAATTCCCGAACTTTAGTGTGGGGAAAGTTACGATCATTATGAATATCTTCGTGTACGGAGTCTGTATGTTCCTTTTTGATATACCGATCGTCATCTATTCCCTGATCTATGCGACGGTACTTTCTGTTGCCGTTGACCGGGTACATATCCAGAATATCAATATGAGCGTCATGATCTTTACGAAAAAGGTCGGGATATCCAAGGCGATCATGGAGCAGACCGGGCGCGGCGTGACGAACTGGGACGGGGAAGGAGCTTATACGAACCGCACTTCTTACATCTTGTTTGTGCTGATCTCGAAGTATGAAGTGGCGCAGCTTAAAAGAATCGTGAGGAGTCTGGATCCGAATGCATTTATGATATTTACCGAAGGGTGTTCGGTGGATGGGAATTTTGAGAAGAGGTTATGATATAAAAAAGACTATAGAAAAGTGCTGTCATTGCTGGCAGCACTTTTGAAGTCTGCCAAATAACAAGATGGGCGGCGTATCCATCATCTCAGGTACTCTTCAAAGAGTGCGTCGGGAGCCTTTCCGACCTTTGCTGTTTGGCCACTTTCTTAGTCTATGCAATTATTGTAATATACTATTACTTATTTGTCAATTTTTTTGAGGCGTCCATTTGACAATCCATGTTGTAATTTTCCCTCTGTTATCGTATGTAGTGTTGCGACATAAAGGTAATCGTTTTTTATATCCAACTTAATTCCGACTTGTATATTTTGGGAAATCGTTTTAACTAATTCAAAGTTTTTTGTATTTTCATTAGGGTTTACACCAATATAATCAGGTGAAGAAATAATGGATGGCAAATCATCTAAGTATAAAAGACAATCAGGATGTCTTTTGGCTATATGTTTTTTCAGGCCTGTTGACTGGTATATGGTGTCATAGTTGAAATCGTGCCGTAAATAGTTATTAAGCGATTTATTGAACGATGCGATAGGAATAAGTTTATCTGCCAAATGAATTACCTCATTTCTTTAGGTGTCCGTATGGAATCTTTCTCTTTTGTTTATTATGATATTATCAGAAGCAGAAGTACAATCTACACAGGAGACGGGTTCTCTTGAATTGCAGAGTGCAAGAATTTTTTTTTTGTAAGCGAGAAGGCGTTTCTCAGTGTCCTTCTGAACTTGGGCTCTGTCAAGCTCATGGCTGAGAATTATTTGGATATGTTCTTTGCTGTTGGAGTCCAGTGAGCGGAATTTTCTAAGACCGTCTATTTCATCATATTCTAAAGTTATTGATGGAGTATTTAGCACGGACATCTCGTCTTGCAGAAGATAGTTGGCATCTATCTGCAGGACATTCATTATCTTAGAAATCGTATTGATATTCGGTTCACTGTTTCCTTTTTCATAACCGGCCACTGTTGATTTAGCGACACCAATTTTTTGGGACAATTGTTCCTGGGTCATGTTGTTACGCAGACGGGCTTCTTTTAATCTATCTTTAAAGGCCATAGAGATACCTCCGAGTGTATTTTATAGTTCAATGATAACATAGAAGTAAAGATTGTCAATACATAAGTTTGTAAAAGTCGAATAATTAATAATAAAAAATCGAAAAACAAAAACAAAATTATTTTACATATTTCTGTAACGAAAACAGGATTTTCCTGATATACAAGTAAAGCGAGGTGAGGAAATGTTGAATATGGACTCGGTGTACAGGGAACATGCCCAGGCGGTATACCGCTTTTTGATGTCTCTGTGCTATGACGGGGAGACGGCGGAGGAGCTTACCCAGGAGACCTTCTACCAGGCGGTGCGCTGCGCGGACAAGTACGACGGAACGTGCAAGGTGTCAACGTGGCTGTGCCAGATTGCAAAGCATCTCTGGTACAGGGAGCTAGAGCGGAGAAAGAAGAAGGGAACAAGCCCCCTCGATGAGCAGATGGCATCTGCGGATAAAGCGCCGGACGAGGAGCTTAGCATCCGGGAGGAGAAGATGGAGCTGTTTCGGAAGGTGCATGTCTTAGACGAGACGGCGAAGGAAGTAGTGCTCCTCAGAGTGACAGGCGCATTTTCCTTCCGGGAGATTGGGGAGCTGTTCGGGAAAAATGAAAACTGGGCGAGGGTGACATTTTACCGGGCAAAGCAGAAAATAGTGAAAGGGTGACGGATTTATGATGGAATGCGGAATTATAAGGGATTTGATGCCCAGCTATGTGGACGGGCTGACAAGTGAAGAGAGCGGGCGCGCGGTGGAGGAGCATGTGCAGGAGTGCGCGGAGTGCAGGGATTTCCTGCATGCGATGAAGGCAGAGCTTGAATCGGAGAAGTATCTGAAAATTGACGAGGTGCAGGCGGAGGCGGAGATTAAGGCTTTCAAAAAGCTGAAAAAGGTAATCATGAACCGCACGGTATTTGGCGTGATAGTCGCAGTGCTGTTTGTAATAAACATCCTGTGGGGATTTTATGAGGATACTTTCATTTCCAGAAAAAGTGTGTTATCCGGGGATGTGAAAGTGACATATGAGAATACAGGCGGGGTGGTGAGGATTGGTTTTGTATCGAAGAAGGACAATGTCCGTCTTGAAGGATGGATGGGTACGTCTCACGAGGAGTCGTCAGAAGAGGTGCTTACAAACGCATCGGGCAGCGTAAGAGAGTCTCTGAGTCTTGTTGTAAGCAGGATCAGCCCGGTGAGAAAAGGCTATGACATGGACAGGAATTTTTGCCTTGACTATGTATTTTTAGATGACGGAACGGTAATCTATCTCAATGAATACGGTGAGAATGAGCGGGTCAATGAAAATGATATCCTGACGGTGGAGTTTGAGGATAAGACAGTGGAGATTCCGATAAAGGAACTGCGGACGGAGGCAGGAATTGAGAAACTGAGATAGCTGCGGGTGACAGGCATGGATAGATATGGACAGACATGGATAGACGTGGATAGATATGGGAAGGCATGGATAAGCATGGGCAGACATAGATAGATATGGGCGCGCGGCAAGAGGATGAGCAAGTGTGAACGGGAAGAAAGGGGTGCGGTTATGGGAGTGATTTTATCAGCAAAAAACCTGCAGAAAATCTACGGTATGGGCGAGGTAAAAGTTGAGGCGGTAAAGGATATCAGCCTGGAGGTTGAAAAGGGATATTTCTATGCAATCATCGGGAAGAGCGGTTCCGGGAAATCCACGCTCCTCCATCTTCTGAGCGGCTTTGACAGGCCGACGAAAGGCACGGTAAAAATCGGCGGGGAAAATATACACAAGATGAAGGACAGAAGGCTGTCCGCCATACGGCGTGAGAAAATGGGCTTTGTGTTTCAGTCTTATAACCTCCTTCCGGAATTTTGCGTGGAAGAAAATATCCGGATGCCCCTTTACCTGAACCGTGCGAAGAAAGATAAGGGATATATCCGGAGCCTGATGGAGAAACTGGGCATTTACGGGCTCCGCCTCAAGTTTCCGAGCCAGTTGTCCGGCGGGGAGCAGCAGAGAGTCGCAATCGCCCGCGCGCTGGCGGCGCAGCCGGACATTGTCTTTGCGGATGAGCCGACGGGCAATTTAGACCAGCAGTCCGGCGGAGATGTCCTTAGACTGCTGAAAATGATGAAGGAGGAGTGGGGGCAGACAATCTTGCTTGTAACTCATGATATGGAGATTGCACAGGCCGCCGACAGGATTATTGAAATCCGGGACGGCATGGTCGTGGGAAGGGGAGAGTGAATGTTATGAGAAAGCTTGTGCTGCGAAGTTTTAAGGGGAGAAAGCGGGAACTGCGTATCAGTATCATTATGCTGGCGCTCATCTATATGTGTGGGATTATGACAATCCTGTTTCAGGGGAGCTTTTACCGTTCCCTGGAAAGCCTGCGCTACGAAATTTACGGGGAGTGGACGGGCGCGGTATTTGGGGCGGGGGAAAGTACAGAGCAGATTTTGCGTGAGCTGGAATCTACGAAACAGATTGGAAAGATTGTTGTGCTGGGGGATGCATGGCTTGGCGGAAATCCTCTCGGCGTGATGGGGGCTGCAAACGAAACAGCCCGGTCTCTCGGCAGGATACAGATGGAAGAGGGGCGTTTTCCGTCGGACAGTACGGAGATTGCCCTTACCGAGACGGCATTAAGCCGCCTTCCCGGGCAGGCAGAAGTCGGCGGCAAGGTAGAGATTGCCCCGGCGGAAAACGGGGAGGCGAAGTCTTACACCCTGTCAGGCATCGTGAAACCATGGGGAAGAGAATGGGAGACAGATAAGCACAAACTTCCCAGCGTGATTCTGGGCATGGATGAGACCGTACAGGGAGAGACGTACCTGTTATTCCAGAATGATAACCCGGATGAGATGAACCGTATCCAGGCGCGCATGGAAAAGCTGGAGGAAGGAACGTATGTCTGCAATGAAAAGGCGTATCCGTTGGACATCAGTGCAGTTTACGAGTTTTTTCAGGATGGCAAGTTTGTGTTTTACCTTGTGCTGGTGGCTGCGATTTTAATCGGGTATCTGATGATGCTGACGTTTAAATCCCGGAGATACAGTCTTACCGTGCTGCGCGGGATGGGGGCGGACGCAGGAGAGGTGATACGGCTGGTATTGTGGGAAAGTGCGTTCCTGTGGGGAATGGCATTTCTTGCAGGAGCGGTGTTAAGCGCGCTTGCGGCAGGCGCGGCGCTTTATGCGGTGCATGCGCTCGTAAAGATATCGGTTCGGCTGGAAATCCAGGCGGAATATATACTGGAATACATCGCCTGCGTTACGGTTATTTATTTTATGTGTAATCTGGCGGTAGCATTGACGGCAATCGGTTCCCAGATACGCACGGCGTTTAAGATTGACAGCGGGCTTTTGGAGCGCAGCGCTCCGCCGAAATTAAAAAGGGCGGAGAAACTGACATTTTTCACCTGCCTGAGACGTAAAAAGATTTTTTACAGTAAGATTTATGCCGGCCGGTTCGTGATTTCCGTTCTGGTCATGGTAGTATCCGCCATCTGCCTCCGGCTGTTTATTGAGGAGAAAAAGGAGTACGAATATCTGATGTCTGCGCTCGAATATGCCTATGACTACCAGGCGGATGTTCCGGCAGAAGGGCTGACGGACGGGCAGATTGAGGAGATTGAGAAAATAGATGGAGTAAAGAGTGTAGAAAAAGAATGCTTTATCAATTCCAGTACGATGTCCCAGGACATTATGTCCCAGGAGATACGCATTTCGGCTCCGGCGTTCAAAGACAGCGAATATGTGCGTACATACCGCAAGTATAACCAGAAATTTCTTGGAGTTCCGGTGGAAAAGGAAGGCGATTATTTTTCCGTATGGGAATTGCGGGGATTAGGCCCGCAGGATAAAGAGTGGCTGTCTTATTATGAGAAAGCGGCGGATTTGGGCGCGTTTGACAGGGAGGCATTTTTGGCAGGGGAGGAATGTGTGCTGCTCCTTCCGCCGTACCAGATTCGGGATTTGGGCGCCGGGAAAGCTCCGGTGTATCTCAATATAGAGGAAATGGATGAGGGCAAGAAGGTCTATGAATATGAAACGGACGAATGCCCAATCGCCCCCGGAGACACGGTGAAAATCAGCACGCCCTGGGGGGAGAGGGAAATCCGGGTGGGCGCGGTGATTGTAAGCCCGGAGACAGATTTGTCCGTAAATGCCAGGGTGGCAGAGGTGAGCGAGGGATTCTTAAGCCTCCTTTGCGGCGCGGAGGAAACGCGGTATGCGTCTGTGAAAATAAATCTTGACGAGGCGATGGACACTGCCGCCGCAGGGGCAGAGGTTGAAGGGTATTTTGAGATGCTCGGGAAAGAGACGAATCTTACAGACAAAGCCGGTTTCATACGGGCAAGGGCAGAGGATTCTTTATTTGACGGAACCCAGTATCTGTTTGTCCTGACGGCGGTGTGGCTTGTGTACATGCTGATGATGTATCACGGCAATCAGGTATTTTTAAAAAATGAAGGAAAACGAATCGGCGTGTTCCGCGCGCTGGGCATGGACAGGGGGATGCTGAAGTCAAGGTATCTGCTGGAAAATTTATCCGAGGGCGGAGGAATCATCCTGGTATCCGCGGCAATCGTGACGGGAGAATTTTTAATCAGGCTGCGGACATACGGCGCTTATGACAGTGTACGTATGTTTCGAAGAATCCTGGCGGACAATCCGGAAGATGTGCGGCTGTTTCTGATGGCGCTCCTCATCGCGGTCACCGCATTTCTGGGAGTGTCTGTGGTGACGCTGTACATACCGCTTAAAAAACTTTCCGACGGAAATATTGCCGGGAATCTGGGAGACGAAGAGAGAAATTAGTGCATCGAAACGCTGTACTGGTAGTTGTGAAACGGCAGCAGGATATGATATACTTTAACAGGGGTGAAGATATGAGACCTGTTGTGAACCGTTTTTTAAAATATGCATCGATAGACACCCAGGGCAATGAGAGCGTCCTGACTTGCCCGAGCAATGAAAATCAGAGGTTTTTGGCGGAACTTCTGAAGGATGAGCTGGAGGAGATGGGGATTTGTGACGTGGAAATCGACGAGAACAGCTTTCTGTATGCGAGGATTCCGTCAAATACCCCGAAAGAAGTTCCTGCGCTGGCGTTTTTCGCCCACATGGATACCTGTCCGGACGTTCCGGGCGGCAATATCCGCTACCAGCTTGTGAAAGGGTATGACGGGAAAGACATCGTTTTGAACCGGGGGCTTGATATACGGCTCAATTCCATGGAATGTCCTGTCCTCAGGAAATATATCGGCGACGACCTTTTGGTGACGGACGGAACGACCGTGCTGGGCGCGGAGGGCAAAGCCGGGGTGGCGGAGATTATGGAGGCGGCAAAGTGGCTGTGCGAGCACAGCGAGGAAGAGCACGGGGAAATCTGGCTTGTCTTTACGCCGGATGAAGAGCTTGGATACAGCACGGAATATATCAATATGGAGAAGATTCCTGCCAAATTCGGCTATACGGTTGACGAGGGCGAGCGGGGAGAGCTGAATTACGAGAATTTCAACGCCGCTACAGCGACAGTCACGGTGAAGGGGAACAGCACCCACCCGGGTCATGCCAAGGCGACCATGAAAAATGCGGTGATGATGGCAAATGAATTTATCAATCTCCTGCCGAAGAACGAGACGCCCGCTACGACAGAAGGGTACGAGGGGTATTATCATATCTCGGACATGACAGGCTCCATTGATTCCTGCCATATGACGTGCAGTATCCGGGATTTTGAAAAGAGCAGTTACGAGTACAGGAAGACGCGCCTTAAGGAGACGGCGGAATTTCTAAACGGCTATTATGGGGCAGGGTCATTTAAAGTGGAGATAGAGGACTATTACTTTAATATGCGGGAGAAGGTGGAAGAGTTTCCGGAGATTATCGAGGTTGCAAGGGAGGCGATGCGCCGGGCGGGCGTGGAGACGCAGGAGAAACCAATCCGGGGAGGAACGGACGGCGTGACCATCTCCTTTATGGGGATACCCTGCCCGAATATATTCTCCGGCTGCCAGAACGGGCAGAGCGTGAAAGAATTTATCTCCGTGCAGACGATGGAGAAGGCTGTGGAAGTTATATTGAATATTGTGAGGATATTTGCGGAGAAGTAAAGACCGCAGTTGACGTTGTAGGAAATCTGATTTAGAATATAGTCAAAGAAAAAGCAATGAGATAGAATTGTATAGCTTGTTATCTTTCCTGCATATACTATTATAAGCCATTTGGAGAAGGAGGTGCTATTATGGCTACATCCAGTATTTTTGCAAAAGTTCGTATAGATGATCCGAAACAGGCAGAGGCATTTATAGATGCGTTGGCGGCATCGGAAAATAAGCCTAAGAGAAGGCCGTCCGCACCCGTGAAACCGCCATTGACAGATTACGATGCTATCAGGCGGCTGATGGCGAAGGGAGATACGTCCGAATGAGACAGTTTGACACAGTGAATATTCTGGATATGATTGGAGCAATCGGGGAGGCAGAACTGAGAAAGTGTCTTTCCGATTTTTCTTGTCCAATCAATCCGGAAATTGAGCAATTTGTGGTAAATAATGCAATTGAATTTGCAAAGAAAAAATTATCTGTTACATATTTTGCAGTAAACGAATTTGGTAAAATTGCGGCGGTTTTTACACTTGCTCACAAAGCGGTTGAGATTGGAAATGCAAATTTATCCAATTCTAAGCGAAAAAAGATAAGCAGGTATGCAGTATTGGACTCGGAAACGGGAAGTTATACAGTGTCCGCTTTTCTGATTGCACAGTTTGGAAAAAATTATGCTGTGAATGAAGGAAAAGGCATCAATGGTAATGAAATAATGGATTTGACATTTGAAATTCTGGAGAAAGTTCAGCATGACATTGGTGGGGGAATTGTATTTCTGGAATGTGAGGACAAGGCAAAGCTGTTAGATTTTTATCAGAATGAAAAGAATGGATTTATACCATTTAACGAGAGATATTCGGTAAATGATAATACAAAATATATCCAGTTATTCAACTTTTTTTAACGATTGAGATAAATGCCGTGCAAGAAAAAATCTTACATGGCATTTCTTTTTTACCCAGAATCTAACTGCCCGGATTTCTTGTGTTCCGGCAAAAAAAGCGTCAGATACAGTGCAAGCTCCGAGATGCAGGTATCGGTCAGTGCGGCGGCGGTCAGCTCGTTGCTGGTGAGCCACTGGTAGATGTAGGACTGGACAAAGAGAAATAGCTTTTGGCAGACCTGGGCGGGGGTGTGCAGGGGAGTTAAAAGCCCATGTTCCGCCGCAGACTCAAGAGCAGAAAGGACAGCCCCATAGAGCGGGCGCTTTTGGTTTAAGAACTGATTGTTCCCGGAGACAAGGGCGTTGCGGTAGATTTCGCAGAGCAGCTCTTTCTCCTGGGTCTCTGTCATGCAGCGCAGATATATGGAGAAATACCCGCAGATGAGAGACGGGTAGTCAATGTGCGCTGCATCGGAGGGGATTGCCGGAAATACGATTTTTTGGTCGGCCTTATGATAGAATTCCAGCAGGATATCGTCCTTTGAAGAGAAATAAAGGTAAAAAGTACCTACGGAAATCTGGGCGTTCTGGCAGATTTCGCGGATGGTAATCTTGCTGTAGCCTTTTTTGTGCACCAGGCGCATAGTAGTGTCAAAGATTTTCTTTTTTGTGAGCTGCGCCTGTTCTTTGCGCGAGATATATGGCTTTTCCATGAGGCTTAACTCCTTTTTGAGGATGTGCTTTCTCTGTCTGCCGGCTGTCCTCAGTGTCTGTTTTTAGTATAGCAAAAAGCGCGGAAAAAACAAACAAGATTTTTACATTGACACAGAACTGTCAAGAGGATAATATATACTTATAATGAACATGTTCAGTGAACATATTACAGAGAAAAGGAGAGACATTATGGCAGAACAAGAGAAAACAAAAAAACTGAGCCTGTGGACGGTAGTCCTCTTAACGGTAGTTCCCACATTCGGGTTCGGGAATATCACCAACAACGTCGTGGCGCTAGGGCCGGCATCCGTGTCTTCCTGGTTTATCGTCGCCGTGCTTTTCTTCCTACCGCTGTCGCTGTTTATCGCGGAGCTGGCATCGGTGAAGGACGCGGGGAGCGCGGGCATCTATACATGGATCAAGATGGGGCTTGGAGAGAAATGGGCATTTGTAGGAACCTGGTCTTATTTTGTGTCCACATTATTTTACTTGCAGATGGTGTTTGCGAGAGTGCCGGTCATGATATCCTGGACGGTGTTCGGGGAAAACAGATTTACGGACGAAAGCGCGCATCTGCTCCCGTACATGAGCATCTTCCTGGCAATCTTCCTTACATTCGTGGCAAGCTGCGGAGTGGAGAAGTTCTCCAAGATCAGTGACGTGGGAGGAAAGCTTACCCTTGCGATTACGGTGATTTTCATTGTATTTGCATTTGTGGGGCTTGCCATGGGTACGCCGTCCCAGACAGAATTTACGGCGGAGGCGCTGACTCCTACATTTGACACGGCATATTTCGCCACGTTTTCCTGGCTGCTCCTTGCCGTGGCAGGAGCGGAAGTAGGAGGCACTTATGTAAAAAATATGGAAGAGCCGAAGAAAAATTTCCCGAAAGCAATCTTTATCGCTACATTTTTAATCGGATTCGCGTATGTTATCGGTTCGGTGGCAGTTCTTCTTGTGGCGTCGCCGGAGACGATTCAGGAGGCGGGCGTGAAGGACGCGGCATATGTGGTCTATGAGATTCTTGCCGACAACTTCGGGATGAACGGTAAGATTATCATCCGCATCTATGCCCTGATTCTCACCATTACATCTGTGGCGGCGTATATCGTGTGGATGGAATCTCCGCTGAGAGCGCTGTTTTCCGAGGTACCGGAAGGGACGTTCCCGAAGGTGCTTACCAAGCAGGAGGAAGATGGTACATTAAAAAACGCATTGTGGATTCAGTGCGCGGTGGTAATCGTACTGATTGTAGTACCGCTGTTCGGAATGAGCGGGCTGGATGCATTTTTCAATATGCTGACCGACCTTTCCGCCCTTTCCTCCGTTCCGGCATACGCCATGCTTGCGATTGCATTTTTCGCGTTCCGGTTTAAGAATAAAGAGTCGGAATTTACGGCGTTTAAGTCGAGGGGATTTGCGCTTATTGTTGCCGCAGTTGCCATATTCCTTGGAATCCTCGGATACATAGGGGCAGGGCTTGACTACGTTGTGTGGGCGGAATCCGCCTCGGAGGCGATGTCGCTGACGATTAAGACTTACGGCGGGCCGGTCATATTGATTTTAGTGGGATATCTGCTCAGAGTATGGTCTTTGAAACATCATGAAAAACAGCAGGGAGAGAAATAAGGAGTTTAAGAAGGAGATTGGTAAGATGAGGTTTATAGATTTTCACTGTGATACCCTGATGAAACTGTTTGACCTCTATAAGCTTGGGGATGAGAGTCAGACAGTGTGGGAGAACAAGTGCCAGATTGACGTAAAGCGTCTTTCGGAGGCGGGTTACGGGGCGCAGTTTTTTGCCTGTTACCTCTGGTGGGAGGACCAGCCGTTTCTTGGCTCCCACTATAAAGACGCGCTCAAGATGACGGAATTATTTTACAAAGGTCTTAAGGGGCATGAGGAGGCGGCGTTTGCCGGCTCCTGGGAAGAGTACCTTGCGAATCGGAAAGAGGGAAAAGTGTCCTGCTTTCTGACGGTAGAAGAGGGCGGGATTCTGGAAAATCAGCCGGAGAGGCTCACAGAGCTTTACAAAGCGGGCATCCGCCTCATTACCCTGACCTGGAATTATGAGAACTGCCTGGGCTATCCGGGATGCTTTCCGGAGTTTCAGGCAAAGGGCTTAAAGAAGTTCGGGATAGAGACATTGGAGAGAATGGATGAACTTGGGATTATCGCGGACGTGTCGCACCTGTCGGACGCAGGATTTGAGGATGTGTGGAAGTATGGGAGACGCCCCTTTATCGCATCCCACTCCAATGCAAGGTCAGTCTGCCCCCACAACCGGAACCTAACGGACGAGATGATACGGAAATTGGCGGAAAAAGGAGGCATTGCGGGGATTAATTTCGGCGGCGACTTCCTGTCAGCCGACGGAAAATCTACGGTGGAGGCGATTATCGCCAATATCCGGCACATGATGAAGGTGGGCGGCAGAGAGATTGTCGGAATCGGAACGGACTTTGACGGCGTGGAGGACGAATTGGAGATATCCGCCTGCCAGCATATGCCGGAGCTGCCGCGCGCCATGGAGAAGGCAGGATTTACGACAGGAGAGATAGAGGACGTGTGCTATAAAAACGCAGAAAAGTTCCTGAAACGGTATTGGGAAGGATAGTAAAGGCTTTGCAAATGTGGTACAATACCCTTATCATAGTATTCTGAGAGAGGGGATTTGCATGGGAAAATATCTGAATCCCGGAAATGCCGGTTTTAAGTCTGTATTAAAGGGAGAATATATCGACAAGACCGGACTGATTGATTATATCAACCGGACATTAGGCACGAAACAGAAACTTACCTGCGTAAGCCGTCCGAGAAGGTTCGGCAAATCATTTGCGGCGCAGATGCTCTGTGCTTATTACGATAAAAGCTGTGACTCCAAAGAGCTTTTCCAAGGTAAAAAGATTGCCGGGAAACCATCCTATGAGATGCATCGGAATCAATATGATGTATTGTATCTGGATATTACATGGTTCATTTCAACTGCGGGAAGTGTAAAAGACATCGTTAAAAATCTGCAAAAAGAGGTAATCAGAGAGCTGCGGGCAGCCTATGCGGGCATGGTTGAGGAGGCGGAGTGCGCCCTTCCTGTAGCATTGGCGGATATCAGTGAAAAGTCAGGCACGAAATTTATCGTTATTATTGATGAATGGGATGCTTTGTTCAGAGAAAAAAAGAATGAGAAAAACCTTCAGGATGAATATGTGCAGCTCCTCCGCGGACTTTTCCGCAGCAGCCTGACAGACCATATGATAGAGGCGGCATATATGACGGGAATCCTTCCGATAAAAAAGTATGGCAATCAGTCTGCGCTGAGTGACTTTTATGAATTTACGATGGTATCCCCATCCCCGTTAGAGGAGTATGTCGGATTTACGGAAGATGAGGTGAGCAGTCTGTGTGAACAGTCCGGATTGGAATTTCAGGAACTGAAATCCTGGTATGACGGATATGCCCTGGGCGGCATTCATGTATACAGCCCCAAGTCCGTGCTGGATGCAGTGAGCAGAAAACATTTGGGAAGTTACTGGACGCAGACGGAGACGTACGAATCGCTGAAAACCTATATTACGATGAACTTTGACGGCCTGAAAGATGCAGTCATCTCCATGCTCGGAGGGGGAAAGTGTAAGATTGATACCCAGACCTTCCAGAACGATATGACGACCTTCCATAGTAAGGATGATGTGCTTACATTATTGGTGCATCTGGGGTATCTTGTATACGACGTTTCGTCTGAAAGTGTATTTATCCCGAACCAGGAAGTGAAGGAAGAAGTTCTGCGGGCAGTGAAAAACGTGGATAATCCGGAGCTTGTACAGATGGTGAGGGAATCGGAGCAGCTACTGAATGCTACTTTGTGCATGGATGAAGAAACTGTTGCCCGGATGCTGGACAAATTTCATACGGAATATTCCTCGCCGCAGTTTTATAATAATGAGCAGTCGCTGCGCGCAGTTCTCCGGCTTGCCTATATCAGCAGGGTAAAGGATTATCTGGAATTGCAGGAACTGCCAAGCGGAAAAGGCTATGCAGATATGGTGTTCCTGCCCAAGAGAGGATCAGGCAGACCTCTTATGGTTGTGGAATTGAAATGGAATAAATCCGCGGAAGGGGCAATCGCGCAGATAAAAGAGAGAAGATATATGCAGGCAGTCGAGGACTTTGGCGGGGAGATTCTTCTTGTGGGTATCAACTATGATGAGAAGAGTAAGAAACATTTCTGTAAAATAGAAAAATATAATGAATAAGTATTCTATGCTCGCTCTGTACATTTCAGAAAATATTATATATAATAAGTACAGCAACAATTATTAAGAACAAGGGAGGTTTTCACCAATGGAAATCAGAGAAGGCTTTATGCCGTACTTAGAGTACAAGACCTATTACCGTATCGTAGGGGAGAATACCGGTAATAAGAAACCGTTAGTCCTGCTGCACGGAGGCCCGGGCTCCACGCACAATTACTTTGAGGTGCTGGACAGGCTGGCAGAGGAGGACGGACGCCAGATTGTGATGTACGACCAGATCGGGTGCGGGGAATCTTATGTGGAGAACCGTCCGGACCTGTGGAACGCTACAACGTGGATTAATGAGCTGGTTGCGTTAAGGGAACATCTAGGGCTTGATGAGATGCACCTTTTAGGACAGTCCTGGGGTGGTATGCTGCTCCTTGACTATGTGTGCAACCACAAGCCGGAAGGACTTAAGAGCCTGATTCTTTCCAGCACGCTCCCGGCGTCCTGGATGTGGGGAATCGAGCAGCACCGTATGATCAAGGAACTTCCGCAGGAGATGCAGGACGCGATTGAGAAGGCAACGTCCACCAACGACTACAGCGACCCGGTTTACCAGGCGGCAGAGGCGGAATATATGCTCCGCCACGCGGCCGGCGCAGTTACGGAGGAGTCTCCGGAGTGCTTGAGACGTCCGGTGAAAAAGGGCGGCGAGGCTTATGTTGTAGGCTGGGGCCCTAATGAGTACACGCCTATGGGAACACTCAAGGAGTACGATGTGACCGAGCAGCTTAAGGACATCAAGGAGCCGACGCTTGTCATCAACGGCGGAAATGACCTGTGTACGCCTTACATCGCAAAATACATGTATGACCGGATTCCGAATTCCGAGTGGGAGCTTTTCAGGACATGCCGCCATATGTGCTTTGTGGAGGACAACGACAGGTATGTAGAGCTGATGAAAGAATGGCTGAATAAGAACGACTAATTTAAGAAAGAATAAAAGATAAGGAACGCTCCGGTATGAGGAAGAAGTTCCTTATCTTTTTTTGCGCCAAATAACCGAAAATGTTTACAGATACCCCCCATCCACTCCAATAATCTGCCCGGTCATATATTCCGGCGCGTTTGCCATATCCCATATAACTTTCGCAATCTCCTCCGGCGAGCCAAACCGCCCCGCCGGAATCTCATATGCCAGAGCCTTTCGCTCTTCTTCATCAAGCTGATTATTCATAGCAGTGTCAATCACGCCGCAGGCAATTGCATTGACCTGGATGTTGCTGGGAGCCAGCTCTTTTGCCAACGCCCGGGTAAGCCCGCACACTCCCGCTTTGGAGGCAGAATACGCCGCCTCGCAGGAGGCTCCCGACACTCCCCACATGGAAGACACATTAATGATCCGCCCCCGCTTTTCCGATACCATCCCCGGTATGGCGGCGCGGCAGCAGTAAAAGACAGAAGAAAGATTGGTACGCAGCACCGCATCCCACTCCCCGTCGCTCATATCGCTCAAAAGCCCGATATGTGAAATCCCCGCATTGTTCACCAGCACATTAAGCCGCCCGCACGTTTCATTTATTTTTTCAAACATCCGCCCCACGTCGCGGGGATTCCCCACATCCCCCATCACAATTTCACAGGAACCACACCCCGAAGAATCAATCTCCGCTTTCACGTTCTCAAGCGCGTCCGCCGACCTATAGCAGTTCAAAAAAACATGGTACCCATTCTCCGCAAAAAGAAGAGCCGTACTCCTCCCGATTCCCCGGGATGCCCCCGTAACTAACACATATTTTTTTAAGCTGTTTTTTCCCGTATTTCTAAGATTCATTGTAAACACCCTTTCCATTACCAAAAGACTTTCATACCTCGTAAAATTTTTCCGCCTATAATATAAATCCGGCTCATACACACCCGGCTGATTCCACACGTATATGGGGCAATTCAGTACACAGGCATAGCGGGGCGGCAGTTCCTCGCGCAAACATTAAAAGGGCGTTTTTTGCGGAGATGAAATCCACTGCTTACGGAGACTTAGAAACGAGGGCATTCCCGAGTTTCTTAGCCGCAGTCAGCAGTTAGTTCATCGCAGCTTTGCCCTGTTTGCGCGAGGAACTGCCGCCCCGCTATGCCGTCCTCCCTAAATCCCCATCCCCCAAATATATAAACAATCTGTAAATTTTATATTAATGCCAGATTAAATCCCCCGATTTTCAAAAATATTATACATTACAATCATTGTGTTTTAAAGCCTCAGGTGCTATTATTTACATATTAGTTTTTCGGAAAAATAAATTAAATATATAGAAAAAGGAGTTCCCCGATGCTTTCAAAGTTCAGTGTAAAAAAACCATATACTGTAGTAGTTGGCGTAGTCCTGATCATCGTCCTTGGAGTTGTCTCGTTTACGAAGATGACGGTTGACCTGCTCCCCAACATGAACCTCCCGTACGCTCTTGTGATGACGACTTATCCGGGAGCCAGCCCGGAGCAGATTGAGGAGGTTGTGACGAAACCTGTGGAGCAGACCATGGCTACGGTCAGCAACATTAAAAATATCATGTCCATGTCCAGCGAGAATGCCTCCACGGTCATGCTGGAATTTGAGCAGACGGCGAATATGGATTCCGCCACCATAGAGATGCGGGAGAGCCTTGACCAGATTAAGGGATTCTGGCCGGACGAGGTGACCAATCCTATGATCATCAAGCTGAACCCGGACATGATGCCGGTTCTTGTGGCGGCGGTGAGCGCAGACGCAGAGAGCAACACCCAGGTCAGCAAGACGATTGAGAATGATGTGATACCGGAGATTGAGAGCGTGGAGGGTGTCGCATCCGTATCGGCGGTCGGAAATATCGAAGAGACGGTAGAGATTACCCTGAATGACGACAAGATAGATGATATCGGCGACGACATCAAAGCGGAGATGAAAAAGCAGCTTGACGATGCCAGGAGCGCCTTGAATAAAGCAAAGAAACAGATGAAGAGCGGCAAGAGCGCGCTGGAGTCGGGGAAGAAAAAGGCGGCTGCCGGGATGGAAAAGGCGGAGGCACAGGTTTCCGTAAAGAGCGAAGAGCTTAAGCAGGCGCAGCTTGAACTCTCGGAGAAGAAAGCGGAGCTGAATGTGCAGGAGACTCAGTTAAACCAGAGTTTGGCACTGATCAGCGCCGGGAAAGCCCAGGCCCAGGCGCAGCTTGAAAGCCTGACCCAGGCGAAAAATGCTTATGATGAGCTGAAAGCAAAATATGATGAGATGCCGGAGGGAACTCCGGGGAAGGAAGAACTCAAAGCTCAGTTAGGCCAGATGGAAGAGGCTCTCAAAGATTATGACACTACATACGCAGCCCTGACCCAGACCATCAAGCAGCTTGACGAACAGGAAAAACAGCTCACGGCTGCACAGACCCAGCTCTCAGCCGGAAAAGACCAGTTGGATAAGATATCGAAACAGGTGAATGACGGCGCGCTGTCTTTAGCTCAGGCAAGGGGAAAGCTTGCCTCCGCGCAGCTGTCCGCGGCTGTGGGGCTGGGGGAAGGCACGGCGCAGCTTGCGGCGGGGGAATCTGCCCTCAAGATGCAGGAGGAGCAGCTTAAGTCCGCGGAAAAAGAGGCGGACAAGAGCGTGAAGGTGGAAGACATCCTCTCCATTGACACGGTAAAGACCATACTCCAGGCGCAGAACTTCAGTATGCCGGCGGGCTATGTGGAGGAGGACGGCATCGATTACCTTGTGCGGGTGGGGGATAAGTTTAAGAGCCTTGAGGAGCTTAAAGACTTTACCATATTAGATATGGAAGACATTGACCCGGTGAAACTGTCCGACGTGGCGGCGGTGGAGCTTGTCAATGACGCGGACGAGACTTACGCGAAGATTAACGGGAAACCGGGAATCGTGCTGAGCGTTCAGAAACAGACCGGATATTCTACGGGAGACGTAAGCGGGCGGGTCTTAGAGCGGTTCGAGCAGCTTCACAAAGAAAATAAAGGGATTAACACCGTCACGCTGATGGACCAGGGCGTCTATATCGACATGATCGTGAACTCCGTCCTGCAGAATCTTCTCTACGGGGCGGTGCTGGCAATCATTATCCTGCTGCTGTTTTTAAAGAGCCTGCGTTCTACGTTTGTCATCGCATGTTCAATCCCCATCAGTATCATGACGGCGCTTGTGGCCATGTATTTTTCAGGGATTACCCTTAATATCATCTCCCTGTCGGGGCTTGCCCTTGGCGTGGGGATGCTTGTGGATAACTCCATCGTCGTTATCGAGAACATTTACCGGATGCGGAATGAAGAGGGTGCGTCTGCGAGAGCGGCTGCCATGAAGGGGGCGCAGCAGGTGAGCGGCGCGATTATGGCGTCCACCCTTACTACGATTTGCGTATTTTTGCCCATTGTATTTACAGAAGGAATCACGAGGCAGCTCTTTGTAGATATGGGGCTTACCATCGCCTACTCCCTCCTTGCAAGCCTCTTGGTGGCGCTTACCGTTGTTCCTATGATGTCGGCAGGACTCCTTAGGAGGACAGACCAGCGGGAGAGCCGCGTATTTAAGGCGCTGAAACATGTATACGGAAAAATGCTGGCGGGTGCGTTAAAAGTGAAAGTGCTTGTGCTTTTGGGCGCGCTGGGATTGTTTGTGGGCAGCATCTTTCTGGCGGTGTCTAACGGAACGGAGTTCATGCCCCAGATGGAGAGCACCCAGATTAGCATGACCCTTGAGACGGAGGACGGAACCAGCCTTGAAGACACGGCGAAAGAGGCGGACAAGGTGATGGACATTCTCTGCGGCATAGAGGACATAGAGGATGTGGGAGGCCTTGTGTCGTCCTCGGATATGCTGGGAACCCGGGTGGAGACTAATGTCATCTCTTTCTACGCAATCACAAAGGAAAATCCGTCTCTTACCAACGCACAGCTTAAGAAAAAGATTGAGAAAGAGACGAAAGATATAAATGGCGAGCTGACGGTCATGATGTCCAACATGGATATGAGCGCCCTTGGCAGCTCAGGCATCAATGTTGAAGTCAGAGGAAGGGACCTTGACCGCTTACAGGAGATTGCGAAGGATGTAAAAAAGATTGTAGAGGACACGAAAGGAACGCAGAATGTGTCCGACGGAACGGAAGATAATACCAATGAGCTGCGCGTTGTGGTAAATAAAGATAAGGCAACAAAAGAAGGGCTTACCGTGGCGCAGATATATCAGGAGCTTTACAGCAGGCTGTCCGAACCGTCTTCTGCTATGACCCTTGGAACGGACACGCAGGATTATGACGTGTTCGTAAAAGAGGATGAAAATGAGGATTTGACAAGGGAAGATATAAAGAAGATGAAAATCACCGTCACAAAACAGGACGGCACGACGAAGAAGGTAAAGCTCTCGAAAGTCGTGGATTTTGTGGATTCCTCCGGCCTGCAGTCCATCAACCGGAAAGCGCAGACCAGGTATATGTCCGTCACGGCGGAGATTGAGGACGGCGACAATATCGGGCTTGTCAGCAACCGGGTAAAAGACGCGCTTGGGACATACGACGTACCCGAGGGCTACGAAGTGGAGATGACCGGCGAGGATGAGACCATCAATGAGGCGATGGTGGAGCTTTTCAAGATGCTTGCCCTTGCGCTTTTGTTCATGTACCTGATCATGGTAGCCCAGTTCCAGTCGCTGCGCTCGCCGTTCATCATTATGTTTACGGTACCGTTAGCATTTACGGGAGGGCTTTTGGCGCTCTGGATTGCGGATATGCCGGTCAGTGTCATTGCCATGGTAGGATTTGTCATGCTGTCTGGAATCATCGTAAACAACGGAATCGTGTTTATCGATTATACGAATCAGCTTATCAGGGAAGGAAAGCCAAAAAAAGCGGCTCTTATCGAGGCCGGGAAGACAAGAATGCGGCCAATTATCATGACGGCATTGACTACGATTCTCGGATTGTGTACAATGGCAGTAGGAGTCGGGATGGGTTCGGATATGGTCCAGCCCATGGCTGTTGTCACAATCGGGGGCCTGATATACGGAACAGTGCTCACGCTGTTTGTTGTTCCGTGTATCTTCGATTTGTTTCACAGAAAGGAGAAAGCGAGACTGAGAGAAGGTATAGAAAAGGACGATACGAAAGACTTGTAAATGTAGGCTTGTAAATTGGAATCGGTAGAAAAGAAGTGTGGATTGGGAATGTCAAAAGAGGAGCTTAATATGATCAATAAGGCAATTGAATTTGCGACAAGGGCGCACGAAGGACAGTTTCGAAAGGGGACGAAACGGCCGTATATCGTACATCCTATAGAGGTTGGCGATATTGTGTCGGGAATGACGCAGGATGCGGAGATCATAAGCGCCGCCGTACTGCACGACACCATCGAGGACTGCGGGGGAGTGTCCAGGACACTGCTGGCGCAGGAGTTTTCGGAGCGTGTGGCAAATATGGTGGCGCAGGAGAGCGAGGATAAGTCAAAGAGCTGGATGGAGAGGAAACGGGCGACGATTGAGCATATCAGGCGGGCGCCCTACGAGGTAAAGCTGATATGCCTTGCGGACAAGCTGTCTAATATGCGGGATATCGACAGGGATTACCCGGTGCTGGGGGACGAGCTGTGGAACAGGTTCCGCATGAAGGACAAGGACACCATCGGCTGGTACTACAAAGGGGTCAGGGATTCGCTGGGCGACAGCCTGAGCGAGATGAAACCTTATGAAGAATACTGTATGCTGATCAAGAAGAATTTCGGGTAGGGAACAGGATATAAAAAGAAGGAATGCACTTTCAAGGCCGCTGCAAAGTGTCAGGAGCAACGGTCTTGAAGGTGTATTTTTTTGCGGATAATTTGTTGCAGACAGTTCCTTAAGGATATTGACAAAATTATAGCGAAGTGGTATATTTGAATCATACAGTAGACTATAGTACAGACTGTGGTCTAAAAGAGGTAAATGAAATGAATCATATCACGAACATACAAAAGTTTTCCATCCATGACGGGGATGGAATCCGCACGTCCGTATTTTTTAAAGGATGCCCTTTAAAGTGTCAGTGGTGCCACAACCCGGAGACACAGAAGTACGTAAGGGAGATGCAGTTTGACGCGGAGAAATGTACCGGATGCGGCTCCTGCGTGAAGGCGTGCAAAAGCAACGCCCTTTCCATGAAGGAGGGAAAGCCGGTGCTGGAGCCGTCGCTCTGTACGCTGTGCGGGCGGTGCGAGAATTTCTGCCCGGCGGGCTTAAGGGAAATCATCGGACGGGAATATACGGTGAAAGAGCTTGTAAAAGAGCTTTTAAAGGACCAGATGTTTTATGAGGAATCCGGCGGCGGAGTGACGCTTTCCGGCGGGGAAGTGATGGCAATGGACACAGGCTATATCCTGGCGGTGGCGAAAGAGCTTAAGCGGCAGGACATCAACCTTACCATCGATACATGCGGGTATGTGCCTTATGAAAAGTTCCAGGCGCTCCTGCCCTATGTGGATACTTTCCTCTATGATGTGAAAGTGATGGACCCGGAGATACATAAGCAGTACATCGGAACGGATAACAAGCTGATTCTGGAAAACCTTGTCCGCCTGTCTGCGGACGGGGCGAGGATTTACATCCGGATTCCGACAATCGAAGAAGTGAACGGCAACGCGGAAAATATGAAGGAGACCATAGCGTTTCTGAAAGAACATGATATCCATCCGCCTCAGATTAACCTGCTGCCCTACCATGATACGGGGAGCGGCAAATATCGGAAGTTGGATATGGAATATATGGGTAAAAACTTACATGCACCGGATAAGGCGAAGATGGAGGAATTAAGAAAGCTTTTCATTGACGCCGGATTCCAGAACACCAAAATAGGAGGGTAAAAAGATGGCGAAACTGCGTGGGATGAACGAAAGAATTCAAAAACTCCGGGAACTCAGTGTGACGACACCTGTCCACATTGACCTGGAGCGGGCAAAGATTGAGACGGATTTTTACAAGGCAAATGACGGGAAATACTCCATTCCGGTTATGCGCTCGATGGTCCTTAAGGAGTATTTTTCGAAGAAGACGCTCTACCTTGGGGACGGCGAGCTGATTGTCGGGGAGAAGGGAAAAGACCCCCAGGCGTCTCCTACGTTCCCGGAGCTTTGCTGCCACAGCGTAGAGGATATGGTAGTCATGAGCGAGCGTGAGCTTGTGTCTTTCAAGACAACGGAGGAAGACCGCAAACTCCAGGCAGAGGAAATCATCCCCTACTGGACAGGGCGGAGTATGCGGGAGAAAATCCTTGCAAGGATGACCCCGGAGTGGCACGAGTGCTACAGCGCGGGGATGTTTACGGAGTTCATGGAGCAGAGAGGCCCGGGGCATACATGCGGCGGCGAACAGGTATTTACGACAGGATATCTGGACTACAAAGAAAAGATTAAACGCACGATGGACGCGCTGGATTATATCAATGACCCGGACGCGGTGAATAAATGTGAAGAGTTAAAGGCGATGGATATCGCCTGTGACGCAGTGATCATCCTTGGCGAGCGCTACCACAAGCTTGCCCTTGAGATGGCGGAAAAGGAGACGGACGAGACAAGGAAGGCGGAGCTTTTACAGATTGCGGCAAACCTTGAGGTCGTTCCGGCGCACAAACCAGAGACTTACTGGCAGGCAATCCAGCTTTACTGGTTCACCCACCTTGCAGTCACCACTGAGTTAAATCCGTGGGATGCGTTCAGCCCGGGAAGGCTTGACCAGCACTTGAATCCGTACTATGAGAGAGACGTAGAGGCGGGCATCTTAGACGACGAGCGGGCGTTAGAGCTTTTAGAGTGCCTGTGGGTGAAGTTCTACAACCAGCCGGCTCCGGTGAAGGTAGGCATTACCTTAAAAGAGAGCGCGACTTATACGGACTTTGCAAATATCAATACCGGCGGCGTTACCCCGGACGGGCGCAACGGCGTGAATAACGTAAGCTACTTGATTCTTGACTGCATGGACGAGATGAAACTGGTTCAGCCCAACTCCAACGTGACCATCAGCAAGAAGACCCCGGCGAAGTTCTTAAAGAGAGCCTGCGAGGTGTCCAGGGAAGGATGGGGGCAGCCGGCGTTCTACAACACCGAGGCGCAGATCATGGAGCTTATCAACGCAGGAAAGAATCTCGAGGATGCAAGGCGCGGCGGCTCTTCCGGCTGTGTGGAGACAGGCGCGTGGGGCAGCGAGGCGTATATCCTCACCGGATACTTAAATATCCCGAAAGTATTCCAGCTCACGCTGTTCAACGGATTTGACCAGTATACCGGAAAGCAGATCGGGCTTGAGCTTGGCTATGCGAAAGATTTCAAGACCTACGATGAGCTTTGGGAGGCATTTAAAAAGCAGCTTGCACATATCGTGAACATCAAGATTCGCGGCAACAATGTGATTGAGCAGCTTTATGCCCAGGAAATGCCGGCACCGTGCCTTTCCGTGGTGACCAACGACTGTATCTCCAACGCGAAGGATTACAACGCAGGCGGCGCAAGGTACAACACCAACTATATCCAGGGCGTGGGCATCGGCACCGTGACCGACTGTCTCGCGGCTGTAAAATATAACGTATTCGACAATCAGAACTTCACCATGGAAGAACTGATTGAGGCGATGGAGCACGATTTTGAAGGGTACGACGCTATCTACCGCATGGTCCATGACAAGACGCCGAAGTACGGCAATGACGACGACTACGCGGACGGCATTATGCAGGAGGTATTCGAGCTTTACCGGAGCGAGATTACCGGACGTCCGAACATGAAGGGCGGCAAGTACGGCGTAGATATGCTGCCGACCACCTGTCATGTATACTTCGGCGACGTAATCCTTGCGACACCCAACGGAAGGAAAGCGCACAAGCCGGTATCCGAGGGCATTTCCCCGGAGAAGTCCGCGGACAGGAACGGCCCGACGGCAGTCATCAAGTCCTGCTCCAAGATGGACCATCTGGCAACAGCAGGAACGCTGTTGAACCAGAAGTTTACGCCGAACGTAGTTGCCGGAGAGAAAGGGCTTGACAATATGGCGAGCTTGATCCGCTCCTACTTCTCCATGGACGGACACCATATCCAGTTCAATGTCATCGACAGGCAGACACTTATCGACGCGCAGAATAACCCGGAAGAGTATAAGGATTTGATTGTGCGCGTGGCGGGGTACAGCGATTTCTTCCGCAATTTGGATAAACCGCTGCAGGATGAGATTATCGAGAGGACGGAGCAGTCTTTTGAGTAAGGCTTATATTTTAATACTTTTGCTTTAAAATGAGAAGAACTTTGCCGGAACCAGGATTTTAGTATTTGGTTTTCGGCGAGGTTCTTCTTTTTGCGCTTACGAACAATACATGCAGCGGATAAACTCTGGTTTAAAGAAATTAAGTTTGTGAAATATAGAAATATTGATAGATTTTTGAGGTTAAATAACGTATAATCAAACCAAAGAAGTGAGTACAGAAAAGAGGAGCTGCATGTTACAGGAAAATTATTTGGAATACCTTGAAAAAACGGTAGAATTGTATCCGGATAAAGTAAAACGCTATTTAGTAAAACAATTTATCCAAAATAGTATTGCAACTAAGGAATCAGACACTTCCGGACAACTTTGTCTGGATGGAACGGAAGTTATTGATATTTCAGAAAAAGCGTTGACTGACCAATTGGTGACATGTATACGTCAAAGCAAAAGAGCTTGTTATTTTTTTGAAAAATGGGAGTTTGTAAAGGACTATAAATATTCTGTGATTTTTACATGTGATGACTTTGCAAAAGTTTTGGGAAAGGTGAGCAGTATGTCTCCTTTAAAGGAGTGCTGTGAAAATGAATATCTTTTTACTTCTTTTGGAGAACCGGTAGCATATAGTTCAGAGAGTTATTATTTTTTGAAATTTAATTTGGCGTTTGCGGCAGTTCACCCATTAACTCAACAGGAATTTTTAGCAAAGTATCCATTTTTAGTAGTCTTTCATGAGGAAGGCGAGCTTATAGAATTCCGATTCGATGTCTTAAAAAGAGTATTTCTATCAGACAGGAAAGAACAGACTATTTATGCGGATTTAATAGCAGAAATGATAGAATATCTTAAATCTCATTTTGAGTGCGAGCTGTATCCATTAAATTTAGACTTTATGGTCAATGCTTGTAAACACGACAGTAAAGTGAAATTAATCGCTCAGTATATGAAACTTCCAAGCGGAGGAAATGCACAGTTAGAGGTTGGGAATAATCAGGAATATGTTCTGCCTTTCCTGGGAGAATTAAGGTCTTTATTAAGCGATAATCAAGCAGAATTGGAAATGGTTCCGGATTTTAGAGAGGCCTTGGAACAATTTATGTTTGAGATGGAAGAAATGTCAGATTACCCATGGGTTGAGCTGATGTGGGAGAATGAAATCAAAACAAGAAGTATTCGTGTGAAATTTGTATTTAATTACATGAATAATGAATATTGTTTAATACAACATTATTATAGTAATGTTTTAATTGGAATGGAGCGGATGAATTATGTTATCAAATACATTGTCAGTCATAGAAACGACGATACGGCACAAATTGAATAACGATACAAATATTGCCGCGTTAATTGATTTCTTCAGGCGTTATAAGGTGAATATGTGGATTTATCCTGGTGTTTTAAAGAGAAAATTTTCTTTATCATTGCCGGAAATCTACGATTTTTTATCAGCTCTGGAGGAACAGGGAGTTTTACAAAGCTATTATGAATTATATTGCAGTAACTGTCAGAAGTCTATGGGAACAGTGCGTTTGTTCAATGAATTGCCGGATAGCTTTGCATGTGAATTATGTCATAGTGAACTTCCTGCGTTAGAAAACTCTTTTTTGATTTATAAGGTGGTGCGTGATGATTAGCATATCTGATATGGAGATATCTAAGGCACTGAATGTATTGGAAAATATATCTGATGAATTGCGTTATGACAGGATATGTCAGCTTGATGATTTGCAAAAGGAGAAATATGCCCGGCTGCTGGATGAGTTTAAAAAGTTGCATGATGAAAAAAGCCAGTCGGATAATGCCCCTGCAGATTTACACAATATGAAGGGAAAAGCGTTAGAGGAACTGGTATCATATTTATTAACCATTTCCGGCGGCATATTTTATGTGGACAGGAATCTGCGGACATCGACAAATGAAATTGACCAGATAGTATCATTGACACCAAAAGGAAAGATATTGTTGAGTTATCATTTGATTAATCCCAAATTGGATTATTTCCTGGGTGAATGTAAAAATTATGATAAATCCGTTAATGTTACATATATAGGAAAATTCTGTAGCTTGTTACTTACAAATAGTGTGAAAATTGGGATTTTGTTTTCTTATCATGGAGTGAGTGGTACAGGTTGGAGCAATGGAACAGGACTTATTAAAAAGTTTTATCTTCATAAGGAGAAGATTGAGGATAGATATTGCATTATTGATTTTTCTATAAAAGACTTTGAATCGATTCTTGAAGGGAAAAATGTACTCCGGATTATCGAGGAACAGTTAAATTCATTGCAATTTGATACGGATTACTCGAAGTACCTTTCAAAACATCCCGCGGAGCGATGAACAGTATATGAGGTTATAATTTACAGGCGTTTAGAAATGGGCGTCTGTTTTTTATGGAAGTAAATTACTACAAATAAATCCAACTATTTTTTCTAAAAAGGTCAAATAGATTACCGCTCCCTCATGTTATAATATCTATACAGGAGTCACATTTTGCTGCCAAAGGAGGGAAATCTATGAAACTGCGTTCTAAAATTCTTGTCATGTGTCTGGGCAGCATTCTGTTTGCGCTTATCCTGCAGACTATATTATTTCAGGAGACTTCATCAAAGCTTATTTACAGCCAGGCGAAGGAAGAGAGCGAAAATTCTCTGCAGAACATGCAGAATGAGCTCTATGCTTTTGTGAAAAATATTGAGAATAACCTTATAGAAATCTATACAGAGAGTTCTTTTATCAAGGAATTAAGGCAGGAAAAGGATATTGATATCTTAAGGGCTGAATTTTACCGGAAGGCATATGACATCGCGGTCAGCAAGTTTGAGTCGGCGGACAGCGTGGTTTCCCTCTATCTGTATACGACGGACCACGAGATTATCAGTACATACCGCAGAGCCGTGACGCCCCGGCATAATTACCAGACAGATATCTACGCGGATAAGGAACAGGAGAATGCGGGCACAGTTATGGATTATGTGGAGTCTGACGAGACGGCGATGCTGATCTCCAGTTATTTTAATCCCCACAGAGGAAAGGATATCATCCGGTTTGTCCTAAAGCTCTACGGCAACAGCAATCCCAGAGATAAGATTGGCTATATTGTCTGTGACGTGGACAGCAAAGCATTTGTCTCCATCATGGAAAAGTACCTGACAGACAATACGATGTATATCTGGCTGCAGCCGGAGCGGGACCGGCCGGTAGTTTCCCTGGGGGAGACAACCGATAAGGAAAAGGATTACTATGCAGAGATTTCCAGGCAGATTGCGTCGGGAGGAGAGGCGGTCATCGCAGAAAACTCCAGACAGGAGCTGTTTAAGATCAAGCAGGATAAATACAATCTGACCGCGTATTCCCTGATGCCCCAGTCGGTACTGCGGCAGAATCAGAAAAATCTGACGGTCAACCTGATCCTCATCGCATCTCTGATGATCCTGTTGGCATCGGCGCTCACGGCGGCAGTGTCAAAGAGCGTGACGCGCCCGCTGGAGTCGCTGATGGATACGATACAAAGGATCAAGGACGGAGACCGAAAGTTAAGGTCGGTGCTTAAGAGCAAAGATGAGATTGGAAGACTGGGAACCAGCTTTAATGAGATGCTCGACCAGACAGAGGAGTTAAGGGAGAGGGAGAATCAGGCTAACCGGCTCCTGGCGCAGGCAGAGTACAAGGCGCTGCAGGCGCAGATCAATCCTCATTTTCTTTATAATACGCTGGATACCATGAGCAGCATCGCGGAGGTGAAAAACTGCCGGGAGGTAAGCCTATTAAGCCAGTCGCTTTCCAACATATTCCGGTACAGCCTGAATATGAAAGAGCATCTGTCTACGGTTGCGAAGGAGATCATGCACCTGAAAAATTACAGCTATGTCATGAGCGTTCGTATGCAGGATCATGTGAATTACATCTACGAGATAGATGAAAGGACGCTGCAGGATAAGATTCCGAGGATTTCCTTACAGCCTATTGTGGAAAATGCACTGAACCACGGCTTGAGAAATAAGCGGGGAGATAAGGAGATTAAGATAAAAACCGAGGCGGAGGAAGGGCTTTTAAAGATCTGCATCGCAGATAACGGGGTAGGCATGGAGGCGGACGAGCTGAATGAGAGGTTAAGGAGGAATGACCTTTCCTATATTGAGGAAGGCAATTCCATAGGCCTTTACAACATCAATGCCCGTTTGAAGATGCTTTACGGGGAGAGCTACGGCCTTTCTGTGGAAAGCCGGTTAGGAGAAGGAACCAGTATACGGATGACATTACCAAGGGAACAGTGAGAAAGAGATGGATAAGAAAAAGTATACGATTTTAATTGCAGATGACGAATATTGGACGAGGGAAAAGCTCCGGCATATGATACGCTGGGAGGAATATATGCTGGAATTTTTGGAACCGGCGGCGGACGGAGAGGATGCGCTGCGTAAGATAGAAGAAAACCGGCCGGATATTCTGATCACAGATATAAATATGCCTTTTGTCGGCGGGGTGGATCTTTTGCAGACCGTGCAGAAACGTTATCCGGATATCGTCACCTTTGTCATCAGCGGTTACGATGATTTTGACTATGTAAAGGGAACATTTATGTCGGGAGCCATCAATTGCCTGATCAAGCCGATTGCAAAAATCGATCTGGTCAATGCAGTCACGAAAGCCTTGGAAATCATCGCGGAGCATGAGAGCGAGCGGCTTGAGCTTTTGAAGGCGGCATCGGTCATGCAGGACCGGGAGTTCAGCCAGATCCTGCAGCAGAATGAAACGCTGATCATGCCGTCTGCGCCGGAAGGAGGATTTCCAGAGTTTACCAGCATGAGCCTTATGCTTGTAAAAATACATAATTTCCCGAAGATTGTGCGGGCCAGGGGCGGCGACATAGATTTGCTGGCCTATCGGATAAAAAAAGAGATGAAAAAAATATTCGGGAAGGAAGATATGATCGTGTTCAACTATATCTACCGGCTGAATGAATTTATCGTCGTGACAGAAAAGTTTGGGAAGGAGCTCCTTGAGCTGGCGGAAAAGACAAAGGCAAGACTGTCTGTAACAATCCAATCCTGCGTCACGATCTGTGTCAGCGGTCATTCTTACTCCCTGGAAAATCTCCATAAGGCGTATGTGGAGGCGGTAGGGCTTTTGATGACGCGTGGTTACGATAAAAAGGATGAAGTGCTCTCATCCCGGGGAGACAGCCACGGCGGCGACAAGGTGAAGTGCCATTTTACCCATGATCATGAGAAACAGCTAAAGAGCGCGTTAAGGGCAGGGAAGATGGAGACGGTCAGGGAGGTCATATTTGAAAAAGCAGGTCTTCGCTCCTGTGCAAAAAATCGATGGAGTTATCTGGAGGTAAAGCAGACAGTGCGTCAGATCCTGAATCTGATGCTGGATCATTCCGTGCAGAGCAAAGGCTATCTGAAAGCCGGGGATATGGAGAGTGTGGCGGAATCCGTGGAGAAGATTACGGAGAACCTTGACACAGCGGCCCTTTGCGAGGCATTTGAGGAGATGATTGAATACTGCACGCCGGAGAGGAAGGAGACAGTGACGGACACGATGAGAGGTATCGTGCGTCAGGCGGCGGAATGGATTGACGGGCATTATTCTGAGGAGCTGTCCTTAGGCTCGCTGGCGGAGCAGTACCATGTAGAGAGTTCCTATTTTTCCAAAGTATTCCGGCAGGAGATTGGAGAGAATCTGATTTTTTATATCACAAATAAACGGATTGAGAAGGCGAAGGAGTATGTGAAAAATACAGAAATGAATCTCGCCGAGGTAGCTTTTTAGTGGGATACGATGATTATACCTATTTCAGCCGGGTGTTCAAGAAAAATACGGGAATGAGCCCAAGAGAATACCGGAGCTTTTGTGAGGAGGAGCTAAGTTGAGAAGGATAAGACAAGTCTTGCTGGTGGCGGCTACAGCCACAGCCCTTGCCGGCTGTACGTCCATACAGCCCCGGGAAAATGATGAGGAAAAAATCACCTTAAGCGTCCTGGCGGGGCAGTCCACATCGGACGCCGGGGTGGAGGATATGATTGATGAATGGATGGCGCAGCATTATCCGCAAGTGTCGCTGTCGTGGGAATGTGTGGACTGGGGAGACAAGTTCCACCAGCAGATGCAGGGGCGCTTTGCGGCAGGCGATGTGCCGGATATTATGATCGGGAAGGCACAGGATGTGCAGGCATACGCCAGGCTGGGGAATCTTGGCAGCATCCCGGAGCGCTGTAGCCGGAAGACGGAAGACGAGGCGCGTAAGCTCGTAAGTGTCAACGGCAAAGTGTACGGGATGCCATACAACGCATGGTATCAGGGCGTAATCTACAATAAAAATCTGTTTAAAGCCTATGACCTGCATCCTCCAAAGACGACGGAGGAGCTGCAGCATATTATTGCTGTCCTGGAGCAGAACCATATCGTGCCTTTTGCCTCCCACTATCAGGAGAGCTGGAAGGTAGCCAATATGACGATGCAGTATATGATGAATGATATTTTTACGGATAATCCTGCCTGGGGCGATGATTTCAGGAGCGGCAGGAGTAATTTCGGGGGAAACGAAAAAGTGATCAAAAGTTATGAGAATAATCGATTTATTCTGGAACATTCGTGGAAGGACGCACTCCAGATCGATCAGTTTGAAAGTGACGACCGTTTTACCCAGGGGGAGGCAGCTATGTATCTGACCGGCTCCTGGTCGATGCAGTTCGCGAACCAGTACGGGGATGATATTGACTTTGGTATATTCCCCTATCCCAATGAGGCCGGAGATGCAAAGCTGATCCGGGAAACGAACATGACGTTCATGAAAAGTGCGGATACCGCCCAGGAGGAACTGATTGACGATATCTTTTTCTCCTTGCTTGAAGACCAGGAGCTTTTGCAGGAAATCTTAAGCTTTACCCAGTCCTCGTCGGTGGTGAAGGGAATTGAGCCGGTGTATAGGAATCGGATACAGGCGGATATTGACCGGTATGAAAAGGAGGGAAAGGTCATCGACGTGACTGTGGGAAACGCACAGCTTGTGTGGCGTTTTCAGAACATGATGGCGCAGCAGCAGTTACTTTGGATGAAAGGCGGGAAATCTCTTGATGAGATTCTCGCATACGCAGACCAGAACCGCCAGCTCAGCGGCTATGCCCTGGCGGAAGAGGCGGAGGAGCTTGCCGGCAGCGGATTAAAAAAAGGTTCCGGGGATAAGGAGGAATGATGATGGCAGAAAGATTTTCCGGCATGGACAGCCCGGTGATGGGCGCGCTGAATAAATTTGTAAATCTGGTGATACTTAACCTTTGCTTTTTGGTAAGCTGTATTCCCCTTGTGACGGCGGGCGCGGCACTTACCGCTCTCTACAGCGTCAATCTTAAGATGGTGAAGGGTGAGGAAGGGTATGTGTTCAGAGGATACTGGAAGGAATTTGTGCAGAATTTCCGTCAGGGAACAGTCTGCTGGATGGCGATGGCAGGGGCGGGAACGGTCTTTATTCTGGATCTTAAGGCAGTCCGGGTATTTCACGGGGGGCTAAAAGGACTGTTTCTTACCAGTACCTTTGCAATAGGAATCATAATACTGGTAGTTTTTTTGTATGTGTTCCCCTATATGGCAAGATTCCGGGACAACCTTTGGGTGTGCATGAAAAATTCCCTGATCATCGGCGGGAGCAGGATTGGCTATACGACAGCGCTGTTTCTTATCACGGCGGCGGCAGCGGCAGTGACAGTCTGCACTCCCCGGATGACGGCGAAAATGCTTTTTTTCTGGCTGACGGCAGGATTTGCACTGCTGAGTTATGTGAAGTCTTATTTTTTCAGGAATGTATTTGCCGAATTTGAAAATGTGAATGCAAAAAAGTACAAGTGAAAAGTTCAAAACTGTCCTATTTGTAAAATTTTTTCTTCTCTATAATAGAATTATCAAATAAATCACGAGAAGGAAAAATAACATGAGAAAGCAGAAATTAGTCAGCCTCATGCTGGTAACGGCGATGACGGCATCACTGGCAGCAGGATGCGGTTCAACATCCGGCGGGGAGAAGAGCGGGGGGAGACGGCGGTTCCGATGAGAAGGTAACTCTTACCGTTCTTGCCGGACAGTCCACGACAGATGCCGGGATTGAGGACATGATCGATGAGGCGCTGGCGGAAAAATATCCGGAGATTACCCTGGAGTGGGAATGCGTAGACTGGGGAAATGATTTCCAGCCGAAGATGCAGCAGTACATGCAGTCGGGATTGCCGGATATCATGATCGGGAAAGCGCAGGATGTAGCGACTTACGCACCCCAGGGAGTGCTTGGGGAGATTAAGGGCGACTACCTTGACAGAGGATTGGACGCTGCGAGGGAGAACGTAACCATTGACGGGAAAACCTACGGCCTTGTATATAACGCAATGTACCAGGGCGTTTATTACAACAAGAAGATGTTCAAGGACAACAACTGGGAGATTCCGAAGACTCAGGATGACTTAAAGAAGATTATCGATGACTGCAAGGCAAAGAAGATTACGCCTTTCGGCAGCCATATGGTAGATACATGGTCCATTGGAAATGTGACGATGCAGTTTATGATGAACGATGTGTTCAACAAGGACGCGCAGTGGGGCGACAAGTTCCGCGACGGACAGACATCTTTCTCCGACAGCAAGGAGGCGCAGACTGCATACGAATACAACAAGCTGATCTTTGACAATACATTCCCGGAGACATTCTCTACAGAGCAGACAGACTGTGATGCGAAGATGGTGCAGGGTGAGGTTGCCATGAAGGTATCTGGTTCTTGGTCCATCCAGAACTTCCTTGATATCGATGAGAACTTTGAGTTCGGTATCTTCCCGTTCCCGAATCAGACGGGCGATTCCAAGCTGATCTTTGAGCCGAACATTACCGTGATGACAAGTGCAAAGACAGAGCATCAGGATGCGGTTGATAAAGTACTTGACCTTCTTACCAGCGATAAGGATCTGGCAGTGGAGATTCTGGATTATACGAAGACAGCATCCATGCTTAAGGATGTGACACCGACTTTCCCGAATCCGAGCCAGGAGGATATTGATAAATATGCGGCGGAAGGAAATATCGTGGATGTAACGCTTGGCAACAACCAGTTAGTATGGGGCGGTTTCCAGGAGGAGAATGCGAAGGATATCGCGGCATGGCTCCAGGGAGACGAAAGCTTTGAGGAATGTCTTAAGGCATCGGACGACAGGGTAGATGCAAGCACCGCGAATTAACTGACCACAAGGCTAAAGGGGGAGAGAGGATTTCCCCCTTTCTTTTATGAAAGGATGTAAAATCTCATGAAAGCAAATAAGATAAATTATATGGAGCGGAGGATGTCAAGGCAGTATTTGGCACTGGTGCTGCCGGGGTTCATCATTTTTACCATCGGCCTGATCATCCCGCTTTTTATGGCAGTGCGTTACTCGTTCACGAGCTGGGACGGCATGTCTCCGGAGAAAGTATTTGTCGGATTCCAGAATTATGTGGAGCTGATGAAGGATTCTGATTTCCGGGATGCATGGTGGTTCACGCTGAAATTCACAATCGGAAATACCATTATTCAGAATGTGGTGGCACTTCTTTTTGCCATAGCCTTAGACAGCGGGATAAAGGCGCAGAAGATCTACCGGACGATTCTTTTTGTCCCGTGCCTGATAAGCGCTCTTGTGGTAGGTTTCGTATGGCTTAAGATGTTTTCCAACGTACTCCCGGCGCTCAATGACTTTTTGGGAACGAATATTAATTTCCTCCTGTTCGGAGAGAAGAAGACCGTGCTTTCCGGACTGCTCATTGCCAATAACTGGCAGTGGATCGGTTACTGGATGCTGATTTACCTGGCTGGGCTGCAGTCTGTTCCGTCAGACCTTTACGAGGCGGCGAAAGTAGACGGCGCCGGGGCGGTAAAGCGGTTTTTCAACGTTACGATTCCGATGCTTGCGCCGGCGATCACTATCTGCGTGGTAGGAATCACGACAGGTTCGCTGAAAGTATATGATTTGCTTGTATCCTCCACAAAAGGCGGCCCGGGAAGGGAATCAACATCCATGATCTACCAGACGTACACAACGGCAATTAACGGCCGCCAGTACGGTTACGGCTGCGCTATGTCGGTAACGCTGGTCATCGTGCTCCTCCTGGTGGCACTTATACAGGTAAAGGGGCTTAAGAGTAAGGAGGTGCAGGCATAGATGAAAAAGAAAAAAGAAAAACAGGAGGCCGAGGTACAGCAGTATACAAAAGGCTCAGTTATCGTACAGATTATCATGACCGTTGCGGCGGCTTTGTTTATCGCTCCGATTTTTATTATCTTTAACTATTCCTTCAAGGGAAAGCGGGAGCTGTATCTGAATAATCCGCTGTCTTTGCCGGAGAAACTGAATTTCGATAATTATATCGCGGCATATAAAAAGCTTGACCTGGCGACTACATTTACGAACACTTTTATCTATACAGCAATCAGCGTACTGATCCTGGCAATTCTGTGCGGGACTACCGCGTGGGCCATTGCCAGGTGCCGGAGAAAATTTTTCAAGTTCTGTTACATCTACTTTATCGTCGGAATCCTGATTCCGTATCAGGCGCTGTTCCTCCCGATTTATATGATTGGGTACAGGATGCATATGACGAATACAAGATTCGGGATTATCTTCATGTATGTGGCGACGGGAATTTCTTTCGGGGTATTTTTGATGAACAGTTTTATGTCAACGGTGCCCTTAGAGCTTGAGGAGGCGGCGAGGATTGACGGATGCTCGGTCTTCCGCACTTATTTTTCCGTAGTGCTGCCGCTTTTAAAACCTGCGATGGCGACGCTGGTCATCATGCAGGCGTTCCAGATTTGGAATGATTATCTGCTGGCAAGTCTCTATGTGA
Organism: uncultured Dorea sp.; assembly: GCA_910586965.1. Lineage (GTDB taxonomy): Bacteria > Bacillota > Clostridia > Lachnospirales > Lachnospiraceae > MD308. The sequence goes on along the minus strand of CAJUMF010000009.1, from coordinate 53,559 downwards.
GCAAAAAGCAGTTAAAGACTCTTACCGTTGCGATTCAGTCGCTGTTCTCGGCTCAGAGCAGTGACTATACGACGGCAATGGCGGCAATCGTAATATCCGTACTGCCGATAGCGATTCTGTTTTTGAGCTTACAGAAATATTTCATCAAAGGAATGACGGTGGGAGCCGTCAAAGGTTAGACAAAAAGTAACAGGTAAAGGAGAGAGAAGATGGCAGTGCAGTTATTAAAACAATATCAGCTTGGAGACATGGCCGCTGTATATCTGACAGACGAGAAAAAGAAAAAGGTTGGTTTTATCCTATTGCCGGCGGGGATGCCGTATGATGATTCGATGGTAAAAAATCAGGAGATTGATTCCCTGATCCAGATTAAAATTTCCGGGGATATCTACAATGAGGCTTACGCCATGGGCAATTCCATGCGTAACAGCGAGACGATAAACCGGATGGAGTTTAAAGAGCAGAAGGCAGAAGAACGGGAGGGAAAGCTTATCGTCACAACAGTTCTGGCTGCACAGGAACAGTACGAGACAGTACATACACTGACCTGGAAAAAAGATACGCCTTATGTGCGGATACGCTGTGCGGTAAGAAATACGGGAAAGAAAGCTTTTTCTCTGGAAATGTTCGAGAGCTTTTCGTTAAGTGCCATCTCTCCTTACCTTGAAGGAGACGGATACAACAGTCTTTACCTTCACAGGCTCCGCAGTGTGTGGAGCCAGGAAGGCCGGGCGGAGTGCATCCCTATCGAGGATCTGCAGCTTGAGCCGGCGTGGGATCCTCACGCGGTTCGGTGCGAGAAGTTCGGGCAGACGGGCTCTATGCCGGTCAATAAGTTCTTTCCTTTTGCGGCGATAGAGGACAGGGAAAGCCAGGTGTTCTGGGGGGCGCAGATTGCCCATAACGCGTCGTGGCAGATGGAAATCTACAGAAAAGATGATGGCTTATGTGTAAGCGGCGGGCTGGCAGACCGGGATTTCGGGCATTGGATGAAGACCGTGGAGCCGGGAGAGGAATTTTGCACACCGGAGGCAATCGTGAGCACAGGCCGTACGGATTCTTTGGATATTTTTACCGGGAGGCTCACAAAGGCAGCAGAGGAGAGCCTGGCGGACGCCCCGGAGACAGAAAAGAGCTTGCCCATTATTTTCAACGAGTACTGTACGACATGGGGCGATCCTTCCCACGAAAATATATGCAGGATTTTGGATGTACTTAAGGGAAAGGGCTTTGGATACTTTGTCATTGACTGCGGATGGTATCGGCAGGAGGGAGTTCCGTGGGATATCAGTATGGGAGATTATGAAGTATCCGATACACTGTTCCCGGAAGGACTGGAGGAGACGGTCCGGCAGATAAAGGCTGCGGGGTTGATTCCGGGAATCTGGTTTGAGATTGAGACTGTCGGGAAGGCTGCAAAAGCATACAGCATGACAGAGTACCTGCTTAAGAAAGACGGGAAACCGCTTACCAGTTATTTCAGGCGTTTTTGGGATATGTGCGATCCGTGGGTAGAAGAATATCTGACAAAGAAAGTAATCGGCACACTGAAAAAATACGGATTCGGTTACATGAAGATTGATTATAATGAGACGATTGGAATCGGCTGTGACGGTGCAGAATCGCTGGGCGAAGGACTTAGAAGGAATATGGAGGCATCCTCGGCATTTTTTGAGAAGGTGAAAAGAGAAATTCCGGGGATTGTACTGGAAAACTGTTCTTCCGGAGGGCACAGGCTGGCGCCTGGTCTGATGGCACAGATGAGCATGGCATCATTTTCCGACGCACATGAATGCCCGGAGATTCCGATTATCGCAGCTAATGTCCACCGGGCTGTCCATCCGGCGCAGAGCCAGATCTGGGCGGTAATCAGAAAAGAGGATTCTTTGAAGAGGATTGCTTACTCTATAGCCGCTACATTTCTCGGGCGGATGTGTATTTCCGGGGATGTGACGGAACTTGGCAGCGGGCAGTGGGAGATGCTCGAGGAAGGGATGGCATTTTACCGGACAATCGTACCGGTAATCCGGGACGGGCAGTCTTACCGGTTCGGCCCGAAGGTGAAAAGCGCAAGACATCCGGAAGGGTGGCAGTGCCTGGTCCGCGTCGGCGCAAATGGAGAGGGCTATGCGGTGGTGCATGTATTCGGCGGCGAAGTGCCATCGTGTATCAAAATACCGCTGCCCGAGGAATGCCCGGAGAGGATTCGGAGCGTATACCCAAAGCAGGCCAGACATCAGATCTGTGTACAGGCCGGGCACCTTGAGGTTCGGCCCGGGGAAGACTTTGAGGCTTTAGCGGTGAAACTTTGGTAGGAAAAGTTCCGGCGAATTTCTGCGGGAGTGGGGATGCTGTAGCAAAACCACTTCCGCAGAATTTTTTTCAACTGCAAAGATGTTGTACAGATAGAAAATTCTTCTTGTTATATGGAGTTTTGGGTGTTATACTGTCTATGTATCAAAAATTCTGAATTTCAATGCCGTTCGGCAGGAATTCCAAAATCAGCAATAATGAAAGATTAAAATTAAAATGTTGAGAACATATGCGTTGCCATTCTTCTTTATCATTGTTATAATTCTCTTATAACAAAGGCATTTCTCATATGTTCTCAGCATACAGAAAGGAGAATCATATGGGAAATGAACAGAAAAATGCAGCAGTAGACAACACAAAAGTAAGGGATAACGGGGCGAAGTTGATTTTTGACGACCCGGTTTTGTGTGCGGAGTTTCTGCGGGGGTATGTGGATATCGACCTGTTGAAAAATGTGCAGCCGGAGGATATCGAGGATATTTCCGAGCGGTTCCTGCCGCTGTGGCAGGAGGGAAGGGATTCCGATTCAGTGAAGAAAATCCGTCTGCCGGACAGAGAACTCTATCTGATTGCGATTGTAGAGCATCAGTCTAAGGTTTACTATGACATGGCGTTTAAGCTGCTGCGCTATGTGGTACTTGTATTGACAGATTACGAGAACGAGCAGGAAAAATTACATAAGGGGATTACAAAGACAAAAGATTTTAAATATCCTCCGGTTCTTCCAATTGTGTACTATGAAGGGACATCCCGGTGGACGGCGGCGAGGAGCTTTCATGAGAGGATATACTTAAGTGACGTGCTGGGGAAATATATCCCGGATTTTGAGTATCTGGTAGTGCCGCTGACTTCGTATTCAAATCAGGATTTGATTGATAAAAATGACGAATTGTCTTTGGTCATGCTGATTAATAAGCTGAGGAATTCGGCGGAGTTTGCGAAACTCAGAGAGATACCGCCGGAGTATTTTGAAAACTTGAGCGAGAACACCCCTGAATACCTGCTGCGCGTAATTAGTAAGATTATCACGGTATTTCTCGCAAAATTAAATATTCCAAAGGAAGAGATTGGAGAATTTACCGGGAAGATTGAACGGAGGGAATTTACGATGTTGTTTGACAGTTTTGAGGCGTATGATGTGCAGGAGACGAGACGGGTCAGCAGAGCGAAAGGGAGGGAAGAAGGAGCAAAAATCCAGTTGATAAAACAAATCTGCCGGAAGATGAAAAAGGATATGGCGGTAGAGGAGATAGCAGAGCAGTTGGAAGAGAATGTGGATGAAGTGCAGCGGATATATGATATCGCGCTCCGCTATGCGCCGGATTTTGATGTAGACAGGATAACGGAAGAAGTTTTGAAATGATATAGGCTGGGAGTAGATGGAATATAAGATGCCGGAAGAGCAATTTGCAGCTTTTCCGGCATTTTGCTATGCTCCGTACTGATTTTGGACAAAGTTAAGCAAAGGCTCCACATATTCTTCTGAAAAGAGCTCAAAGGATGCGGAGATTCTGCGCTCAAGTTCAATCTCCCGGTCTGTCTTGTCTTTTTTCCGTTTTATCATAGCAGAGAGGCCTTTCATCATGATTCTGTCAATAAGGCACATTTTTTCATAACACAGTCCGGCGGGCATATAAAAATGCGGGAGACAGTCAAGCTCGACTTCTGTCAGATTGTCTTTCCATAGTTTTTGTATCATATCCTGCTCTGTTTCAGGAGCCGCTCCTGTCACAAATAAAATACACGATGGGGCATGAATGCCGGATGCATGTTGGGCTGTTTTGGAGAGTAAAAAAGGCGTTCCGGTTTTCTGGCGGAAGATTTTCCGAAATTTCGTAAAGCCGTCAATAGAGCCTGCATGAGCTCTTGTGCCGAAGATAACCGTGTCAAAATCAGACAGGGCGATGCGGCCTGCCTTTTTAAAGTCCGCGGCGGTTCCGCCGAGCCTTTCTGCCAGCAGCCTTGCGTACTTTTCTGTAAATCCGGTACTGCTTTTATAAATGATAACTATTTTTGCCATAATATTACTCCTCGTCTGCCAAAATATTTTTTGAGAAAGCCTGATATGCCGTCTCCTGCCGGGCAAATATTTCCTCCGGCGGGATGCCGGGGCTTGTCACGGAGAAAATCGTGCCGATGCCGATGGTGTAGATAAGCATGTTCAGGTGGAGCTCCTTTGCCCTTGAAATGCTGATATTAAGCCGGGAGGCGATTTCTCCTGCGGTTTCTTCGTTTGTCTCCGCCTGGTATAGCTCGTCCAGGGAAGAGATGCGATTTCGCGGGCGCAGGATGAACATCTTGAAAATGTTCGGCTCTTCTTTTGCCAGACGGACAAAGGCGTGTCCGGTGCTGCGAAACAAATCGTCCGAATCTGTGTGCTCTTCCAGATATTGCCGCACAAAAAGCCTTGCCTGTTCCATCACATCCGCGCGGAGGCTCTTCATATTGCGGCAGTAGCTGTAGATTGGCTGGACGGAGCAACCGAGCTTTTTTGCAATGTTTTTTACAAGAACCTGTTCCATGCCATCCTGCCGGGCTACGTCAAAGCCAGCGCTGATAACCATTTCTTTTGTGATTTTCTGTTTTGGCATAATTAGGGGTTCCTTTCTGTGAATCTTGAAAAAATATATGTTTGTGTGTAGATATAATCAAGTTATATAAATTGTTTATATAACTTGATTATATTATGCTGGAATATTTTTGTCAATAAACAAAAGCATAGAAATATAAAAATAATGTTGAGGCCAAAAGCCCCCAATTACGGAACGATATTTCTTGCCATATTGAGACCGCAGTGTTATACTGTCCATGTATCAAAAATTCTGAATTTCAATGCCGTTCGGCAGGAATTCCAAAATCAGCAATAATGAAAGATTAAAATTAAAATGTTGAGAACATATGCGTTGCCATTCTTCTTTATCATTGTTATAATTCTCTTATAACAAAGGCATTTCTCATATGTTCTCAGCATACAGAAAGGAGAATCATATGGGAAATGAACAGAAAAATGCAGCAGTAGACAACACAAAAGTAAGGGATAACGGGGCGAAGTTGATTTTTGACGACCCGGTTTTGTGTGCGGAGTTTCTGCGGGGGTATGTGGATATCGACCTGTTGAAAAATGTGCAGCCGGAGGATATTGAGGATATTTCCGAACGGTTCCTGCCGCTGTGGCAGGAGGGAAGAGATTCCGATTCGGTGAAGAAGATTCATCTGCCAGACAGGGAACTCTATCTGGTTGCGATTGTGGAACACCAGTCTAAAGTTTACTATGATATGGCATTTAAGCTGCTGCGTTATGTGGTACTTGTATTGACAGATTACGAGAATGAGCAGGAAAAATTACATAAGGGGATTACAAAGACGAAAGGCTTTAAATATCCGCCGGTCCTTCCGATTGTGTACTATGAAGGGACATCCCGGTGGACGGCGGTCAAAAGTTTCCATGAGCGAGTCCATCTGAGTGATGTGCTTGGGAAGTATATCCCGGACTTAGAGTACCTGGTAGTACCGCTGGCCTCGTATTCAAACCAGGAGCTGATTGATAAGAACGACGAATTATCTCTGGTCATGCTGATTAATAAGTTGAGGAATTCGGCGGAGTTTGCGAAACTCAAGGAGATACCGCCGGAGTATTTTGAAAACTTGAGCGAGAATACCCCTGAATACCTGCTACGCGTAATCAGTAAGATTATCACGGTATTTCTTGCGAAATTAAATATTCCAAAGAAAGAGATCGGAGAATTTACCGGGAAAATTGAACGGAGGGAATTTGCGATGTTGTTTGACAGTTTTGAGGCGTATGATGTGCAGGAGACGAGGCGGGTCAGCAAGGTTGAGGGGGCAAAAGCTCATTTAATAAAACAAGTCTGTAAAAAGATGGAAAAGAAGATGGCTGTGGAGAAGATAGCAGAGCAGTTGGAAGAGGATGTGGATGAAGTGCAGCGGATATATGATATTGCCATCCGCTATGCGCCGGATTACGATGTTAATAAGATAACGGAAGAAGTTTTGAAATAAGATGTGCCCTAAGAAAGAATTATATAGATGAAGGTTTACAAAAATAATTCTATATAGTATAGTTTTATATAGGAGGAAAATTTCATGGATGTTCAGGGCGGAAATCTTATTTCATGTATTAAGCAGCTCAACGGGAGAATCTTTGAGCAGATTTTGGCGGAAAGGGATATCGATGCATTTAACGGGGCGCAGGGAAGGATTCTGTATGTCCTCTGGCAGCAGGAGCATATTTCGCTGAAAGAGCTTGGGGATAGGACCGGGCTTGCCGCTACGACTCTTACGAGCATGGTTGACCGAATGGAAAGCTCCGGATTGGTCTTGCGTGTGCCGGATAAGACAGACCGCAGGAAGACATTGCTTGTGCTGACAGATAAGGCGCGGGGATTGGAGCCGGATTACCGGGCTGTTTCCGAGCAGATGACTGAGATTTTCTATGCGGGATTTTCAAATGAAGAAATCGTGCGGTGCGAGGAGATGCTTAAAAGAATATATGAGAATCTGAAACGTCCTAAATATACTCTGTGATTTTCCGGCGGGTACCCGCCCCGAATATATGAAGAAAGGATGAATAAAATGAACCAGAATGTAAAAGACTATGTTACCGAAAAGGTGAATGAGCTCATCAATGCTTTCAGTTGCAGCGCGGAGGCAAAAGAGGCTGCCCAAAACTGGCTGGCGGCTGTTGGTACGGACAAGGAGACTGAAGAGACGAAGAACCTGATTGCGGAGCTTGAGGAAGACATCATGCCAATTGATACGCTGATTGCATTTGCGGGCTCGGAGGCTGGTGCGAAAGTCTTCGGGGAGGAGAAAGCGAAAGAAGTGGCGGCTCACGGCAGAGACATAAAAGCGGCGGGAGCTAAGTACTGCGACTGCCCGGCGTGTGCGGCAGCAGAGGCGATTCTTGCGAAGAAGGATGAGATGCTGTAAGGAGTGCTGATAGTGAAAGCAAAGAAGAGGAACAGGCTCTTTGGGTGGTTGATTGCTGTACTGCTCTTGTGTATAGGCATTCTTGCAATTTTTGCGTGGAGAGACAGGAGAGAAGAGAGCGAAATCCGGGATACTTTCTATTATGTCGCGCTGGGAGACAGCATTCCTAATGGATACTGTGTTTCAGAGGAGGAAAATATAGAAGGGTATCCCCGGATTTTAGCAGAAGAGCTGAGAGCGGAGAAGGGTATGTCCGTCAGTCTCTCAGAGTATACAAAGGACGGGATTACAGCAGGAGGGCTGTGCGAAGAATATCTGTCGGATGTAAAGGTGCAGGAAGAGGTAAAACGTGCAGACCTGATTACCGTCACGGCGGGAGCCAATGATATTTTGAAAAGATTCCGGGAACTATACAAGGAGATTTCCGGGGAAGATGTAAAGGTGCGGGATATGGACAATATTTTTTCGGCGTTCCTGGAAAAGGCAGCTGAAAATCCGGAACTGGCGGTGAAAGCGGCGGAGATTATGAGCGGATGGGAGTGGGATGATTTTGAGAAAGACTGGCAGGAGATGATGGAATCCATCCGGGCGAACCGAAGGGAGGACTGCCGGGTAATTGTGACTGCGCTTTATAATCCTGTGAGACATAAAGCAGAGCTTGGGGCGCTGAATCTATATATTGAAAAGCAGATTGGACGTGTCAATGATATTATTATGGAAAATTCGGAAATATATGGATATCAGGCGGCAGAGCTTGGGGAGGCTGGCATCGAAGAGCATCTGCAGGAGGATGGTCTGCACCCTGACGGGAACGGGCAGAAGATGATTGCAAAATGGGTGTGGGAACAGCTCATACAAGGTTCTGGAAAATAATAATGCAGATATTTTGAAAGAATGTCTTGTTTTTTTCTATCATTGTGTTATGATAATAAAAATCAGGGCGGCAGTTTTTACTGCTCTCTAAATCTACTGGCGGGGTATCCCGCAATCTAAGCGCCTTTGGCGCAGGCGAACATTGTTCGCCATAGTATACAGGCTGAAAAGCCTTACTTTCTTATCGCCCGTCTTTCCGGGCAGTTATCCAATGCAACTGTTATACAAATTATTTTTACAAGGAGGAATTTGCGTATGGCAAACAAGTTACAAGATTATTTTCCCATGATTCGGACAAAGGAATCGATTATGGAACAGATTGAGGCGCACAGGCGTTTAAAGTCCATGTTTGAGCAGTGGGGTGAAAAACACCGGCAGGAGTTTCTGGATTTCTGCACCGGAGTCCGGGGTGCAAAACCCATGTATGATTTCATCAGCAAAGAGGTTCTGAACCCGGAGACAGTGCCGGAGCGGATTGACGAGTTATTGTCGTTCCTTTTAGGGCAGGAGGTGCATATCGTGGAGGTGCTGCCGGGAGACAGCACGAGGATTGCGGACGAGACCTCGTTGGTTATTACCCTCAGTGTACAAAGGAACACACGCCCTGAACCATGATATTTGGGCGATTTTCCGCGTTGTCCTCAATCGGCGTACGTCCAGTACGCCTCAATCGTCCGCCTTGAAAATCACCCAAATCTCTATAGTCAGGGTCGCAGAGTCGGAAAGAAATCAATTTTTGTTCCTGCAAGGCACTTGACTGACGCGTACTGGGCGTACGCGGAAAGAAAGTAACGCAGCAGGAGCAAAAATTGATTCTTCTCCGACCGTGTGTTCCTTTGTACACTGAGGGTATGGATATCGTAGTGCAGCTAAAGGACGGCAGCATCGTTAACCTTGAGATTCAAAAAATCGGGTATAAGTTCCCGGGGGAGCGGAGCGCCTGCTATTCCGCCGACTTGCTGCTGCGGCAGTATAAGAGAGTCCGCAGCAAACGAAAAGAGAAGTTCGCTTACAGAGACATCAAACAAGTATACACCATTGTATTATTCGAGCATAGCCCATCGGCATTCCGTCAGTTTCCTGACACATATCTTCACTATTTTGAACAGGAATCAAATACCGGACTCAGGCTGGATCTTCTGCAGAAATATCTGTTCGTTCCTCTTGACATCTTCCGGGAAATCCAGCACAATAAACATATCAGGATAGAGAATCGGTTAGAGGCATGGCTTGCGTTTCTGTGCATGGATGAGCCGGAGGCGCTCATCTCCATCATAGAAAAGTATTCGGATTTCAAAGCCATGTATGAGCAGATTTATGATATCTGCCGTAATATAGAAGAGGTGATGGGTATGTTTTCGAAGGAACTTAGGGAGATGGACCGGAATACGGTGCAGCTGATGATTGACGAGATGCAGGAGGAGCTGAACCAGAAAAAACAGGAGTTGGAGCAGGAAAGGCGGAATGCAGAGAAGGAAAGGCGGAATGCAGAGAAGGAATTGGAGAAAACCAGGCAGCAATATGAAAAGGCGCTGGAACGGATTGCCGAGCTGGAAAAACGTTACTGTCCGCTCTGTGACCAGTAACATGCAAAAATCCATTTTAAATTGCATTTCTTCCTGTTTTCCTGTACAATGGATGAAGTCAAATACAGCATAGGATGTGATGATATGTCTGAGGTACGTAAAAGAATCGTCTTTCACGGACGCGTACAGGGAGTGGGCTTTCGCTATACAGCGAAACATCTGGCGCAGTCCATCGGGCTTGCCGGATGGGTGAGAAATGAATATGACGGCACAGTGCTTATGGAGGTGCAGGGGAGAGAACCTATGATCTTCAAAATGATGGAAGGCCTTAACCGCAGTATGTTTATCGATATAAGCTGGATTGACGCAGAGGATATCCCTGTAAAGGAAGAGAGCGGCTTTAAAGTCAGATGATGGAGAAAAGTTATGGAAAATGGTTTGGAAAAGAAAAATGTAAAGAGCAGGATTGTGTCTGCCGCATGGCAGTTATTTTACGAAAAAGGGTATAACGGAACTACGGTAGATGAGATTATTGAGCTGTCGGAGACTTCGAAAGGTTCTTTTTACTATTATTTCAGCACGAAGGATGAGCTGCTCAATACGCTTTCCCTTGTCCTGGACGAGTATTACGAAGAGCTTGAACGTGAGATGGATGAGAGCATGGACGGCTTTGAAAAGCTGATATATATCAACTATAAGGCGCACAGCATGATGGAGGAGAAGATAAGCATCGACCTGTTGTCTTCCCTGTATTCGACGCAGCTTGTGGCGGCGGGGCAGAGACATCTTTTAGACCAGAACCGCCAGTATTATAAATTAGTGACAAAGATTGTGGAAGAAGGACAGAAAAAGGGTGAAATCTGCGGGGAGAAATCAGTCAGCGACATCGTGCAGTATTACTCCATGTGTGAGCGTGCGCTGGTATATGACTGGTGTCTGAATAAAGGAAGTTATTCCCTCGCAGATAGGAGCAGAGAGTGGATGCCCGTTATGATGGAACATTTCCGGAAGTGATATTGTCTGCAGTACACTATCCGAGATTATCCGGGCCGAATCCATAGGGCAGCATCTCTTTCAGCGTAAGCTGGATGCATTTGCCTTTTCCGTCGGCCAGTATGATCTGGAAAGTTTCCGGATTGCAGAATTCCATCATGACCTGGCGGCAGACGCCACAGGGAGCGCATAATGTGTCCGCCGGGGAACCTTCCGGGCCTCCGACGATGGCAATCCGCTCAAATTCCCGCTCGCCCTCATAGACTGCCTTGAAAAATGCTGTCCGCTCTGCACAGTTAGTCGGGGAGTAGGCGGCATTTTCGATATTGCAGCCGTGGTAGATTTTCCCGCTTTTTGCAACAAGGACCGCGCCTACCTGAAAATGGGAATATGGCGTGTAGGCGTGTTCTCTGGCTTTTTTTGCCTCAAGGATCAATTCTTCGCTGGTCATCTTTCTTCCTCCGTTATATCATGTTTTTACATCTTCAGCGCGCTGTCTTTCCCGATTTCAAAATGGTCTGCCTTTAAAATGGCAAATGATTTTTCGTAATTTCCTTCCCGCATATACTGGACCATCTTTTTCAGATTTTCATTTGTCTTTGGAATCCGCATCCCGTTTTTGACGGAGCATTGGCCGATGCGGATAAGTTCGGACAGCGTGTTTTCGTATACTTTTTCAATCCGGCTGTTTTGCAGGGCGCGGATAATCTCCATGTGCATGTCGGTGTCGGCAATTTCCCACTTGTAGAGGTCTCCCGCACATGCACACATGCGTACTACTTTTTCCTCAATGCGGTAGGAGTATTCCTCGTGCTTTCCGGAGGTGAAGATATGCCGGAAGGCAGAGGTTTCCAAAAGCTCTCGGAGCTGGTAGATTTCTTCGATGTCCTGCCGGGTGATTGGCTTGACGGTGATGGAACGGTAGTAGTCGGATTCGATGAGCCCTTCCGTCTGCAGCATCTGAATGGCGCTCCGGACAGGGCTGCGGCTCATGCCCAGCTCCTTCGTGAGCATTGCCTCAGTGAGCGGCATACCCGGCGGATAGGTAAGGTTCAAAATATTCTGTTTTATCTTTTCATATGCCTGTTCGGCAAGAGACAGTGTTTTTTCTGACATGACCGTTTCCCCGATATTTGTTTCTAAAAATGTTTCCGCAATAAATAAAATTTTGCATGGATGAATTGTAACATTTTTTCTTTTTTAATTCAAGTCATTGACTTTGTGTACGAATGGTGGTATAGTATTCGTAAAGATGATTTGTATACAAAATATTAAAATGTATACAAATCGAAAACAAGAAGGTTTGCCAGGACATTGTCTGCGGTAGGATTTCCGGCAGGCAAAAAGGCGCGGCAGACTGAAAACAAATACATATAAGGAAGGGTAAGAAGATGAAATTAGGATTTATCGGAACAGGGAATATGGCATCCGCAATCATGGGCGGCGTGATTAACAAGGGACTTTTCAAAGCAGATGAGATTATCGGAGCGGACCCGTTCGCACCGGGAAGGGAGCGGGCGAAGGAGCAGTTCGGAATCCATGTGACGGCGGATAATACGGAAGTCGTGAAAAATGCAGAAGTTATCATCCTGTCTGTGAAACCGCAGTTTTACGCAGATGTGATTGCGGGAATCAAGGACGAGGTGACGGAGGATAAGATTATCATCACGATTGCGCCGGGAAAGACCCTCTCCTGGCTTTCGGAGCAGTTCGGAAAGGCAGTGAAGATTGTCCGCACGATGCCGAATACTCCGGCTATGGTGGGCGCGGGCATGACGGCGGCATGTCCGAATGAGCATATGACAGAAGAAGGAACCGCCCGGGTAAAGGAGATTCTTGAAAGTTTCAGCAAAGTGGAGCTTGTGCCGGAAAAGCTTATGGATGTGGTGACGGCAGTAAGCGGAAGTTCTCCGGCTTATGTGTATATGTTTATCGAGGCTATGGCGGATGCGGCTGTGTCCGGCGGTATGCCGAGGGCGCAGGCTTACCAGTTCGCGGCACAGGCAGTCCTTGGAAGTGCGAAGATGGTGCTTGACACCGGAAAGCATCCGGGAGAGCTCAAGGACATGGTATGCTCCCCGGCAGGAACGACCATCGGCGCAGTCAGGACGCTGGAGGAAAAAGGGTTCAGGAGCGCGGTCATTGAGGCGATGAAGGTGTGCGAGGAGATTTCTAAGAATATGTAGGTGGAGAGCAGTAACGGAGAGCAATCCGCGGCATCATGGGGTCAAAATACCTTTTGACCCTGATATCTTTGTTTTTTTGATGGAATGAATAGTATATCCGGTAAAAAAATGGTATACTTTTAATGACAATTTGTAAAGGGGGAATGATATATGGCGCCAACAGCTATAGCAGTAAATGATTTGCTGAACACACTGGAAGAGGAAGATTTAATGTCGGCGCTTAGCTATATACAGTTCCTGTCTGCAAATAGAAAAAAGGCAAAGGCGGAGCGGAGCAAGGTTGCAATGAAAGAAATCCAGGAAATGTTCGCAGATGATAAGGGCTGAGAATCCGAAGAAGAAATGCTGGCTGATATGGCAGAGTTCAGGAAAAAGAACTAATAGAGACACAGATATTCAATCGGGGCAAAAGAGAATATTTTGTGGGATAGAGAGAACCTTGGAAGGAGAAGAGATTTTCCTTTCAGGGCTCTTTTTTTGAAAATTTCTGTAACATTTCCATATATTAATTGTTAATAAAGCAAAGGGGGTGGTCTGTCTGGATTTCGAGGCTGTCTACAAATCGTATTACCTTGACGTATACCGCTATGTCCGCAGTCTGTCCGCCGCTCAGGATGTGGCGGAGGAAATCGCCCAGGAAACGTTTTTAAAAGCGATGAAAGCAGCCGGGACATTCGACGGCAGGAAAGATGTCCGGGCGTGGCTTTTTGTCATCGCGCGCAATCTCTATTACAACTACTGCAAGCGCCAGAAAATCTACGCAGACCGAAATTATGCAGGAGGCAGCGGTTCGCCAGACGGCTATGGGGGAGAGGACAGCCTGGAGCTTTGCGCGGATATCCGTTTTGAACCGGCAAGGACGCTTATTGACAAAGAGAGGGTGGCGTACATCCGCCGGTATCTGGAGGAGATGGACGAGCCTTACCGGGAGGTTTTCAGGCTGCGGGTGTTCGGAGAACTTCCCTTTGAGAAAATCGGCGCGCTGTTCGGGAAGAGCCCGGGATGGGCGCGGGTGACGTATTATCGGGCAAAGAAAAAAATCGCGGCGTATATGGAGGTTTTTGAAAATGATTAGCTGTAACGTGATTTTGGATATCTTGCCGCTCTTTATTGACGGGGCGGTGAGCGAGGATACAAAAAGGCTGGTGGAAGACCATCTGGACGGCTGCGAAAGTTGCCGGAGGGAGGCAGAGCAGATGAAAGGCTCTCTTGTGATGCCCGTGGATTCTGAGGCAGTTTTCCGGGAGGCGGACGTCCTTAAGAGAAGTGTGAGCGGTCTGGAAGAGAGAGCGCGTGCGCGGCTCATGTTTTTTGCGGCGGGCTTTGACTTGCTCCTTAATGCGGCGCTGCCCTTTTTTGTGAGGTGGGTGCGGGGCATTTACCTTGGAGGGCAGTCTGTGGAAATCTATAAGGGGTTCGAGGGGATAATGAGCCGGGAGATGCTGGAAGGGCAGTGGAATCTTCCGGAGATATCGGGATTCTGCCTGTTTTTTGGGGCCGTGGATATTTTCTGCATGGCGGGAATGTGGAGAAAGAGACGCGGCGGGCTGTCCGGCAGAAGGATGTCAGAGCCGCTGGTGGTGCTGTCCTATGTCCTGAAAGCGGTGGCGCTGCTTGTCTTTGTGATTCTGGAAATATTTTAAACTGTGAGCGGGATAGGAGCGGGATAGGAGAAGATATGGGGAAAATCGTATGGAAGAGCTTTCGGCATAATTATAAGAATTTTATCGCATTTTTTGCCAGTGTCATGCTGTCGGTGGCAGTTCTGTTTTTGCTGGCGTACCTTGGACAGGCGGCGGGGATGATTGATGGGGTTGAGACGAAGGCGCTGGCTTTTGCTTACCGGAGTGAGCTTAAGGAACAGCTCAGGGCAATCATCCCGGTGATGATTCTCATTACGATTCTGGTCATCGGGTATTCGGTGCGGTTTTACATTCAGTCCAGGGAGAAGGATTACGGAATCTTCAGGATTCTCGGGATTCAAAAGAAAGATATGAGACGCATGGTTGTCCTGGAGTATACTTTAAGCTGCGGCATTGCCTGCGGAGCCGGACTGATACTGGGAAAGGCGGGAACGATGCTGGCAGGATGGTTTTTAGGCAGGAGGCTGGGGCAGTCTTTTGCAAAAGGGATTTCCATGGGGAGGGTGTATGGACTTACAGCCCTTCTGTGCGCGGTGCTGATAGCGGGTTCTCTGCTGGCAGTATTTATGGCGGCGGATGCCCGGGGAATGAACGGAGCGCTGCAAAAGGGAACGGCGAAAGAAAAGCGGCTGGAATCCCCGCAGTCGGTTCTTTATTTTCTGGTCGGAGCCGGGGTGATTGCCGGGGGACTTTTTATGGCGGACAATGAGCCGATGATGGCGCACATGGCGGTGTTCCTTGTATGCGCCGGAGTGTGTGTCTGTGTATTTTTGGGAATGGGTTACATACTGGAGCGGTTCCGGGGCTCAGGGTATTACCGGAGCCATATCTTATCATGGAACCATGTGTACCATTACTGGAAACGGCACAGGAGCAGAGCGGTGATTCAGATGCTTTTGGGCATCCTGGCGGTTTATTTTTCCTTTTTGATGATAAGAGGAACTCTCCATGAAAGGCAGATGCCCAATGATTTTGTGTGTATTTCCGAGGAGGGGGATGCGTATGCGTTTCTTGGGAAAATGCAGTCGGATTTTGGGGCGGAATGCGTATGGTTTCCTTTTGTGTGGGTCAATGAGCCTGGGGGCGATTCGTGGATTGGCATGTCGGAGACGGATTATCATGAGATATTTGCAGAAGGAGAAGTATCTGAAAGGGAAGTATCTGAAAGGGAAGTATCCGGCGGGGTAAGTCTTGCGGAGGGAGAGATATACCGCATCTGGCGGGAAGAGGGGAGCCGGGAGTCTATGCTGGACCATTCGGGAAAAAAGAGGCTTGAGTCGGTCACTCTTGGAAAATGCAGCAATACGGAGTGGGAGGAGCCGGGAGAAAACGGGAGCTATAGGTGCGATTTCCGGATAAAGGACGAACGGATTGAGGAGCTGCTGGGGTTCTCGCTGACGGGAATTGTGGTCCTGCCGGACAGGACGGTGAAAGAGGCGGCAGATAAGGGGCAGTTTCATCAGGTGCTTATGATCATAAATGCGGATAAGGGAAATCTTTCGGGTGCAACGGCATTTGCCGAGGAGCAAAGGGGTAAGGGAGTGCTTAAGGAGGCGTTCTGCCGCCGGACAATCACGGATATTGACCGGAAGGAGAACGTGTTAAACCGCATGATTGTGGGGATTGTGACCAGCGTTATCCTGTTATTCGGCATGTTTGTTATCTGGCTGATGCATTTTTCGGAGATGGACGAGAAAAGGGCGCGGCATCGGTTTTTATGTGTGCTTGGAATGGAGAGGAGGCGGGCAGGACGTGCGGCGGGCCTGGAGGTCTTGCGGGCGGTGCTGGTTCCGGTTCTTTTTGCGGCGGGGATTTCCCAGGTGTTCTGCCGGGTGTTTTTCGGAGCTTATTATGAGGGCGCGGTCGGCGCGGCAGAGCAGGGGGTACCTTTGGAATATTAAATCAGGTGTGGTGTAAGAGGCAGTTGGAAAAGGAGTAGTGCGGTATGGATATTTTAAGGGCAGAGCATCTTGTGAGAAGTTATGAGACTCCGGGAGGGGAAAAGACGGAAGTGCTCAGAGGGATTAATCTTGCGGTCGAAAAAGGGGAGTTTGCAGGAATCATGGGAAAGTCCGGGTGCGGGAAGACGACGCTTTTGAAGGTGCTTGGGCTGATTGACAGGCAGACAGGCGGGGAACTTTACTTTTGCGGGAAGGAGACGGGGAAAATCCGCGGGGATGCCCTGGCTCGGATTAGGCGGCGCCAGATTGGGTTCGTCTTTCAGGATTTTTATCTGATGGACAGCCTTACGGCGGAAGAAAATATTATGCTGCCGATGATTCTTGGGAGAGAAGAGAAGGAACGGATGGAAAAAGAAACTTATGGGTATGCAGAGAGATTTCAGATTACCCACTTGCTTAAAAAGTACCCGTATGAGCTTTCGGGCGGGGAAAAGCAGAGAGCGGCAATCTGCCGCGCGCTCATTAACAACCCGGAGCTCATTCTGGCGGACGAGCCTACGGGCAGTCTGGATTCCAAGTCGGGGCAGATAGTGATTGACGCATTGGATAAGATTAACAGGGAATATGGTAAAACCATTGTCATGGTGACTCATGACCCGCAGATGGCAAGCTGCTGCAGCAGGATTCTTTTGCTGAAGGACGGGGCGGTACTGGATGAGTTGGAAAAGAATAAAGGGCGGGAGGCGTTTTATCAGGAGATTGTCGGGAGGATGGGGGAGCTGTGATGATATCTTCGTGTTGACATTATCTGAAAAAATGTATACACTATGTATAAACAATGGAGGGAAAAAACTATGGTAGCACAGATAAAGACATGGGGTAACAGCCAGGGGATTCGATTGTCAAAAGATATATTGGAGAGTATTGGAGCAAGAATAGATGATTTCCTGGATATAGAGGTAAAAAATGACAGTATCGTGTTGAGCAAAAAGTTTAAGCATCAGACATTGGAAGAAAGAGCGGTGGAGTTTCATGGGAAAGTAGGCCCATATAAAGAATTTGAGTGGGATGACCCGGTTGGAAGGGAGCAGTGGTGATATGAATCTTCCTTTTGAGCAGGGTGATATTTTATCGGTAGAAAGAATTAAAAGACCTGTATTGATTGTGAGTAAAAATTATTTTAATCAGTCAGAACAGGCAATTGTATGCCCGATATTGCCTGAAGTGAATCCGGACCCACTGCATATTGAAATTCACACAGAGGAAGTCTGCGGCTGGGTATTATGTGAGCAAATGAAATTAGTAGATTTGACTTACAGGGGATACAAAAAAATAGCAAGACTGAAATATCCCGATATTATCAATATAGCGGATGCAGTACAATCAATCTTTGATTATTAGCATGGCTGTAAAGCATCTAGAAAGCTGTAAATATTTGGATGCCCAGTGTTCCGTATATCCCGTGTGCAAGTATAAGGGAGAGAAGAGTGCAGTTTTTCACCTTTAATCTAAAGACACACAGAATTATGCCGCAAATAGTTGCGTTTATCATTTGATGTATATTTCCGCCGTATATATGATAAAATCCAAAAATTAAGGAAGAAACTATAGCCGCAAAACAATAAGATTCTTTTATTTCATATAGTTTTGTGTACAGGTAACCCCTGACAAGGATTTCTTCTGCAGCGGAAACTCCCAATATATAATATAATACATTCATTATGGAAAAATGTATTTCGGGATAAATGATAGGCTTTCCCGATATAAAATCAGGAATAATATATATTGCGATTACTAATATCAGTGCAAGCAGGCAGCCGTTTATTATCTGCCGGAGATAATGATTGTTGGAGAAACCAAGGTCTGCGATATGCTTACCTTCTTTTTTGAGCAAAAGAATAATAATGCACGGAATCGTCCACTGAATCATAATGTAAAGAATAATCAGCTCCGGACCTTCAGAGACATAGAAAGCCAATTTGTTTAGTAATCTGATGAAATATATGTGTATTAAAAAGCCGATAGTTGTAATACATAAATGCCTGATATTGTTTTTAGTATTCATTTATTTCTCCCTATTTATCGGAATAATGACCTTTGCAGGAAAGGATTGTTGTAGTATTCCCATCAGTTTTATATACGACGTGGTTTTTTGCATCAATCCGGCGGCTCCGCCATCCTGACAGATTCCCAGAAAGAGGTTCGGGATGTCTGAGACAATCAAAAGGATTCCTTTTGATGCCTCTGTTAAATCATGTTCTTTTGGTGTGGATTTGCCGGATTCAATATTTGCAATCCGCTGTTCCAGCACCCTTATATTTGCCTCGGAATAAAATGGATCGGCTGTAACTTCAAATGGAATTTTGTTTTGACGTACCACAGCCTTTGCAAACATTGTAATCGCGGTTGTCATGTTCAGCCCCATGTCTTCAAAAAGAATTTCTACCTGTTTTTTTATTTTTCATCCATGCGAATTGTAATGTTTGTAGTTGCCATGTTAATTACCACCTTTCATATTTATATAATAAAATGAAAACATGAGAGCGTCAATACATGGTATGTACATATAAGAATATTCCCGGGAAAAGATGCGGCTGCTATAATAAAAACATCAAAAGGCCGCAAAAGTATTTATCAGAAAGCAGGTGAGCATATGCTGATAAATGAAAAAGAATACAATGGTTATCTTTTAGATCAGCTTTCAGCAGTTGAACGGATAGAAAGACAGGTAAAAAAAGGCGACCTGAAAGCGGTAGAAGAAGAAATTGAGATTTTAAAAAATGAAATCAACCGCAAGCTTTATCAGAAACCGCTATTAACAGGCAATTAAATATCCATCAGACAAACGGCAGGATATATCCGCAAAAAGGAGAATATCCTGCCATTTTTACGTTGTAGCTGCTTTAGAAGGAAGTTTTTAGGTTGAAAGATATTTGATTTATGCCTATAATATGATACAAGCGTCAAAAGGTTATGCGTTTCATGCTTGCATGAAAAAGCATAACTTTGGGACGCGCAAAACATCGAAAAGTAGCCATTTTTCGTAGAAAAATGAGTGGATTTGAGGTGTTTTAGGATTTCGGGAGCGCAAAGCGCGGAGAAATCCGTGTATCATGAGCGTCAAAATACCTTTTGACGTTTCAATCATAATATAATGAAACTGCGGGTAAAATGCAGGAAAGGGGGTTTTTTTGTGGTTTATTATCTTAAACATTTTGACGACATATTGATGAAGTTTTCTGCGGATGCAGACAGCAGTGACCCGGGTTATCAGATTTTGTGGATAAATGAGGATGCAAGGAGCCTCCTGCCGCTGTCATTGACGCCGGAGGAGGCGGGAAAGGCGCTGTCTGACAGGCATCGGAAGAATCTGCGTAAATTGCTGGAATTTCGTTTCAAACGGCATCCCAGGTATAATCTTCCGGCAGGACGGCTTAAGATGATAGAAAGACAGATACAAAGGCGGGCAAAATATTTGCTTAACAGGATGCCGGAGACAAAAGGTCAGGCATAACGTTTTAATAGATAGAGTTGGAGGTATTTCATTGGACAACAGGAAGGAATTGGAATATTTTGAGATTGATGGTGCATTCGGAGGAAATCAGGACTGGTTCACCAATGTAGTGATGCATATCGGCGGCTGCGCCGCGGCGACGGCATGTGACTGCTGTATCTATTTTGCAAAGCGGATGGGTTTGACGGAGTTTTATCCTTTTGATGCAGACCATCTGAATAAGGCGGACTACAAGCGTTTCAGCCAGAAGATGAAACCGTATATCAGCCCCAGGGTCAGCGGGGTGAGGAAACTTTCCTGGTTTATAGAAGGTTTCCGGAAGTACATGGAGGATGCGGGAGTTCCTGGGCAGATTCGTATGGAGGAGTTTCCCGGGAGCCGGACGGTGAGGGAGGCAGAAAGCTTTGTGAAGAGCCAGATAAACCGCGGGATGCCGATTCCCGTCCTGCTTTTGCAGCATAAGGACAGAGAGACATTTGAGGATTATATCTGGCACTGGTTTCTGATTGTCGGATACGGGCAGGAAGGCGGCGTCTTTAAGGTGAAGACGGCGACATACGGCGAGGCGGTGTGGTTCTCGTTGAAAGACATGTGGGAGACAGGATTCGCGGAAAAGGGCGGGCTGGTAAAGCTGTCTATTTGATACTGCTTGGAGGAATTATGGGAAATCTTGAAATTACACTTGATAAAAATAGCAATAAAGTTGTTGTTTTACCGGAAATAATCTTTTCCAATAAGCAAAATATAGATTGGAATGAGGTGGAACGGTATTTGGAGCGCTATGTCGGAGAACTTGTAGAGATTGCAGAAACAGGAGATATCATTTATTTGGGTAAGGACTTTCCAGATGAGTATGCCAGTTCAAAATATACAAGGAAAGCGAAAGGTGCAAGGGCGAAGGCGAAAGCGAATGCCGCACAGGGTATCATTGATATGGTGGAGATTGCCACGGACAGGATATTTAGAGAAAATAAGAAAGAGAAACATTCAGGTGATGCAGCAAATGGCTGGTATTATTACAAGACAAGATTTGCCCTGCCAATTTATGACAACGACAGAAAAACGGGCAATTATAATATTTATTCAGGGCGTCTGGTTGTAAACTGCACAGGAAAAGGGAAAATGTACTTGTATGATTTGGTAGACATAAAAAAAGAGACGAGTAACCCACTCAGGACTAGCAAGTAGTCAAATGGTACAAAACCGCCTCTCTTGAATATGAGGATATCACTGAATGGAAAATATGTCAATCATTTTTATGGTTATGTATATAAAAATAACCGCTTTTGCTTTACGAATCCGCAATTATGGTCTAAAATAGGAAACGGTTTATTGATGGAACACGATTTTATACAGGATAGGAGAGATATGAAGATGGAAAATCCAGTTGTTACGATTGAGATGGAAAACGGAGATGTGATGAAGGCGGAGCTTTACCCGGAGATTGCGCCGAATACGGTGAATAATTTTATTTCCCTGATTCAGAAAGGGTACTATGACGGGCTTATCTTCCATCGTGTGATAAACGGCTTTATGATTCAGGGTGGATGTCCGGACGGAACAGGTATGGGCGGCCCGGGTTACAATATCAAGGGCGAGTTTAAGCAGAACGGGTTTACGAACAACCTGAAACACACGCCGGGAGTGCTTTCCATGGCGCGGGCGATGCATCCGGACTCGGCAGGTTCCCAGTTTTTTATCATGCATAAGAATTCCCCGCATCTCGACGGTGCGTATGCTGCGTTCGGGCAGATTACGGAAGGGATGGACGTGGTAAATAAGATTGCGGAGACGGACACGGACTACAGCGACAGGCCCCTTGAGGAGCAGAGGATGAAGAAAGTAACCGTGGACACGAAGGGCACGGAATATCCGGAGCCGGAGAAGGCGTAGACTTGATGATGGACATGATTCAGACAGAAAAACTGATATTTGAATATGAAAAACGGGATGAGGACGGCAATGTCATCGGAACTTCCCGTGCCATTGACGGCGTGGACATTGACGTGAAAGAAGGGCAGTTTATCGCTGTCCTCGGACACAACGGCTCCGGGAAGTCTACATTTGCCAAGCATCTCAATGCCATATTGGTTCCCACGGATGGAACGGTGTGGGTGGACGGGCGCGATACGAAAGAGCCGGAGGAGCTTTGGAATGTCCGGCAGTCGGCGGGGATGGTGTTCCAGAACCCGGACAACCAGATTATCGGAACGGTTGTGGAGGAAGATGTGGGATTCGGCCCGGAAAACTTAGGCGTACCGACGGATGAAATCTGGCAGCGGGTGGAGGAAAGCCTGAAAGCGGTAGGAATGCTCTCTTACCGTCATCACTCGCCTAACAAGCTGTCCGGCGGGCAGAAACAGCGGGTGGCGATTGCCGGGGTAGTTGCCATGGAGCCGAAGTGCATCGTGCTGGACGAGCCTACCGCCATGCTTGACCCGGTGGGCAGGAAGGAAGTCCTAAAGACCGTACAGCGGCTCCGGGAGGAAAAGAAGGTCACGGTCATACTGATCACCCATTATATGGAAGAAGTTGTGGACGCGGATAAAATCTATGTGATGGATCACGGGAAAGTCGTGATGGAAGGAACGCCGAGGGAGATTTTCAGCCAGGTGGAAAAGCTGAAACAGTACCGGCTGGACGTGCCGCAGGTGACCATACTGGCGGATGAGCTTAAGCGGCGGGGGCTTGGTATTCCGGCGGGGATACTGCATAAGGAAGAACTGGCGGAGTGTATCAGCAGTCAGTACACACACGGGAATAGAACAGGAATGGATGGATAATTATGTCAATCAGACTGGAACATTTGAACTATATATACAGCCCCAATACGGCTTATGAAAAACATGCGCTGAAAGACATCTGCCTTGAGATACCGGACGGGGAGTTCGTAGGAGTAATCGGGCATACCGGCTCGGGAAAGTCCACGCTCATCCAGCATTTTAACGGGCTTATCAAAGCGACGGACGGCAAGCTTTTCTATAATGGGGAAAATATATACGAGCCGGGTTATAATATGAAGAATCTCCGAAACGAAGTGGGGCTGGTCTTCCAGTACCCGGAGCATCAGCTATTCGAGATAGACGTGATGTCGGACGTGTGCTTTGGGCCGAAGAACCAGGGGCTTTCCCCGGAGGAATGTGAAAAGCGCGCGCTGGAGGCGTTAAGGCTAGTGGGCCTTAAGGAAAAGTATTACAAGGCATCGCCCTTTGAGCTGTCCGGCGGGCAGAAAAGGCGGGCGGCCATTGCAGGGGTTCTTGCTATGCGTCCGAAGGTGCTTGTCTTAGACGAGCCGACGGCGGGGCTTGACCCGAAGGGAAGGGATGACATCTTAGACCAGGTGGCGTATCTGCATAAGCAGACGGGGATGACGGTAATCTTAGTGTCTCACAGCATGGAGGACATCGCCCGGTATGCGGACAGGATCATCGTGATGAACCACGGCGAAGTCATGTACAATGACAAGCCGAAAAATGTGTTCGCCCACTACCGGGAGCTTGAAAAGGCAGGGCTTGCTGCGCCCCAGGTGACGTATATCATGCATGACCTCAAGGAGCGGGGAATCCCTGTGGATATCGACGTGACGACAGTTTCGGAGGCGGCGGATGAGATTTTGCGGGCGCTGGGAATGGAGACATCGGAAAATGCGGATGTGAAGGGTGACGGTACACCGGATGCGGATGCGATGGGTGACGATACATCGGATGAGGGTGCGACGGGTGACGGTACATCGGATGCGGATGCAGCCGCGGTCGGTCGGACATCGGGCGCCGATACGGCAGACAGCAAGAATTTGGAGAAGAAAAGATGATTCGAGATATTACGATAGGACAATATTATCCGGCAAAGAGCATACTGCACCGGCTTGACCCCAGGGTCAAGCTTGTCTCAACACTTTTGTACCTGGTTTCCTTATTCCTGTTCCGGAGCATTGCGGGCTACCTGGTCGCCACATTATTTCTCATCGGAATCATACGCTTATCGAGAGTTCCTTTCGGTTACATTGTGAAAGGGTTAAAGCCAGTGATCATGCTGCTGATGATTACCGTAGTGTTCAATCTGTTTCTTAAGAAGGAAGGGGAAGTGCTGGTTCATATCTGGCGGCTTTCCATTACGACGGCAGGACTTCGGAATGCGGTGTATATGGCGGTAAGGCTTATCTACCTGATCATCGGTTCT
The DNA here is from genome assembly GCA_910586965.1 of uncultured Dorea sp. Taxonomy (GTDB): domain Bacteria; phylum Bacillota; class Clostridia; order Lachnospirales; family Lachnospiraceae; genus MD308. The sequence goes on along the minus strand of CAJUMF010000009.1, from coordinate 29,481 downwards.
TCCCTCATGACATTTACCACCACGCCGAATGAGCTGACGGACGGCATCGAGGCTCTTCTTAACCCGCTGAATAAGATTTGTGTGCCGGTGCATGAGGTGGCGATGATGATGTCGATTGCGCTGCGGTTTATCCCAATCCTTCTGGAGGAGACGGATAAGATCATGAAGGCGCAGCAGGCGCGGGGCGCGGATTTTGAGAGCGGCAATATCATCCAGAGGGCGAAGGCGATGATTCCGATACTTGTTCCGCTGTTCGTGTCCGCGTTCCGCCGGGCATATGACCTTGCGATGGCTATGGAGGCGCGGTGCTACCGGGGCGGCGAGGGCAGGACGAAGATGAAACCCCTACGCTACAAAGGGAGAGATAGGGCGGCGTATGTGATGATAGCCGTGTATGTGGCGGCGGTAGTTGCCATCGGCAGATATGTGCCGCTCAAGATATGGATTTTCTAGGAGGAATAAAGAAGTGAGACGGGTGCGGCTTTTTGTTGCCTATGACGGCACGGATTACTGCGGCTGGCAAGTCCAGCCCAACGGGATTACGGTTGAGGAGGTGTTAAACCGGGAGCTTGGCCGCCTTACCGGGGAGGATATCCGCGTTATCGGCGCGAGCCGCACGGATTCCGGCGTACATGCCCTGATGAATGTGGCGGTGTTTGACACAGAGTCGTCCATTCCGCCGGAGCGGATGGCCTATGCGCTGAATCAGCGGATGCCGGAGGATATCATTATCACCAGGTCTGACGAGGTGGCATTAGACTGGCATCCCAGGTATCAGGATAATGTGAGGAAAACCTACGAATACCACATCTACAATGCCCCCGTGCCAAATCCCCTGAAAAGAAAGTACAGCGCCTTTGTCTCCTTTCCGATGGATGTAGGAAAGATGCGCGAGGGCGCGAAGTGTCTTGTAGGGGAGCATGATTTCGTAAGCTTTTGCAACGTGCGGACAAATGTGACGGACACGGTGCGTAAGGTGGAGAGTATCGGTATCACTAAAAATGGCGGGGATATCGTGATTCGGATTACGGGAAACGGGTTTCTCTATAATATGGTCAGGATTATCGCCGGAACGCTCATCCGGGTGGGGCGGGGATTTTACGGGCCGGGAAAGGTGAAGGAGATACTGGAAGAGAAAAAGCGGACGGCGGCGGGGGTCACGGCTCCGGCCAATGGGCTTGTGCTGGTGGAGATTGATTACAGGCGGTAATTCCGAAAGGAGGAGACGGTATGGCTAAAATATTTAACGTCAGCGGCGACTGCAAGCCAAAGCTGCATTATATGGTAAATATAGATGAAAATCTGGAGCAGATAAAAGCTATGGTAGAAAACGGCCAGTATTTTACTATAAACCGCGCCCGCCAGTATGGAAAGACAACGACTCTGCGTGCGTTAGAAGTTTTTCTGGATGATGACTATACAGTAATAAGTCTGGATTTCTAGATGTTCAGCGCAGAGGATTTCCGGGAAGAGGGAGATTTCATCCAGCGTTTTTCGGCGGAAATCTTAGACGCGGTAAATCCTCAGAGAATGCCGAAAGATACCCGGGCCTGTCTGGAAGGGATGGCAGAAGGAACCGCTGGGAACCGTAAGTTGGCTGTATTATTCCGCTGCCTGAGCAGATGGTGCGGGATATCTCCGAAAAAGCTGGTGCTGTTGATTGACGAGGTGGACAGTGCGTCAAATTATCCGGTATTTCTTGACTTTCTCTCCCAGTTGCGGGGCTATTATCTGGCAAGGGATAAAAAGGCGACATTTCAGTCAGTGATTCTTGCAGGTGTATATGATATAAAAAATCTGAAGAACAGACTTACTGGGGAGCATAAAATGAACAGTCCGTGGAATATAGCCGCGGATTTTGACATCGACATGCGGCTGTCAGAGCCGGGAATCTCCGGGATGCTTAAAAGCTATGAGACGGATTATCATACGGGTATTGCAGGCAATCGCTGCGCTGCTCTATGATTATACATCGGGATATCCTTTTCTGGTGTCGCGGCTGTGTAAGTTGATGGATGAGAGGATTGCCGGGAGTAAAGGGTACCCGGGCAGGAAAGCCGCATGGACGAAAGAAGGGTTTCTGGCAGCCGTGCGGATGCTTTTGACGGAGGAAAATACGCTGTTTGAATCGCTGGATAATAAGCTCATTGATTATCCAGACCTGAAACAGATGTTGAAGGAGCTTTTGCTTGGCGGGAAGACGATAGAGTATGTACCCGGTGATTTAGGTGTGCGCGCAGCAGCTATGTTCGGATTTGTGACGATAAAAAATCATATTGTAAATGTGTCAAACCGTATTTTTGAGACAAGGCTTTATAACGGATTCCTAGCTGAGAGCCAGCGCCGCTATGGATTGAAGGAAGGAGCCGATGCGGAGGGCAGCCGGTTTATTACGGGCGGACAGCTTGATATGGAGCAGGTAATCAGGAAATTTGTCGATTATTACCAAGACGTATTTTCGGAATACAATGAAAAATTTCTGGAAGATAATGGGCGCAGTCTGTTTTTGCCATATATAAAGCCGATTATCAATGGCAGGGGCAATTACTATATCGAGGCGAGGACGAGAAACAACAGGCGCACAGATTTGATTATAGATTATCTTGGTCAGCAGTATATTGTGGAGCTGAAAATCTGGCATGGGGAGGAATATAACAAAAAGGGTGAAAAACAGCTTGCGGATTATCTGGAACAGTATGGTGCGGAGACAGGGTATCTTGTCAGCTTTTGCTTTAATAAGAAAAAGAAGAGCGGGGCAGAGTGGATAGAAGTCGGAGATAAAAAAATATTGGAGGCAGTGGTATGAGCTTTGCGGGGCTGTGCTGCTGCTTTTTTGTTTGGTGTATTTGTTTTTGTTTTAACGAGACTGACAAATGAATAACAATATCCAGAATGAGGGTTTACTGAATAAAAAACTGCAAAAAACTGAAATTTAGTATATACAAATCTCATTTTTATGATAATATGTTACTAGGAATCACAATAGAGGAATGGGAGGTTTTGTATATGGATGTTTTATTGAATCTGGTTCCGGCATTTGGGATTATTGCGCTTTTGTTTGCAGGGATGCTTGCGTCGAAGGTTGGCAGGCAGTCTGCGGGTACGGACAGGATGAAGGAGATTGCAGGCTCGATCAGCGAAGGAGCGAGAGCGTTTCTGACGGCGGAGTACAAGATCCTGATTTTCTTTGTCGCAGTTCTTTTTGTGCTGATTGGGGTCGGCATCGGGAACTGGATTACGGCAATCTGTTTTGTAGTTGGAGCGTTGTTTTCTACGCTGGCGGGATATTTTGGGATGACCGTTGCGACGAAGGCAAATGTGCGGACGGCTAACGCGGCGAAGGAGAGCGGCATGAACAAAGCGCTGTCCATCGCATTTTCCGGCGGAGCAGTCATGGGAATGTGCGTGGCGGGCTTAGGTGTGCTTGGAGTGAGTGCGATTTACATTTTCACAGGGAATGCGGATATCTTGTTCGGGTTCAGCCTTGGGGCGTCGTCAATCGCGCTGTTTGCCCGCGTGGGCGGCGGCATCTATACGAAGGCGGCGGATGTCGGCGCGGACCTTGTAGGAAAGGTGGAGGCGGGAATCCCGGAGGACGACCCGAGGAATCCTGCGGTTATCGCTGATAATGTTGGGGATAATGTAGGTGATGTGGCAGGAATGGGCGCAGACCTTTTTGAGTCTTATGTGGGGGCGCTGATTTCGGCGCTGACATTGGGTCTTGTGTATTTTGAAGGGGCAGGAGCGGCATTTCCGCTGGTGATTGCCGGAATCGGGCTGCTTGCGTCTATCTTGGGAACATTTTTCGTAAGAGGGGATGAAAAGGCGAATCCTCATAAAGCGTTGAAGACCGGCTCTTATGCGGCGAGCGTGCTGGTGCTGATTGCGGCGTTTGTCTTAAGCAATCTGTTTTTCGGCAATTTCAATGCGGCGATTGCGATTGTGTCAGGGCTTGTGGTTGGAATCCTGATCGGAATCATCACGGAAGTCTATACGTCCGGGGATTACGGCTCGGTAAAGGAGATTGCGGCTCAGTCAGAGACGGGCGCGGCGACCACTACCATAAGCGGTATCGCGGTGGGGATGCGCTCAACGGCGGCTCCGATCCTGCTGATCTGTGTGGGAATATTTGCGGCGTACAATTTCTGCGGGCTTTACGGAATCGCGCTGGCGGCAGTGGGGATGCTGTCAACGACGGCGATTACGGTTGCGGTGGACGCTTACGGGCCGATTGCGGACAATGCCGGCGGCATCGCGGAGATGTCCGGGCTTGATTCCAGCGTGCGTAATATTACCGATAAGCTTGACGCTGTAGGAAATACGACGGCTGCGATGGGAAAAGGCTTTGCCATCGGCTCCGCTGCCCTTACAGCGCTCTCGCTGTTTGTGACCTATGCAGAATCAGTGAAACTGGATACCATTGATATCCTGGATTACCGTGTAATTATCGGACTGTTTGTGGGAGGTATGCTGCCGTTTTTATTCTCGGCTATGACCATGTCTTCCGTATCGAAGGCGGCGTATCAGATGATTGAGGAAGTGAGAAGGCAGTTCCGGACGATTCCTGGCATCCTCGAGGGAACCGGAAAACCGGATTACAAGTCCTGCGTAGCCATATCTACCACGGCTGCGCTTAAAGAAATGCTTGTGCCGGGCATTATGGCTGTGGCGGCTCCGCTGGTTGTGGGAGTACTATTAGGCCCTGCATCCCTGGGAGGACTTCTTGCCGGTTCTCTTGTGACAGGAGTTATGGTGGCAATCTTTATGTCCAATGCGGGCGGCGCGTGGGATAACGCAAAGAAATATATCGAGGATGGAAACCACGGCGGCAAGGGTGGCGAGGCTCACAAGGCGGCTGTAGTGGGAGATACGGTAGGCGATCCGTTTAAAGATACGTCAGGACCGTCAATCAATATCCTGATTAAGCTGATGACCATTGTGTCGCTGGTGTTTGCTCCGTTGTTCTTGTCTATCGGCGGGTTATTATAAGAGATGTGATAATGTGCTGCCCCTTTGAAAGAAAGTGGGCAGCACATTGACGTGATATGATGTATGTGATAAGGGATGATTGCGATGGATAAAAAATTGATATTATAAAAGATGTTACATTCTCAGAACTCAATGCGCATCTTCATTATCCACGGGCATTTTTGTAAATATGAATTGCATCTTTCTGATTTAGTTTTTTCGCAGAGCCCGTCCCCGCTCCTGCTGCAATCATACACCGTTTTGCCATATCTTCTATCTGGGCATCCGTCGGGTGTATTCCAAGCTCATTCAGGTTCGTAGGCATCCCGATACTGCGGTAAAAATCCTCCATTGCACAAATACCAGCTTCAGCAACTTCTTCGTCTGTGCCATCCAAAGTAATACCCATAACATTCCTTGCATAACGAACAAAACGGTGCAGACATTCCCCGCAAACGTATCTTGCCCAACTTGACCATACAGCCGCAAGCCCTGCACCATGAGTCACGTCAAACATACCGCCCAGTTCGTGTTCCAGTTTATGGGTCATAAAATCCCCTCCGTCATTTCCGCAGCCGGTAAGGTCATTATGGGCAATGCTTCCTGCCCACATAATTTCCGCACGGGCATCATAATCACCTGGATTCTGATGCAGAATAACTGCATTTTTCATAACGGTACGCAGTAACCCTTCTGCAATGGCATCCGTAATCTCCATATTGCCCCCATTGGTAAAATACCGTTCCATCGTGTGCATCATAATATCCGTACATCCTGATTCTGTTTGGTAATCCGGAAGGGATTTTGTATACTCCGGATTCATAATGGCAAACTTCGGACGGGCAAGATTATCATCATAAGCACGCTTTTCTCCGGTTTTTTCATTTGTGATCACGCATCCTTTCGATGTTTCGCTTCCTGCTGCAGCAATGGATAATACGCTGGCAACCGGAATGCACTTTTTTGCCATGCGTGTATGGTCAAACAGCTCCCATACATCTTTTTCTGGTTCTGCCAGCCCATATGCAATCGCTTTTGCCGTATCAATCACGCTGCCGCCTCCGACAGCAAGAAGAAAATCAACATTTTTTGATTTTCCAATACGGATGCCCTCATAGACCTTATCTAAATGCGGATTGGGAACTACGCCTCCTAGTTCGCAAAACATGATCTGCGCATCACTGAGCGCATTTTCCACTTTTTCCAACAGTCCCGAACGTTTCACGCTCCCGCCGCCATATACGACCAGAACGCTGGTTGCCCCAAATTCTTTTATCTGCTTTCCTGTTTCAATTTCAACCCCTTTTCCCAAAATTACTTTTGTCGGTGCATAAAACTCAAAGTTATTTGCCATGATATGTTCCTCCTTTTTTTCATGTTACAAGTACTAATTATTCAAATCGTTACTTCCGGAATTCCAGAATGATTTCATGGAATACAAAAAAATATTCTTTGCCATTTTGGGAAGCACTGTCTGTATTTCTCGAACCTGATTCTGCAGTTTTAAAACAGTTTATTCTCCCATAGGAGCTCTCCTCGTGTTAAATTTTAAGCGCGCATTATAGTTATATTATATAGATATTGTGTCTGTAAAAAATATAATTATTGAGCCATAATATAGAACTATCAGGACAGATATGTTATAATTATACTAGTAGCAAAGACGGGGCAGGCGACCATATGAAAGCTTTTGAAACAGACAGAAATCAAGTTGAAATCATTGAGGGTATGACAATAGAGTATCCTTATTGTCTCCATAAGCGTGACTTGACTGATTTTGTGGTTCCGTGGCATTGGCATGAAGAATTAGAACTAGGATATATACAGGAGGGTACTAGCAAAATTGTAACCATCGGTGCCGAATACACAATCCGTCAAGGAGACGGATTCTTTGTCAACAGTAATGTAATGTGTATGAAACAGAATGCTTCTTCGGGTGTGAAAACAATAGAAATAAATCATATTTTTCATCCCGTTTTTTTAGGCGGGCATTTTAAAAGCCGTTTTGAAACAAAATATTTGAATCCGGTCATTAACAACAGGCAGATTGAAGTGCATATTATCCACAGAGGGCATTCAACAGCTAATCTGATACTGAAAAATTTGTATCACTTAAGGGATTTGCAAAACGAAACAGATTCGGAATTCCAAACCCGGAATATTCTCTCGGAAACATGGAATCTCCTTATTAAGGAACTTCAGGAGAATCCTGGCAACCACAATATTACAGGAACAGATCAGACCAACCGACTGCGCAGTATGATAGCATATATCAACCAGTATTACTCTGAAAAGATCGCTTTGGCAGAAATAGCAAAAGCAGCCAGTGTCAGCGAAAGGGAAGCCTCCCGCTGCTTTAAGAAAAACATAGGACAAAGCCCTATGGAATATCTAATTCAATACCGTTTGAATCAATCAAAAAAATTACTTTTAGAAACCAACATGACTATTACCGACATCTGCCAGCAGTGCGGTTTCTCAGATAGTGCTTACTTTGGAAAAGTTTTCCGAAAATCTTATGGGATGACACCAAGCGAATACCGTTCCAGCAGTATATGACTGTATTCTGAAAATCGGAATGTAACAATACAGAATCAATCATATCAATTCCATCCCCTTCCCTTATAATACAAAATTGTTGTTTGAAGGGAGGAACTCATGCAACCTGTAAAACGCGGAATCGAATACTTACTGCACCACCGCTGGAAGACGCTGCTTATTTTCAGCAGATACAGCGTCCTGTTTTCCATCCTTTTGATCATGGTGGTGATAAACCTGTCATCGGGGCGTTTCATCGAGGACACCCAGAAAGCAATCGGAAATGCCGTCTATATCCGAAAAGTGCGGGATGAGGGCAATGGGAGGCGGAACAATCTTGGGATATTTTCCGATGCCGAGATCGAGATGCTGGTGGCGCTAAATGGCTGGAAAGTAGGAGGTACTGTCAAGTTGGGAACGACAGAAAGAGGGGAAAGTATTGTTTGACGGGAAAGATATCTCGCAGATAAACGGGAACGTTTACCGCGGACAGCATATAGGAATCATCTTTCAGTCCTATAACCTGTGAGCTTTTAAGGAAGATGGGGCTTAAAGAGGAGCAGTACGGGCGCGGGATTGAGCAGCTCTCGGGCGGGGAACAGCAGAGGGTTGCCATTGCGCGTGCTCTGGCTACGGACGCGCAGGTGATACTGGCGGACGAGCCGACCGGGAACCTGGACTCTAATTCTTCCATGACGGTGATAAAAGCTTTGTCGCATATCAATAAAAAGATGGGGAAGACAATCGTACTGGTGACCCATGACCCGAAGGTGGCGAGCTTTTGCGGGAAGATCATACTGCTTAAGGACGGTTTGATCTTGAATACGCTGGTGAAGGACGGGGGGAATAAGGAGTTTTACCAGAAGATACTGCGGCAGATGGTGAAATTGTAGGATTGAGAGTGTACATCCGCTGCGCTATACTTTTCTTACGGATTCCTCTGCATGATTACGGAGGAAAGCATATGAGTAAAAAGAAACGGTACCCTCAGTGAACAAAGAGTTGCTTAAGACCGAACGGAGCGAAGGCATGGCAGTGGGAAAACTTAAAGGAAAGCTTGAAGTTACGCTGGATTTTTCGGTGCAAATCTATATTTTCAATCGCGGACATCTAAGTTTCAGGTGTCTGCATTCTAAATGATGATTCAAATTAATTCAACATATCCGGTTCGGACAGTTTCACAATGAAAATTTGCAGAGGAATCCAGATTTTCCTATGTTAAAGATTGGAAAAATGTGATAATATAACTCTCGAAGTAATCCGTATACAGCAAAAGACAAAGATAATTACAGAAAGAATATAGAAAAGAGGTATCACTATGACGAAAGTAGACATTATCTCCGGTTTTCTCGGGGCTGGCAAGACAACGTTCATCCGGCAGCTTATAGACCAGGTATTCACGGGTGAGAAACTTGTGCTGATTGAGAATGAATTCGGAGAAATCGGTATCGACGGCGGCTTTTTAAAGGATGCGGGAATCGAGGTTACAGAGATGAATTCCGGGTGCATCTGCTGTACGCTTGTCGGTGATTTCAGCAAGGCGCTCAAGAAAGTAATCGAAGAGTATCAGCCGGACCGTGTGCTCATCGAGCCTTCCGGCGTGGGGAAACTCTCGGATGTGGCGAAGGCAGTCGAGGACGTGAAGGAAGATGCGGATATCGAGATTGCCGGGAGAATCACGGTAGTTGACGGGAAAAAGGCAAAGATGTACATGAAAAACTTTGGTGAGTTTTTCAAAGACCAGGTGAAACATGCGTCGGTCATTGTTGTGAGCCGCACACAGATGATGAGTTCTGAAAAGGTAGAGGAGTGCGTGCATTTGCTCCGGGAGGAGAACAAAGAGGCGGCGATTATCTCAACACCTTGGGAGGAGCTTGGAAAAGAGGCAATCATGCGGGCGTTGGAGCACAGCGAGGAGTTGAATGACCTGCTGGAGCATCATGACCATGATGACCATGGCGGGATTTGCGGACATGAGCATCACCATCACGAGCATGGAGAGTGTTGCGGACATGAGCACCATCATCACGAGCATGGAGAATGCTGTGGCCATGACCATCATGAGCATCATGGAGGACACCACCATCACGGCCATCATCACGCCGATGAAGTGTTTACAAGCTGGGGCAGGGAGACCGCCCATAAATATACGGATGAGGAGCTTGATTATCTGGTGAAGGCATTGTCGGAAACAGATGCTTACGGCACGATTCTCCGCTCGAAGGGAATCGTTTCTATGGCGGACGGGAGCTGGAGGCAGTTTGACCTTGTTCCGGAAGAGTACGAAGTGAGAGAAGGACAGGCTGATTATACGGGGCGCGTCTGCGTGATTGGAACTGCTCTGAAGGAAGAAGAGCTTTCGGGATTGTTCCATATTTAACATCAATTTATCGGAGGTCATTGCTATGTTTGGACAGGCACCCATACCGGTTTTTGTAGTGACCGGATTTTTAGACAGCGGAAAAACGACCCTTGTAAAAGAGACTCTTATGGAGCAGGAGTGGATTGAGCCGGGGCTTACGCTCCTAATCCGCTGCGAGGAGGGCGAGGAAGAATACCAGAAAGATTATCTGGATGCAAAAGATATGTTTCTTTTAGAGATAGAGGAACCCGGGCAGCTCAATGCAGAGTTTTTTAAGAACTGTGAGAAAAATTACCATCCAACGCAGGTAGTTATTGAGTATAACGGTATGTGGAAACTTACAGAGCTGCTTTCCATCAAGTATCCAAGGAACTGGGAGCTGCAGGGCGTGTATTCCACGGTGGACGGAACAACTTTGGATATGTATCTTACCAATATGCGGAACATGCTTATGGAGCAGCTTACGGAGTCGGAACTTATCGTGGTGAACCGCTGCGCGCCGGAGGTAGACCGTTCGGGATTTCGGAGGGCGCTTAAGGTGCAGAATCCTATGGCGCAGCTTATCTTTGAAGACCCGGAGGGGAAGATCATACAGCCGTCCAAAGAGGATTTGCCCTATGATGTGACGAAGGACAGGATTGTGATTGCGGATGAGGATTTCGGCATCTGGTATGTGGATGCATATGATCATCCGGAGCTGTATCTTCATAAAGAAATTGAATTTACCGCCCAGGCTTTCCGCCCAAAGGGGATGGCGGAGGACATGTTTGTGCCGGTGCGGAAGATTATGACTTGCTGTGCGGACGATATCCGGTATTACGGATACCCGTGCCGGCTGCCGGGTAAGCAGGAGATTCCTAAACATCAGTGGATGCATATCAAGGCGAAATTCGGCTATGAGGCGGTGGCATCCTTTGGCAGCAAGCAGCCGATGCTCTATTCGATCCGGATGGAACCGGCGGAGAAACCAGAAGAAGAAATCGTGTATCTGGGGTAATATTTTACCAGGCATAACGGATGGATGATTTGCATACGAGCGTTAAAAAATGGCGGGGAGCATATCCCCGCCAAATGTGTTGTATGCATTTATCCGGTTGTTTTCAGGGAAGAGTACATGGCGACTCCCAGGATTACGGCGCCGCCCACAAGCTCCCGCCCGCTTGGGATTTCTCCGAGAAACAGCAGCGCGTAGATAATCCCGTAAACGGTCTCCATCCCGGAAATGATTCCGGCGGTCTGCGCCCGGACATTTTTCTGCGCGGACACATACAGGGAATATGCAAATGCCGTGCAGATGAATCCCACGAACGCGACTCCGGCGATATCCTGAGCCCGCCAGCTTGTCTTTACGATAAAAAGTGCGGGGAGGAGCACTACTGCGGCGGTTCCTTGCTCGTACAGGCAGATGATGCGCCCCTTATACCGGGCGGAAAAGTATCGGTTGGCAAGGGTCATGACCGCATAGGTAAAACTGCAGAGCATCCCCCAGATGATTCCGACGGTGGTATTATTTTCCATGGAAAACTCAGGGATGGTGATAAGTACGCCGGCAAACAGGATGACCGCAGTGAATACGCTCTGTTTTTTCAGCTTTTCGCGGAATACGAAAGGCTCTATAAAAGTCAGAAATAACGGGAAGGTGGAAAAGGTAATGGTACCGATTGCCACCGAAGACACCTGTATCGACTGGAAAAAGGTCGTCCAGTGGACAGCCATGACGATTCCCGTCAGGACGATTAGCCTGTAATCTTTCCCGGAATTTAGTTTCAGGGTGTCTTTTTTTACGGCAGCGATGAGAAATAAGAGCAGGGAAGAGCAGACGACCCTTCCCAGCGCCACCATGACCGCCGGGACTTCGACGAACTGTGCCACAACGCCCGAAAGCCCGAAGAGCATAACAGCGATGTGGAGAAATAAGATGTTTTTATTAAATGTATGTTTGGCATTCATAGGTATGTAAATCCTCCATGCAGTATATTAAGTGAATGGCATGAAAAAGTCAATATTTTAACAAAAGATGTGGTATACTTATCTGAAGAGCAATGAATATCTGCTGCGGCGAATATATGATTAAGGAGAGACGATTATGAGAAAAGAGGCATCATTGCTGCTATTCGGAGCATATGCAGGATTTGGAGAAAGCATTGCAATGCTATGATGATTGAGATGACAGAGCCGGACGACGACGCAGCGGAAGTGCTTGCGGAAACGGTCATAGACTTTATCCTGGAATACGGTTCCCCGAAAGAAATCCGGGTGTCAAACGTGATTGTTGAAAGCAGTCTTAAGCAAATCTGCGATGTGTGCAAAATTAAGCTGCGCCGGGTGAACCGCTGAGTGAGCTTGAAATGTTTGTGCAGGAAATGAAAAAATTCGGAATTTAAAAATTTTTTTAAAAAACCTGTCACAAAACGGACATTTTATTCGTTATATATAGTAGAAAGCTTTTTTAAGAAGAAAAAGCCTTGCCGGGATTAATGTCCCGGCAGAGATGGCTGCCGTATGGATTGCAGAAAATAAGGCGCGGGGCAGCAGGAGGATAAAAATGTTCGGGAAGAGATGCTTGATTCAGACAGATTCGCCGGAGCTTGCCCGGAAGATAAAATATATGCTTGAGAGACAGCGGATTCCGTATGAAGAGAAGGTGAAGGACGGCATGAGCGCGGAGCAGCTTATGTCACGGCTTATATCCGGCGGGGAAGAGCGCGCGGGCAGCGGACAAGTCCGGCACATCTCCCTCTATATACATAAATGTGACGTCAGACAGGCGGAGGAGCTTGTAAGGGCGGTCAAGAGGAATCTATGGGTGGAAAATTTCATGAGTTTCCGGGAGAAACGTGTGACTTCCGGTACTTTTTCGGAGTGCATCCCTTTATTTCCCGAAAAGACTTGGTAACTCGGGATGTTTATGGAGGATATATTATTTCTTCGGAAGAGATAAGAAATTAGATTGAGTAAGTCTTTAATACATGGTAAACTATAGAAAGAAGGAGAAAATTTTAATGGGAGAGGTTAAATTGACGAGCACGCCATATGATGATGTGTTCCGTACGCTGTTAAATGATTGCAGCGGATTAATTATTCCCGTGCTCAATGAGGTTTTTCATGAACATTATTCTGGAGAAGAAGAGATTGTATTTTCTGTGAATGAGCATTTTATGAATCGACAAGACGGGAACGAGGAAGAACGGATTACAGATACCAGTTTTAGAATACTGGGCAGAGAATCAAAAAAGTACCATCTGGAATGCCAGAGCAGTACAGATGACAGTATGTTGGTGAGAATTTTTGAATACGATACTCAGATTGCGCTTGATGAAGGAATGATTAAAGACAGTATCCTTACGGTGACTTTTCCGCATTCAGCAGTATTATTTCTTCGGTGCAATGTGTCTACGCCGGATAAAATGAAGATAAAGATGGTAACGCCGGGAGGAAGTCTTGTATATGAAATTCCGGTAATGAAGTCTCAGCAGTATACAATAGAGGAGATATTTCAGAAAAAGCTTTTATTTTTGATTCCTTTTTATATTTTTTCTCATGAGAAAAGATTTGAAGAATATGAGCAGGATGCGAAAAAGCTGGAATTATTAAAACAGGAATATGAACAGATAAAAGACGAACTTGAAAAGTTACAGAATCTGGGCGAAATCAGTGAATATTCCAGATGTACAATTATCGATATGTCTAATAGGGTGTTGGAACATATTGCGAAGAAATACGATTCTGTCAGGGAAGGAGTGAAATCTGTTATGGGTGGAAAAGTGTTGGAATATGAGGCGAAGACAATAAGAAATGAAGGACGTGCAGAAGGGCGTGCAGAAGGGCGTGCAGAAGGACGGTTCCTGACTGTAAAAATTTTTCGGGAGGCCAAAAGAAATCCTGATTTCACAATCGAACAGATTGCGGGAGAGGTAGGGTGCAATGCCCAGGAAGTTGCAGATACATTGAAAATGTTTGATATGTAGAAATCTATGGGAGTGTCTCCGCAGGGAGGCACTCCTTTTTCCACTCGAAAACCTTCTGTACTTTCTGCTTATTCCCTGTCAGGTACGACGCATGATAGGTCACGTTAAGTTCAGGGTCATCCAGCGGAATCAGCGTCCGATGGCTCCCGTCATTTCGAAGGTCTGCGGATAATTCGGATATAGTTGCAAGAAAATTTGTCGTGCGGATCAGGTGTTGGATGATGCCGAAATCATTTTTCATAAGTGTGACAGGAAGATGATTTTCCGTGATAATCTTTTCAATCTGCGTGACAAAATAGCCTCCAATCAGCGGGTGAAGGAGAGGCTGCGCCGGGATGTCTTTTAAAGAAATGCTCTTAAGTCCTGCGAGGCTGCCGGAGGAAGGCACAGATAAGTATACCCTGTCCGGCAGGAAGGGTACGCACTGGATATGGGGAGCGGATATCTTCCGGGGCGTTATCACCAGGTCGTATGTCCGCTCAGTCAAAAGCCTCTCGGCCTCATCTCCCTCGTAAAGCTCTGCGCTGACCGCAATTTCCGGGCAGGCAAGAGAAAAGCGGGGAACGAAGAACCACTGGATGCCTCTGTCGGGGAAAGCGATGGATAGGGTGAGGTTTTTCTGTGCTGCGCTCTGTACGTCGGTTTTCATCTGCTCAATGTTCCGCAGGATATTGTTTATGTGGATTAATGCGATTTCCCCGGCCTCATTTAAGTGAATCCGGTTGGGGCTGCGGTGGAATAATTCGGCATTAAGCTCTTCCTCGAATTTCTTCAGCATAGCGCTCATGGCGGGCTGGGAAATATGCAGCATCTCCGCCGCTTTTGTGAGAGAATTGGTCTCTGCAATGATTTTGAAATACTGCATCTGTGTTACATCCATGGAAAATCTCCTTTATATTCTGATTAAATTTCATTTACAAACCCGAGTATATACGAAATCCGGAGAAATGACAAGTGCGTATAAATGAAGAGTATAAACAGCAATAAGCATAAGCAAATAGTTATGCTGTATAAATATCATGTAGTGTACATTCTGCATTTTCCGTGTGATAATACTTCCAGTGGACGGAGGAACATATGGCTCATGTCCGCTAAGGATGTATCAACAGAAAAATATGAAAAATTTGGAGGTATTAGGGATGGAATATGTAACACTGAATAACGGAGTAAAGATGCCATTGGAAGGGTTCGGCGTGTTTCAGGTGCCGGAGGCGGCAGTGTGCGAGCAGGCGGTCGGTGACGCTTTGGCGGCGGGATATCGGATGATTGACACTGCGGCGGCGTATTTTAACGAGGAGGCTGTGGGTGCGGCGATAAGGAAAAGCGGCATTGCCCGGGAGGAGCTTTTTATCACCACAAAGCTCTGGATTCAGGACGCGGGGTATGAGAATGCGAAAAAAGCATTTCAGGTGTCGCTTTCCAAATTGGGGCTTGCCTATATCGACCTGTATCTGATTCACCAGCCTATGAATGACTATTACGGCTCCTGGAGGGCGATGGAGGAACTGTATGAGGAAGGAAAGATTCGGGCAATCGGCGTGTGCAATTTCTATCCGGAGAGGCTGGCAGACCTGTGCATCAACGCAAAGGTTGTTCCGGCGGTGAACCAGGTGGAGATTCATCCGTTTTTTGCTCAGACAGGAGCGTTAGAGACGATGAAAGAATACGGCGTGCAGGCGGAGGCATGGGGGCCGCTGGCAGAAGGAAAGCACGGTATCTTCACGCATCCGGTGCTGACCCGTATCGGTGCAAAGTACGGGAAGACGGCGGCGCAGACAGCCCTTCGGTGGAATGCCCAGAGAGGCGTTGTAGTCATCCCCAAATCTACCCACAAAGAGCGCATGGAAGAAAACTTTGATATCTGGGATTTCACACTGAATGCAGAAGATATGGAAGAAATCGGAAAGCTGGATCTCGGGCACAGCGAGATTATCGACCACAGCGCGCCGGAGACGGCGAAATTCCTCAATAGCTGGAAGATTCATGACTAAGATTTGATTAAGATTTTTATAAAATCTGTTAAAACAAGAGGTTCATATTGCCAGAGCATTTCTTGTATGTTATACTTAATGAGCCGGCAATTTGCCGGGGAGCAAGAGACAGAAAGGGGAATGCTGTTTGAAGAACAACGGATGTGCTATTGTATCGAGCCGGGAGGCTTGCATACAATAATTCGGCAAACCTCCCGGAGGACTTGGATAAAAGACTTTCAGGAGGAAAAATCAATGAACCGGGAAAATAAACGGAAAAAATACGAAAAAAATTATTACAAAACCCACGCCTGCAAGGAAGTGTTTACCTGCAAGGTCTGCGGGTGGATGGTAGTGCCAGGCAGTGCAGGAACAGGACACCGCAACCACTGCCCGAACTGTCTGAGCAGCCTTCATGTAGACGTTGAACCGGGCGACAGGGCGTCTGACTGCGGAGGGATTATGGAGCCGGTTGCCGTATGGGTGCGGAAGAACGGCGAGTGGGCAATTATCCATCGATGCCGCAGATGCGGCGAACTGTCGTCGAACCGCGTAGCGGCGGACGATAATCCGATGAAACTGATGTCCATCGCGATGAAACCGCTGTGTGAACCGCCGTTTCCCTTAGAGCGCATCGAGGAGATGACTGCGCTCATGGGCGGGGAAGGCGCTGTCAGGTAAAGGGTAAGAGATATGATTTTTATGCATGTTAAGGGAGTCGGAGACGGCTCCTTTTTACGTGGAATCAAGGTGTATTTCTTGTTTTTGTGTGTTGTATATAGTATAATCAGTAAAACATGCCGGAATGCGTTTGGATTTACAAGGAAGGGAGTGGAAAGAAATGGGTATTTATCTTAATCCTCCGTCAGATGGATTTAAGGCAATCCTGAAAAGAGGGATGTATGTAGATAAATCTGAACTGATTGCTTATACGAACAGTGTGATGGAGAGTGACAGGATGCTGACCTGTTTCAGCCGCCCAAGGCGTTTTGGAAAGTCGTTTTCTGCAAGGATGCTTTCAGCGTACTATTCCAGAGAGGCTGATTCGGAAGGCTTATTAGAAAATCTTAAGATTGCACATGATAAAGACGGAAGATTCCATGAGTATTTAAACCAATGCGACGTATTGTTTCTGGATGTTACATCATTTATTTCGACAGCAGAAGATATTGAAGAGACGGTTAATGACATACAGAAAGATGTGATTGAAGAGTTAAAGGAGAACTTTCCGGGGTGTATCAGGGATGATGTGAAGGCGTTATCTAAAGCTCTTTTACAGGTCAATGCAAAAACGGGAAAGAAATTTTTTGTTATCATTGATGAATGGGATGCACTGTTTCGTGAGGCCAAGACGAATGAAAAGGTGCAGCATGCATATATTCAATTGCTGCGTAGTCTGTTTAAAAGCAGCCAGACAGCACAGATGATTAAGGGTGCCTATATGACAGGTATTTTGCCGATTAAGAAGTACGGAACGCAGTCTGCGCTGACGGATTTCTGTGAGTTTACAATGCTGGAGCCGGGGGCGTTGGCGGAGTTTGCGGGTTTTACGGAAGAGGAAGTTAAAAGTTTATGCAGTGAGTATGGGCTTGACTTTGCAAAGGCACGCAGATGGTATGACGGATATTACTTTGATAATACCAGACATATCTACAACCCCAAATCTATCATGGAGGCAGTGATCAACCGGAAATTCAACAATTATTGGACACAGACAGAAACCTACGAATCACTCAGGACATATATTGACTTGAATTTTGACGGGCTGAAAGATGCGATTGTAGATATGCTCGGCGGACAGCGGCTCAGGATTGATACCGGAACATTTCAGAATGATATGACTTCCATGAGCAGCGGGGATGATGTGTTTACGCTGCTGGTCCATCTGGGTTATCTGGCGTATGACAGTGACAGGAAAGAAGTTTTTATCCCGAATGAGGAAGTGCGGGAGGAATTTATACGGGCAGTAAAAAACGGCAGGAGGCAGGAGCTTGTGAAAGCAATCCGGCGTTCTGACAGGATGTTGGATGCGACACTTCAAATGGACGCAGACACTGTTGCGGAGATATTGGAAGAAGTGCATGGAACGAGTACGTCTCCTCAGAATTATAATAATGAGCAGGCACTCCGTTCGGTAGTTATTATGGCATATCTTAGCTGCATGGATCATTATCTGAAATTTGAAGAACTGGCAAGTGGAAAGGGATACTCTAATCTGCTTTTTGTACCCGACAAGATTTCAAGAAAACCGGCGCTTATCGTTGAATTAAAA
Organism: uncultured Dorea sp.; assembly: GCA_910586965.1. Taxonomy (GTDB): domain Bacteria; phylum Bacillota; class Clostridia; order Lachnospirales; family Lachnospiraceae; genus MD308. The sequence continues at coordinate 11,403 of CAJUMF010000009.1, read as the reverse complement.
TGGGACAAAAGCGCCGAAGGTGCCGTTACGCAGATGAAAGAGAGAAATTATATACAGTTTGCCCGGCAATTTGGCTATGACGGAGAGGTTTTGCTGGTAGGCATCAATTACAGTACAAAGACGAAAAAACATAGCTGTGTGATAGAAAAAATGCGGTTATCCGAATAGGGTAGCTGCATTTTTAATGTAAAGCTTTTGTGCGGGGATATTTCATTTTTCTTAAGAAACATTTTCGGTATTCTTTAAGAAATGTTTCCAGGATGTTTAAGAAAGAGCTGCTATCCTATAGGTAACGATAGAAAGCGGGGTGGCGGTGATGGAAAAGCAGAAGGATGGATGGAAACAGGCGCGCAGGTGGATATCGGCAGGGCTTTTGGCGGTATGTGCGTCGTTCTGCATCGTATTATTTAAGGCATATCTGGACGGTAGATTTGATTCGGTAGAAACTTTGCAGCAGTATATCTCGGAATTTGGTATGCTGGCGCCGATTGCCCTTACCGCTCTCCAGGCGGCGCAGGTAGTGTTTCCGGTACTTCCCGGATTTTTAGGCTGTGTGGCAGGAGCAGTTTTATTTGGCTGGGCGGGAGGTTTCTGGTGCAGCTATATCGGGATATCCGCGGGTTCCGTCATTGCTTTCCTGCTGGCAAAGAAATACGGGAGCGCGCTTGTGGGCAGGATGTTTCCGGGAAAACGGTACGAGAAATGGTCGGTGTGGGCGGCTGAGAGTAAATCTTATACGGCATTTTTACTTTTTATTATGGTGCTGCCCCTGTTTCCGGATGATTTTTTCTGTTACTTTACCGGAATCACGAAGATGAGCATCCGGAAATTTGTCACCATTATCATGGTTGGAAAACCGTGGTGTATCCTGGGATATTGCCTCTTTTTTGAGAGCGGGCTTTTGAAATGATATTTTGAGATGATGTCAGCAAATGAGACGAGAGCTGCAAAATTATATAGCAAAAGAGGAATGTATGCCGCAAACAGCCTACATTCCTTCTTTTGTCAGATGGGTATATAAAAGTATTTAAAAGGAAACAGTCAGTTTCATCTTAAACTTCTCTTCCCCATATACTGCATGGGGGATATCTTTGGGCATGATCAGCGTCTCCCCTTCGGTCAGGATAAACACTTCCCCGTCCACCGTAAACCGCCCGGTTCCCTCAAGGACTGTCACCATAGCGTCTCCGCCCGCCGCATGGGTGGAGATTTCCTCGTCCTTGTCAAAGGAAAACAGGGTAACGCCCATTTTTTCATTCTGTACCAGCGTTTTGCTGACCACCTGGTGAGGCTGGTAGTCAATCTGGTCTTTCAGCCTGAGTTTTGTCTGCTTTTCAATATTCTTATACATTGCACAGCCCTTCCTACATCTTGGACAGCGCAGCCTCGTCCGCTACGATTGTCACATCCGGGTGGAGCTGCAGCACGGATGCCGGAACTTCGGGAGTAATCGGGCCGCATACGACTTTCTTAAGAATCTCTGCCTTATCCTCGCCGCTTACGACAACGACGATTTTTTTCGCTTTCATGATGCTGCCGATGCCCATCGTGTAAGCCTGGCGGGGAACGTCTGCCTCGGACTCGAAGAAACGCTTGTTGGCCTCGATGGTGCTTGGGGTTAGGTCTACACAGTGAGTTCCGCAGGGGAAGATATCGCACGGCTCGTTAAATCCGATGTGGCCGTTGTGTCCCAGGCCTAAGAGCTGTAAGTCTACGCCGCCGCTCTTTTCGATGATTGCATCGTAATCTTTACATGCCTTGTCCGCGTCCGGCTCTAAGCCGTTTGGAACAGAGGTGTTTGCCTTGTCGATATTTACATGGTTAAAGAAGTTGGTGTTCATAAAGTAACGGTAGCTCTGGTCATTTTCCGGGTCAAGCCCCTTGTACTCGTCCAGATTGATGCTGGATACTTTTGAGAAATCCAAATCGCCTTTTTTATACCATTCAATTAACTGCTCATAGGTTCCGACAGGAGAAGAACCGGTGGCAAGCCCCAGCACACAGTCCGGTTTCATGATTACCTGTGCGGAAATAATGTTCGCTGCCTTCCTGCTTAACTCCTTGTAATCTTTTGCTCTGCAAATAACCATACCTTTCATTTCCTTTCTCTTCCATATGCTCACAGTTTCCACTTTCTGTCAGCAATGTCCTTTTCTTATAAGTATATCAGCAAAATTAGGAATTTCAATAAAAATCAGCAGAATTGGAGATACTTTCAGTTGTGGAAAGAAAGTACTTTTATTTGTGCAAATTTACTAATAGAAGTCTGCGTGTAAAGGGCTAAAAACAGGCATGTTTGAAAAAGAATGAAAGAACTTTCTATAGAGGAAAAAGATATTGAAAATAAAAACTGTGATGATATACTTAAAGCAACAAAAGGAGGGCAAGATAAATGACAGAACAGAAAGTAGAAAGCCTGAAAGGGAAACTTATCGTTTCCTGCCAGGCATTACCTCACGAACCGCTCCACTCTTCTTTCATCATGGGAAGGATGGCGCTGGCGGCAAAGGAGGGGGGCGCATTCGGCATCCGCGCCAACACGAAAGAAGACATTATGGAAATCAGGCATAATGCAGACCTCCCTATCATCGGGATTGTGAAACGGGATTATGCGGACAGCAAAGTTTACATCACACCGACCATGAAAGAAGTGGATGAGCTGATAGAGGCAAAGGCGGAGATTATCGCGCTGGATGCCACGGGGAGATTAAGGCCGGGGAATGTGACGCTTGATGATTTCTTCCGGCAGGCGAAGGAGAAGTATCCGGGTCAGCTCTGGATGGCGGACTGCTCCACGGTGGAGGAGGCGCTTTATGCCGATGAGCTTGGCTTTGATTTCATCGGGACGACGATGGTAGGATACACCGAGGAGAGCGAGGGCGACCGGATTGAGGAGGATGATTTCCGGATTCTGCGGGAGATTATCGCCAAAGCGAAACATAAGGTCATCGCGGAGGGGAATATCAATACGCCTGAGAAAGTGAAACGGGTCATCGAGCTTGGCGCTTACAGCGTAGTAGTAGGCTCAGCAATCACAAGGCCGCAGCTCATCACAAAGGAATTTTCCAAGGTGCTCGATTAGATATCACATAAATCACAAAAACAAAAAAAGAAAAGGAGAGAAAAACCATGAGGAATCTTGAGAAGTACAAAGGCGTTATCCCGGCATTTTACGCATGTTATGACGAGGAGGGCAGCATAAGCCCGGAAGGTGTAAAAGCACTTGCCAGATATTTTGTGGAGAAAGGCGTTAAAGGCGTGTATGTAAACGGCTCTTCCGGCGAGTGCATCTACCAGAGCGTAGAGGACAAAAAGATTGTCCTTGAAAATGTGATGGAGGCGGCAAAGGGCAAGCTTACGGTAATCGCCCATGTAGCATGTAACAACACGAAGGACAGCATGGAGCTGGCACGTCACGCGGAGAGTGTGGGAGCAGACGCGATCGCGGCCATCCCGCCTATATATTTCCGTCTGCCGGAACACGCCATCGCCCAGTATTGGAATGATATCAGCTCTGCGGCGCCGAACACGGATTTTGTCATCTACAATATCCCGCAGCTTGCAGGCGTAGCCCTCACCATGAACCTTTTCGCGGAGATGAGAAAAAATCCGAATGTGATCGGTGTCAAGAATTCCTCCATGCCGGTTCAGGATATCCAGATGTTTAAGGCGGCAGCCGGAGATGATTATGTAATCTTCAACGGGCCGGACGAGCAGTTTATCAGCGGCAGGGTGATCGGAGCGGAGGGCGCCATCGGCGGCACATACGGGGCGATGCCGGAGTTGTTCCTGAAGATGGACGAGCTGGTGCGGGAAGGAGAGCTTGGAAGGGCAAAGGAACTCCAGTATGCAGTCAATGAAATCATCTACAAGATGTGCTCCGCCCGCGGCAATATGTACGGCGTGATCAAGGAGATTCTTAAGCTCAATGAGAATCTGTTCCTGGGCGGGGTGAGAAAGCCGCTGCCGGCTCTGGTAAAGGAAGACATGGCAGTTGCAGAAGAGGCTGCAAGGATGATTCGTGATGCAAAGGAAAAATATCTGGGATAAAAAAATACAAGGAGGGAAAAGCAATGCAGGGATTTACAATGATCGACCTGGTTATCTTAGTTGTGTATCTGGCAGCAGTATTGTTCGCCGGCCTTCACTTCGCGAAGAAGGAGATGAAGGGAAAAGAATATTTTAAAGGTGACGGAACCGTGCCATGGTGGGTGACTTCCGTATCCATATTTGCTACATTATTAAGTCCGATCTCATTTTTGTCACTGGCGGGCAACTCCTACGCCGGAACATGGATCATGTGGTTCGCACAGCTTGGAATGCTGCTGGCGATTCCGCTGACAATTCGGTTTTTCCTGCCCATTTACAGCAGGCTTGACATCGACACTGCGTATCACTATCTGGAGCTCAGGTTCGGCAGCAAGGGGCTTAGAGTGCTGGGAGCTGTGATGTTCATCATCTATCAGGTGGGCCGTATGTCCATTATCATGTATCTGCCGTGTATGGTGCTTGGCAGCCTTACCGGAATCAGCGTAAATGTCCTGATCATCATTATGGGTGTGATTGCGATTATCTACTCCTACACCGGCGGCCTTAAGTCCGTGCTTTGGACGGATTTCATCCAGGGCTCCGTACTGCTCATCGGAGTGACCTTTGCGCTGGTATTCCTTCTCGCGCATATTGACGGAGGAATCGGTGCGGTGTTCGGTGCGCTGGCAAATGAACACAAATTCCTTGCAGTTGACCAGCCGATTTTTGACATCAACATTTTGAAAGACAGCGTGTTTATCATGATCGTGGGAGCGGGATTCAATACGATGGGCTCCTATGTGTCAAGCCAGGATATCGTGCAGCGTTTCACCACGACTACAGACACGAAGAAGTTGAACAAGATGATGCTGACAAACGGGGCGCTCTCCATCTTCATCGCGACGGTGTTCTACCTGATCGGTACAGGGCTTTTCGTCTTCTACCAGCAGAATGCACTTCCCCCGGCAGCGGCGCAGGATCAGATTTTCGCATCCTACATCGCTTTTGAGCTCCCGGTAGGCATAACGGGAATCCTCCTTGCGGCGATTTACGCGGCGTCACAGTCTACGCTGTCAACGGGTCTTAACTCTGTAGCGTCAAGCTGGACGCTGGACATCCAGGCGCGGCTGACGAAGAAGGAATTAAGCTTTGAGAAACAGACAAAAATCGGGCAGTATGTGTCTCTGATCGTAGGTGTGTTTGCAATCATCGTTTCCATGGTTCTTGCAAACGGCGGCGTGAAATCGGCATATGAGTGGTTCAACGGGTTCATGGGACTGGTGCTTGGAATCCTGATCGGGACATTTATCCTCGGAGCATTTACAAAGGTAGCCAATACATTCGGCGCGACAATGGCGTTTATCGCGGCATCCGCAGTGATGGTAGGCATCAAATACTTCGTTCCGGCAGAGGCGGTGTCCATCTGGTCCTACTCAATCATCTCCATCGCCGTTTCTTTAGTCGTGGGAATCCCGGCAAGCATCATCTGGAGAATGGTAAAGAAAGATACGTCCGTTCCCGCGCCGCACACCACTATCTACAATGTGCAGGAGGATTAACTTATGATATTCGGAAATATAAACCATCTGGAAGAGTTTGGATTTTTAGAGAATTCTGTGAAAAAATGCTTTGCGTACCTGAAAGACCATGACCTTGCGTCCTACGAGAAAGGCACTCACGAAATCGACGGTGAGCGGCTGTTCGTCAATGTGGTGGAATACACCACCACCGCAGCCGAGAATCGTTTCTGGGAGGCGCATAAAGATTACCTGGACGTCCATGTAATGCTGAAAGGACAGGAGCAGATTGACGTGAACTTTATCCAGAACATGGAACTTAAAGAGTATGTAAAAGAAGACGACTTCCTCCCTATGGAAGGAGAAAAGAACGCGTCAGTGGTGCTGCGGGAAGGAGATTTCCTCGTGTGCTACCCAAGCGACGGGCATCGGACGGCAGTGCAGGTAGAAGAACCTGAAACCATTAAGAAAGGGATTTTTAAGGTTGTTATATAGGGGGGATTTCGGGGGAGGACGCCCCGGCGGCGGGATAAGTCTCGTCACCGCGCTCTCGCTCTGAAAAAACGTAGCGGTACTAACCTCAACACATATGCCAGTCTCGTAAACTCGGCTGGCATATGTGTTTCGCTAAGTGCCGACGTTTTTTACGGGTTCCGGCGACTTATCCCGCCGCCGGGGCTGTGCATCGAAAGCCGTATATAAAACTTGAAAATCGGCGGGAGTGAGTGGGGGGCTTGGCGGGCGAGAGGGGGCTGCGGTGGTTAGTGGGGAGTGGTTTGGCTGCGGAGTGAATATCAATATTTTACCGATATAAACAAACTACCGCGCTGCCGATTCCCTTGGCGTGCGCCCGCCGCCGCCGGAGCGTTTTTGGGCAGGCGATGCACAGGTGATTGGGGCTGGGGGTTCCTCTTAGCAAACGTTGGAGGGGCGCTTTTAGCGGAGATGAAATCCACTGCTTACAAAGGCTTAGGCGTGAGGGCATTCCCGAACGCTTTAGCCGCAGTTAGCAGTTAGTTCATCGCAGCGTTGTCCCGGTTTGCGTGAGGAACCCTCTGACCCAATCACCGTCCTCCCTCCAAAAAACTTTGACCCTTTTGGGGGGATATATTATAATGAAAGACAGGCAGAGTATTTATGAAGAGATATATTAGCATTGACATTGGCGGAACTGCGATTAAGTATGGGATTATCGGCGGTGACGGTCAGATTTTAAGCAGGAGTACGATGAAGACGGAGGCGCAAAGGGGCGGCCCGGCGATTCTTGATACGGTGCTGGGGATTGCGGGGCAGCTTTCTTCGAAGGAGAAGATTAGCGGTATCTGCATATCGACGGCGGGAATGGTGGATGTTGAAAAGGGTGCGATTACCTATGCGGCTCCGCTCATTCCGGATTATGCGGGAACGGAGTACAAGAAGGCGATGGAGGAGCGTTTCCGGATTCCCTGCGAGGTGGAAAATGACGTGAACTGCGCCGGGCTTGCGGAGAGTGTCTCGGGTGCGGCGGCGGGCAGCCGGATTTCCCTTATGCTTACCGTAGGAACGGGGATTGGCGGCTGTATTGTCATTGACGGGGAAGTCTTTCGGGGATTTTCCGGTAGCGCCTGCGAGGTGGGGTATATGAGCATGAGAGACAGTGATTTTCAGACGCTCGGGGCAGCCAGCATCCTGTCAAAGAAGGTGGCGGGATGGAAAAAGGAGCCGCCGGAGCGCTGGAGCGGCTACCGCATCTTTGAAAGTGCGAAAAAGGGAGATGGCTTGTGCATCCGCGCCATTGACGAGATGGCGGATGTGCTGGGGCAGGGAATTGCCAACATCTGTTATGTGCTGAACCCGGAGATTGTGGTTCTCGGCGGAGGGATTATGGCGCAGGAGGAATTTCTGCGGGATAGAATCGAGGCGGCAATCGGAAAATATCTGGTTTCAGGAATTGCCCGCCATACGAGGCTTGCCTTTGCAAAGCACAGGAATGATGCGGGGATGCTGGGGGCGTTCTATCATTTCCGGCGGCGTCACCCGGAGAACTGACAGCAGATAATCTGGCGGAATCAGTATGAAAGCGCGGCGTTGCCTGAGTCTTGATACAGGAGTAAAAGCGAGGATGAGATGGAATACTATGTGAAGTCGGTAGTGCCGATTATTGAATCAAATTACGATAATTTTACAACGGTGGAGAAGAATATTGCGGATTTTTTTATACAGAACCGGAAGGAAGTAGATTTTTCAGCAAAGGCAGTGGCGGAAGAACTGTTCGTTTCGGAGGCGTCGCTGTCACGGTTTGCGAAGAAATGCGGATACCGGGGCTACCGTGAATTCGTGTACCAGTACGAGAAGACTTTTGTGGAGAAAGACGAGTCCATCACCGGGAATACGCGGATGGTCTTAAATGCCTATCAGGAGCTTTTAAATAAGACTTACAGCCTGATGGATGAGGCGCAGGTGGGGCGGATTGCCCGGTATCTGAATAAGGCGGAGCGTGTGTTTGTGTGCGGAACGGGAAGTTCCGGGTTTGCGGCGGATGAGATGGAGATGCGGTTTATGCGTATCGGCGTGGATATCAACTCGGTCAGGGATACGGATATTATGCGGATGCAGACGGTGTTCCGGGATGAGCGGAGCCTGATATTCGGCATCAGTATCAGCGGCGGGCAGGAGGCTGTCCGGTATTTTCTTAAGGAATCACATCGGAGGGGCGCGAAGACGGTGCTGATTACGGCGCACAACAAGGGGGAATTCGATGAATTTTGTGACGAAGTGGTGCTGATTCCTTCGTTAAAGCATCTGAATTACGGCAATGTCATCTCTCCCCAGTTTCCCATACTGGTTATGGTCGATATTATTTATTCCTGCTATGTGGAGCAGGATAAATATAAAAAAGAGACATTTCATGATTATACTTTGCAGGCATTGGAAGGAGTGAAGAGTGATGATTATTAAAAATGTGAAGGTTTACACGGAGGAAAAGACGTTTGCGGACGGCGCGGTGGTGATTAAGGACGGAAGATTCGATAAGGTGCTGCTGGGCGCAGAATGGGCGCGGCAGCCGGAGGATACGCAGGATGGACAGGCGGCGGTAATGCAGACGGCAGAGGAAGAAGTTATAGACGGCGGGGGCGCGTATGCGATTCCGGGGCTGATTGACATTCATTTCCATGGATGCAAGGGCTATGATTTCTGCGACGGCACGGAGGAGGCTATTGAGGAGATTGCCAGATACGAGGCATCCGTAGGCGTGACCGGAATCTGCCCGGCGACCATGACCCTCCCGGTGGAAGAGCTTACGAAGATTCTCGCGGTTGGGGCATCCTATGCCGGTAAGGATACGGCACAAAAAGACGGGGAAGGAAAACTCGCGCCGGCGGCAGACCTGCTCGGTGTCAACATGGAAGGCCCGTTTATCAGTGTGGAAAAGAAAGGCGCCCAGGATGAGCGCAACATCATCCCCTGCGACGCGGATATCTGCCGGAAGTTTCTGGATGCGTCAAAGGGGCTGGTGAAGTTCGTAGGCATTGCGCCGGAGCGGAACGGGGATTTTGTGTCCTTCATTGAGCAGGTGAAAGATAAGGTAAATGTCTCTCTCGCCCATACCAATGCGGATTACGACACGGCAAAGGCAGCATTTGACGCGGGAGCGAACCATGCAGTCCATCTGTACAATGCCATGCCGGTATTTACCCACCGGACGCCGGGGGTAGTGGGAGCGGTGTCGGACAGCCCTCATGTAAATGCAGAGCTTATCTGCGACGGTGTGCATATCCACCCGTCCGTTGTGCGGGCAACGTTCAAGATGATGGGCGGGGAGCGGATGATCTTGATCAGCGACAGTATGCGGGCAACCGGGATGCCGGACGGACGGTATCTTTTGGGCGGTCTTGAAGTGGATGTACAGGGGAACCGGGCGACCCTTGCCTCTAACGGGGCTCTTGCGGGCTCTGCGACGAATCTCATGGACTGTATGCGGACGGCGGTAAAGAAGATGGGGATTCCCCTTGAGACGGCGGTGGCATGTGCCACGATGAATCCGGCAAAAGCCATCGGGGAATATGGAAACTACGGTTCTATCGCACCGGGGAAAAAGGCAGATGCAGTGCTGCTTGATAAGGAGCTTGAGATAAAGGAAGTTATCAAGGGCGGAGTGAGGTTGTAGGAAAATCGGTTGTCAAAATTTGAAAAATAGTTATCAAAATCACGATATTACTTAACAAACTCTGAAAAATAGTTATCAAAATTTGAAAAACAGTTATCAAACTTATTGCATAAGTAGTGAAATTTGGGTATACTATGAACAGAAAGGGGATTCTACTTATGCAGGCAGAAACATTAAAGGGGATTGTGCGTGATATTCAAAGACAAAAGACTGAAAAGCAAACGGTAGAGCTGAAACTGGCGGAGCGGGGATGCCCCACAAGGCTGTTTGATACGCTGTCTTCTTTCTCGAATCAGGATGAAGGGGGCATTATCATCTTCGGAGTGGACGAAAGTGACGATTATAGAGTGAAAGGGGTTTACGACCCGCAGGATTTGCAGAAGAAGGTGACGGAACAGTGCAAGCAGATGGAGCCTGCAGTCAGAGCTTTATTTACCGTATGCGAGATGGACGGGAAGGTGGTCGTTTCGGCGGAAATCCCAAGTGCGGATATCGCAGAGCGTCCGGTATTCTATAAAGGTGTTGGGCGGATCAGGGGTTCTTATGTGCGGGAGGGCGAGTCGGATGAGCCTATGAGCGAATATGAAATCTACAGTTATGAGGCATTCCGAAAAAGGATACGCGATGATGTCCGGACGGTGGACAATGCAAAGATGCATCTTTTTGACGAAGAGCGTCTGGAAGACTATCTGGCAGCAGTAAAACGGGAGCGGAAAAACCTTGCGGAACATGTGACGGACAGTGAGATACTGGAACTTATGGGCGTGACGTTTGAAAATATCCCTACGCTTGCGGGGCTTTTCGCATTTTCCAGATATCCGCAGGCTTATTTTCCGCAGCTTTGCATCACGGCCGTATGTCTTCCGGGAACGCAGATGGGGGAGACGGGCAGCGGCGGGGAACGTTTTATCGATAATAAGCGGATTACCGGGGCGATTCCCGATATGCTTGAGGAGGCGGTGGAATTTGTCCGGAAAAACAGCAGGACAAAGACAATCATCGACGATGAAGGGCGCAGGACGGACAAGCCGGAGTATCCGATGAAAGCCGTCCGCGAGGCAATATTAAACGCGCTTGTACATCGGGATTACAGTATTCATACTGAAAATGTTCCCATACGGCTCGAGATGTACCGCGACCGGATGGAGGTACAAAGCAGCGGCGGGCTGTACGGGCGGATATCCATTGACGCTCTGGGGAAAGTCCATCCTGAGACGAGAAATGCCGTGCTTGCCAATCTGCTTGAACTGCTGAAAGTGACGGAGAACCGCTACTCCGGCATTCCGACAATGCGGACAGAGTTTGCGGGCGCAGGACTGCCCGCCCCGGTTTTCAGTGTCTCCCACGGCGAATTTAAGGTCGTGATGAAAAATGATTATTTTAAAGAAAATATTACTTCCGAAGAATCTATTCTGGAGTTTTGCTCTGTGCCGAGGTCACGTTCAGAATTGATTGCATTTACCGGGAAATCCCGGACGCATACGATGCAGAATATCGTGGATCCTCTTGTGAAGTCCGGAAAGCTCAACCTGACTTTGCCGGATAAGCCTAAGAGTTCAAAGCAACGGTATGTGAGGGCAGGAAGGGAAAAAGGCTGCTGATGAGGCAGCTTTTTTCCATGTCCGAAAAATTTTACATACTTTTTTGCAAAAAATAGAGTCTTTCCAAAGTTAGTTGAAAATGTGTTTTTTTCCAGATGAAAAAGTGGTA